>JAQUIG010000057.1 GCA_028683435.1 Desulfuromonadaceae bacterium | reverse complement strand
TTGGAAGTATTGACGTTGAGGTACGTGATGGGGTTGTTACCCTGAATGGTGTTGTTGCCAGCCTTTCCGCCAAGCGGCTTGCGGGAGTGATTGCCTGGTGGGTGCCGGGATGCAGAGATGTGGTCAATGGCTTGGAGGTTTCACCTCCCCAGGAAGATAATGATGATGAGGTCGTTGATGCAGTCCGCCTCGTTCTCGAGAAAAATCCTTTCATTGATGCAACACAGATCAAAATCAGTTGCAGGAACTACACGGTCACGCTTGAAGGGCTCGTAAAAAGCAAGGCCCAGCGTCAGATGGCGGAGGCCGATGCGTGGTACGTCTTTCGGGTCGATCAGGTTGTTGATCTGTTGCAGACGGAGGAGTAGAATTGAAAACCAATTCTTGTAGATAATAAAATAGCGCCACATTGCTGCGGCGCTACCAAATCGACTGTTGACTAAAATTTGGTGGAGGTGCCGAGAGTCGAACTCGGGTCCAAACGCTCTTCAATACTAACCTCTACGCTGATAGATTGATTATGGGTTTAAATTCAAGGTAAGCCATCACTCACGGCACCAAGAACCGATTCCTAAATACGGTGACTATCGGACCATCCTCACCGTCCCATTACAATTACTTCTTTTTGACAGCCGAAGGGTTACACAGGGAATTAAGTCTACCCTCTAGCTCGCTTGGATTCCGGAGAATCCAAGGCTGGTACTAAGCAGCAATTGCACCCGCAAAGGCGTAATTGTCTGCAGCAGTTGTGTTGTTTGCATTTATTGTGTAGTGGATTATTCTAGAGGCCAACCACCATCCTCCCAGCGCAATCAGTACTTATCTTCGCCTGTCGAAACCTTTACACCCCCATGAAGTTGAATCCCGCAAAAACGAGAATCATTATTGCTACTGTTTAAATATACACTATTTTCAAATAATTTGCACGAGATTCCGAAAAGGTGAGTCTCCCGGATTGTCCTTGGATTGGTGGTCATGACTCCCGTCGAAACCTTTACGCCCCCTTTTGAAATCGATGTTGAATTATGAATTTTGAATGGCGGATTACTTACCGCTTCAATCCCGATTTCTGGCCTTCAGTGCCTGCGACATTTCGCGTTGGCTGTCCTTTGTCTTCATATCTTCACGCTTATCGTACTGTTTTTTCCCTTTGGCCAGACCTATCTCGACCTTGACCAAACCCTCTTTGAAATAAAGCCGCAGGGGAATGACAGAAAGGCCCTTTTCACGAATCCTGCTGTACAGACGGTCGATCTCATGGCGATGCAGCAACAGTTTACGGTTCCGGTCCGGTTGATGATTCTGGCGGTTGCTAAATTCGTACTGAGAAATATTGAGGTTGTGAAGAAACGCCTCACCGTCTCGCACCAGCATGAATGAGTCATTCAGGTTGGCCTTACCGGCCCGCAGGGACTTGACTTCAGACCCTTGCAACACCAAACCAGCCTCGAACTTCTCCTCGATAAAATAATCATGATAAGCTTTTTTATTGTTACAAATCAGTTTTTCACCCATGTAAACAATATAGCAGAGATTACTCAAAAATGGAATGCACTTTCCTTGCATTAAGCGCCAGAAATCTATATAGTTTTGAGTCCGTTAACTCTGACTAAAAAGGATGGTTGCCATGCCTATAGCAGATGCCAACTTTGCAGATAAAAAACCAACTGCTGCAGATCTGCAGCGCTCTTTTCTCCGTCATCTCCAATATACTCTCGTCAAGGACAAGTTTACCGCAACCAAGGCTGATCTTTATCTGGCTCTGGCGTATGCCGTTCGTGACGTCCTCGTTAATCGCTGGCTTGATACCCAGCAGTCCTACTACATCAACGATGCCAAGCGGGTTTATTATATATCGATGGAATTTCTGATGGGGCGCACGCTCGGCAACAGCCTGATTAACCTCGGGGTTATGGAGGAGTGGCAGACAGCGCTCAAACAGATGGGGATTGATGTTGAAGAACTTCAGGAACAGGAATGGGATGCCGGGCTTGGCAACGGCGGCCTGGGGCGTCTGGCAGCCTGTTTCCTCGATTCAATGGCCACGATGAGCCTGCCGGCTTATGGGTATGGTATCCGCTATGAGTATGGCATGTTCTACCAAAAAATTATCAATGGAGCGCAGGCTGAATTTCCTGATGACTGGCTTCGTTACGGCAATCCGTGGGAGTTTGAACGGCAGGAGCATCTTCACCAGATCAAGTTTCAGGGGCGGGTTGAAAGTTACTGCGATGAACAGGGGGAAAGGCGCTACAACTGGCTTGATACCACCGATGTCATGGCGCTTGCCTACGATTTCCCGGTGCCGGGTTATGGCAATGAAACCGTCAATACCATGCGGCTCTGGAGCGCCAAGTCGACCCGTGATTTCGAACTTGGCTCGTTTAATCAGGGAAACTATATCGGCGCTGTTGAATCCAAGATGCGCACCGAAAATATTTCCAAGGTCCTCTATCCGGCTGACCATATGGCGGAGGGGAAAGAGCTGCGCCTGCGTCAAGAGTATTTTCTTTCTTCTGCAACGGTCCAGGATATCTTCTACCGTTTTGAGAAAAAGCATAGAGATGTGTCTCTGCTGCCTGAAAAGGTGGCGATCCAGCTGAATGACACGCATCCAACTCTGGCGATTCCTGAGTTGATGAGGATACTGCTTGATGATAAGCGCCTCGGCTGGGATGACGCCTGGAACATTGCGCTGCATACTTTTGCCTACACCAACCATACCATTCTTCCCGAAGCGCTTGAGAAATGGCCGGTGACGATTATGGAGAGAATCCTGCCGCGCCATCTGCAGATCATTTACCGTATTAATGAACTGTTTATTCAGCAGGTTATCGCCCGTTTCCCGGGGGATAATGACCGCCTGCGGCGGATGTCGATCATCGGCGAAGATGGCGAGCGTTCCGTGCGCATGGCGCATCTGGCGATTGTCGGCAGCCATTCGATCAACGGCGTCTCTGCCCTGCATAGTGAAATTCTTAAAAACGAACTGTTCCACGATTTTTATCAACTCTGGCCGGAGCGATTCAATAACAAAACCAACGGAATCACCCAGAGACGCTGGCTAAAATACTGCAACCGCTGGCTGGCCGACCTGATTTCATCCAGGATCGGTGAAGGGTGGGTCACCAATCTGGATGAGCTGAAGAAATTGATCCCACTGGCTGATGATTGCGGGTTTCAGCAGCAGTGGATTGAGGTCAAGCGTGCCAACAAAGTAAGGCTGGCCGAGCATATCCGTGAGCATAACGGCATCAAGGTGTCGCCCGATTCGATGTTTGACTGTCAGACGAAGCGCATTCATGAGTACAAACGGCAGCTTCTCAATATACTGCACGTCATCACCCGCTATAACCGTATCAAGGCCAATCCGGGTGGCAACTTTGCGCCGCGTACCGTCCTCTTCGGCGGCAAGGCGGCTCCTTCCTATTACATGGCCAAGCTGATTATCAAGCTGATCAATTCGGTCGGTGCGATTGTCAACGGCGATCCGGCGGTCAATACTCTTCTGAAGGTGGTTTTCCTCGGTAATTATAACGTTTCGCTGGCAGAAATTATTTTTCCGGCAGCTGATCTTTCCGAGCAGATTTCTACTGCCGGCACCGAGGCATCCGGCACCGGAAATATGAAATATTCCCTGAACGGGGCACTGACTGTTGGCACGCTTGATGGGGCAAACATCGAGATCATGGAAGAGGTAGGCCGCGACAATATTTTTATTTTCGGACTTACCTCTAGCCAGGTTTCCGGGCTGAAAAAGGCCGGTTACCAGCCGTATGATTACTATTTCCATAATCCGGAGTTGAAACAGGCTATTGATATGATCGGTAACGGCACGTTCTCCCCTGAAGAACACAACCTCTTTAAACCGGTAGTCGATACGCTGCTGGGGCTCGATAATTACCTGCTGCTGGCGGATTATTCATCTTACATGGCTTGCCAGGATGAGGTTGACAGGTTGTATCAGCAGCCGCTCGAATGGGCCCGCACCTCAATCCTTAACACAGCTGCTATGGGCAAATTCTCCAGTGACCGTACCATTGCCGAATATGCCCGCGACATCTGGGATATCAAGCCGGAAGCGATCAGCCGGCACAGCAGAAGGGACCTGCAATAGGAGAGTGTCGTATATGAATACACCAGATCTCTGGGATCAAAACAACCAGGCTCAGGTGCTGCCAGGCTCATCTCCGCACGCACCGCTTGCAGAACGGATGCGGCCGCGGACTGTTGCTGAATTTTCCGGGCAGGAACATCTGCTTGGCGAAGGTCGAATTCTGCGGCGCATGATTGAAACCGATTCTCTCGCCTCCCTGATCCTCTGGGGACCGCCCGGTTGCGGTAAAACCACGCTGGCCCATATCATTGCCGCCGAAACTAAATCACACTTCATCTTTTTCTCGGCAATCCTCTCCGGTGTCAAGGAGATCCGTGAGATCTTTCGCGAGGCTGAAAGCTACACAGCCCGTGGGCAGCGGACGATTCTATTCATTGATGAAATCCACCGTTTTAACAAGTCCCAGCAGGACGCCTTTCTTCCTTACATCGAAAAAGGGGTCGTCACGGTGATCGGCGCCACGACGGAGAATCCCTCTTTTGAAGTCATCGCCCCGCTGCTGTCACGCTGTCGGGTTTTGACACTACAAGAGCTTGAACCGGACATTATAGAAGAGTTGTTGGTGAAGGCTCTGACTGATGTTGAACGTGGTCTGGGCAATCTTGCCATTTCGGCACACGATGATGCCGTAAAGTTTTTGTCTGCTCAATCAGGAGGGGACGCACGCTCTGCGCTTAATACCCTGGAAGTTGCCTCTGGATTGGCGAGGGACGGCATCATAACTCTTGAAATCGCTCAGGAGGCGCTGCAGAAGAAGGCGCTCCTTTATGACAAGGGGGGCGAGGAGCATTACAACGTCATCTCTGCTTTTATCAAGTCGCTCCGCGGCAGCGACCCGGACGCGGCACTGTACTGGCTGGCCCGCATGCTGGAGGCGGGAGAAGATCCGATTTTTATCCTGCGGCGCATGATGATCCTGGCTTCAGAGGACATCGGCAACGCCGATCCACGAGCCATTCAGGTGGCTGTCGCTGCTCTGCAGGCGTTTCAGGTAATCGGTATGCCGGAAGGGCGGATCATACTGGGGCAGGCGGTTACCTATCTGGCGACAGCACCTAAATCCAATGCATCATATGTCGGTATCAATGCCGCACTCGCTGAAGTACGCAAAAGCGGCGCCCTGCCTGTTCCAATGCACATCCGCAACGCCCCGACAAAATTGATGAAAGAGCAGGGGTATGGTAAAGGGTATCAGTACGCCCATGATTTCGAGGACGGTTATGCCGGGCAAGAGTGTCTGCCGGAGCGGCTGACCGGGCGGAAGTTTTACGAGCCGAAGGGGCATGGTTATGAAAAGAGTATTGTTGAGCGGATGGAATGGCTGAAAAACAGGAAGGATAGAAAATCATGAAACCTTTTACCCTTGAACGCACACAGTTTCTGCCGATCACTCTTGAAACGGCCTGGGAATTTTTTTCCAGCCCGGCTAATCTGGTAAAAATCACCCCGCCGGATATGGATTTCCGCATTACTTCACCGCCGCAGAGCGGAATCTACGCCGGCCAGATCATTACCTACTCCGTGCGCCCGTTGTTGCGGGTTGCCGTCAACTGGACAACCGAGATTACCCATGTAGAACAACCCAATTTCTTTGTTGACGAGCAGCGATTTGGACCGTATCGTTTCTGGCACCATCAGCACAGGTTTCGAGAAGTCGAAGGTGGAGTAGAAATGCACGATCTTGTTCATTATCTGCTCCTTCATGATCAGCTGGCCGGCCTCGTCAATCGCTTGTTTGTTGCGCCCCGCCTCAGGCGGATTTTTGATTTCCGCGTTGAGGCACTGACGAAGCTTTTTCCGAACAGATAGCATGTATGTTGCCATTATATTGAGGAGAATTTACCCATGAAACGACTTGCAATTCTAACCAGCGGCGGCGACTGTTCCGGCATGAATGCCACTATCCGCGCGGCGGCCCGCACCGCTATCGCCAACAATATCGAAATGATCGGCTACCGTAAGGGGTACGCCGGGCTTCTCAAAAACGAATACATCGTCCTCAATTCCAGGACAGTTTCCGGGATACTTCAACGCGGCGGCACATTTCTGCAGTCGGCCCGGTCGGCAGAGTTTCGTACCGAAGAGGGGCGCAGGAAGGCACTCGACAATCTGCGCAGTGAGAAGGTTGAGGGGCTGATCGTGATCGGTGGTGACGGCTCATTGAACGGCGCTCTGGCGCTGGACAAGATGGGGTTCCCGGTGATCGGTATCCCGGCCAGTATCGATAATGACATCGCCTATACCGACATGGCGCTGGGGGTCGATACGGCACTCAACAACATCATCTATGCCGTGGACTGCATCAAGGATACCGCCAGTTCCCATGACCGGGCATTTATCGTCGAAGTCATGGGTCGCAATTCCGGCTATCTGGCTTCAACGACCGCCGTCGCTACCGGAGCCGAGTTTGCCATCGTTCCGGAGGTGGAGCTTGATCTTAATGAAATGTGCCACCAGTTGCGCCAGCGGTATGATGAGGGGAGGACTAACGCCCTGATTATCATGGCAGAGGGAGCCGGCCGTGCCCAGGAAGTTGCCGACGGCATTAAAAACGCTGTCGGTTTTGAGACCCGTGTAACCGTGCTGGGGCACTATCAGCGTGGTGGCGCACCATCCGTCTTTGACCGCCTGTTAGCGAGCCGCTTCGGCATGAAGTCAGTGGAGCTTCTCCTCGCCGGCACAAAAGGTGTCATGATCGGGCTGGCTGCCAACTCGCTCACGGTCACACCGCTGGAGATGATAGTCAACGGTGGGCAGAAGAAGCTTAGCGACGACCTGCTCCATATGGCAGAGATCCTGGGTATATAATGCGCACCGTCTTACGCTTTGCAAAAAAACGCTCTGTTAAAAGCGGACTCCCCCCCGGCACACTGGTGCATATCGGCGACAAATCGGACCGGTCGGCCCAAATTTCCGTCATCGGCTATGCACCGGGAGAAATCGAGGAGCACCACTTCGAGCAGATCGGCCAGTATCTGGAGAATCCCTGCAACAGCCCTGTCGTGTGGGTTAACGTCGAAGGGGTGCATGACGTCGATCTGATCCGCGCTCTGGGCGAAAAGCACACCTTTCACCCGCTGGTGCTCGAAGATATTGTCAACACGGTGCAACGCTCCAAGATCGAGGATTATGGCGATTATCTCTTCATTGTGCTGAAGATGCTCCGTCCGGTGGAGGAGGGCGGCTTCAGTTCGGAACAGCTCAGTATTATTCTCGGAGCGGACTACCTGTTTACCTTTCAGGAGGGGATCAATGGTGATCCCTTCGATTCCGTCCGTGACCGCATTCGGGGGGGCAAAGGGAAAATCCGCAGTATGGGGGCCGATTATCTGGCTTATTCTCTGGTCGATGCAATTGTTGACGGCTATTTTAGTGTTCTGGAAGGGTTTGGCGAGCGGATTGTCGATTCCGAGGAAGAGTTGGCTCTGACACCCGACCAGAAGGCCCTTCATCGGATCAACCATATGAAAAAGGAGATTATCTATCTGCGCAAGACCGTCTGGCCGCTGCGCGAGGCGATTTCATTTCTGGAACGGGGTGACAGCGACCTGCTGCAAGATGCCACCCGCGTCTATTTCCGTGATGTCTACGATCACTCAGTTCAGGTGATCGATACGGTCGAGACCTACCGCGATCTGCTCTCTGGCATGCTCGATCTCTACCTCTCCAGCATCAGCAACCGCACTAATGAAATTATGAAGTTTCTGACCGTGATCGGCACAATCTTTATCCCGCTGACATTTCTGGTAGGGGTATACGGCATGAATTTCAAACATTTTCCGGAACTGGAGTGGAAGAACGGCTATTTCATTCTCTGGGGGGTGATGATCGCAGTGGTAGGAATGATGGTGGCATATTTCAGAAAAAAACGCTGGCTTTAGCCGGTTTAGTTAACGCACTTATCCTGCCTGTTAGGGATGAATTGGAGATATTATGACACGACTCGCACTCAAATGGGCGCTCAACTCCCTTGCCCTTTTTATTGTAATGAAGCTGATCCCCGGTATTCGGATCGAACACTTTCAGACCCTGCTTCTGGCGACGCTGGTAATCGCCCTGCTGAACGCTTTTCTGAGACCGATCATCGTCCTGCTGACCCTGCCGGTCACCGTGCTGACGCTTGGCCTGTTTACCCTCGTAATCAATGCCCTGATATTCTATCTTGCGGCGCATCTGGTGCCTGGGTTCCACGTCACCGGCTTTGGTGCTGCGTTTATCGCCGCATTCCTCTTCAGCCTGTTCAGTTTTTTACTGAACATGTTCTTTGGCGCAAAACAGTGATCCTTTTCCGCCACGGCAATGCTTTCTGTTTTGCCTCCGCACCCTCCAAGCTGTGATCTCTCCCGACTTCGCGCTCGTATCGCGTGTAGAGCGAACGGTTCGCCAGCAGCGCCTCTTCCGATCGGGTGACACTCTGGTCGTAGCGCTTTCGGGGGGTGCCGACTCCACCGCCCTGCTTGACCTGCTGACAAGGCTTCCGGACTACAACCTTCACCTGGTTGTTGCCCATCTGAACCACTGCCTGCGTGGCGCCGAAGCCGACGCCGACGAAGAGTTCTGCCGGGGTGCGGCGGCCCGCTATGACATCCCGTTCGAATCGCGCCGGGTCGATGTCAGGATGGCAGCGTCAGAAAAACGGCTGAACCTGGAGGATGCCGGCCGGCGGGCAAGGATAGAATTTTTCGCTGAGATCGGCGTGAAGTACGGTGCGGCAACGGTGGCGCTCGCCCATCATGCCGATGATCAGGCTGAAACCGTGCTGATGCGCCTCCTGCGCGGATCAGGAATGACCGGACTGTCGGGGATGGCGTACCGCAATGCCCGTGGCTACGTGCGTCCGCTGCTGGATATCACCCGTTCCGAAATCGAGCAGTACCTCAATATGCGTGGCCTTGATTGGCGCGAAGATGCCAGCAACAGCGACACGATCTATCTGCGCAACCGCATTCGCCACGAGCTGCTGCCGCTTTTGGAAACGTACAATCCCGCAATCCGCTCCTGTCTTGCCGCAACTGCGTCAATTATCGGTGGCGACGAAGCGCTGCTGGAGGAGTTGACTGAACGGACTTTTGGAGAGTCATGCCGTGCGGGGGAGGGGAGGGTTGTCTGCCGTATCGCTCAACTCCGCACGCTCAATCCCGCCCTGCGGCGAAGAGTCCTGCGCCATGCATTTAAGAAGCTGAACGGGAGTTTAGAGGGGGTGGGCGTATGCCATGTTGACGCCATCAGTGACCTGGTTGACTCTGACCGCCCCAATTCCCGATTGTCTCTCCCACAAGGAGTTGCAGTTGTCAGAGAATATGATGACCTTGTCTTTATGCATGCGGATGGTTCGGCTGGCGAAACCGGCTTTGAACTGCTGATAGCGGAGCCGGGCATCTATCAACTTCCCTTCGGCGGTTCTATTGTTGTTGAATTAACAAACAGGCCAACTTTATCTTCAGATTCCTGTGCTGCTTGCTTCGATCTCGGTAAGACCCCTTTCCCTTGGCTGGTCCGCAATTTCCACCCCGGCGACCGCATGATGCCGTTTGGCATGAGCGGAAGAAAAAAGATCAAGGATATCTTTATCGACCGGAAGATCCCGCTCTCTGAACGCAAGCGGATTCCGCTCCTGTTTTGCGGAGGTGATCTGGTCTGGATTGCCGGCGTCTGCGCTTCTGAGTTGTCGAGAACGGATGCAAATTTTACCGCTGCTGTTCGAGTAATGTGGCGTAATAAAACCGATAAGAACGGGTAAAGAGGAAAACCAGCTATACGATGATTTGCGGGATAATCATATCCGAAAGAATCTGCGCCTTGAGCAGGAAATGATAGGCTTCCGCCGGGCAGAATCGGCGGTATCATGTCTCACTGCTGTCCAATTTCCATTTGATGGAGAACACTTTACTGGAGGATCTTATGACTAAAAAAATCGGCATCCTTACCGGCGGCGGTGACTGCCCCGGGCTGAACGCCGTCATCCGCGGCGTGGTCAAAAGCGCCATCATCCGTCACGGCTGGGAGGTAATCGGTATTGAAGATGGTTTCGACGGACTACTGGATCTCGGTAAATGCCGGCCGCTGACCCTCGATAGTGTTCGCGGGATTCTGCCGCGTGGCGGGACCATCCTCGGCACCACCAATCGCGGCAACCCATTTTCCTGCCCCATTGAGCAGGATGGTAAAATAGTCTCTACAGATCTTTCCGACAGGGTTGTTGAAAACGTCCGCACGCTGGGTCTCGATGCCCTGATCACGGTAGGGGGGGAGGGATCGCTCAAGATCGCTCTGGAGCTGATGAAAAAGGGTGTGCCGATGGTGGGGGTGCCTAAAACCATCGACAACGATCTGCTCGGAACTGACGTCACCTTTGGCTATAATACCGCCCTGGAAACTGCCACCGATGCGCTGGATAAGCTGCATACCACCGCCGAAAGCCACCACCGGGTCATGATCCTGGAGGTGATGGGTCGCTATGCCGGCTGGATCGCCCTGGAATCTGGCATCGCCGGCGGCGCCGATGTGATCCTGATTCCCGAGATTCCTTTCGACCACGCACGTATCTGTGCCGCCGTCAAGAAACGTTCCGATCGTGGCAATCGTTTCAGTATTATCGTGACAGCCGAGGGCGCCTTCCCCGCCGGCGGCGACCGGGTAGTCGCCAAGGCGGCCGATGAGAGGAATGTCATTGAACGTCTGGGAGGCATTGGCCAGTACGTGGCAAAGCAGATCGAACTCTGTCTGGACATGGATGTCCGTGTTACCGTACTTGGCCATCTGCAGCGCGGCGGTTCACCTACCACCTTTGATCGCTCCCTTGGAAGCCGTTTCGGCACCAAGGCGGTTGCGATGGTTGCAGCCGGCGAGTTCGGCCGGATGGCCAGCCTGCAGGGCAGGAATATAAGCACGGTATCCATAGAGGACGCCGTCCGCGATTTGAATCTGGTTGATCCTGATGGGGAGATTGTTCATACCGCCGAAGATCTCGGCATCATGTTGGGGCGCTGAAGCGCAATTCAGCTTGTCAACCGCCTATCCGATATGCTAGTTTCACAAAATTTCCAACGTCCCAGCACACATTCATTCGGAGGTTTACTTTGAACCAGTTTTACAAGAATCTCTCGCTCTGGTTGGTCATCAGTTTGATGATGATCCTGCTTTTTAACATGTTCAACAAGCCGCGGACGACCGCCGAGAAGCTTAACTTCAGTGATTTTATGACCCAGATCGAAGCGGGAAAAATTACCGCTGTTGTTATTCAGGGCAACGATATTACCGGTAAGTTTGAAGGGAAGGACGGCAAGGAGTTTCACACCTATAAACCTTATTCCGATGCCGACCTGACCAAAAAGCTACTGGAGAAAAAGGTGACGATCAATGCCAAACCGGAAGAGGAAAAGTTTTCCTGGTTTTCGATCTTTATCTCTTGGTTTCCGCTGGTTCTGCTGGTCGGCGTCTGGATCTTCTTCATGCGGCAGATGCAGATGGGAGGCGGTAAGGCCATGTCTTTCGGCAAGAGCCGCGCCAAGCTGCTAACCGAAACACAGGGGAAGATTACCTTTGAGGATGTCGCCGGTATTGAAGAAGCCAAGGAAGAGCTGCAAGAGATCATCGCCTTTCTGAAAGAGCCGAAAAAATTCACTGTACTGGGCGGTAAAATTCCCAAAGGGGTGTTGCTCGTCGGCCCTCCCGGAACCGGAAAAACCCTGCTGGCCCGAGCTGTTGCCGGTGAAGCGGGCGTCCCGTTCTTCTCCATATCCGGTTCGGACTTTGTTGAGATGTTTGTCGGCGTTGGAGCCAGCCGTGTGCGTGACCTGTTTCTGCAGGGGAAAAAGAGCGCTCCCTGCATTATTTTCATAGATGAAATAGATGCGGTCGGTCGGCATCGTGGCGCCGGTATGGGTGGCGGACATGACGAACGGGAGCAGACACTCAACCAGTTGCTGGTGGAGATGGATGGTTTTGAATCGAATGAAGGCGTCATACTGATTGCCGCCACCAACCGCCCTGATGTTCTTGACCCGGCTCTGCTCCGCCCCGGGCGTTTCGACCGTCAGGTTGTTGTTCCGAGACCGGACGTCAAGGGTCGTGAAATGATCCTGAAAGTACACTCCAAAAAGGTACCGCTTTCGCCTGAAGTCGATCTGGCGGTTATTGCCCGGGGTACTCCCGGCTTTTCCGGTGCCGACCTGGCCAATCTGGTTAACGAGGCGGCACTGTTGGCAGCACGTTTGAACAAGACGGTTGCCGAGCCGAGTGATTTTGACAGCGCCAAAGACAAGGTTTTAATGGGGGCTGAAAGACGCAGTATGGTCATCTCTGATGAGGAGAAAAAGAGTACCGCCTACCATGAGTCCGGCCACACTCTGGTCGCCAAGATGGTTCCGGGCACCGATCCGATCCACAAGGTATCCATCATCCCTCGTGGGCGGGCTCTGGGTGTCACCATGCAGCTGCCGATCGAAGATAAACACAGCTATTCCCGTGAATCCCTGCTGGGACGCATTGCCGTCCTGATGGGGGGCCGGGCTGCGGAAGATCTGATTTTCAATACTTTCACTACCGGTGCCGGTAATGACATTGAGCGTGCTACCGATATGGCGCGCAAGATGGTCTGTGAATGGGGCATGAGTGATAAAATGGGGCCGCTCTCTTTCGGCAAGAAGGATGAATCCATATTTCTTGGTCGTGAAATGGCGATGCATAAGAATTTCAGCGAGAAGACCGCCGAGCATATTGATGATGAGATAAAACGAATTGTTGACGAATCCTACGAACGTGCACTGTCTATTCTGCGCGAAAATCTGCAAAATCTTCATAATCTGTCGGAAATTCTGGTAGAGAAGGAAAATCTGACCGGTGACCAGGTTGATGAAATTATCGCTACGGGTAAACTGGTCAGTACGGAACCGGTTCAGTCTGCTTCCTCCGCAGCTGCTGTACCGGCTGAACCGGCAGTGACTCACACCGATATAGAAGCATAGATCTATGCCCCGTTTTTTACCGCGATTGCTGCTACTGTCGACTCCCGAGCATGCGGCTCATGAATTGAGGCGTATCGGGGTTGACAGCTATGGCATCGTTGAAATGGTGCCCAAGATGCGGACGCTCTGTATTGAACTGTCGCAGCTGGAATGTCGACAGGCAAATATCCTTAAGCAGGAGATGCTCTCTGTGGGTGGGGATGCTGCTGTTGCGCGAGGTACGGTTTCATGCAGCATCGGCAGGACTGATTGTGTATTGATCGGCACGGCCAAGCAGCTTAGCCGGCTTTGCCGGAAGCTTGAAGCACAGCCGTTCGCTTTAGCGGAGCTGGCAGGGGAACTGAGCAGGTTGCTGGCACGAGTCGTACCTGCGCCGGCGGTATGGAGGACGTCACGTCGCTCCTTATCTTTGCAGCGCCCGTTGATTATGGGAATCCTCAATCTGACACCGGACTCTTTTTCTGACGGGGGTCTCTGCGTTGACCCTGACCGGGCGTTTGAAAAGGCCCTGCAGATGGAAGCGGAAGGTGCCGATATCATCGACATCGGCGGTGAAAGTACCAGGCCGGGTGCGGCGCCGGTATCGTCAGATGAGGAACTCGGTCGTATTCTCCCGGTTATCGAGCGGCTTGCCGCCACACTTGAATGCGCAATCTCGGTTGATACCTGGAAAAGCGCTGTCGCCGACGGGGCAGTTGCTGCAGGTGCGGAAATTATCAACGACATCAGCGGTTTCAAATTTGACCCGCAGATGTCTGCAATGGCTGCAGCGAGCGGAGCAGCTGTCGTACTGATGCACACCAGAGGCACGCCGGACAAAATGCAGCAGGATACCTTCTATCCTGATATGATGGCAGAAATCTCCGCCGGACTGCACGCCTCACTTGTTCTCGCCCATGAAGCCGGCGTTTCCGACGATCGTATTGCAATCGATCCCGGTATCGGTTTCGGCAAAAGTGTCGCAGGCAATCTGGAAATTCTGCGTCGCCTGGCTGAGTTATCCGGTTTCGGCCTGCCGGTCTTGATCGGGCCATCACGCAAGTCATTCATCGGCAAGGTCCTGGGACGGGAACAGACGGGTGACCGCCTCTTCGGTACTGCTGCTGCCGTAGCTCTCTCCGTGTCTCATGGCGCATCCATTCTGCGAGTGCACGATGTCCGGGTAATGCGTGACGTTGCTGACATGGCGCATGCCGTTATGCGTGGTTAGAATGCTGCTGAGCGCCGGTTTCAAAGGGGAAGTATGGCTTCAATTTTCGACAGCGTTACCCTGTCTGGCCTCCTCGACAATTTAATCGTTGCCGTTCTGGTTTACGGCTGTACGCTGATCCTGAGAAAAGAGGCTGTTCTTCGCGTTCTTGCAATCCTGACCGCCATTTTTGCGGCAGAGTTCGGGGCAAAAAAACTCGGCCTCACCTCAACCGCCTCCTTTTTGCATCTGCTGCTTTTCTCTGCGCCGGTCATTTTGGCAATCATTTTCCAGAGTGATATAAAACGCGCGCTTTTTTCATCCTGGAACCGGCAAAAAACCACTGTTTATGATAATCTCGATCTGACAACGACTGTTGATGAACTCTCAAAAGGGCTTCACGAACTGGCCGAGAGAAGAATTGGTGCCCTGATCGTTCTCATCCGCCAGAACTCCATAAATCACCTTGTCCAGGTCGGTACCGAAATAGATGCCAAAGTGACCAGCGAACTCCTTAATTCAATTTTTCTCCCCTATTCACCGATTCATGACGGCGCGGTTATTATCCAGAGAGATAAGATAATCTCGGCCGGCTGTATTCTTCCGCTTTCCCAAAATCCGGATATCGCAAAAAGCTTCGGCACCCGTCACCGGGCAGCGCTCGGAATATCCGAACAGACCGACGTTCTCGTGCTGGTCGTCTCGGAAGAGACCGGAAAGATATCTATTGTTCATGAGGGGAAGATCACCTACGATGCCGATCCGGCCGAGATTCGCCGCCTTTCCCGCAAGGCGATTGAAGGACGGCGCGTACCGAGGGTGACCGCCGCGCCGGAACTGTAACTTTACTTTAGTAAGTTAGAAATTATTTCTTGCGTTTTTTGGCAAGAAAATAATTTCATTAACGAACTTATCCAATTTATCTGGGTTAGGAGACACACTGACAATGAAAAAATTATTCGGAACTGACGGCGTTCGCGGCGTTGCCAATGTCTATCCCATGACGACTGAAATGGCGATGCAGCTGGGCCGGGCCGCAGCCTATATTTTCAAGGATGGAAGCAAACGCCGCCACCGTATCGTGATCGGCAAAGACACCCGCCTTTCCGGTTACATGCTGGAAAATGCACTGGTAGCTGGCATCTGCTCCATGGGGGTCGATGTGCTGCAGGTCGGGCCACTACCGACCCCCGGTATCGCCAACATTACTTCATCAATGCGTGCCGATGCCGGAGTCGTCATCTCCGCCTCGCACAATGCTTTCCAGGACAACGGCATCAAGTTCTTTTCAGCTGACGGCTTTAAGCTGCCGGACGAGGTTGAGTTCAAGATAGAAAAGCTGATTGCGTCGCAAAAAATCGATGCCCTGCGTCCCACTGCTACCGAGGTCGGCAAGGCGTATCGCATCGAAGATGCGGCCGGGCGCTATATTGTTTTCCTTAAAAACACGTTTCCTCAGGAGATGGATCTTTCCGGGCTGAAGATAGTTCTCGATTGTGCCAACGGTGCGGCTTACAAGGTCGCCCCGGCAGTTTTTGAAGAGCTGGGTGCCGAGGTCATTTCGCTGGGGGTCAAGCCGAACGGCATCAACATCAACGCTGGCTGCGGCTCGCTGCATCCCGAAGTTATCAGCGAAGCGGTCAAGCAGCATCGTGCCGATATCGGCATCGCCCTAGACGGAGATGCCGATCGCGTGATCGTCTGCGACGAGTTCGGCAACGAGGTTGATGGTGACCACATCATGGCGATCTGCGCCACAGATATGCTGAAACGCAAGCTGCTTCAGAAGAAAACTCTGGTAGCAACCGTGATGAGCAATATGGGGCTCGATATTGCACTGCGTAAAGCAGGCGGCAAAATAATCAAGACCGATGTCGGGGATCGTTACGTGGTCGAGGCAATGCGTAAAGGTGGTTACAATCTGGGGGGGGAACAATCCGGACATATGATCTTCCTCGATTACAGCACGACCGGTGATGGAGTCCTTTCGGCCTTACAGCTTCTTGCCGTTATGCGTCGGGAGGAAAAAACGCTTTCTGAGATGGCTGAGATCATGATTCCACTGCCGCAGGTACTCTGCAATACGCGTGTGCGGGAAAAAGTGGATATATTATCCATCAGCGATATTGCTGCCAAGATCAAGGATGTCGAGGGCAGGCTCGGCAATGAAGGGCGTGTGCTGATCCGTTACTCCGGCACCGAACCGCTGCTCAGGGTCATGATCGAGGGGCAGG
>JAQUIG010000090.1 GCA_028683435.1 Desulfuromonadaceae bacterium | reverse complement strand
AGCTATTGCAGCAATCTTATGAGCCCTCTCGTCCGTCGCGACATGAGGGCTTTTATTATTCAGGGTTCAGAAATTCTCAAACGGTACCCTACACCAGGTTCAGTGATGATGTGGCGTGGTCGGGCGGTCGGAAAACAGACAGTAGCCCTTGCTGACATCGAACAGCAGGTCGCGAGAGAAGTCATCAAGGCGTATGCCGATAGCGCTTCTGCCCTGCAAAACCGGGAGGCTTCAGCAATTCTGCTGGAGTCAGCCCAGAGTGCTCTTGCGGTTTCTCAACGGAAATACGACAAGGGGGCCGCAGATATTACCGAAGTACTCAGCACGCAAGCCGCGCTGGCCGATGCCTGGAACGAGCGGGTACGCTGCCTGTCCGAATGGCATTCATCGCGTTTGCAGTTGCTCGCCAGTACCGGCAGGATGGGCCGATTTGCGGTCTCCGATGCGTCAAAAGCCAAACCGTAGCAGCGGCGCTCTCCCGCCGGTGGCGATGACAGCATATCACTGCAATTGTTGAGAAAGCATGGCTTTTCTCATCGCGATTGTGTATCGTGAAGACGTTGTACGTTCTGCCCTGTTACGGTACGTTATTTTGCCCAACTCCCTGGACCCTTGGTGAAGCAGACTTTAAATAACACCCCCATTAATCATGATAGTTTCTGATACATCATATTTAGATCCCGGAAACCGGGCGTATCCTGGCCAAGGTTTTGACGGCGTAGTGCGGATATCCGCAGGCGGTTACTACGGTACCGGCGTTTTGCTGTACGATGGCCGGGCCATACTTACCGCAGCTCACCTGGTTGAAACAACACCAGGGGTGATAGCCGCGTCGGCCGTGGTGCATTTTGAAACGCTCGAAGGTACCGCGTCGTTTACGGCTGACGATATCAGTGTAATACCCTCCTATGATCCTATCAACGACAACAATGATCTTGCATTGATCTGGCTACCCGTGAGAGCTGCTGTCAAGGCTGACCGTTATGAACTCTATCGCCCTGCAGATGAAATCGGCCAGACCATGTCACTTGTGGGGTATGGGATTCCCGGCAGCGGCAGCACTGGAACTTATGAGCAGTACGCAGGGGTACCATTGCGGATCAAGGCAGAAAATACGGCTGATACCGATGTTGGCGTGCTCAAGTCCCGGCTGGGCGGAGTCATGGGGTGGCAACCGGCGTCAGGCACGCAGCTGGTGGCAGATTTTGATAATGGCAGCAGCGCTCAGGATGCACTGGGTCTGCTTATCCAGAAGACGGATCCGGGATTAGGGGCGACCGAGGGAATGATTGCCCCCGGGGACAGCGGAGGGCCGGCATTTATCGATGGTCGTGTAGCCGGTATCGCCAGTTATACCGCCAGTTTGTCAACTGCGGCTGCGCACCCTGATACGGACAATGTATCGAACAGCAGTTTCGGCGAGCTTGGATTCTGGCAGCGGGTGAGTGGCTATCAGCAATGGATCGACCAAAGTATGCGGGCGCACTACCCAAATGCACCGGACCAGCCGGATAAGGTGCAAAAGGTTGTTGCAGAGGGGGACACCGGCACCGGCTACGTCTATTTTCTCGTACAGTTTCACGGCGAGCGGACCACGCCGGATGCCGTGCTAAGTGTTGATTTTTCAACGCGCAACGGCACGGCTGTTTCGGGTTCCGACTATATTGCGATGAGCGGTACTCTCAAGTTGTATCCGGACGAAGCCCAGGCGGTTATACCCGTTGAGATCATAGGTGACGGTGTGGCGGAGCCAACGGAGTGTTTCTACCTCGATGTGTACAACCCTGTCGGAGGCACTTTCTCCGGAAATGCCGCAATCCTGACGGCAATGCGCACGATACTGGATAATGATGGCTGGATAATATAACAAAAGCAGTGAGTCTTCGGAGCAGCTTTCAAGTACACACACAAACTCTTGCTTACGATCTCTTTTGCCAAGTATCAATTGATTGCAATAACTTTCGGTTCGCGAAAGGAAAGGCCGGGCAATGAAAAGTGCTGAAGACGAGCTGAAGAGTTTTCAGGACAAGAAAATGGCCATTACAGGTAACGGCCCTTCCGGCTATCCTTTGGTCTGGGTGCTGCTCTGCCTTGCCATGACGCTGCTGATCCTCTGGCTGGCGCTGATGCCGGGCGCTTCGGCACCATCAGGTCTGGGGTGGGACAAGCTGAACCATGCCGGAGCGATCGCTGCCGCAACCGGCCTCGCATACCTCTCCCTCCAGCCGCGCTCTTGGGCGGCAGCGGGTGCCTTTGGGTATGGAGCCTCCCTCGGTGTTCTGATCGAAATACTGCAGGCGACCCTGACAACCGGCAGAGCCGCCGAGTTGAATGATGTCGTCGCCGATCTGATCGGTGCCGGATCTGTCTGGGTAGCGATAAAGATATATCGACGCAGAACTGCTCTGAAACGGTAACTCCCTCCATTTCCGCCCTTGCCATCCCCACCACAAGCAGGCATAATGCTCCACATTTTACAAGCGGAGTTAAAAGCATGGCATTACGCATTTACAACACCATGACAGGTGAAAAAGAGCTCTTCGTCCCGCTGACCCCCGGCAGGGTCGGGATGTATGTCTGCGGGGTGACGGTGTATGATTATTGTCATATCGGGCATGCCCGGGCCGGGATCGTGTTCGACATCATCTACCGCTATCTGCAATACTCCGGTTACGATGTGACGTACGTCCGGAACTACACCGATATCGATGACAAGATCATCAACCGTGCCAATCAGGAAGGGACCGATTACCGCACGATCGCCGACCGTTATATCGAGGCGTTCGACGAGGACATGGCGCGACTCGGGCTTGCCAAACCGACGGTGGAGCCGAAGGCGACCGACCATATCGGCGGGATCATCAGCATCATCGAGGCGCTGGTTGCCAAGGGGCATGCGTATCTCTCCGGGGGAGACGTGTATTATGCGGTTGAAACTTTTCCGGAGTATCTGAAACTCTCCGGGCGCAACCTCGAGGATATGCTGGCCGGTGCCAGGGTCGAGGTGGGCGACAAAAAGCGCCATCCGATGGATTTTGCCCTCTGGAAAGGGTCAAAACCGGGAGAGCCGTGGTGGCAGTCACCGTGGGGAAATGGCCGTCCCGGCTGGCATATCGAATGTTCGGCGATGAGCATGGAATTTCTGGGCAAAACCTTTGATATCCATGGCGGCGGCAAAGACCTCGTTTTCCCCCATCATGAAAATGAAATCGCCCAGTCGGAAGGGGCCAACGGCTGCCAGTTTGTGCGTTACTGGGTTCACAACGGTTTTGTCAATATCAACGCCGAGAAGATGAGCAAGTCGCTGGGGAACTTTTTTACCATCCGTGAGGTGCTGCAGAAGTACGATCCGGAAACGCTCCGTTTTTTCATTCTTTCGGCACATTACCGTTCACCCCTCGATTTCTCGGATCAGAATCTGGATGAGGCCCAGTCCGGGCTGGAACGGATCTACAACTGCCTGGCGTCACTGGACGACATCCTGAACGGGAATCCGCAGCCGGCTGAAACGGCTCTGGTCCGGGATCTGCCGCAGGTCGGCCTTGAACTGCAGGAAAAGGTTGACAGCTTCATGACCCGGTTTGCTGAAACGATGGACGATGACTTCAACGCTGCTCAAGCGCTCGGTGTTCTTTTTGAAATGGTGCGCGCCACCAACCGTTTTCTCGCAGAAACGGAGAAGATGGCTCCGCTATCCCTGTCACTGCTGGCGCATGTCCGCGCTCTGTTCGTCGAGGCCGGAGGTGTGCTGGGGCTGTTCACAACTGCGCCGTCACTCTGGCTGGAACGGATCAAGGCTGCCAAGGCCTGCCAGATCGACATATCGACGGACGAGATCGAGCGGTTGATTGCAGAGCGAAGTGCGGCGCGGCGTGCAAAGGATTTCAGGCGCGGCGACGAGATTCGCGACCTGCTGCTGGCAAAGGGGATTTTGCTCCTTGATTCGGCACAGGGAACAACCTGGAATGTGAAGTAGGCAGGTTGCA
>JAQUIG010000089.1 GCA_028683435.1 Desulfuromonadaceae bacterium | reverse complement strand
CGCGACGGTAGAGGCGGCGGTGGAGTGAAATCCAGGTATCCGGCAGGTGTGCAATGACTATAGACCCCAAAATATATGTTGTCGTCGGGATTGCCTCTACGGCGCTGGCCCAGATCTTGTTGAAGGTTTCCGGCACACACACGGTGATGCAGGCGAAATGGATCGTGACTCTGCTGCTGAGTCTGGTTATTTATGCCGTGTCATTTGTGAGCTATTACATGGCGTTAAAGTTTTTCGATATCAGCAAAGTGCAGCCGATAATGATGGCGAGCATCCTCTCGATCATCGCACTATACGGTTTTGCCGTTGGTGAAGATCTAAACCGTTTGCGGGTTGCAGGCATTCTGCTGTCGATCCTGTCAATCGTGCTGATTACAAAATCGTAAAAGGTGATGCTTTGTCAACAATGCTCCGCCAACTGATTTCTGGGATAGAGAAGAAACGGGAGGCACTACTTCCCGTCCTTTATTTCATGCTCTTTTTCTCCCCGGTACTTGCCTACCTGACGATTGCGCTTAATGGCGGCAATACGTTGCTGTTTGAAGACGGCATGCTGCAGTCCTTTCCCTTTCGGGTATTTCTGCACAATGCCTTTGCAGGCGGCTTCAGTCCGCAGTGGGTGCCGTCTTCCGCCTGTGGTTTTTCTCTGTTGGCCGAGGGGCAAAACGGCATATGTTTTCCCGGCACACAAATCATCTACCGGTTGTTTTCGGCTGAAACAGGGTGGCTGGTGGAGATGATTTCAGCCCGCCTCGTTGCCTTTACATTATGCGCCCTGTTGCTGCGGCGGTTGCATGGCAGTTGGGTCGCTTCACTGTTCGGGGCTTCCGTGTTTGCCTTTTGCACCGCCACCTTCGGCCTGGAGAATGTTCCCGCCCTCATGTGGTGTCACGCGCTCCTCCCCGGCATATTCCTGTCGTGCCTCCTCTTCATCGAGAAGCGCCCCTTCTCCTTTGTGTATCTGACGATATCCCTGGCGCTCGTCTTTCTGATCGGCCACCCGGTGATGATGATTTATCTTGCCATGACGGTCTCGGCATTCTTCCTGTTTCACTGGCTTGGCGCCGAAAGGGGGACAGAGGCCGCCCGGGGGATCGGACTCCGTTTTCTGATGCTGCTCGGGAGTGTTGTTGTGGCGATTGTCATCGCATCTCCGCAGCTGCTGCCGATGCTGGAAGAATTCCGCTTTTCCGCCAGGACGGTCGGCGCCGGCGTCACTCTTGATGATTTGCAAAACACCCTGCATCTGGAGCCGGGGTGGCTGCCGTTGTCGCTGTTTCCGACTCCGCCCGGATGGGGTGAGTGGGGCGGCATGTCAAGCACCATCCGTTTCCCGCTGTATGCCCTCTTTCTCTGCTTCGTCGGCATGTTTTTCGGGGTGAAAGGGTCCGGGCGCAATTACTTTGTACTCCTCGGGCTGTTCTCGATTCTCATGGCCCTCGGTCCCTACGTGGGGCTCTGGAAAATCGTGCATTCACTGCCGATCCTGAAATATTTCCGCTTTCCCTACCGCTGGCTGTTTTTCCTCCCCATCTGTGTCGCATATCTGTCGGCCCGTGGTGTTGATCAGCTTCTGGAACGCGACAGTCGCGGGGCCCCGGTCGTGCTGGGGAGGATACTCAAATTCGCGCTGCCGCTCTGTGTGGCCGGCGTCGGTATTGTCTTTGTTATTCACTACAATAAACTTCTGCCCCAGACCAGGATGGCCCTGACCTCTTCGCCGCTGCTCACCGGTCTGTTGTGGCTCAGCAGCATGGCGATGGTGCTGGCGGCATTTCTCTCGCTCGGCAGCGGTGGCATGGTCAGGCGTGGTGCCCTGGTGGGGATGGCAGCCAGCGTGATATCCCTGTTCGCGTCAAATGCCTTTAACATCAAGTCGCCCATGGCGGTCCACGATCTCGGGACAATCGGCTGGAACGGGAGCCCTCCGCCACAGGAACCTCAGGCATACAGAACTTCAAGCGACTTGTCGCCCTATGACGTCTGGTTGACTAACACGATGAACCGTCATTACCCCTATACGCCAAATCTGACGGTGTTGAACGGCACATTAACCACCGGGCACTATTTCTCCTTTTTCCCCTACTGGTCGGCCAATGTTTCGGCATGGTGCCGCGACGCGCTTGATGGCGATCAGGGGAAGCAGATCTATCTTGATCTGAGTTCCGCAAAATGGCTCTTCCTGCGGGGCAGCTCTTCACTGACAAACGGATTTCCGACCGCGTCATTCAAGGGGATGGATGCCCATGTGAACGGGAACGCGCTCCCCCGGGCGCGTGTGGTGCCGTCCCATCGTCTTTTCCTCGATGAGGTCTCTCTCCTCGCGTTCCTTGAATCTCCCGATTTCGACCCGCGCACGGGGCTGGCTATTCTCAAAAGCGATGCTGAGGCATGGAATCTGCGCACAGACACCACGAACCCTGCCGTCACCACTCCTCCGCAAGCCACGATCACTATCGACAGGCCTGATCGCATCGAAATAGAGCTTGACGCCGCTGCAGCACAGGGCTCGTACCTCGTGCTGAGCGATACCTATTATCCGGGGTGGAGGGCATCGGTGGATGGGGTTGAAAAAAAGATACTCCGCACCAACTATGCCTTCCGCGGCATACCGCTTCCCGAGGGGGCCAGGCATGTCGTTTTTTTCTACGAGCCGTTGATTCCGGATGCAGCCCTTCCTTTGCCGACGTTTCTGCTGACGGTGATGGGGTTGTCTGTTTATTTGCGTCACCGCCTGAACAGGCGCAGATGATCATGCTTGATCAGGTGGTTGGTCCGCATTTTCCGTGCGTCTTTATTTTGCACAGGGAGAACCTGATGGCAAAAACTCAATTTGAATTAAACCAGCCCCTGAGAACCGTGCTTTTTGTGGACGAAGTGTCAAGTCTGGATGCAATTCAGCAACTTTTTTCGGATGATTCCTCTATGAGACTGCTAGTAGCATCGAGTGGAGAGGAGGCGCTGGAGATCATCCGCAAGGAAGATGTGTGGCTGGTGGTTTCCGAAAATCATTTGCCCGGTATATCCGGAATTGAGCTGCTGGAACGGGTTCGTCATATCATGCCCACAGCAGGGCGTATCCTGATGACCGCCCATGCTGTCCTCAAGACTCTGGTTGACGCCATAAATATCAGTGAAGCTTTCCGTTTTATCATTAAACCCTGGGACAGCGATGAACTGAAATCCCTTGTGCAAGAGGGACTTGAACGCTCTGAAGTGGTGAGAGAACTGGCTCATTGTGAGGAAGACGCCATCAGCTCCATCGCCCAGGCGATTGAACTCAAGGATCCCTATACGCGAGGTCACTGCGATCGTGTTGCTGAATACGCATCCACTCTTGCCGAGAGGATTGGCTTACCGAAAGAACGCATTGTCTACCTCAGGTACGGTGGCTGGCTGCATGACTGCGGCAAAATTGGTGTGCCGGGGTCTGTACTCAATTTTCCGGGAAGATTGGATGAAACCGGAATGAAATTTATTCGCAAACATCCGTTATGGGGGGCGGAATTAGCGCGGCAGGCTGGTCTTCACAGTGGTGTTATCAACATGATTTTGTACCACCATGAAAAATATGATGGCACTGGTTATCCCTACGGACTTAAAGGGGAAGAGATTACTCTTGAAGCCCGGATTTTGAGCATTGCAGATGTATTTGACTGCCTCGGGACACGGCGCCCATACCGTGCAGCTTGCACAAGTGACCAGATTCGGGAAATAATGCGGGAAATGTCGGAAGCATTTTTTGATCCGCACCTGATGGAACAGTTTCAGAATATAGCCGAAGAAGTTCTGGATGAAGATGTGCAACGTGCAGCAACGCATCGCAAAGGTCTGATCCGGTAGTGAGGCATGCTTGAATTTTAATGCAAGACTCAGGGGGCCATGTCTCAACTTCACAACCTATTTCCTCCTCAACCCAATCTATAACTCTCCTCAACTCCTTATCTTTCCCGGCCTTTAAAACCAATCGCCGCTTTGCCTGAGATACCGCTGCATCACTCATTCCTGAGTA
>JAQUIG010000088.1 GCA_028683435.1 Desulfuromonadaceae bacterium | reverse complement strand
CAATGTTGTTAAAGCGCAGATCGCTTTTGACCGCAAACCCTTTAAACGGTATCTCTTGAATGCCGTCCCTGCCGTGGCGATTATTGCCACCGCCTTTATCATGTATGCCTTCTTTTATGAGAAAGAAACCCTTGAGATCATTCAACACAACGTGATTGTTGATAAGCAGAAGGAAGCCGTTCCAAAGTCTGCCCCCGCCGTGAAGGAGCGCCCTCTGGAAGCTGTGGCCAATGCCCCCCAGGCGCCGCCGCCAGCAATGGTTGTCCCAAAAGAGACAACGCAAACTCCAAGCAATAGCCCCCTTAATCTGCATATTGAAGCAACGGATGACACCTGGCTTAAAATAACCGAAGACCGCAATCCTCCCTACCAGATCACCTTGAAGAAGGGGTATACATTGAATCGCAAAGCTCGGGAGTCTTTTGTCATCGATGTGGGGAATGCTGCCGGTGTCAACATCACTTTTCTTGGCAAGTCATTGGGAAATTTGGGCCGAAAGGGGCAGGTCGTGCATCTTCGCCTGCCACAGCAGTAATGCGGCAATAAAAGGTAGTTAGAGGGACCTTGTGGAGACGGGAACCTTAGAGTACGTAGTTCGTAGCCGCTTTTTTCTTTATCAAACTCTCAACCAAGACATGAGTTCCCAACAAAGCGCAACAGCGGTGAACCCGCTGTGATCTCCCCCGTTATCGTGCTAACTTCGACACCGATCAGGGATAAATATTGAATCAGGCTTACATTCTACACAGCTTATGGGGTTTTAAAACATGATGCTTCGCTACTTTATCGGTCTATTCTGTGCGGTCCTGTCAACAGTTTCCGTATGCTCTGCGGCAGTAAATGGCTCCGCATTATCTGTCATAAATTTAAGTATTGATGCAACCACTGCCGATTTGAGCCGTATTCTCAATCACTCTTTGCAGAAAGTGCTGTACAAGGGGAATGGTACACTTGGAACTTCAGTAGAGGTTCTACGAGCCGGGCCGGCGGTCATAACTGCCGCGAACGATTTTGTGTATGTATCATTACCGGTGCAGTTATCGTTTGGCTACGGCATGTTCACGACTGCCCCGCTGAGGACGGATCTTCGCTTTAAAGCCAAAATAACCCCTACCATCGACTGGCGGCTTAAAACCGAGCTGTACTATACCGGGCTTTCCGATGGACTCGCGGAGAATGTCAAACTGGGGCCGCTTACGCTGAAGCCGAAAAGCATGATTGAAGGAGTCATGCAACCGGTCCAAAAACTGCTTGCGCCAATTATCAACGCGAAAGTCAACGATGCCGTCAGGCTCCGGGAAAAGATAGCCCCCCTGTGGCAGAGTGCCTTTACCCCGGTGCTGGTTGACAAGAACTTCAGTGCGTGGCTGAAATTAGCGCCGGAGAAAGTCGTGCTTGGACCGTTGCAGACAGCAAATAACAAGCTTCATTTCTCCGTCGGACTCGTTACCGCTGCCGAAATCACTCTCGGGCCAATGCCGGCTGCAGTACCGGCACGGCCATTACCGGCTGCACAGCAACTCACCGCGGTAGACAACCAGTTTCATATCCGCTTGGCCACCGATATCTTCTTCGCCGATTTTGTGACGGCGCTGAACCCGCTGTTGTTAAATCAGACTTTTGGTGATGACAAGAAAATTACCGTTCGAAGTTTCACCCTGAAAGGCGAAGACGGGAAGCTTGTTATAACACTGACGTCAACAGGCGATTTTGAGGGTGAGCTGACGTTGATTGCCAAACCGGTTTACAATCCACAGCTCAATATGCTCTCCTTCGAGAATGTTGATTTCGACACGAAAAACGCCGGACTCTTCATCGGTGTCGGCAGCTGGCTCTTTAGCGGCACAATTCGCGACACGATCAAAGAGAAATTGAATAGCTCGGTTGTCAGCCAACTTGAGAGTACACGCTTAAAAGCGTCCTCGGCATTAGCCGGAGTTCCGCTCGGCGGACACATTCTTCTTTCCGGCTCCGTCAGCTCATTGAAACTTGGCGAGAGCGTTGTTGCAAACGACCGGCTGTCCGTTCAGGTTCTTGTTGAGGGGGCATCGAGCATAAGCTTAAGGTAGTCACAGAATATTGTCTGGGCACTCCGCCACCTCAACTGGCGACACGACGAAAGACCAGCCAACCGCCCGCCATCAGGAGGGATACACCGATCATGCGGCTTGAATCCAGCGGAATATGGCGACCGCCGAACAGGCCGAAGTGGTCCATAATCACAGCGGTGGCAAGCTGGCCCGCAATAATTGCAGCCATGGCAGCAGCGGTACCGATCCGCGGCACCACAAAGATCGTCATGGTAACGAAGAAAGCCCCCATCAATCCTCCGGTCAACTCCCACCACGAAGCCCCGGCAATCCCCCGCATGCTCCCACGTCCGACCAGCAGCACCAGCATAAACAGAGCAACAGTACCGACGGCAAACGAGATGCAGGAACTTTCCAGCACGCCGACGAACCGGGCCAGACGGGCATTGATGGAAGGCTGGACGGCTACCATAACGCCGCCTAAGAGCATCAGCAGATAGAGGATATAATTGTTCATCGTGAATCTCCTTTGTTCTGGTACGCAAATGAGAGCCAATATACCGTTCCCGCTTCAAAATGTCACAGATATCTGCTGCAACACCGCCCTACCTTGACGCCATCCATAGATACGGTGTATAGGTTCTGAACACTACTTTATCGATCCGGAGACACATAATGCCGCACACAGATCTGACATGGAACACCGCCCTTCTCTACCCTGCCCCCGATTCGCCTGAACTGGAAGCCGACCTTGGTTCGTTTGAGCAACTGGCAGCCGACTTTCGCAACAGTTATTTCGAGAAAACAGCCTCTCTGGACAACGCGGCTCTTCTGGCCGCAATTCGTGAGTACGAAGCGTTCCAGACCCGCATGTCCAAACCGTTCTGCTATGCCCATCTGCTGTTCGCTGACGACTCGGGCAATGAGACCTACCGGGCACTTTCACAGCGCTGCTCCGAACTGGGCAGTAAACTATCCCAGCAACTGCTCTTTTTCGATCTGGAGCTGATGGAGTTGGACGATGAACGTTTTGAATCATTCCGGGCATTCCCCGGTGCGGCCCCCTACCTCCATTTCCTCGAAGGGATGCGTAAATTTCGCCCCCATACCCTTAAAGAGAACGAGGAACGGCTCCTGACCCGCAAGGACCTGACCGGAGTTCGCGCCTTTACCAAACTGTTCGATGAACTTTCTGCGTCATTTTGCTATCAGATGGAACTGGATGGCGAACAGCGGGAGTTTACCGGTGAAGAGCTGCTTTCTCTCCTCCATCACACATCACCCGATGTCCGTTTCCGGGCGATGACGACCTTCCTGGAACGGCACGGCGAGCACGGCATCGTCTACAACGCCGTCTTCAACAATATGGCACTCGACCATGGTCAGGAGATGGAATTACGCAACTACAGTACGCCGATTCAGCCGACCAATATCGGCAATGAGATCCCTGACGAAGCCGTTGAGCACCTGATGTGCGTAACCGAAGCCAATTACGGCCTTGCCCAGGAGTATTTCCGCATCAAGGCAGGAATGCTCAAGATGGATAAACTGCGCAATTGCGATGTGTACGCTCCGGTTGCAGAGGCGGAACGGAGTTATACCTTTGAAGAGGCAAAGGATGTGGTCGTCGATTCATACCGGGAGTACGACCCCGAATTTGGCACCATTGTCGATGCGTTTTTTACCGAGCGACGTGTTGACGTGCTCCCCCGTACCGGAAAATCGGGGGGAGCCTTCGCCATGGGGATATCGCCTGTTGTGCCGCCGTTCCTGCTGCTGAACTTCACCGGCACACTGCGCGACCTGGCCACCATCGCCCATGAAGCGGGACACGGCCTGCACTTTGTGATTTCCCAGAAACAGAGCCTGCTTAATTACCATGCCCCGCTCCCCCTTGCCGAGACCGCCTCGGTTTTCGGCGAAATGCTGCTGACCCGCAGACTGCTTGATAACGAACAGGATCCGGTCGTGCGTCGGTCGCTGCTCTGCGCCAAAATAGAGGACATCATTGCCACCACCTTCCGCCAGACCGTGTTGACGCGTTTTGAGCTGCGCC
>JAQUIG010000087.1 GCA_028683435.1 Desulfuromonadaceae bacterium | reverse complement strand
TGATAAACAGGCCGCGCCCGCCTCTGTCACTTCCGGGATCAGTTGCATTGTGGTTCAAGGTCAAATAACGCTCCACTGTTTCAGGCGACAGGCGTCCCCAACTGTCACTTACTTCCAGAAAGAGCTCTTTACCGTCAAATGCGCACCGCAGGGAAATTTTTTCGTTCGGAAGGAGACCTCGCTCACTTCCCTTTGCAAACAGGGGTGTATCGGCGGCATCGCGTGGAGCCGAATAGAGTGCATTTTCCAGCATTTCGTCCACTATAAGTTCGGCCCGCTGGCCAAGGAAATCATGATCTTCATCTTTCCCTTCAAACAAGCTATTCAGCTGGTCTATAATCCTGGACTTGTCATGCGATGAGGAAACCTCCCATTCCCGCGTCCAGCAACGTGCATTAAGTGACGGTACGGCACCAGACACTGATATAACCGTGCCTCTATCACCGTAGCGGAAAGACTGTATGCTCATTTTGGTTCCTTCCTGAAAGTCATCAACATTCTGTTTCGTCGCCAACTATCAGGATGGTCACGTCATCCTCAAAATCGTCAACCCCGGTAAAGGCACGAACAGCTTCAACCAAGCCTCGCCGGGCATGCTCAGGGTGACCGCCAAGCTCGTCACGCAGGTATGCCTCCATACGGTCGTAGCCGAATTCTTCTTCGTTTGTATTAAGCGCCTCGATTATTCCATCGGTATAGAGGAACAAGCGGTCATTATAGTGGAAAGCCACTTCGGCCTCGTCGTACACACTCTCCAGTTCAAACCCCAGGGGGAAGCCGCTGGTGTTATCAAGTGTGACAACAGTTTTCGTTGAGGCCTGATAGATATAGGGATAATTATGGCCGGCATTGGCATACAAAATTTTTCGTTCAGCCAGATCAATCACCGCAACCACCGCAGTCATCATCAGCGAATTGGACGCGGTAACAAGTACCGCCTTATTCATGCCGGACAGTAGCGCTGCTGGAGTAGTGCATCCTCTTTCGAGCAGCAGGTGAAGCCCGGCCTTGGCTGCGGTCGCAACCATTCCCGACTGGATGCCGTGCCCGCTGACATCTCCCACCATGACCCCCAGACGGCGGTCGTCAATTTTGAAATAATCATACACATCGCCGCTGATCTCGCTCGAGTTTATCAGCACGGCGTCCAGCACCGTGCAGGCGAAGTTGAATGAGGAAGGGGGCAAAAGATTCTGTTGAATCTGGCGCGCCTTTTCCACCTCTTCGCGGATCCGGGCACTCAGATCTTCCAGCTTTTTAAGCAGAGAGGCCTGCCCCTTGGATATGACCATGATCAGTTCGGCAACATGCACGATGCCAACACAGTTTCCACCGTCCAGCACGGGAAATGAGTCGCACTCCAGTTCCGGATCGCGTTCCAGCAGCAGCGACAGGGCCGAGTTGGCATCCATTTCAGGAGGCATGGTGATCGGCTCTCGGTTTATCAGAAGGCTGATCGGTTTATTGCCATAGAGTTCAACGGCAAACTTGCGGGCGAGGTGCCGCGAAAAGAGATCGCGGCGGCTGATAACCCCTTCAAACCCGCTATCTCCACTTACCGGGATCATCAGCAGTGCAGCGTTGCTTGTGAAGATTGAAGCAATTTCCGTGACGGTCGTAGAGGAGGCTATCGATACGACCGGACGCATTACATCCGTGAGTAACGCTGTGCTGAATTGACTGTGAAGAGACATGTACTCAGTATGCCGTAGTCGGCATTACAACGGTGTGCCGATATCATGAATAATTCGTTACAAGTTATGTTGCCGGTAGTAGGTCATCAGACAGCACATGCGGCAGCAGGTGAAAACGGATAGTGTCTGAAGTGGTTTTCTTCACGTTCATGGCGGGGAGACCGGTAAATTTCGGCGACCACCTGCATGTACTCGTAGATTTCTTCATACTATTGGTGACATATGAAACTGTCGCAGGCTTCCAATCATGGATAAATCCTGACAACTGTGACGACAACCTCAATTGACTCCTCTCTGTATCTGTGCTAGATTTTTAAAAAAATGACCATCAAATCCGAGGGAAACACCTCTCATGCTGCCAAATATACTCTTCAAAACCAAGCTCAACACCTGCCTGATTGAAATCGTTCCGGTTCGTCATTGTGCACAGATACCATCTGTGCCGGAGGGAGGTGCCTAGTTTTTAACCAAGTCAAGTCACCCCACCCCCCCACCGGCACAAGCCAGTGGGGGGGTTTTCGTTTTTAAGGTTTGAGTATTCACGTGTCGGACAGGAGGATGTGACAACATCACTTGCGTATCATACGCACGCACCACACGGAGCGAATCAAACACCTCCATTTCGATTCAGGAAACACTGTAAGAGGATGCCATGATAGCCATGCTCCACTGCACATACTGGCGACAGCATATCGCGTTGGATGTAGGTACTGCAACAATACGAATTGCCGCCGGGCTGTCTCCGTTAATAGAACAACCCTCTGTGGTTGGGCTTAAACGTGCGCTCCGTGACGGGGTGGTGGTAGACAGTGAGGCTGCAGCAAATATTCTGGAGCCACTATTGGATCGAGTACGGCGGTTCGGTATTCTCAAACCGTGCGTTCTGGCCTGCGCGCCGAGCGATGCCCGACAAGAAGAGCGGCAATCACTCATTGACTCCATCATAAAGGCCGGTGCTGCATCGGTAGTAATAATACCGGAACCGCTTGCCGCCGCCATCGGATCGGGCCTCGATGTTTCATCCCCGTATGCCCAGACGGTAATTGATATCGGAGAAGGTGTTACTGATTGTGCCATCATACAATCAAGTAAAATCTATGCTACCTGTGCAATCAGAGTCGGGTGTGACCGGATGCGCCGTTCAATCGTGGCGAAAGCACGACAGCAGGGATGCACTATTAACGATTCGCATGCGGATACACTCATGCGTACCAGCGGTCTCGCACACTCAATAGACCATGTAGGCAGCGTACTTGCAGCTTCTGCATTACAACCGGTGATCGCAGAAATTGCCGATACAATTGATTCATTTTTGCAGGATCTACCCCCTGACGTCGGCTGCGAGGTCATTGAGAGCGGCATCTGCCTTACCGGCGGTGGAGCGCTTATTCCCGGTGTACGGGAATATTTTGAACAGCGGACCGGCATCAACATCACCGTTGCCGCCGACCCCCTCGCCTCGGTGGTGGAGGGTGCGCGGGCCATTGTGCCGGTTATTCTGGTACTCAATCAATGGAGATAATCCTCAAGCAGCAACGGCAGATAACAGCTCTGCGCAATTACAAGATCGGGAGGTTGTACAAATGAAAGAACGTACCAACGGCAGGCAGATATTTATTACGGATTTCGATGTGGAGAGATTGGAGGTACTGATTGAAAATGCGAACCGCAGATCATCTCGTGATGGTAAATATCTGGAAGAACTCGAACAGGAACTGACCAAAGCGGAAGTGGTAACACCTGCCGGCATCCCGCCGGATGTCATCACCATGAACTCCCGCGTTTCCCTGCAGGATATGGACTCTGGAGAAGATCTGGTCTATACGCTTGTATTTCCGGGTGATGCCGATGTGGAGAGCGGCAAGATTTCGGTGCTTGCCCCGATCGGTACAGCCATGATCGGGTACCGGACCGGAGATCGGATCACCTGGGCTGTGCCAGGAGGAGTAAAAAATTTGAAGGTAAAAAAAATTCTCTACCAGCCTGAATCTGCCGGAGATTTCCATCTGTAGCGACTGCAACGCCTGCAAATGTTACAAGCATGCGCCCTGACGCTACCTGACTGTCACAACTTGCAACTGCCACAACGTCACCCTTCCTCCCCCATCCTCCGATTGATAACGACTGATGAACCCGGCAGCCGCTTGGCCGCCTTCTTCACCTCGGTGGAGATCGACGCCAGTTGGGCGTATGAGGTGACCGGTGTCAGGCGGGTATTGACGATGCCGATCGAAATAGAGAGGAGCCCGAACGTTTCCTCTTCCCCCTTGCGATTGACGGCGCTGTAGCACCCAGCCGAAAAGTCCTTTTCGCCATGGAACAGCGGCAGATGCTCTTCAAGCGCCTTGATGACCTGCGCGGAGATATATTCCGCATGGTGCGCACCGGTGATGATGATAAAATCGTCACCACCGATATGGCCGC
>JAQUIG010000086.1 GCA_028683435.1 Desulfuromonadaceae bacterium | reverse complement strand
TCCCGCACCTTTTCGCGGCGCGGCTTGTCATAGCAGTGAATCCGGCAATGCTTGCAGGTCGGCTTCTCGGCTTCGAGCGGGCATTTCAGCCGTTTGAAAACAGCATATTCGAGGAAAGCCGCACATTCAGGGCAGAGAGTGCGGCCACCCATCCCGGCGGGCAACGCAACCCGGGATGACTCGGCGTTACGGTGTTTCCCGGAACAGTAGACCTCGACAAACTTCCCGATCAGCCTGATATCTTTTTTCTGCTGTCTGGTAACATCTTCCATGTTCACGATAATCCCCTGGTTACACTTCATCGTACATGACGCAGATCATTTTTTCAGCTTTTCCTTTGCACGGGAAACCGGATTACTATACATTCCGGGGGGCATAAATTCACGTAGTAATGAGGTGTCCATGATCGCCAGAGCCGTCTCTTTCGTCGCCAAATCAGAAACCGGAAAAACCACTTTACTGGAAAAAGTCATCGCCGAACTTAAACTGCGCGGCTACCGCATCGGCGTCATCAAGCACGACGCCCACAGCTTCGACATCGACCACCCCGGCAAGGACAGTCATCGCTTGACCGAGGCCGGTGCCGACACCATGCTGATCGCGTCGCCGGAGAAGTTGGCGCTGGTCAAAAAGCATGCCGCGTCACCCCCGATCGAAGAGCTGATCGCCACCTATTTCAGTGATGTGGATCTGATCCTGACCGAGGGTTTCAAAAAGAGCGGTCTCCCCAAGATCGAAGTGCATCGCCGGGAGCGGAGCAGCACCCTGCTCTGTCGTGGCGAACAATATGATCCAACCCTGCTTGCAGTGGCATCCGACGAACCGCTCGAGCTGGATATCCCGGTGCTGGACCTGAACAGCCCGGCCCAGGTGGCCGATTTCGTGGAGGAACATATCATCAAAAAAAGCATGTGAAGCGCGGAGCTACGGTGGAACGTCGCACCAACTCAGAATCTGTTCCATTTTTCCTTTGCCTCCCCCCGCTGATTCCTAGTATTATACGCCGGTTTCATATCTCCTCCTCCCAGGGTACCAACACGCACATGGATGAATCAAAAAAAGCAAAACTGACTAAAGAGCTGCAGGGGATGGCGCTGGGAACTGTCGGCACGTTCTTCCTGCTCGCATTTCTCACCTATAATTCCACCGATGTTTCCTGGAACAGTTACTCCAACGAGGGGAGTATCCATAATCTTGGGGGGCGACTGGGGGCGCAGATAGCCGATCTGTTCTTTATCAGCTTCGGCCTCGCCTCGTATCTGATCCCGCTGGCGCTTCTCTATATGGCCTACACCCTCTTCCGTTTTAAAGAGATCCGCCTCCGTTCATACAAGCTGGCGGCAGCATTTGTTCTGCTCTTCTCCCTGGCTACCCTGTTTGCGTTTTTCCGTGACAAGACCTTTTTGTTCGGCCAGCATGTGGCTACCGGCGGTGCGGTCGGTGTCGTCGTGTCCCGGGCGCTCAAAGGGACGGTCGGCGTCACCGGCGCCCTGCTCCTGCTGCTGCCGCTGTTGACGGCCTCGATCATGATCCTTTCGAAATTTTCCTTTATCCTGTTCGCCGGATGGTGGCTGGAGAACTTCAAACATAAATGGGCTGCCTGGCAGGAACGCCGCGCCCGCGCCCGTGACGAGCAGAACCGCGCAAAAGCAAAACGGGAGGGACTCCCTGCTGCGGCAGCGGCAAATGGCCCGGTTATCAAACCGCTGGTGACGCCACCACAACGGCCAAATATCCTTAAGAAAGAAAAAGAGAAAAAGAAAGAGGACGCCAAAACGGCCGCCGTACAGGAAACCTTTGAATTCATCAAGGCTGAGGGGGATTTTCATACGCCCCCCTTCTCGCTGCTGGATGTGCCACCGGCCACTGAAAAAACGCTCGACCGTGATGCCCTGACCATGAATGCGCGGCTGCTGGAGAAAAAACTCAAAGATTACAATATTGACGGTGAAGTGGTGGAAATCTGCCCCGGCCCGGTCATTACCATGTATGAATATGCTCCTGCCCCCGGGATCAAGATCAGCCGCATTGCCGGACTTACCGATGACCTGACCATGGCGCTGCAGGCGATGTCGATCCGCATCGTGGCGCCGATCCCCGGCAAGGGGGTCGTCGGGATCGAGGTCCCGAATCGCGACCGCGACATGGTTTTCCTGCGCGAAATATTCAACTGCGAGCATTTTTCGCACAGCAAGATGAAGCTGCCGCTGGCGCTGGGGAAGGACATCGCCGGACTGCCGGTCGTGACCGATCTGACCAAGGCGCCGCACCTACTGGTGGCCGGCTCGACCGGCTCCGGCAAATCGGTCTCGATCAACACGATGATCCTCTCACTCCTCTACACCTCCACGCCAAAAGATGTGCGCATGATCATGGTCGATCCCAAGATGCTGGAATTCTCCATGTACGAGGGGATTCCGCACCTGCTGCTGCCGGTCGTGACCGAACCGAAGAAGGCTTCGCTGGCGCTGAAATGGGCGGTCAACGAGATGGAACGCCGCTACAAGCTGCTCTCCGACAAGGGTGTACGCAACATCGACTCCTACAACAAGAAGCTGGCAGGTGAACTCCTCGAGCAGGAAGAGCTTGACACGTTATCCGATGCCGAAATCATCGAAGAGTTGGATGAGCTCGTTGAGAATGGAGAAGCCGCCATCGATCCGCTCCCGTTGCTCGTTGATGACGGGGAGATTCTGGAGCACAGTCACCTCCCCTATATCGTGGTGATTGTGGACGAGCTGGCCGACCTGATGATGGTCGCCGGCAGAGAAGTCGAGGAGCATATCGCCCGCCTGGCCCAGAAGGCACGCGCCTCCGGCATCCACCTGATCCTGGCTACCCAGCGCCCTTCCGTGGATGTCATAACCGGCCTGATCAAAGCCAACCTTCCGTCGCGCATCTCCTTCCAGGTCACCTCAAAAGTGGATTCGCGCACCATTCTCGATACCAATGGCGCCGAAAGCCTGCTCGGTAACGGTGACATGCTTTACATGCCGCCCGGCTCCTCGCGGCTGCAGCGTATCCATGGTGCCTTTGTTTCCGACGCCGAAGTGCAGCGGGTGGTGGATTTCCTTAAAAAACAGGGGAAACCGGTCTACGAGAAGTCGATTCTCGAGATGAAGGATCCAGATGAAAAGGGGAGCAGCGATGACGAGATCCAGGACGAGCGGTGGGAGGATGCGCTGCGACTGGTTGCGGAGACCAGGCAGGCCAGCATCTCCATGGTGCAGCGCCGCCTCCGGATCGGCTACAACCGTGCAGCGCGGATCGTCGAGATGATGGAGAGCGAAGGTATGATAGCCATGAGTGACGGCACCAGCAAACCGCGCGAAGTTTATATGGACATCATCAACGCCTATCTGAATTCGCAGTTGACGAAGTGATGCGGCCAGGGACCGATGGCCTCGTCTTACTCCCTCATGCCGGCCAATAACAACACGAATGCAGACGGTTGATTTGATGCGCGTTGGCAGGTATGACATGAAAGAAGCGCGGTGATGTATTGAAAGAACATACCGCCCCAACACGCATACTATGACAATGCAAAACGATCTGAAATGGCGCCTCATCGACACCTCACCGCTCTCCGGAGCGGAGAACATGGCCATTGATGAGGCGCTGCTGCGTTCATTCGATCCCGCCACCTCGCTGCCGATCCTGCGCCTGTACGGGTGGAACCCCCCGGCGCTGTCGCTGGGGCGCTTCCAGAAGGCGGCCGAGGTACTTGACCTCGCGCGCTGCCGTGCCGACGGCGTCGCGATCGTGCGGCGCGTGACCGGCGGCGGCGTGATTTATCATGCCGACGAGCTGACCTATTCGCTGGTCTGCTCACCGGAGCAGATCCCGGCGACGGGGTCGATCAAGGACTCCTTTCGCGTGCTGACCGGCTTTCTGCTCGCCTTTTACCGCGGCCTGGGCCTTGAGCCGGCCTATGCCGCCGATGTGGTGCCTGAGGGAAGCCGCCTCGGTGAACGGACCGCATTCTGTTTTGCCGGCAGGGAGAGCTTCGACATCATTGCAGGCGGGCGCAAGATCGGCGGCAACGCCCAGCGGCGCCTCAAAGGGATAATCTTTCAGCATGGGTCGATCCCGCTCCGAAACCGTGCCGCCACCGGATTATCGTACATGCGTGACCACAACATGAACATGCCGAGGGTACGGCAAGCCTGGCCGAGTATGGCGTGACTGCTGACAGGGAGCGCCTGGCAGATGAGATCGCGGCGGCATTCAGCGGCTACTTTGCCGCCGAACTCCGGAGCGATTCGTT
>JAQUIG010000056.1 GCA_028683435.1 Desulfuromonadaceae bacterium | reverse complement strand
TAAGTGGAGCCCACATCCGGACTCGAACCGGAGACCTCTTCCTTACCAAGGAAGTGCTCTACCTCCTGAGCTATGTGGGCACATTTTACTGGAGCGGGAAACGGGACTCGAACCCGCGACCCTCAGCTTGGAAGGCTGACGCTCTAGCCAACTGAGCTATTCCCGCGCTAACAGACGAAGACTTTTGGAAAACGTGATGTTATGACTTACCAGTTCTGGCGACGATGAGTCTCCTGGGATAGTGATAAACAACCGCTGTCCGATGATTATATGGTGGAGGGAGGAGGATTCGAACCTCCGAAGTCGCTGACGACAGATTTACAGTCTGTTCCCTTTGGCCGCTCGGGAATCCCTCCAGGGATGATCGGAACTATGTTTCTTTTAAGTATGGAGCCCCGTATCCGAATCGAACGGATCACCTGCTGATTACAAGTCAGCTGCTCTACCAGTATGAGCTAACGGGGCTAAAGCTTTTTCCGAATAGAAAAGAAACAGAACTTGTGTATTTAAAGAAAAGAGCAGGGAATGTCAAGCACTAAATGCAAAATAAAAAATGAGCTTATTTATGTCCAGCTCATTTTACTAAGCTCAATTGAGCCTGATTCAGGTCAGGCGGCCAATAACGGCAGGAGCGCTTGCTTTGTTTTCCTTAGAGCCCCTTCTTCTATCTGTCTTACCCGTTCACGGGATATTGAAAAATGGCTGGCGATTTCCTGTAGAGTCATAGGATCATCAGCTGTAATCCGTTTCTCGATGATGTAGCGCTCTTTCTCGTTCAACCGACTGACAACTTCGGCAACCTTTAGCTGCAGGTTCTGATTCTCCTGGAAATCTGCGAGTTGCTCTTCCTGGTTGATCCGGTTGTCAGCAAGGGATTCCAGAGCAGTTGCACCATCGCTTCCTGGTATTTCGGCGTTGAGCGAACAATCACCCTGCATGCGCTGCTCCATCTCAGAAAACTCCTGTTCAGAAACGTGCAATGACTCTGCGGCAGTCATGACATCTTCTCCGTCACCATCTGTTCCGGCGAGCGCACTTTTCGCCTGGCGCAGTTTAAAAAACAGCTTCCGTTGCGCTTGTGTTGTTCCTATTTTGAGAAGGCTCCAGGATGATATGATATGATTCTGTATGTACGCCTTGATCCACCAGACAGCGTATGAAATCAGGCGGACACCCTTATAGGGATTGAACTTTCTTACCGCCATCATCAGCCCTATATTGCCCTCCTGAATAATGTCGAGCATTTTCAGGCCGTAGTGACGAAACTCATAAGCGACCTTTACTACAAATCTTAGATTGGATGTGATCAGGCTATGGGCTGCTGTTAAATGTTTATCTTCAAAAAAAGCAACCGCGTAGCGATGCTCTTCTTCCTCACTAAGCAGGGGGAACTTGCGAATCTCGTTCATATACAGCCGCAGACTGTCAGCTACAACAGGTAATTGAGCTACCATGAATAGTCACCTCTTGACACATTACTTTAGCACTCTATACGAGTGACTGCTAAAATATAGCAAGTGATCTTATAAAAATCAAGCAGTTGTTTGAGTTACTGTTGTGCGAATGACGATCAAACTACTCTTAAATCGGCTCCTGGTGCGCGTCACAACCATTTTTCTTGTATTTTTGTCGCCGAGCGCTGTAACCTGAGTTCATGAAAACTTTTGACACCATACGGATCCCGCTGCTGGCTCTCTTTATTACGGTGATCAGCCTGCTCCATTACCTGACTCCACTGTATCTGCACTATCTGCATGACATTTTTCAGCGTCTTTACTATCTGCCGATCATTTTGGCCGCCATCTGGTTTGGGCTGCGCGGCGGACTGCTCTGTTCCCTGGTTGTCAGCATTGTCTATGCCCCCCATATTCTGTTCCAGTGGGGTGGTGACATGACGCTGGAGCTTGAGAAGTATCTTGAAATAGTACTGTACAATATCGTCGGTGGTGTGACAGGCCTTTTGGCACAACGGGAACGGGAGCGTAGCGCCCAGTTGCAGAAGACCGCCGAAGGGCTTGAACTGTCCTACAAAGTGTTACAGGATCAGTCAGAGCAGCTTATCGCCATTGAGAAAAATCTGCGCAGTGCAGAAAAACTCTCCACTTTGGGCGAAATGGCCGCAGTGCTGGCCCACGAGATCCGCAATCCGCTCGGTTCAATCCGCGGCACGGCCGAGATCCTCAGGGACGATTACCGACCGGGTGACCCCAAATATGAATTCATCAATATTCAGATAAGAGAAACCGAACGGCTCAATCGTGTTGTCGAGGAGTTTTTGCGCATGGCCCGCCCACTGCCGACCGAGATAGCGAGTTGCCCCGTTCGTGAAGAGTTGGAAACTGTTCTCCTGCTGGTGGCCAACGATGCCAGGGAGCGGAAGATTTCTCTTCTTCTCGAACAACCGGATGTCAATGTTGTCGTTAAGGGCAACGGAGAAAAGTTGCGCCAGGCTTTCCTCAATATCGCCATCAATTCCCTCCAGGCCATGCAAGATGGAGGAAGCCTGAAAATATCTACCTCGGTTTGCCGGGAAGATGGCACGGCCGATATATGCGAGATCAGATTCAGCGACAATGGGGAAGGAATTGATTCTGAGTCTCTGGTCAAAATTTTCGAACCGTTCTATACTACCAAGCCGAACGGAACCGGTTTGGGGCTCGCCATTACCAGGAAGATCGTCGAAGGTCATGGCGGGACGTTGCAGGTTAACAGCGTATCGGGGGAGGGAACTACCGTGTTGATCAGGCTGCTGGCTGGAGGAGTTTAATGCTACCGAAAATTCTGGTGATAGATGATGACGCATCACTGCGGCGCGTTGTGGAATACAACCTTCAGGAGGCGGGGTATCAAGTGCTGTCTGCAGCCGGTGGCGAAGAGGGGCTGCGACTGTTTGCCGAAGAGTCTCCGGTGCTGGTGGTCACCGACATGAAGATGCCTGACATGAACGGTATGCAGGTGCTGAAGTGGGTCAAGAAACGCTCACCCGAGACGATGGTGATTATGGTCACTGCCTTCGGCACGGTGGATGTGGCTGTGGAGGCCATGAAGGCTGGGGCTTATGACTACATTACGAAACCCTTCAATCGGGATGAACTGCGCTTGATTGTTGCAAAAGCGCTCCAGTTCAGCGGATTGACCGCCGAAAACAGCCGCCTCAAAGCTGAATTGTCGAATAAATCTGATTACCGTACTATTGTCGGTTCATCAAAAGGTATGGAGCGGGTGTTCGAGGTCGTCAGCAAGGTTGCCGACACGGACGCCTCAGTGCTGATTACCGGCGAATCCGGTACCGGCAAGGAACTGGTGGCACGCTCAATCCACCACAAAAGCAGGCGGAACAATGCGCCCTTCATAACCATAAATTGTGCCGCAATCCCTCGCGATCTGCTGGAAAGTGAACTTTTCGGCCATGTCCGCGGCGCATTTACCGGTGCGATCAAGGATAAGATCGGCAAGTTTCAACTGGCGGATGGCGGTACTCTTTTTCTGGATGAAGTGGGCGAATTGCCGTTGGAACTTCAGCCCAAACTGCTCAGGGCGTTACAGGAGAAGGTCGTTGAGCCGGTCGGGGGGACAAAGCCGTACAAACTGGATGTGCGGGTGGTAGCCGCAACCAATCTTGATATAGATAAAGCGCTTGCGGATTCGACGTTCCGCGAGGATCTTTACTACCGCCTGGCGGTAATTCCGCTCCACCTGCCTCCACTAAGGGAACGACAGGAGGATATCGCCCTGTTGCTGCACTATTTTTGCGGAAAGCATGGAGCCAACAGGGTGAAGTTTGGCAACGGCGTCTTGAACATCCTCACTTCCTACCGTTGGCCGGGGAACGTCCGTGAGTTGGAGAATCTCGTCGAACGCCTTCTGATCATGCGTGGCGGTGATACCATAACCATCGAAGACCTGCCGGAAAAGATATGTAACGGTGCTACGACCCTTGGGGTAAAGACAAGCTCAGGTAATGTCATTAACCTGCCGGAGGGAGGTTATTCACTCGAACAGCTGGAGCGGGAGGTGGTGGTCTGTGCTCTTGGCCGCAACCTCTGGAACCAGACCGCAGCGGCGAAATTCCTGCGCATTCCTCGGCATACTCTTATTTACCGAATGGGAAAATACGGTATTTTGCCCCCCCTACACACAGGCAGGTAACCGCTTACATTTCGCTGACCCCCGCCTCCCGCACAATAATGTAGTTACTGCCGGGTGATTTTTTGACACGATCTTTAACCGAAGCCGCCGCAGTGGCAATCTCCGCCGCAGTGGAGTAATTGCCGGGTTGACATGTCAGTGCGGCAATCGATATCGATAACAGCGGAAAAATCCGTGGGACTCCGTAGCGATCAACACCATTTATGGCACCGTGTGCCCGGTCCTCGTCCGAGTAATATGAAGGGACCATTGCGTCAAAATCAGCAATGATATCCTGACAGGCGGCTTTTGCGAGCTTGGCATCGATGATGACTACAAAATCGTCGCCGCCGATATGCCCGACAAAGGCGTCGGGATCGTTCAGACGTTTGACTACCTCATGAATGAGCTCTCCTGTTTTTTTAAGCACTTCACTGGCTTTGATATACCCGTAGTGATCATTATATGACTTGAAATTGTCCAAATCCAGATAACACATGGCAAAGGAGATCTTTTCGCGCAGACGTCGGTTGATGGAGCGCTCGATTGCGATGTTTCCCGGGAGGCGTGTCAGGGGGCTGGCGTCAAGGCTGAGTTGTTCAAGCTCCTTGAGTCGTACGGCCATCCGCATGAAGTCCTGGGACAAAGCCCCTATTTCATCCCCGGCGGGGATATGCGGGTCATGATCGAAATCACCGGCCGCGATGCGGTGGGTGGCCTTTTGGAGTTTACCGATTGAGGATGAAAAAGAATACACCAGAAGGGATGCCACAAGAACTGCGAGGGCAACACCGCTCAAAGCGAGACCAAGCGCTCTCGTAGCGGTACGCTCTTCACGCTCGCCAGCAGCGACGAGCTTGCTGTCGAGGCTCTTCTTCTGCTCGCTGCGCACCACCTCGATTGCCTGCTCCACCCGCTGGGCAGCACGTTTCAAAACGATATCGCTCACCACGCTGCCGCTGAACATCCGTTCGACCGTAGTTGAATAGGAGGCAAAAGCCCTTGTAAGCGGCCCCATATCCGCTCCACCCGGCTGCTGCTGAAGCTTGGTTAGAGTCTGTCGGAATGCTTCGGACTGCTGGTGGTGTATCTCTTTGAATTCCGGCTGTTTTAAAATCTGGAACCTGCCTGCAGCACGCTGTTGGGCTAGTATGATATCCCGTAAAGTAATGGTGGCGGTAGCTGCGCTAAGATCATTGCGGGCGATGTCTTTGACCATGCGATGCATGGTGCCCATTCCTATGGTGGCATAGATCACGGCAGTGATCAGGAAGACACCGATGAGAGCAAAACTGACAATCAGTTTTTGTACGAGGGAGAGTCTGAATATTTGGAAACGTAACATAGTGAGCAGTACCTGCAGGTTTGATTTTGGATTGCCGTACGATGTCCAGGCAACCGAATTTACCATGGTGGCATCGTAGTACAGAGAAACATTAAATGCAACGTATTGAGGTACCGTTGTAGCCATGAAGAAGCAAAGGTGCATGGCATTTCAGCAATCCACTCCATACTTCTGACGAATATCCTCCAAGTAATGGTAGAATAGTCTGCAGCCAGTCTGCTGATTGATGTAATACTTAAGCTATATCGACTGGTTGTATGTGGGCACGGTATTTGCGTTAAACACGCTAGTTGATATTTCACCACCAAAGGAGATTCCTGCAAATGAAAAAACTGATTGTAGTTACAGCAACCATTCTCGTCACTTCGTCCCCATTTATTGTTCATGCCATGGATCACAGCAGCCATGCGATGGAGCATAAAACTACCGTTGCCTATGAAGAGGTTGTTGGCGGTGTCAAAGCTACCTTCAACGTTCAGACAATGGCCGATGCCATGGAGGCGATGGACATGAAAATGCCCAAAGGGGTCAAGGAAACCCACCATGTATCGGTGGCCTTCAAGGATGTTAAAAGCGGCAAGGCACTGACTGAAGGGGCAGCTACTATTAAGGTACAGAACCCGGATAAAAGCACACAGGTTAAAGAATTGATGGGGATGCACGGGCATTTCGGCGCCGACTTTGAGCTTTCCAAGAAGGGTAAATACGGAGTCATGTGCAAATTTCAGCTGAAGGACGGCAAAATCCGTCAAGCCAAATTCTGGTACACGGTGAAGTAATGATGAACAACAGGATCATCAACATAATTTTGGTGATTGCTACGGTCACCGTTATGGTGCTTCTGGCTTTCAGGGTCAGCTTTGAGCAGCTATTCTGATTCATGATTGCGCATTCTTGCCGCTACGGTAGACTTGATTTGGCAGTGGCCCACATGACGCTGTCCGGTTTTTACCTGTAAACAACCTTTATCCGAGGCCGCCATGAAAACCTTCTTTGTCTTGCTTGTCACCTTTATCCTCTCCGTCAGCAGTTCCAGCGCCGGAGAAGCCAGGCAGGCGGAACACCTCCCGGGCCTGATAGCAACGGCCCTCGACAACAACCCGGAACTGAAATCTTCGCATTCCCGCTGGCGGATGTTTGCCAGTAAGGCCAGACAGGCAGCCGCCCTGGAAGACCCGATGCTCATGTTCAAGTTGCAGAATCTGCTGGTGCGTGAGCCATTCTCCCTTGGCGGCAATGATCCGACAACGGCCAAGGTGATCGGCATATCACAACAGCTCCCCTTTTGGGGCAAGCGGGCTCTCAGGCAGGAAATCGCCGATTATGAAGCCGAGTCCTACCGATGGGTTGCTGAAGAACGGAAGCTCGAGCTGACCCGTATGGTCAAGGAAGTCTACTACCAGATCTGGGCCGTAGACAAATCCGTGGAAGTGATAACCAAGAACCTGCAAATCATGGGCGACTTCGTGACCATTGCGGAGTCCAAGTACTCGGTTGGGCAGGGGGTTCAGCAGGATATCTACAAGGCCGGCCTGGAAAAATCCAGGATGCTCGACATGCAGATATCACTCCGGCAGCAGCGTAAGAGTCTTGAGGCGAATCTGAACTATCTCCTGCATCGCCCCGGGAATACGCCGGTGGGAACGGTTCCTGACTTCACCCTGCCGCAACTGGCGCTATCACGCGAACAGCTGAACGAGACCGCCCTTGACAAGCGTCCCCAGATAAAAAGCCTGGTCAGTCTGGTCGGCAAGGGGGAAGCTTCCCGCCGTCTGGCGCGGAAGGAATCCTACCCCGATTTCAATCTCTCCTTTGAATATATGTTCCGCGAAGCGGTCTCAAATGAGATGAGCAACGACCCCGGCTACGACATGTTCACCGTCGGCGTCACCTTCAACCTGCCGTTTCAGCAGGAACGCCGCCGGGCGATGCTGGCTGAATCCACGTCCGGGACCAGCATGTCAATTGAAGAGCTGGATAGCTTGAAGAACTCCATCTCCTACACCATCGACGATACCCTCGCCCAGATGGAGCGTCGCAAGGAGTTGGTGGAACTGTACCGGGGAGGCATTATCCCGCAGGCGGAACAATCCCTGGAGTCAGCGGTCATCGGCTATCGGGTTAACAAGGTGGATTTTCTGACGCTCCTCGACGGCAGGGTAAGCCTGTTCAACTACGAGAGGGAGCTGTACGCCTCTCAGGCCGAATACATGCTGCTCCTGGCCCGGTTGGAAGCGGCGGTAGGGGTGGAACTGCAGTGAATTTAAATTTATTTCGAGGTGTGACCATGCCGCTGAACAAAAAAATCGCGATACCCGTGGTTCTTCTGGTAATCGCCGCTTCCGTCGGTGCCGGGCTGCTCTACAAAAATGGCTGGTTCAGGGATGATGGCGGCGGACATTCCAAGCTTGAGCACAAGGTGCAACTCTGGACCTGCCCCATGCACCCGTTCATCATCAAGGACAAGCCGGGAACCTGCCCGATCTGCGGCATGGAACTGATCAAGAAGATTGAAAGCACACCCGCAGCCGGAGATACCCGGACGGCAGAGCAGCAACAGCATGCCGATATGCTTGGACATGTATCGCTCTCGTCGACCCAGCGGGTCATGGCCAACGTTGCCACGGTGACGGCGGAACGTGCCGTCATGAACAAAGAGATCAACGCCGTCGGCATCGTGCAGTATGACCAGTCGCGACAGGCCAAGGTCACCGCCTGGATCGCCGGTCGTATCGACAAACTCAATATCAACACCGTGGGGGCGTACGTCAGCAAGGACCGCCCGGTGGCGGAACTTTACTCACCCGACCTGTTGGCGACCCAACAGGAGTATCTGCTGGCGGTCAGGAGCCGCGAGCAGCTGAAGAGTTCGCCGATCCCATCGATTTCCCAGAACGGCGACGGTCTGGTGGCTTCGGCCAAGCAGCGGCTGATGCTGTTCGGGGTCAAGGAAAGCCAGATCGCCGCGCTGGAGAAGGCGGGCAAGCCAAATATACGGCTGCCGATCTATACGCCGCAGTCCGGAGTCGTTATCGAGAAGCTCGTCCAGCAGGGGCAGTACGTCAATACCGGTGACGTACTGTTCAGTATTGCCGATCTTTCCACGGTCTGGGTTGAAATCGAGATCTATGAGAACGAATTCAGCAACATCCGACTCGGCCAGCGGGTGCATATCCTCTCCCAGTCATTTCCCGGCAGACCGTTTTCCGGTCGCATCGCATTTATCTATCCCTTTCTCGATCCCAAGAACAGGACTGTCAAGGCCCGGGTGGAGATGCCGAATCCGGGTATGAAGCTGAAACCGGACATGTTCGTCAACGCGATTATCAGGGTGCCGCTCGGAGCGGCAATTGTGGTGCCGGTGAGCGCCGTTATGGATAGCGGCACGCGCCAGACCGTCTGGATTGAGACCTCGGCGGGAATGTTCGAGGCGCGTGACGTGCAGGTCGGCGGACAGAGCGATGGCAAGGTTCAGATCCTGTCAGGGCTTAAGGCGGGCGACAAGGTGGCGGTATCGGGAGGCTATCTGATCGATTCCGAATCGCAACTGAAGGGGGGCGGCGGTGCGGACCACAGTCAGCATGGCGGCGGCGCCAAGCCGGAGGGCAAGGGGCAGCCGGCCGAGTCGCCGGCAGAGAAAAACTCATTGAAAATGGATGATATGAAGATGTGAACAATAAGCCCACGACAGGGTTCACCGTTGCTCCGTTGTGGAAGGTGCCATTAAAAATGATCGAAAAAATTATCGAATACTCCGCCCGCAACAGGGTCATCGTACTGATGATATTCGGACTGATTATTGCCTGGGGAGTCTGGTCGGTCTACCGTACTCCGGTGGATGCGATTCCGGACCTCTCCGACAACCAGGTGATCGTCTTCACCGACTATCCCGGACGTTCGCCCCAGGTCGTCGAGGACCAGGTCACCTACCCGCTGGCGACCAATCTGCAGGGGCTGCCGCAGGTCCGTGCCGTGCGGGCCTCCTCCGCCTTCGGCTTTTCTATGATCTACGTCATCTTCGAGGACTCGGCGGATATCTACTGGGCGCGGACGCGCGTCCTCGAACGGCTGAATTATGCCGCCTCGCTGCTCCCCCCCGGTGTGACCCCGACACTCGGCCCTGACGGTACCGGCGTCGGTCATGTGTTCTGGTACACAATAGAGGGGAAGGGGTATGACCTGGAACAGTTGAGGACGCTCCAGGACTGGTTCGTGCGCTACCAGCTCAACACGGTCCAGGGAGTGGCCGAGGTTGCCTCCATCGGTGGCCTCGTGCGGGAATACCAGATCGACCTGGACCCGAACAAGCTGTTTGCCTACAACATAAAAGTGTCAAAAGTCATGGATGCGGTCAAGGCCTCCAACAAGGATGTGGGCGGGCGTCTGGTCGAACAGGCCGATGCCGAATATCTGATTCGCGGCCGCGGCTATGTGAAATCCAGGGAGGATCTGGAGAACATCGTCGTTGGCGCCGATATGCGCGGCACGCCGGTCTATGTCAAGAACCTGGGAACCGTCCAGACCGGCGGCGCCATCCGGCGCGGTCTGCTGGATATGAACGGTAAAGGGGAAGCGGTCGGTGGCATCGTGGTCATGCGCTACGGCGAGAATGCCAAGGACGTCATCGACCGGGTCAAGGTGAAGATCAAGGAGTTGGAGAAGGGACTTCCCCCCGGCGTGAAGATCATGGTTTCCTATGACCGCTCCGACCTGATCATGCGGGCGATAGACACACTGAAAAAGAACCTGCTCGAGGAATCGGTCGTCGTCTCGCTGGTGATACTGGTCTTCCTGCTCCACTTCCAGAGCGCGCTGGTAATCGTGCTGACGCTGCCGATTTCGGTGCTGATCGCCTTTATTACGATGAAGCTGATGGGGGTCACCTCCAACATCATGTCGCTCGGGGGGATAGCCATCGCCATCGGTGTTCTCGTCGATGCCGGGGTGATCATGGTGGAAAACTGCTACCGCCACCTCTCCGAGATGCCGCCGGAGGAGCGTGATGCGCGGCGGCTGGAGGTCGTTATAGCATCGGCCAAGCAGGTCGGCCGGGCGATTTTCTTCTCGCTGGCGATCATCGTGCTCTCCTTTGTACCGGTCTTCATGCTGGAGGGGCAGGAGGGGAAGCTGTTCCACCCGCTGGCCTTTACCAAGACCTTCTCGATGATGGGGTCGGCGCTGATCGCGATCACGCTGGTGCCGGTGCTGATGTACTATTTCATGCGCGGCAAGATGCCGCCGGAGAGCTCCAACCCGGTCTCGACCTTTTTTATCACATTATACTCCCCCGTTATCCGCTGGGTGCTGGTGTGGAAGAAGACTACGATCGCCATCAACGTCGTGGCACTGCTCGTTGCTGTGCCGCTGTTCATGAGGTTGGGGTCCGAATTCATGCCGCCGCTGGACGAAGGCTCCCTGCTCTATATGCCGGTAACGCTCCCCAACGTTTCGATCACCGAGGCCAAGCGAATCATCCAGGTACAGGACACGATCATCATGGGTGTGCCGGAAGTAGAGCATGTGCTCGGCAAGGTCGGCCGCGCCGAGACCTCCACCGACCCGGCGCCGGTCTCGATGTTCGAAAGCATCATCATCCTCAAGCCAAAAGAGCAGTGGCGGCCGGGAGTGAAGAAAGCCGACATCGTGGCAGAGCTGGACTCAAAGCTGCAGCAGATCGGCGTGCGCAACGGCTGGACCCAGCCGATCATCAACCGCATCAACATGCTCTCCACCGGCGTGCGTACCGACCTGGGGGTAAAGATCTTCGGCAGCGACCTGAATGTGCTCCGCGATCTGGCGCTTCACGCCGAGGCGATTTTGAAGCCGATCAACGGCGCAGCCGACGTCGTAGCTGAGCGGGTCACTGGCGGCAGTTATATCGATATCGACATCGATCGCGAGGCGGCCGCCCGTTACGGTGTGAGTGTCGGTGATATTCAGGATGTCATCGAAACCGCCCTCGGAGGAGGGATGCTCTCCACGACCGTTGAGGGGCGCAACCGCTTTCCGATCCGCATCCGCTACCTGCGCGACTACCGCGACAACATCCCCGCCATCCGCCGTATTCTCGTCGCCGGTATGGATGGCGCCCAGGTGCCGCTGTCGCTGATGACAAAGCTCACCATATCCACCGGCGCTCCCGAGATCAACAGCGAAGGGGGGCTGCTCCGTTCGATCGTTTTTCTCAACGTACGGGGGCGTGATATGGGGGGCTTTGTGACCGAAGCGAAGCAGACCCTCGAGAAAGAGCTGAAGCTCCCTCCCGGATATTATGTGGCCTGGTCCGGACAGTGGGAGAACCAGGTCCGCGCCAAGGCCCGGCTGCAGCTGCTGATCCCGCTGGGGATGGTGATCATCTTCATCCTGCTCTACTTCACGTTCCATTCGGCCCTGGAGGCGAGCATGGTCATGCTCTCGGTTCCCTTCGCCCTGGTTGGCGGGGTCTATCTGGTTTCGGCGCTGGGGTATAACCTCTCGGTGGCGGTCTGGGTCGGTTTCATCGCCCTGTACGGCATCGCTGTCGAGACCGGAGTGGTGATGGTGATCTATCTGCATGAAGCACTCGATAAAAAATTGAAAAATGGCCCCTGTACAGAACAGGATATTTATGACGCCACCTTTGAGGGGGCGGTACTTCGCTTGCGTCCCAAGCTGATGACCGTGGCGGTATCCCTGCTGGGGCTGATTCCGATCATGTGGAGTTCCGGCACCGGTGCCGACGTGATGAAGCCGATCGCTGCGCCGATGATCGGCGGCATGATTTCGTCGGCTATCCATGTATTGATCATGACGCCGGTCATCTTTGTGCTGATGAAGAAACGGGAATTGCGGAAAGGGACGCTGAGGTATAGCGGCATGAAACATTAAAAATAAACGGGGTGACCGCATCGTAATTATTTCAACGGCACACTTGCATCGATCTCCCTGTGCCGTATAATTGGTTTTTTGATTTTCATCCTGGAAAAGGGAAATTGCAACATGTCCCGGGCCGCCGAAGTGGAACCGTGACATGTTGCATTGGTTTCTGCTTTCAATCCTTCAAAGGGTGGAGTTTCAATCGCATTTGATTTGTTGGAGCTGATATGATGAGAATCGATTCTTCCATATTGATTGTAGAAGATGACAGGGTGATCTGCGATATGCTTGGCAAGGTCATCAAAAGAAAATATCGCAATGTGACCATTCACCTCGCCGAGAACGGCAGGGTCGGGGTGGATCTCTTCAAAGAACATATGCCGGAGATTGTCATTACCGACATCAATATGCCGGAGATGGACGGCATGTTGATGGCGGCCGAGATCAAATTAATACAGGCTGATGCCAGGTTTATCGTGATGACCGCCTACAATGACAAAGCCTATTTTGAGAAGTTCAGTGAAATTGGTTTTTGTGAATACCTGTTGAAACCGATTGTGTTGCCGGCGCTGTTCGCTGCCATTGAAAGGTGTGTTGCCGAAATAACGGCTGAGAACGGTGATGAGTACAGCGTCCGGCATGAACAAGGGGGATAATCGACAGGCCCTATGAAACACAACGTGGTGACAGCCAGATGCCGTCACCACGTTGTGTTCACTGTTTATCTGTTCCGAAATCTGCTTAGAACGGGTCCTTCAGTTCCTGCTGCGGCTTGAACATCAGCTTCTTCACCCCACGATTATTCGTATACTTTGAGAGCTCAAGATCAACCTTGACCGGCACGTTTACACCAGCCTTGGTCAGTGCCTGACGCAGCAGTCCTTCTGCCTTGCCGGCATGCATGGTGGCATCACCAAGGATACGCATCGCCTCAGTCGGGTTGTGGAAGCCGACTGAGTTTTCAGCGCCGAAAAAGAGATTGCGGTAGAAGCCCTCTTCGTAGTGATCCTTGGCCAGATCGTACAGTTCCTTGTCGATCTGCTTGCCTGCTGCCTGTTCCTTGTGGGCCAACTCGAACAGTTTGGCCACGGTGGCGAGGGCATAGCCTGAGCGGATAAACTGGGAAGCAGCACGATCCTGAATGGCGATAACTTGGTTCTTCAGCCATTCCGGGCTTTCGGTATGACACTGCTGGCAAGCCTTGAAGTCGTTCTTCAGCGGACTCATGATCCGGTGATCGGAGACCTTCTTGCTGCCCACCTTGGTGTACGGCATGTGGCAGTCAACACAGGAAACACCGGCCATCCAGTGGACGCTGTTGTTGGAGAACATTTCGAATTCAGGGTGACGGATGAAGGCCATTTTGAAGCCGGTGACAGATTGGGTCCACTCGCCATAGGACTTGTCGCTGCGGATCTTTTTGATGATGTTCTCGATGGAGATATGGCCCCATTTGCTGTCGTCCCACGGGAAGATGACATCCTGTGATTTCATCTCGGCATTCTTCTGCACAATATAACTAACATGACACTGAGCGCAGACCAGAGTCCGCTTGTCCTGATTAGTCAGCTTCGCCTGATCAACGCCGATCTTCTGCAGCCCTTTGCCAAGAGTAAAGCCGCGGGAGAGCTTGAGGGTCATGTCCCTGTTGTTGTGACAGTCGATACAGGAAACACCAAGCTCCTGGTGCTCTTTGGGGATTAAACTGAGTACTTCCTTGTACGGCTTTGAGAAATAATCAGTGCCGTACTTTTCTGCCAGAGCCGGAGCGTAGGGGGTCTTGCAGGTTAGACAGGAGCCTCCGGCCTTGACCCGTGACGGATCAACCTCAAGTTGGTCTTTGAGCATATGGACGTGCCCACGCGGTTCGTTGTACTCGATACCAAAGCCCCAGCCGTTGAACAGCAGTGCGTTGAATGGATACTCGGACAGCTTGTCAAATGCTTCGCCGCCGTCATTCCCTTTTTTGTACTTGCTCTTGCCGACCGGAGTTGGTTCGGCGGTTTTCTTCCACCCTTCATACTCTTCTGGATAGGCCTTGCCCCAGACTGCCGGATCTACCGTGCCATCCGGGATCTGTACCCCTTTGACCATTTCAGCCTTGGGGGGCGAGCAGGCGGTTAGCAAGGCACCGCACATAATGGCGGCGAGGAATGTTGCAAACAGTTTCATCTTCATATCAAATCCTCCTGGGTGGTGTGGTGTGAGTTAGAGTGTTTCAATGCTGCCGGCACCTGTATGGGTAATACGGCGATGACAGCTCCAGCAGTCCCGCGAGGTATCCATCTGTGACACCAGTTCACTGTGGCAGCGGATACAGTTGGCTTTTACCACCTTGGCGCCATGCTCGGAAAGTTTGATTCGATCCGGTACATGACCGGAGTAGAAGAACAGTACATCCTTCATGCCGTCGATGGATTTCCAGACGTAGTGCACGGCACCGTTGTCGTTCGGCAGGTGGCAGTCATTGCAGCCGATGCGCCGATGTGCACCGGAATGCATGAAAGCGGTATGCTCAGCCTCCATGACGTGACACGACGCACAGAAACCCGGCGATTCAGACTTTGCCAGCAGTTGTGGAGGCCCAAGCAGCAGAAACAGTGTGAGCAGTCCTGCAAAGACAGCGGCAACAGCTGCTATTTTCAGACGTTGGCCACTAAAAAATGATTTCATCCCTTCACCCCCTTTCTGATAAAAAACAGCTTGATTGCATCCATCTCGTGATTGCCCCCTTGTATGTCTGGATTAGTCATCCGTATCTAATATGGGTATATACAGTAAAAAATCGTACAATATCTTTGACCAAAGTCAAATTTGCACAAATGATACGGCTGTGAACATTTGAAGCGGGGTGAAATGGCATGTTCGACTGTTTTAAAGATTATTTGACCTCGGTCAAGGGCACGGCAGAATAAACAGGCTAGTGTCACAGCATACAGACAGAGGAGGACACAATGAACATTCAGCAGATACATAAAGATATGACGGTTAAGGAGCTGTTGTCGCTGCATCCCGAGACGCTGGAAGTGCTGGTCGCCAACGGGTTTGACAATCTGAAAGACCCCAAGGTGCTGGCCGGTGTCGGCGGTTTTTTGAAACTTGAGCGCGCTGCCCAGACCAAGAACTACAATCTTGACAACTTTTTGGGGTTGCTGCAGCAGAGGGTGGAGGAACAGCATCAGCAGGTTGATGTTACCATGAAACAGACTCTGAAGGAAGAGAGCGAGATCACCATCTCCGGCCTGCTCCCCTGTCCGGTACGGCTGCCGCTTCTGGAAGGATTCAACAGCTTTGTCGAGCAGTACACCAAAGAAAGCGGCGTCACGGTCAGCTACAAGCTGGAGGCCGCATCGGTGGGGGCGGACTGGATGAGCGAGCATATCCAGGGGATCACAGAGGCCGACCAGTTGCCGGATGTCTTTGTATCGGCCGGGTTCGAGACTTTTTTTGATCCGCACACCATCGGCAGGTTCAAGGACCAGGGGCTGTTCAGCGACCTGACGGGTGGTCCGATCAACCGGAGCTTTGACGGAATTGAGCTGAAAGACCCCAAGGGACATTACGGCCTGATCTCGGTGGTGCCGGCGGTTTTCATGGTCAACCACGATGAATTGGGCGATCTGCCGGTGCCGCGTACCTGGGGGGACCTGCTGAAACCGGAGTATGAGCAGAACGTGGCCCTGCCGGTGGGGGATTTTGATCTGTTCAATGCCATTTTGTTGTCGATCCATAAGGATTTCGGCGATGAGGGGATCAAAAAGCTGGGGCGCTGCATGCTGAAGTCCATGCATCCTGCCGAGATGGTCAAGAATGCCCAGCGGGTGGCAGATGAAAAACCGCTGGTAACCATCATGCCCTATTTCTTCACCCGCATGGCAGCCATGGTCAAGAGTCTGGAGATTGTCTGGCCGGAAGATGGCGCCATCATCAGCCCGATTTTCATGCTGACCAAGACGGAGAAACGGGACAAGCTGCAGCCGATTGCCGACTTCCTCTACAGCAAAGAGGTGGGGGAGATCCTGACCAATAAAGGGTTGTTTCCGGCCCTTAATCCGGCGGTAGAAAACCGCTTGCCGGAGCAGCACCCCTGGAAGTGGGTCGGCTGGGAGTACCTCTACAGTCACGACGTGGCTGCCCAGATAAAGTATACCGTTGCCCTGTTTGAGGCATCAATGAATGAACAGTAAGGAGAATACACCATGCGTTTTTTAACCGTATCCGGCCCTCCATCTTCCGGAAAAACTTCTGTTATCCTGCGGGTAATCGAAGCGCTGCAGGCCCGGCAGAAAAAAATCGGCGTCGTCAAGTACGACTGCCTGATGACTGACGATGACCTGCTGTACGCCAAAAAAGGGGTGCTGGTAAAGAAAGGGCTCTCCGGTTCCCAATGCCCGGATCATTTTTTTGTCAGCAATATTGAGGCATGTGTCGGCTGGGGACGGGAGAACGACTGTGACTTCCTCATCAGCGAGTCAGCCGGCCTCTGCAACCGCTGCTCGCCGCACATCAAGGATATCACGGCGGTCTGCGTGATTGATAACCTGAGCGGCATCAACACCCCCCGCAAGATCGGTCCGATGCTCAAATCAGCTGATATTGTGGTTATCACCAAGGGAGATATTGTTTCCCAGGCAGAGCGCGAAGTATTTGCCTCACGGGTCAAGCAGGTCAACCCGGGTGCAGTCATCATGAATATCAACGGCATCACCGGCCAGGGAGCCTTTGAGCTGACTACTCTCTTTGAAGACGCCTCGGATATAGAAACCCTCAAAGGGATGCGGCTGCGTTTTTCCATGCCGTCGGCGCTTTGTTCCTACTGTCTCGGTGAAACCCGCATCGGCGATGAGTATCAGACCGGCAATGTCCGCAAGATGGAGGCCTGACATGCACTATAACGATCTGTTGATAATGTCGCTGGCAGAGCTGCTGGCGGAGTACCCCTATCTTGAAGACTTTTTCAGCTCCTTCGGCTTGCAGCTGCAGGCTGGCGATCAGACCCTGCAGCAGTATTTTGATGCCCTTGATCCAGACAAGCTGCTTGATCTGGGGCTCAGTCGGGAACAGCTCGGCAAGAGCCTGCATGATTTTTTGGCCGGGATGCTGTCGCTTGAAGATACCACAGAAAAGGTGGAGAGCTTGACCATCATCGGCGGCTACGATAAAAGCGGCACCGCCGAGGCGCTTGAAATAACCTTGCGTCCAGGCCAGATCATCTGCATCGTCGGTCCTACCGGTTCGGGTAAGAGCCGTCTTCTGGCCGATATTGAATGGGTGGCCCAGGGTGATACGCCGACCAGGCGCAAAATACTGATCAATGGTTCCGTGCCTGACGGCAAATGGCGTTTTTCTACCGAACACAAGCTGGTGGCCCAGCTTTCCCAGAACATGAATTTTGTCATGGATCTTACGGCCGAAGAGTTCGTCCGAATGCACGCGGAAAGCCGTCTGGTGACTGATCCGGAAGAAAAAGTCGCACAGATTTTAAAGCAGGCCAACCAGTTGGCCGGTGAGCAGTTCAGGTCTGACACGCCGGTGACCTCGTTAAGTGGTGGCCAATCCCGCGCCCTGATGATTGCCGATATGGCGATTCTAAGCCGTTCGCCGATTGTCCTGATCGATGAGATTGAGAATGCCGGCATTGACCGTAAAAAAGCGTTGGAACTGCTGGTGCGGGAGGAGAAGATCATTTTGATGGCCACCCACGATCCGATACTGGCGCTGATGGGCGACCAGCGACTGGTTATCAGGAACGGCGGCATCGCCAAGATCATCGACTCCAGCGATAAAGAGCGGAAGAACCTGGCCAAGCTGGAAGAACTGGACAATAC
>JAQUIG010000012.1 GCA_028683435.1 Desulfuromonadaceae bacterium | reverse complement strand
GTGCAGGAGGTGCGGGCGAGGCTTGCGGAGATACTGCCCGCTGCCGCCAAGTCGGACGTTACGCCTAGGGCGCAGGAGGTAATTATCTCTACGCAACCGGCACCTGTGGTGCTTGCGGAAAGAGCTTTTGTGCAGCCCGAGCCGACTGCGACAGTATGTCCGAAATGTGCGGCGGTTATGGTGAAGCGGCAGGCAGCAAAAGGGGAACATGCAGGGAAATGGTTCTGGGCGTGTTCTGCGTTTCCTAAGTGTCGGCAGGTGGTGGCGATAGGTGAGAGTTAAATATTACATAAACACTGGAGACCAAAATGAAACACCGTCACCATGAGATTTTCATCTCAGCTATTCACAACAAAAAAAAAGTTACAAGTTGTTTTCTACTCCAAAAAAGACGAAATGAATGTGACTCGGAAATGTGTGCCATTTGATTTTGGGCCAAAAGCAAGAGAGAAATCCCAAGTAAACCGTTATCACTTCTTTGATTTTCTTAGTCCTTCCGGTCCACACCCGGAATCTCTTGAGGCTAGCCAAATCCAATCAATATCCCTCATCGAAGAATCGTTTGAGCCGGGAGCGATTGTGACTTGGCCCCCAAACTGGCACATTCAGAGGGATTGGGGGCAATTTTCCTAAACAATTTATGCCAACTGAGGGCCGCCCTGTTCGAGATATGTCTCATGTCAAGGGCAGCCCCTCTAACAACACTGATCCATGGGTCTGGTCAATTTTGGGGGTTCCATGAACATACAAGCTGAAATAAATGATTGGCTCCATGGCCGTCATGATTGGCTACAAGAAGCTGCAACACGCATTCTCAAGAATGGTAACCTTAATACAGTAGATTTTGATGATCTGACCGCCTTATGTAAAACAGAGGCTGGCCAGAAAAAAACAAAGAACCGAATTTTTCCGGGCTTAACAAGCAAATCAGCTGTCACAAATGAACTTCGATTAGTTTCAATTGGTGACATCAACGGCATCGAAAATTTGGCCCCAAGAAAACCACTAGTATTTGGCTCTGGCAATCTAACCGTCATTTACGGAAACAACGGATCAGGTAAATCCGGCTACACACGGATTCTCAAAAAAGCCTGTGGCAAGGCACATGCAGTTGATCTGCGTCCCAACGTTTTTGAATCAACACCTTCAAAATGCTCCTGTACCATCCGTTTCAAGTTGGGCGGAACGACACAATCGCAGGAATGGGAAACAAAAGACGAAGCTATTCTTGAGTTGGCACCAGTAGATATTTTCGATACTGAATGTGGCAAATTTTACCTCGGCAAAGAAAATGAAGCCTCATATATTCCTGATTCTGTCGCGCTATTTGATTTGTTGGTCAAGGCTTGCGAAGGCGTGAAACAGCGGCTTCAAACTGAAATAAACAACCTTCCATCAAAACTACCGTCTATTCCTGCTAATTTTGCAGGCACAGATACAACTAAAGCATATTTAAATCTAAAACCAACCCAAACTGAAGCTGATTTGGTCGCTTTATTACTGTGGACAGACGCAGATAAACAGGCTCTTTTAAACCTTGAAGAAAGGCTTAAAACTGACGACCAAGCTAAGCTTGCTATCCAGAAACGAGCACAAAAAGTACAACTGGATGCGATAATAAACAAACTCATGGCTGCTATTGGGAAGTTGTCTGTTGAGGCTTGCAAACATGTTCACAATCTTAAGCGTAGTGCAGTAGATAAGCGTACTATTGCCGTGGAAGGCGCCAAAACCGTTTTAGCATCTGCCTCACTTGCTGGCATTGGTAGCCAAACATGGAGAGCTCTTTGGGAAGCAGCACGGCAATACTCAAGCATAGAAGCATATCAGGAGTATGATTTTCCATTTACTGAAGATGGCTCTAAGTGCGTTTTATGCCAGCAGAAACTAGAAGCGCCAGTACAAAAGCGATTGAGGGATTTTGAAGGCTATGTGAAAGGTGAAATAGAAAAAGCTGCTAAGGTTGCAGAAAATGCTCGTGACGAGGTGATCAATGCACTGCCTAAAATACCTAAAATGGATGAAGTGGACACTGCTTGCCAAGCTGCAGGGCTTGAAACCGATTTGTGGCTATCTAGGCTTTCAGAAGCTTGGAAAGCAATTGAGCAGCTTGTAGAGGAATTAAAATCTTCATCAGAGAATGTTCCGGCTGGGATTTTTCCACAAAACTATCCTTGGTTGAAAGATCTCCTGAGTCGCAGTAAGGCGCTGGAAGAACAAGCTACACAGCATGATGCCGACGCGTTGACCTTTGATCGAGCAAAAGCTAACAAGCAGCGAGACGAGTTACTTGCCAAATTGTGGACTTCACAACAATCAGAAGCAATAAAGGCAGAACTCAGGCGTCTGAATCAAGTCGAAAAAATTAGTGAGTGGATGAGTTCGACCAATCAAATTGCGATTTCGAAACAAGCTGGAATTATTGCAGAAAAAATGATCACTGACGCTTACATTGAGCGTTTCAATAATGAGCTAAAGCTTCTCGGTGCCAAACGTATCAAAGTTGAATTGGTCAAGACCCGCACAACTAAGGGCAGGGCCATGCACGGAATTCGTCTTAAAGGCTTAAAGTCCAACGGTATCACACCACCTGAAGTACTCAGTGAAGGCGAAAGACGGATTGTTGAGTTGGCAGCATTCTTGGCTGATGTAACTGGTAAAACAGACGATGCTCCATTTATATTTGACGACCCAATTTCATCTTTGGATCAGGATTTTGAAGAGAAGACAATTGACAGGTTGATCATGCTCAGCGCAACCCGTCAAGTATTGATCTTCACGCATCGTTTGAGTTTTTTGGGCATTCTGAACGATAAGGCATCACCGGATATAGTCTGTATTCGACATGAACCATGGGGAACAGGTGAACCAGGTGAAGTCCCTTTGTTCGGAAAAAACCCAGAGGGTGTACTCAAAGTGTTGCGCGATGAACGTTTAAAACAAGCAGAGAAAGTCTTAAAGCAAGATGGATCGGAAGCTTATTACCCCCTTGCAAAGGGCATCTGTAGTGATTTTCGCATTCTCATTGAAAGAATTGTTGAGCTTGTATTCCTTGCAGATGTGATACAACGCCATAGGCGAGAAGTGCATACGAAAAACAAAATTGGTAAACTAGCTAAGATTACATCCGATGACTGCTTACTGGTAGATGAATTTATGGGTAAATATTCTTGCTATGAACACAGTCAGTCTGCCGAAGCACCCGTAGATGTACCCCCCCCAAATGATCTTTACGATGATATTAATAAGCTGCTCACATGGCATGGAGAGTTCAAAGGGCGCGCTTGAAAAAATCGGATAAATTGTTGGTTATCAATTAAGTTGAGGGGGATTAGTTTTATTATGGGTCATCGCTTTATCCACACCGCCGACATCCACCTCGGCAAAACATACCGCACCTCTGCCGATGAAGCCGAGCGTTACGAAGACTTCTTTCGTATGCTCGGCTGCATCGTTTCTGACGCTATTGCCGAACAAGTAGATTTTGTCTTGATCGCCGGTGACTTGTTTCACACCGGCCAAATCCTCCCCCGCACCTTCGCCCGCACTATCGAAACCCTGCAACCCTTGAAGGATGCCGGAATCCCCTGCATCGCCGTGGAGGGAAACCACGACTGGATACACCGCCGCGACAGCATCTCGTGGATGGAGGCTCTGTCGCAGATGGGCTACATCCACTTGCTGCGGCCATCGCGCACCGAAAACGGCGGCTACCGCTTCGATCCGTTCGATCCTGAAACCGGCACGGGCGGCCATATCGAGATCAAAGGGATCAATATCTACGGCCTCGGCTATATTGGCACACAGGCGGGCAACCATGTGGCGCGCATCTGCGAGGCGGTGACGACCGAGAACAACCTGCTGCTGTTCCATGTGGGACTCTGGACCTACTCGCCGGTGGAAATAGGCAATATGCAGCCTGACGATGCGCTGCCGCTGGCGGACCGGTTTGCCTATGTTGCGTTGGGGCATGGTCACAAGTCCTATGTCGTCAGCACTCCGCAAGGCCGAGCCTATGCCTTCAATCCCGGCGCGCCGGAACGGGTCAACTTCGGAGAAGAGAAGTACGACAAAGGGTATTTCCTGGTCAGTGTGGAGGGCGGTACGTACAGTCACGAGTTCCGCCCTACCTCGCCGCGCCCCATGCTGGTAGCGACCGTTAACCTGGACGGGAGCGAGAACGCCGAACAGGCCCTGGAGAACTTCCGAAATCAGATAGCGGAGAAGCTTGTCCAAACTGACGACGAGCGCCACCCGCTGCTGGAAGTCAGGCTCACCGGCCGGGTGGCATTTCATCCCTTCGAGCTTGGTCGTGAACGGTTGCGCCTGACCCTAGACGAGATCTGCAACCCGCTGCACGTTGAGATCAAGAATCACCTCTCGCTGGTGACCCGCGGCGGTACCGGTGAAGATATCAAACGGAGCCTGGCGGAGATCGAGCGGGACGTGCTGGGAGAATTGATTTTTGCCAACAGCAGCTATAAGGAGCGTAAGGATGAACTGGTTAGCCTGGCCTTGGCCATCCGCGACCAGGTGATGAAGGGGGATGTGGAAGGGGAGGAACTTTTGGGCCTTCTTTCCCGCGAGCCATAGATATGCAGATACTCTCTATTCATCTCAAAAACATCAAGTCCCACCGCGATACGGAACTATCCTTCTCCTCAGGAATAAACGTCCTTTCAGGCCCCAACGGAGCGGGCAAGAGCACGGTCTTCGAGGCCATCGGCTATGCCATGTTCGGGGTTGATGCCAAGGATTTTGTCTCCAATGTGGACCGCTTTCTTACCATCGGCACGAAAAAGGGTGAGATCAGCGTTGTCTTTCGGGCGGATGACGGCGAAACCTACCGGGTGAGCCGAACCGTCGGGACCGGTGTCAAGTGGCTGCTGGCAAAGGAGATTGGTGGCGGTTTCGAGGTGGAGGATCATGCCCGCATCGAGGAAACCGAGGCGCGGGTGGCGGAAATCCTTGGGCTGGACAATGGTCGCCCCTTGGCGGAACAGTTCAAGCTGGTGATCGGCCCCTTCCAGAACGACTTCCTCGGCCCTTTTATCATCAAACAGGGTACCAAGCGGAAAGATGCTTTTGATGAGATCCTCGGCATTGACGCCTGGCGTAAGACTGAGATCGGAACCAGAGGTCTGCTAAACGCAGTACAGAAGCGAATCGAGATACTGACGGCCGAGGTTGAAGGCAAGCAGGAGCAGTTGGCGGTATTACCCGACAAGACCGTAGAGTTGGCTGCCATCAGAAATGACGCGGCCGGACGCCTGAAAGATCTGAAAGACAAGGAACCGACTCTTGTCACCATGGATGCACAACTGGTTCAGCTGGAAGCCCAGGAAAAGGCTATTGCGGCATTGAACGGCGATGTGCAGGTCCTGAATAGTCGAATCACGGAAGGCAACGGCAAAATTGCTGAGCAAAACCTGAGGATTGAAGAGAGCCAAAAGGCTCTGAAAATAGTGGAGAAATCCAAGCACGGCATGGAGGCCTTCGACAAGATTGAGGCGTGCCTTGTCGAATTGCGACAGAAGGATCAGCAACGGCGTGTTGTTGAAAAAGAGGTTGTCGGACTGGAGCAGGAGGCGCTGCGTCTGTCCCAATTGCTGGAGCATGAGCGCACGGAGATCGGGAAGGCCGGAAAACAGCTGGATGCCGAGCAGGAAAAAATAAACACTGCCCGCAAGGAGCTGCAGCCGGATGCGCAGATGTCCGCTGCTGCAGCCTGTGTGCCTGAACTGCGCAATGAGCTGGAAGCTAAGCGGGGGAAACGCGCCCTGCTTGATGGTCGACGAGAAAGCATGCTGGAAGGCAAGGAAAAACTGGCAGAAGGGGTTTGCCCCTACTTTCAGGAACAATGCCACAACATTGCCGGGACTGAGTCTCGCGATGTTTTCAGCAGCCGCATAGAAGAGCAGGATCGCCAGGTGACAGAACTGGACGATCAGATCAAAGAACTTGCTCTAAAGCTGAAAGATGCTGAGTCCGCAGAAAAAATACTGAACAACCACACGATACGCTTGCATGAATTGGACAGACAGGCGGATGGCTTGGAGGAACGCTACATCAGGAACCGTGAGCGCGCGGACGGGCTGGAGACGATAACAAAGCAACTGACCGAGGCCGCCAGACTGGTCGAAGTCCGTAAGGCAGATCTGAAAAAGTCCTTTTCAGACCTTGACGTGGCTATTGCCCAAGCCGAACAGGAACGCCTGCAGCATCAACCTGCCAGGGATGCCTATACCGCTAACCTGAACGTAGCCCAGGACCTCGAACCTCGACTCCTGCATCTGCAAAAGATGCAACGACTTTTGGAGACTCTGACGGGAGAGATCAACGTCAAGCAGGGCGAGTTGGCAAAGAAAAAAGGTGGATTTGAGCCCGAACAGCTCCAGAAGGTCCGTCTGGATAAGGAAACACTGCTTGCAGAGGTTGCCACACTGCGCCAACAGATCATCGATCTTGAACGCAATGCAGAACGCTTGGTGAGCGAGATTAACCATCTCAACAAGATACAGGTCGAGATCGAGGCTAAACAGGTCGAGATAAAGAGCTTCAAAGAGAAGGAAAAGCTGGTCAAGTTTCTGCGCACTCAAGTCTTCAAGAACGTCTCCGCCCAGCTCTCGGAACGTTTCCGCGAAGAGATCAGCCTGCGAGCCGACCGTATCTACCGGACGATTGCTGAGTCGGATGAGGAGTTGAACTGGGGAGACAATTACCAGATCGTCCTCAGGGATATGCAAGACGGCGCTATCCGCGAACGGAGTGACGATCAGCTATCCGGTGGCCAGATGATGAGCGCCGTGGTGGCCCTGCGCCTGGCATTGCTCCAAACCATCGGTGCACGGGTGGCCTTCTTCGACGAGCCTACTTCCAACTTGGATGCAGCCCGGCGTGAGAACCTGGCCCAAGCCTTCCGCGCCATCGACGTGGGGCGCGAGGAAGTGACCGAGCACTGGTACGACCAGCTGTTCCTGGTCAGCCACGACGTGGCCTTTACGGAAATTACAGATAAAATTATTGAGCTGTAAGCTCTGGAGTTGATGTCCAAACACGTATGCATTATGTGGGCGTCACCCCAAGATGTAAAAGGGCGGTGAGTTCTCGAAAACTCACCGCCCAAATTAATTTAAATAGCCTTCCTTCAAATCGAGTCCAAATAATCAGGCAACCAGCGGACTCTTGTCAATCTATTCTGAAAATCATCCCCTCCATCAAGTCAAAACAATCCTGGAACTAACACCTATAGAATGTATGAATGTGTCAGGTCTGTCTCGTTTTAATGGGAACAAATAGGTTGTTAATGAGAAATCATAAGCGTACGGTCTGGCAAAATTTTATTAAATCGTGATTTTGTGTTACGTCCCGTGTTGAATTAGGTGAATTTTCCCGTCCTGATTTAGGCTTGGGCTTGCCATCCATGTCTGTCATTTTCCGTTAGGCACCAGCAAGTGGAATAAGATTGAGCATCGCATATTTTGTCACATAACAGAAAACTGGCGAGGACGTCTTCTTGATCCGAGGGCAATACTAGTAACAGTACGGAGAACCCCATGACTACACCTGGCCTAGATCAGGAAAAGGCACGCCATGAACAGGAGTTGAGAATCCAGCGGCAAATAGCTTTTGCCTCGGGACTTTTCCAGGGCGATGCCACGGTACGTACCCTTTTGGAGTCGCTCGCGAAGGGGGTGGTCATTATCGACAGTTCCGGGACCATTCTGCTGGTGAATTCCGCTGCCGAGCGGATGTTCGGCTACCAAAGAAATGACCTCATCGGCAAGCCCCAAACCGTACTCATTCCCGAACGTTTCCGCAAAATACATGAAGAACATCTGGTGCCTTTCTTCGCAGAGCCCAGGACCATGGAGACGGATCAACTCCTTGACATTTCCGGACGTCGCTGGGAGGGAAGCGAGTTCCCCGTGGAGATCAGCCTGAGCCAAGTCGAAACCATCAACGGTGTCTTCGTTATGGCTCTGGTTAGCGACATCACCGTCCGCAAGGAATACGAGACGCGTCTTCGGGAAAAAGAGGAGCAGTTTCATATACAGGTAGAGGGGGTGAGTAATTACGCGATTTTCATGCTCGATGCAGAGGGAAATGTACTGAATTGGAATGCGGGCGCCGAGCGTTTGAAGGGGTATCGGGCTGAGGAGATCATCGGTAAACATTTTTCCTGTTTTTATACCGAAGAGGATCGAAATGCCGGCAAGCCCGAAGAAGAACTCCAAAAAGCCGCGGCCGAGGGGCGGATCGCATACGAGGGGTGGCGGATCGGCAAGGACGGGAGCCGCTTCTGGGCCGATGTGATCATTTCCTCACTGCGCGATGATAACGGGAACCTGCGCAGGTTCTCAAAGGTGACGCACGACATCACCGAACGGATGCGGACGGAGGAAGCGCTCCGGGCCTCGGAGAGCAAGTTTTCCAAGGCCTTCCAAGCAACGCCGAGCATCCTCGTCATCGCCTCCCTGGCAGACGGGAGGTACCTGGAAGTCAACGAGGCCTTCGAACGGGTGATGGGCTACCGGCGCGACGAGTTGATCGGCCGTTCTTCGCTGGGACAGGACATCTGGCAGAACCCGGAAGACCGGGCCACCGTCCTCCAGATGCTGGCGGAAGGGAAGACGGTCCGTGACCTCGAGATCGGCTTTAGAAGTAAATCTGGGGGCATTATCATCGGCCTCTATTCAGCGGATATCATCGCCATCGGCGCGGAACAATGTCTGGTGAGCCTGGTGAACGACATCACCGCCCGCAAAAAAGCGGAAGATGAACTGCGCCACGGCGAGGAGCGCTATCGCCGGCTCTACAATGAAACCCCGGTCATGCTCCATTCAATCGATCATGACGGGCGACTTGTCAGCGTCAGCAATTACTGGCTCAAAACTCTCGGCTATGAGAGAGACGAGGTGCTCGGCCGGATATCCACGGAGTTTTACACGGAGGCATCCCGTTCCTACGCCACCGCGGTCGTTCTCCCCGAATTTTTCCGGACCGGCTCCTGCAAGGAAGTGCCGTACCAGATCGTGAAGAAGAACGGCGAGATCCGAGACGTCCTCCTTTCCGCCATAGCGGAACGGGACAGCGAGGGGAAGGTCGTCCGCTCGCTCGCTGTCTCGATCGATGTGACTGATCGCAAACAAGCGGAGGAGAAGATTGCGAAACTGAACGTGACCCTGGCGGCACACGCTGCCGATCTGGAAGACGCCAATCGGGAGATGGAGACCTTCAATTATACGGTGGCCCATGATCTGCGCCAACCATTGAACGTTGTTGGCATGAACTGCCAGGCCATCGATCTGCTCTGCGGCGACCAGCTCCCAGAGGAATGCATGGACTATATCCAAGATGCCTATAATGGCGTCTTACACATGAACCAGCTCATTGAGGCCCTGCTCGAATTCTCGCGCATGGGCCATGTCGAACTGCATCAGGAGAATGTTTCCCTTTGCGTGCTGGCTCAAGAGGTAGCCAGGATGCTGAAAAAGAGCGATCCTGATCGGCAGGTTGATTTCAGGATCGCCGATGGGATTACGGCCGATGTCGATGCGAGTCTGGTGCGGGTGGTACTGGATAACCTCCTCGGTAATGCCTGGAAGTACACCGGCATGCGGGAGAAGGCGCTCATCGAGTTTGGCACAACGGAGATTGATGGGAACCCCGTTTATTTCGTTCGGGACAACGGTGCCGGTTTTGACAAGGCGGCCGCGAACAAACTTTTTATGCCTTTCCAGCGTTTGCCCGGAGCCGAAGCATTCAAAGGCTCCGGCATCGGTCTGGCCACGGTGGAGCGAATCATCAAACGTCATGGCGGCAGGATATGGGCCGAAGGGGAACCAGGCAAAGGGGCATGCTTTTATTTCACCTTTTCAGCAAACTAGGTATGGAAGAATAACTGGAAGTTGCAATGGATTTTTAACTTCGAGGTATCGGGATCGTAGTTGGAAATGTTGGGGATGAGAGCAGTTGCATATTATCCGCCAGTGGTTATACTTACGGAAGAATAGTTTTCCTGGAGGCTTTATGCCCTGGTTCAACAACCTGCAGTTGCGCACCAAATTCAACCTGATCATGTCACTGCTGCTGGTCTTTCTCTTCCTGACGGCCGCTTTTCTTACCTACCGGAAGCAGCAGCAACTGATACTCAAGTTTGCTGAGGATAATTCCCGCATCTTGGCCCGGCAGATAATTGAAACGCGAGATTACATGTCGAGCGCAGTCAGAGACGAAGCGGAGAATAATTATGACTTGGTACCCCAGGTAGTAGCCACCCAGGTTGCAAAAAAAATCACTGCCGGTAGCCCGTACTATGTCCGGCAGGTATCACTCCGTTACCGCAACCCGGATAATCGGCCCGACAATTACGAAACCGCCCGCCTGAAGAATTTCAGCCTACAGAAGCTGGCCGAGAGCTCCAGCATGGAGGCGGTGGATGGCAAGCGGACCTTCCGCTACCTGCAGCCGATGGTAGCCGTAGAGTCATGCCTGGCATGCCACGGTGATTATGACAAGGCTCCGGCCTTTGTACGGGCGCGCTTTCCCCGCGGACACTACTCCTACAACTACAAGGTGGGCGAAGTCATCGGTGCAGTGTCGGTCTCCATTCCGATGGCTGGCCTCTACCGGCAGATCGGCGCCAACATGAAGCAGGATCTTCTCTACCGTGGGGGGATTTTCTTTATCATTATCCTCGTTATGGGGTGGATCCTTCGCCGGAACATCATCGACCCGGTGAAGCAGCTGGCCGTATCCATCTCCAAGGTTACCCGGACCGGCTCCTATGCCGACCGCCTGCCCAGCTTGACAAATGACGAAATCGGCACTCTTATCGGTTCCTTTAATGACCTGATGCAGGAACTGCAGCAAAAAGACCAGCAGAGTTCCGAAATAGATGCCCGCTATCGTTCATTTTTCGAAATGGTCCCCTCAGCAGTGGTCACCTGCATGCAGGATGGCAGGATAATCATGTCCAACCAGCGGGCCGAGAAACTTTTTGGTGTCTCCCGCAAGGGTCTGCTCGGTGAGAGCATCTTCGACTTCATCATCGGTGAAGCTGCCAGGAATGAGCTTTTCGCCACATACCTGAAAGACGGCAGGATCAGACTGGTGAAAGAGAACTCTTTCCAGACGGTGCGCTGTTCCCACGACAGACTGACTCTGATGGAAATAGCCATTGCCGCTTCGGAAGGAGACCAGCCGCCGCTGTTTACCGTCATTTTGCGCAAAATACTTACTGTCTGATCCCGATTAAATTTATAGAGATGCCATAGTCCCAGACTACCGACCACTTGAACGCTCACATGAAGAGATTGAAGCATATCTTACTAAATACATCAAAAAAGCCGGCGAAGATGTGTCGTTTTAGTCGGTATTGTGACGTCGCGTAGCGGTGGTGCTCCAAATTGGCGATTGTATTCACGGTTGAACTGCGATGGACTCTCGTAGCCGACTTGAAATGCCGCGTTAGCGGCATCCATACGTTCGAACAACATTAAACGCCTGCCTTCCTGCAGGCGTAGCTGCTTCTGGAACTGCAAAGGACTGAGAGCGGTCATAGACCGGAAGTGATGGTGAAACGTTGAGTTACTCAGCTTGCCTGTGCGGCGAGGTCATCGATACTCAATGGCTCCGTGTAGTAAGCGCGATTTTTCTTGCTACAACCATATTTCAATGATTAACAGTATTAGGCAATAAATCGACAGGATCGTTCTACCTGTATTTGATATTTCAGAGATAGGATGAAATCATCAACAGGGTAGATATAAACTGGTGTAAGGAGAACCACATGCAAAAACGTATGTTAGGGAAAAGTGGTCTTGAAGTTTCGGCTCTGGGGCTTGGCTGCATGGGTATGAGCTTTTCGTATGGTCCGCCCAAGGATAAACAGGAGATGATCGGGCTCCTCCGTACTGCCGTGGAACGCGGCATTACCTTCTTTGATACGGCAGAAGTATATGGGCCGTTTACCAACGAGGAACTGGTCGGTGAAGCTCTCTCCCCATTGAGAGATCAGGTGGTGATTGCTACAAAATTTGGTTTTGATACCAATGTTGATCCTCGGGCAATGAAGGGTAGCGGGCCGGTCCTGAACAGCCGGCCGGAGCATATCAGGCAGGTCGCAGAGGCCTCGCTCAAGCGACTCAAGATCGATGCCATCGATCTGTTCTATCAGCACCGTGTTGATCCGGACGTGCCGATCGAAGACGTGGCCGGTACCGTAAAGGAGCTGATTCAGGAAGGTAAAGTCAAACATTTCGGCCTTTCCGAAGCGGGGGTGCAGACGATCCGTCGCGCTCACGCTGTCCAGCCGGTGGCCGCACTCCAGAGTGAATACTCGCTCTGGTGGCGGCGTCCTGAAGCGGAAATTCTGCCGACGCTCGAAGAGTTGGGGATCGGTTTTGTGCCTTACAGTCCGCTCGGCAAGGGGTTCCTCACGGGCAAGATCGATGCAAGCACAACATTTGACAGTACCGATTTCCGCACCACCCTTCCCCGCTTTACGCCGGAGGCGCTTAAGGCGAACCAGGCCATGGTTGATCTGCTCGGCAGGATCGCAGCAGAGAAGAAGGCGACGTCTGCCCAGGTAGCGCTCGCGTGGCTGCTTGCCCAGAAGTCGTGGATCGTACCCATTCCGGGTACCACAAAGCTGCATCGCCTGGACGAAAACAACGGCGCGATGGCTATCGAACTCACCTCAGACGATCTGAATAACATCGAGAACGCCGCCGCACAGATCACGGTGCACGGTGCACGGTATCCGGAAAAACTGGAGCAAATAACCGGTCGTTGAGCCACAGAACAGGCACACCGTACCCATCAGTTACTTGTGCTCGATCAACTTTATGAACTCTTCCCGCTTGATTTCGTCAACGACCCAGGAACAGGCGGCGAAACAGCGGTCACGTGTCATGCCGGAAACGATCACCAGCAGCACTGAATCAGAGACGCAGACCGTCCCGAGCCGATGTACGACAAGTACCTGATTCAGGCTGAACATCTCCTCTGCCTGGCGAGCAATACCTGCCAATCGGTCGTCAACATCGGAGACGAGAGCTTTCAGTTCCACGGTGGAAAAGTCCGGGACCTTTTTCCCGGGCCGTTTCACGAGGCCGTGGTGCAGGACCAACGTACCGCTGCGGTCAGTTTCCCGCTCAAGGAAATCGCGGTATAGCTCGAGATGATCAAACTTTTGTATCGTGCTGAATGTGGTAATCATGACACGTTTTCCTTTACAGACACTCATATCCCCAGTCAAGAGTTCATAACCATCAAAAAGATCTGCACAAAAACTATCTTCAACAACATGCTGAGCGGATAAGCCGCCGCATAGCCGGCCTCGACCCGTTCATTGCCGCAGCGGCCGACAGCGAAACCTAAAACCGCCGGTTGAGTCTGCACTCCTGCCAGAATACCTCCGATGAACGGCCACGACTTACCGGCAATTATGCGGGCCATTGCAATTGTTACCAGGCATGTCACCGTTGTGATGCAGGCACCCAAAACCAGCGCAGAAATGTTGAGCGGCGCTGTGTGCAGCAGGCCACCCGCCTTAATGCCGGCACATGCCAGAAAGACAACCAGGCCGAGCTGGCGCAGTGACATTGATGCACCGTACGGCAGATACCATGTCAGCGGACCGGTCCTGCCAAGTGCACCCAGCACCAGCGCCACAATCAAACAACCCGCTACCGGGCCGATCTCGAACGTTCCAAGCCCCATCGGCAGGGTGATGTTGACGGTTCCGATGGCAATGCCCATTGCGAGCCCCAGTCCGAAGGTCAGGATATTGAATTCGCTGGCTTCATGGTAGGAATCTCCGATGTATTCCGAGATTGCCGAAAGTTTTTCCCGCGGTGCGATCACCCGCAGGCGGTCGCCCGGCATGATGGTGGTTTCTGCGTTGGGGATGAAATCGGTGTCGCCGCGTCTGACTCTTGTCACGATGCCTTCGAAATTGCGAAAAATCCCCACCTCACGCAACGTCTTGCCGCATACGGCCGGGCTTGATACGAATATCCGCCGGTAGTCGAGCTGACTTCTGTCATGCAGTACGTCTCCACCGGATTCAACCCCAAGGATCTCCGTGGCATTACGCACGTCATCAGACAAGCCGACAACCGTCACGATGTCGCCGTTTTTAATGACCGAAAATCCTGTGAGGGCAAATTGTTCGTTGCCACGGACACAACGTGCGAAGCGCACCGATAAAGAATAGCGCTCCAGCAGACCTCCAACCGCCTCTCCAGGCTCCTTGACATTGCGTACCACGATGGCGGCGCTTGACAGTGTGTCGCCAGCACCCTGAGTTTCGCGCCTGAACGGCCAGGAAAGCAACAGAATCGGGATCAGAACTCCCAACGGGTAGGCTATTGCATAGCCAAGCGTCGCCTCCGCCCCTCTTTGTCCGAGAGCTGTCGTAGCGGCGGCAAGGGAAGGGGTATTGGTCAGGGCGCCGGCAAAAACGCCCGCAGCGGTACTCGCCGGTATATTAAAGATCTGAGCGGCGAAGAGGCTAACAGCAAAGGCAACGCCGACGGCAACCGGCGGTATCAGCATAAATCGCCACCCGCCATGTGACCAGGTGTCGAACAAAAGACCGCTCGAAGAAAGGCCGATGGCGTACACGAACAGTGCAAGACCGAAGGTCGCCAGGACGTCAGGTGGCTTGACCGCCGGCTCGAGATAGCCCCACATGACACCGGCGAACAGTACCCCGGCAACGCCCAGCGACACCTTCTTTATGGAAATGCGGCCAAGGATGGCGCCGCAACCAATGGCAAGACAGACGAGCAGCAGCGGGTTGTCAAACATGGGGTTTGTCCTTCGGAACGGCCTTGATTGAAGGTGTCGTCGCCACCTTCGTGCCGACGACACCTTCAATCCACATTGAGAGGGCCTTGCTACTCTTTAGTGTTTCATCGGATACAACCAGATTTCTTTTTTGGGCGAGGTCGCGCGCATACCTGAGCTGCCCTTCGCTTGGGCCACCCCCTTCTGCCCTCACTGGCGGAATAAAAAACCCCATCTTGTTGTGAACACCCCGGCAAAAACGCTGCCAAGTTTCCTTATTCTCCACAACCAGATCAAGAAAATTTTCCATTTTCCCCGTAAGCTCGTAATCGATCACCCAGCCATGCTTATCCCTCAGATAGTCAATCAGCGTTTCCCCCGGGGGCAGCGGAACCACCCTCCCCTTCTCTTCCTTGATGTAGCCACGGTCCGTAATGTTCTTGGTGATGGCGGCATATGTTGAAGGGCGCCCGATGTCGAGCCGTTCAAGCTCCTTTACCAGTGATCCGAGCGTAAACCTTCCCGGCGGCTTGCTCTTTTTCTCTTCGAGTATTTCCTGCAGTTTCGGCACCATCTCGCCAGCCTCTACCGGGGGGAGCAGCTGCAGCTTGTCATCCTCCCCCTTTTTTTCTTTTTCCTCATCAACCTCGGCATACACCTTGAGAAAACCATCAAATATCAATACCCGCCCGGCTGCCTTGAACCGCTCACCGGCGACGACAAAGATCATGACGGTAGAATCGTAGCGTGCCACCGCCAGCTGGCTGGCAACAGCCCGCTTGAAGATCATCTCGTAGAGCCTGGCATGGTCGGGAGTCAGTCTTTCCTTACTGATGACAGCCGGGATATTTGCAACCGAGTGCATATGGGTGGGGCGGATCCCTTCGTGCGCCTCGGCCTGCGAGTTTTTGGATGTATGCTGGTTCGGCTGGAGCGGCAGGTAGTTTTCCCCGAGAGAATTCCCAATAAACGCACGAATCTCAGCCACGAAGGCGGGGTCCATCCGGACGGAATCGGTCCGGTGGTAGGTGATAACGCCGTGGTCAAAAAGCGCCTGAGCAAGTTTCATCGTCTGCTCCGGGGTGTATTTCAGGCGGGCGGCTGCGGCGGCCTGCAGATCGACCGTCGTGAACGGCGGCTTGGCGGATTGCCTGACCTCTTTCTTTTCGACTTTTTCTGCCAGGGCCTCGGTTTCCGCACTGATTGCGGCGATGATCCGATCTGCGTCAGACTGTTGTGCAAACTTGCCGTTAATGTGACGGGCCAGGAAGGTCGTCCCGTCCTTGTCCAGCTGGATATCCAGCATCCAGTAGGGGGCAGAAGTGAATTTCCGGATTTCCCGTTCACGGTCGACAACCAGGCGGACTGCAGGGGATTGGACCCGCCCGACACTGTAGGAGCTACGGAGAGCTTTACTGGCAAGTGGGGAGAGAATATACCCTACCAGACGGTCACCGATTCTTCGCCCAAGGAAGGCGTTGTAGAGGCCGCTGTTCGTACTTTCAAACGGCACCGCCTTGGCAAGCGACTCCTTCAGCCCCTTCTCGGTCACCTCGTAAATCTCCATCCTGAGACATTCTTTGGCGACAGTTTTCACCTCTTCGTAGATATGGCAGCTGATGGCATATCCCTCCCGGTCCGGGTCACCGGCAAGCATGACGGTCTTACCGCGCGCAGCGGCACGAAGCTCCTTGGGGAGGTTCACTTTCTTTTCGTGGTAGACAAAGGTAGGTTCATACGTTGTCAGATCAATACCGATCTGCGCTGCGGGCAGGTCTTTGAAATGCCCCACAGTGGACATGGTCTTCATTTTAAGGATTGACTGTATTTTTTTCGCCTTGGTGGGCGATTCAACAATTATAAGCATGGATATAGTGTTGCCTTGTCTGTTTATTTGGCGGAGCCATCAAGGGGGGCAGGAAAACATACATTATGCGGCAGGTTAGCTTTTGCTCCGCACTTCGAGCAGGAAACCGTCGGGTTGTCGCTGAGATGCTGAACTTCCATTATCAGTCCCATTCGCGAGAGCCAGCAGATGTGTCCCTTATGCATCTCCCCACATGTGCAAAGCGTATCGGAATCATCGTTTTCAAGTTGGGCTGTCATATTTATCCTCTTTTTTAAAGACACGCAAAAACCACGGGAGGTTATGATCGTTTCGATGCCGCATTAATCTCGATGCATGGGCCAAGACGCGGATGGAAACGATGATAGCTGCCAGACATTATACCATCACTTACGGTAAGGCGCCATAGACGCGACATCTTATTTTTCGGGATGATCTTGTTTGTTCGCCAATTCAGCCTGTATAAAACGCCCTCTTGTAAAATTCGCTGCTGACGGTAAACTGTAGCAGAAGACAACTTTTCGCGAGGCGCGCTGCCATGTCCCAATCCTTCTGGAAACAGATGTTGATCATCATGCTGTTCATGCTTTTGTTTAATACGTACTACGCCTACCTTGCGCAACAGAGCGCCCAGAGTGCCGAGATCAGCTACAGTCGCTTCCGCAGCGAGCTGGCGGCTGACAACATAAAGAAAATCAGCATCAAGGGGGTAGTCATCGGAGGCGAAGTGCGGTCGAAGATCAAGGTCAATCTACAGGTTCAAGGGAGAACGACGGTGAGAGAAGTCAGCGCCTTCAGCACTGTCATGCCGGCTATTGCTGATCAGACTTTGATGGCCGACCTGACTGTGCACAAGGTGGAGGTCACTGCCATATCTACGGAACCCTCTTTGCTCGTCAATCTTCTCATCAGTATGGCACCATGGATCATCATTATCGGCATCTGGTGGATGGGCATGCGGGCCATGCGCAACCAGGGGCCGGGTGGAATGTTGGGTGGTTTCGCCAGCTCCGGAGCCCGCACGTACACGACACACGAGAAGGCTTCCGTAACCTTTCAGGATGTAGCGGGCATGGAAAACAGCAAACAGGAACTGAAGGAGATCGTTGACTACCTGCGCAACCCCAAACAGTTCGAACGAATCGGCGGCAAGGTCCCAAAGGGTGTACTGCTGGTCGGCCCGCCCGGCACCGGTAAGACCCTCTTGGCACGAGCGGTGGCGGGAGAGGCCGGCGTAACCTTCTTCAGCATCTCTGCATCCCAGTTCATCGAGATGTTCGTCGGTGTTGGCGCAAGCCGGGTACGGGATCTTTTCGCCAGCGCCAAGAAGGCCGCCCCCAGCATCATCTTCATCGATGAGCTCGATGCGGTGGGGCGCAGTCGGGGTGCAGGGTTCGGCGGCGGCCATGATGAACGGGAACAGACTTTGAACCAGCTGCTGTCGGAGATGGATGGTTTCGACCAGCATCAGGAGGTCATCGTCCTGGCCGCAACCAACCGCCCGGACGTGCTCGACCCGGCCCTGCTCCGTCCCGGGCGCTTTGACCGGCACGTAGTGATAGAACGTCCCGACTGGCGCGATCGCGAGAAGATTCTTCAGGTTCATGTGCGCAAGATTGCCCTTGCCGGCGGGGTGGATCTGGGTGTTGTTGCCCGCGGCACACCGGGGATGACCGGCGCCGACCTCGAGAATCTCGTAAACGAGGCTGCCATCCTCGCCTCGCGGGAAGATGCTGCAGCGGTCACCCAGGATCACCTGGAAAAGGCCAAGGACAAGATCCTGATGGGCGGAGAGCGGAAGATGTTCATCACACCGGAGGAGAAGCGGATCACCGCGTACCACGAAGCAGGGCATACACTTGTGGCCCGACTGCTTCCCGGCACCGACCCGATTCACAAGGTGACAATTATCCCCCGAGGCATGGCGTTGGGAGTCACCCAGCAGCTCCCAGAGGACGACCGTTACCATTACCCACAGAGCTATCTGGAAAAAAGGCTGGCGGTGACCATGGGAGGCAGGGTGGCGGAACGGCTTGTCTTCGGTGAGGTTTCTACCGGCGCTCAGAGCGACCTGAAACTCGTTACCGATCTAGCGGAGAAGATGGTCTGTCAGTGGGGAATGAGCGAAAAGGTTGGTGCCATGACATTCAGTCGGGGTGAGGAGCACCCCTTCCTGGGGAGGAAACTGGCCGAGGAGAAGAGCTTCTCCGAGGCCATGGCATGGCGTATCGACCAAGAGATGCTTCACTTTATCGAAAAAGCGGAACGACAGGCGGAGCAGATTTTAAATACTAACCGCGCCAAGCTGGATCTGCTTGCAGAGGCACTACAGACGGAAGAGACACTGGACGGGGCGCGGGTAGACGCGATTATCGGCAAAAACAATAACGATACTGTTTATCTACCCACTCGACAAGGTGTATGAAAGGTTCGCAGGGGGCAAGATATTATTGACGAGCAACGGCTAATGACCTTTTAGCGCATAAATACAGGGTGCGTTTCTCCAATATCCTTTATAATCGAGGCCGTATCCAAAAAGAAAGCGATCACCAACCTCAATACCGGTAAAGTCGGCCTTCAATCCAGGAGTCACCTTGCGCAAATGAAGTTTTTCAACCAGCACTGCCATCATTATCTTCTTCGCTCCCTGCTGACGGCAATAATCTGCAATGGCGGCTAACGTCACACCCTCGTCAAGGATATCATCGAGCAGCACAACCGTCCTGCCATGGAGATCGGTCTGCGGTCTGACCTTCCAGTCAAGCGCAACGCCATTGATTGCATGGCCGTAGCGAGTGGCATGCACGTAATCGACCTGAAGCGGAAATATCAGCTTCGTCAGCAACTGCCCGGCAAAAACAAGACCACCGTTCATACAGCAGACCAGCACAGGATTTAAACTATTCAACTCTGCCGTCATCTCGTCTGCAAGTCGTGCGATAGCAGCAACAACTTCAGATTCTGTGACTAACAGATCACTTTCAGCCAGCACCCTTCCTGCTTCTTCGATATTCATTGCCTCTCCTTTTGCTGTGCACCTACAACCCTCTCAATACCGCCTGGATCATAAGCAATAATAGGTTCATTATAGCTGCGAGTGTGCTGAAACAACGCGGTAACATCTTTTGCCTGTCCGATCCCTATCTCAACAAGAAGCCATCCCCCTGGATTAAGGAACTCAACGGATGCCGGTATAAGAGACCGATATATAGTAAGACCATCACTACCCCCATCCAGAGCAGTATGTGGATCGTAATCTCGCACTTCCTGATCAAGAGATTCAATATCAGCAGTAGGGATATACGGGGGATTCGACACGATCAGGTCAAATTTACGACCGACAAACGGATCAAGAAGGGAACCGTGTACGAATTCTATTGATGCTCCATATTTATCAGCATTGCGGCGGGCAACTGTCAACGCCGCATCCGAGATATCTATGGCAGTTACAACTGCATTCGGAAGCTGCTTCTGCAAAGAGACGGCAACACATCCGCTGCCGGTCCCGATGTCCAGAACCGATCTGGCATCAGGACACCGAGCGAGTGCCTCTGAAACCAGTAGTTCAGTGTCATGTCTCGGTATCAATACATCAGCAGTCACTTCATAGTCCAGTCCGCAGAACTCCTGACTGCCAAGAATATGCTGAAGCGGTTCGCGCTTTGCCCTGCGGACAACCACGGCGCGGTATTCCGCCAGTTCAGCGGCATTCAAAGGCTTGTCAAAATGCAGATAGAGACCGATGCGGTCAAGCCCTGTCACTGCAGAAAGGAGCCATTCTGCTTCAAGACGCGCATTGACAACACCTTTTGAAAGAAGAAACTCTTTCGTCCAGGACAGTATTTTAAGGATTGTCCAGCTTTCTTGTGCTACCAATTATGCACCTTTCTGCTAAATAATTTATTAAAAACCAATGAAAACAAAGGGCGGCCTCTACTGGAGGCCGCCCTTAATTATATCGTATAGCAATCAGACAGCATCTACAGCATGCTGACTGCCAGCTGCGCATACTGAAGAACAAAAGAAGGAACTATACCGAGAATCAGCGTACCGGCAACAGCCAGTACCAGAGCGAGCGCTACAGGAGCGGTGAGTTTTGTCCACTCAAACTCCTCGGTTGGATCCTTCATGTACATGTAAACAATTACGCGCAGATAGTAATAAACCGAAGCGGCACTATTGAGTACGCCAAGAATAGCCAACCAGATATAACCCTGTTGAACGGCACCGGAAAAAAGATAGAACTTTCCGATAAAACCGGCTGTAGGCGGAACACCGGCAAGAGAAAACATGAAAATAGTCATTGCCAGCGCAAGAACCGGGTGCTTAAAACCAAAGCCGGCCAGATCCATAACCGTGCCATTCGGCTCGCCCTTCTTCGCAACAAGAATAATAATTGCAAAAGCGCCAATGTTCATAAAAGCATACGAGAGCATATAAAACAGAATCGCAGATGTTCCGGTACCGTTACCGGCTGCAAAACCAACCAGACAATATCCGGCATGAGCAATGGATGAATACGCGAGCATGCGTTTGATGTTGTCCTGACGCAAGGCCGTTATATTGCCGACAGTCATCGTAAGAACAGCCAGTACCCAGAGCAGTTGGCTCCATTCAACCTGAAGAGTTGGAAGAGCAACCAGGAAAAGACGTAAAGAAGCAGCAAATGCAGCGGCTTTAGGGCCTGTTGACATAAAGGCGGTCATAGGTGTCGGTGCACCTTCATATACATCTGGTGTCCACATATGAAACGGAGCGGCAGCAACCTTGAATGCAAATCCGGTAAACATGAGCAGCATTCCGGCTACCAGCATGATATTAGTTGATGGCAGAGTCATCTGACCGAGAATAGCGGCTATTCCAGCAATACGGGTTGTACCGGTAGCACCATAAATAAGTGCCATCCCGTAGAGTAGAAAGCCGGTTGAAAAAGAGCCGAGAAGAAAATATTTAATACCCGCTTCATTGGATTTGCGATTTGCCCGATTGAAACCGGAAAGTACATATAAGGCAACTGACATAACCTCAAGACCGAGGAAGATCGTCATCAAGTCGGTACCAGAAGCCATAAGCATCATACCGACGACGGTAAACAGTATTATCGGGTAGAGCTCGCCGTGATTACACCCTTCACGCTCCATGTACTGATCAGATATGAGTACAGCCAGTCCGGCAGAAAGAAGGAATATTATTTTAAAGAAAGTGGCAAAGTTATCGAGTACGACAGCACCGTTGAAGCTCTCAACATGCGCACCCCAACCTGATCCAACAAGGACGGCTGCTGCTGCAAGTCCGATGAAGCTGATGTATGAAAGGTATGTTTTTTTACCATTGGGAGAAAAAACATTCATCAACAACAGAAACATGGCTAGAACGGAGAGAAAGATCTCCGGGAGTATGGGTGTAAAATTGACAGCTGGTATTGTAATCATGTCCATCTAAAAGCTCCTCCGGTCAGATTGACTCGTTAGTTACTTGGATTCGTGCGGATTAACGACCGGTTCTGAACTCTGCCCTTCTGCCGGTATACCGGGGTGCCCAGCCGGCAGTTGCCCGGACGCAGCAGAAGGAGCGGTTGATTCTTCCATTCCGGAATGGCCGGGCATGGCGGGATGACCGACCGGCAGGGACTGCAAAGCGGCGGGAAGAATCTTTGCGTTCATCGATGCGGGACGAATATGCGCAACCAGCTTTTGGATAGCCGGATCCATTTTTTCAATAAATGGGTTCGGGTAAACACCCATCACAAAGATCAGTACAACAAGCGGCAACATGATTGCTATCTCACGCGCATCAAGATCAAGCAATTTCTGATTTTTAGGGTTGTTGAGTTCACCAAACATGACCCGCTGGAACATCCAGAGCATATATACGGCGGCGAAAATAACACCACTGGTTGCAACTACGGCCCACCAGCGCAGTTCACTTTCATACCCTCCAATCAGGATTAAAAACTCGCCAACGAAACCGTTGGTTCCTGGGACACCAATTGAGGAAAGGGTTACTATCATGAAGATTGTGGCAAAAACAGGCATCTGCTTCGCCAGTCCTCCAAAGTCACTAATAAGGCGGGTATGCCTCCGTTCATAGATAAATCCGACGATAAGGAAGAGCGCACCAGTTGAAATTCCGTGATTAAGCATCTGCAGCATACTTCCGGTCATACCTTGGACATTGAAGGCAAAAAGCCCCAACATGACAAAACCAAGATGCGCGACTGAAGAGTAGGCAACCAGTTTCTTAACATCTTCCTGAACCATGGCAACCAGGGCGGCATAGATAATACCGATAACAGCCAGAGTAGCAAGCAGCGGCGCAAAGCGATGAGCAGCCTCAGGAAAGAGGGGCATCGCAAACCTGACATAGCCGTATGTTCCCATTTTCAGCATGATAGCGGCCAATATAACAGAACCGGCGGTTGGGGCTTCAGTATGGGCATCCGGCAACCAGGTATGAAGCGGGAACATCGGGACCTTGATCGCAAAAGCAAGGGCAAAAGCCATAAACATCCAGACCTGTATGGTAGGATCAATACGCAAATTGTAGAAATGCAGAACACTGAAGTCGGGGATGCCAGCTTGTGAACCGAGCATGTACAGGTAGATGAAAGCTACGAGCATCAGGAGTGAACCGACCATCGTATAGATAAAAAACTTCATGGTGGCATACAAACGATTCTTGCCACCCCAGATACCGATCATGAAATACATCGGGATCAGCATCAGTTCCCAGTAAATATAGAACAGGAACATATCTATGGATATAAATGCACCGATTAATGACGTCTCAAGAATTAAAAGGCATATCATGTACTCCTTGACCTTGTCTTCAACAGCTTTCCAGGTAGAAAGTACGGAAAGCGGCATGATAAAAGTAGTCAGGATAACCAGCCAGAGGCTTATGCCATCGACACCAATGTTATAGCGCATGACAAATGGTCCAGCTGCGATCCAGGGTACATTTTCAACAAACTGGAATTCTGCGTTGGTTTGGAAACCAAACAATATCAGTAACGACGCAAGAAAGGTTACCAGCGTTACCGCGAAGGTAAAGCCGCGCAGTACTGATTTGCTCTCCTTGGGGATGAAGAAAAGCAGCAGTACCCCAAGAATTGGCAGAAATGTAGTCAGGCTCAATATGTAACTCATGTAGTCGTGCTCCTTTATGCAAATTACAAACAGTTGGTTATTTCAGGATAAAATAGCTCAGCATAACAACAACGCCGAAGGCCATGGACCATGCATAATTGGATATAAGTCCGGATTGCATGAGTCGGAATACGCCACTACAAGCCATAACCGTTTTAGCAACTCCGTTAACCGCACCATCTATTACAATAACATCAAATCCTTTCCACAGAAACTGGCTGAACGCTTTGCACGGATTTACAATTATGTTGTCATACAGTTCATCGATGTACCATTTATTATAAACAGCTCGGTGTAATCCTGGGAATGCGGCAACAAAGCGGGCCGGAATACCTTTGTTCGCAACATAGAGTGAATAGGCGACCGTAATACCGATCAGGGCGATTAACACTGAAGTTCCCATCAGACCCCATTCAAGTGCAATATTGTGAATGCCGGTGTGTGCACCGTGATGTGCCATATATTCTTCAGAGTGCTTGAAGACCGGATCCAGATAATGTTCAAGGTAATTTGGGATCCCGCCAAACAGGTCTCCGATAACCTTGGGGATACCGATAAAACCGCCGACAACAGAAAGACCAGCGAGTACTATTAATGGCAAGACAATGATCATTGGTGACTCATGAAGATGATCTTTGGCCTTAGGAGTTATACGACACTCACCGAAAAAGGTCATGAATACAAGGCGGAACATATAGAAAGCGGTCAGACCTGCGGCGAGTGCCCCCATACCCCATAACAGGAAGTTCAAGCTGCCATGGTGCGGATTGGAAAATGCCTGCCAGAGAATCTCATCTTTTGAAAAGAATCCGGAAAAGCCGGGAATACCTGAAATCGCGATTGTAGCAAGCAGGAAGGTAATAAATGTTAATGGCATCTTTGATCTGAGACCACCCATGTTACGCATATCCTGAGCGTCATCATTCGAATGGGCGTGGTGCAGCGCCCCATGCATGGAGTGGATAACGGCACCGGAGCCGAGGAAGAGACAAGCCTTGAAGAAAGCGTGCGTCATCAGATGGAATATGCCGGCACCAAAAGCTCCGACCCCCATGGCAAGAAACATATAGCCAAGCTGCGAAACAGTTGAGTATGCAAGTACGCGTTTAATATCGTTCTGCGCAGTACCAATTGTCGCGGCAAAGAGCGCCGTGCAGGCCCCGATTACAGCAATGACAGCCAGCGTTTCAGGAGAACGAATGAACAGATAGTTCATACGGGCTATCATATAGACACCGGCGGTGACCATGGTTGCCGCATGAATCAAGGCGGATACCGGGGTTGGGCCTTCCATGGCATCAGGGAGCCAGGTATACAGTGGAATCTGTGCTGATTTACCGGTCGCACCAAGAAAGAAGCAGAGAGTTATGACTGTTACAATTCCGCCGGTCGGAAGCAGATGCGAATTATTGGCTAACTCGGTAAACGTGATAGTCCAGACATTATGGCTGCTGCCGAGATACCAGAAAAGGGTAAAGATGCCGAGGAGAAAACCGAAGTCACCGATTCTGTTCATAACAAAGGCTTTTTTACCGGCATCAGCAGCTGATTTTTTGTGGAAATAATAGCCTATCAGCAGATAAGAACAAAGACCAACCCCTTCCCAGCCAACGAACATAAGGAGTAGATTGTTACCTAGGACCAGAAGCAGCATCGAGAAGGTAAAGAGATTCAGATAAGAAAAATAGCGGTAATAACCTTCTTCTCCGTGCATGTACCCTATTGAATACAGATGAATCAGAAAGCCTACTCCTGAAACAACCATAATCATCAGACAGGATAAAGGGTCTATCAGGAAGGCGACATCAGCGTTAAACACGCCTGAGGTAATCCAGGAGAATATTTTGACCTCTACCTGTCGTTCTTCACCAGGCAAAGAGAGCAAATTAAAGAGCGTCAAGCAGGAAACAATAAACGAGCCCAAAACCATGGCTGAGGCGATGCCTCCAATAACAGTTTCGTTCTTGATTCTTTTCCCGAGAAGACCGTTGATCAAGAAACCGATAAACGGTAAAAGCGGGATCAGCCATACGTTGTCAAACATGTAAGACTCCTTTTATGCAATCGTTAAACGTTGTCGTAAGGGTGGAGCGCTGCACTACCACTTCATCAGGTTAATATCATCAACATCAATGGTTTCTTTATTGTTGAAGAACGCGATGATAAGCGCCAGACCCACGGCTGCTTCTGCCGCTGCAACAGTCATAATAAAAAAGACAAATATCTGGCCATCAAGATTTCCGAGATGACGCGACAATGCTACGAAAGTCAGGTTAACGGCATTAAGCATTAACTCGATGCACATGAAAATGACAATTGCGTTCTTACGCGTCAGTACGCCAATTGTTCCGATAGAGAAAAGAATTGCGCTTACAATGAGATAGCCGTTCAGGTTTTCCATGAATATATCCCTCTTATATTTTTTTCTTAGCCAGGATTACCGCCCCAACTATAGCAACCAGAAGTAATATTGATGTAATTTCAAACGGCAGTAAAAAGTTCGTGAATATTTCTTTGCCGATCAGTTCTGTATGGCCAATTTGTTTGATCATGTCTACGCTGTAGGGTCCTGTTGGCATAGCAACATGACTCTTGAACAGTACAAAGGCTATATTAAAAAAGGTAAAGAAGCCAATGATAGAACCGAGGAAGAGTTTATGAGAATGTTTCTTCGAGGCATCAACTCTGATATTCAGCAGCATGATAGTGAACACCATCAGAACCATGATCGCACCTGCATACACCATAACCTGGACAGCAGCCATAAATGGAGCATCCAGCATGACATAGTAAGTGGCAAGACAGAAAAAAGTCATTATGAGCGACAGTGCGCTATTAATCGGATTTTTGCAGGTGATCACCAAGATCGCCGAAACTATAGCGACTAACGTTATGATCAGAAAGAAAAGGGTTTCCATGCACTGCTCCTTTATTACTTTTCTAAGAGACGTTCTTTGGAGTAGATAAAATCTTTGCGAGAATAGTTGGCCAACTCAAACTCACCGGTCATTTTGAGAGCATCAACCGGGCAGGCCTCAACGCAGTACCCGCAAAAAATGCAGCGCAACATGTCAATCTCGTATTTTGTAGCGTACTTGTCATGATTAGCGTCCTCGGCCGCCTCAACAGTGATGCATTTGGCAGGGCAGACCGTAGGACAGAGATAGCAGGCCACGCACTTGGCTTTATCGTGCGAAACTTTCAGGCCATGCAAGCCTCGGTAGCGAGCCGCTACCCTGGGTCTTTCAGTTGGATACTGTAAAGTCACCGGCTTCAAGAACATATGTTTAAATGTAATACCCAAGCCTTTTATAATCGGTGTAATCGGATTCATATTTCCACCCTCGTTATCGTAATTGCGTGGCGTGTCAATGCCTTGATTTAAATGAAGTACCCGATGATTCCTGTAACTACAATATTTACAAGTGCAAGCGGAATAAATACTTTCCAGCCGAGATGCATTAATTGGTCATATCGGTAGCGCGGCAATGTAGCACGAATCCACATACAGACAAACATGAGGAAGTAAACCTTGGCAACAAAGTAAACGGGTCCGAGCAGCGGCATTGCAGCGGTGAACGGGCCGTTCCATCCACCCAGGAAAAGTGTGACGGTCATGGCGCTGACAGTGACCATATTTGCGTATTCTGCCATGAAGAACATTGCATATTTCATGGAGGAATATTCTGTACAGAAACCGGATACAAGCTCTGTTTCAGCTTCAGGCAGGTCAAACGGGGTACGATTGATTTCAGCGAGAGAGCAGACGAAAAACATGAAAGCAGCAAGAGGCTGTTTGAATATATACCAATCAAAACCGCCAAAACCTGATTGCAATGCTACTATCTTGTGGAGTGAGAGCGTGCCTGAAAGCATAAACACGGCGATAATAGACAAACCGGCAGCAAGTTCATACGAAATCAATTGGGCCGAAGCGCGCAGACCACCCATCAGGGAATACTTACTGTTTGAAGACCAGCCGGCTAACACGATGCCGTAGACACCGAGAGATGACATTGCCAGAATATAGAGAACTCCGACATTAATATCAAAGACCTGACCGGCAGCGGTGTCATAGTATGCCGCGACCTGTAGCGGAATCTTATAGCCGGCGACTTCAATTACACCCCCGAACGGGATGACGGCAAAAGTGATAAATGCCGGGATAAGAGCAATTAAAGGGGCGATCAGAAACGCAAAGGTGCTGGCCTGTGATGGAATAATCTCCTCTTTGAAGAAGAGCTTCACCCCATCGGCAATCGGCTGCAGCAGACCGTGCCATCCTGTACGCATAGGCCCAAGACGGACCTGCATATGGCCGATAATCTTGCGCTCTGCATAAGTAGCATACGCCACGGTAAGGAGGACAAATATAAATGTCACTAGTACCTTGGCAACCATAGCGATGTAATACATCATCGGCAGACCTAATATTTCCATTCCCATCAGTCCCTCTTTTCTTGCAAGTATTAAGTAACCAGTTATAGACAGTTTTTTACTTAGACAGGGAAACCATGGTAACAGCGGAACCGCTCCAGACCATGTTTACCGGTGCTGCCGGGAAATGGTACGGGATAAAAACCACACCTTCCGGGATTCGAATACTCAGTTTCGCCTTAAGCTGCAATGAACCGTTTTCTGATGTAACCGTTACAAGATCGTTGTCAATAATGGAACTGCGACCAGCATCGGAGCGCGATATTTCCACATATGCTTCCGGGCAGACATGAACAGGACCTTCACCATGCTGAGACAACGTACCGTTGTGATACAGGACACTGCCGGTAACGAGGGCAAGTTTCCCTTGAGCAGCAGGAACTTGAGCCGCAACAGGAACAACAAATACTGGTTGAATGGATACTGGGGCAAAAGCACCCTCGTTCCCTAGGGTCGCATAGGTCATACCTTCATAACCAGGCGTGTTTGCGGTTATTTCAGAAAACTGTGCTGCCGGTGTGGTTGGCGGTGTGCCGCCAAGTTTTACAATCAATGATGATATTATTTCAAAGTCGGATCGTGACTGGCCTATTTTGTTTATTGCGGGCTTCACATGCTGTACACGCCGGTCTGTGCTGGTATATGTTCCTTCTTTTTCAGCAAAAGAGCAGGCGGGGAGAACAACATCTGCAAGTTCGGCTGTTTCCGTCATAAAAAGATCTGAAACAATCAGGAATTCAACTGCATCAAGAGCAGCTTTAACTTTCGCGTTATCAGGATAGGATGTAACGGGGTTTTCACCGGCGATAAGAAGAGTCTTGATTGTCCCGGCCGAACAGGCATCCAGAATTTGAAGCGCATTGTCACCGCCGTCCTGAGGGTAGAAACCCATGTCGACGGCGCCCTGGCTATTATTTTTTTCAGAGAGGCAGAGTACTCCGCATCCTTCCTTACCGAGCTTGCCGGTAAGAATAGCGAGATTGGCTACCGCTCTTGCGAGATCAGCTGCGTGCCCGGCATAACCAAGTCCGGTAGGGAAAAGTATCATTGCTTTTTCTGCAGCAGCATAATCAGCAGCTAATTTATTTATTTTCTCTACTGTAAGACCGCTTACTGCTGCAATTGTTTCCGGTGTAAAATCAGACAGTGCTTTTATCAACTCGGCGTGACCGGGGAGAGATGCAACCGAAGGATCTGCCAACTTCTGGTCAATGACAGATTTACAAAGTGCATTTATTACTGCTACTTCAGTTCCCGGAATATGAACCAGTGTATTGGCACCGGGAAGTTTCGAGAGTTTACCCCTCTTGTCGGAAAGTATATTGAGCTTTATGCCTTTATTCTTGACACCCATATTTATCTCAAAGCCGATTACCGGATGAGTTTCATAAGAGTCAGTTTTTATGACTAGCAGTAGATCGCTTTTCTGAATATCAGGTATTGATGCAGAAGAAGCAGATGACCCGAAACTGCTGGCAAAACCCTCGGTTAATGCTCTATGTGCATATCCGGCGGAATGGTCATAGTTTTTTGATCCAACATTTTCCAGCATCATTTTTTTGAACAGGGACAACTCTTCATTGGTCAAACGCGGCGTTGCAAGTGCCGCAACGGCAGTGCCGCCCTTAAGTCGCCCTGCAACGATTTCCAGAGCCTCATCCCACGTTGCTTCAGTCAGACGCCCGTTTTTGCGAATAAGCGGAGTTGTCAGACGCTTTTCAGAATTTATAAACTGATAACCGAAACGACCGCGAACGCATAACTGTCCCTTATGAAACCCCTGGTTTTCGTCATACACTGTAGTTAGAACTTTATCGTCCTTGACACCAAGCGTTAAATTGCATCCGGTGCCACAGTATCCACATACAGAATTATGCTTAGTAAGTGCCCAGAAGCGAGCTTTATGCTTGAACGGACGTGCGAGCAGAGCACCGACAGGGCAAACCGAGACACAGGAACCACAAAATTCGCAGTCAAGAGGTTTTTCAAAATCACAACCGATTTTTGTTTCAATACCTCTGTCAATGAATGTCAGAGCACCGTAGGAAACAATCTCATCACAGATACGTACACATTTACCGCACAGAACACATCGGTTCATATCACGTTCAATCAGGGGGTTGTTATAGTCAATTTCATGCTGAAATTTTGAATCAATGAATCGATTACTGTTTAACTCGTAATCATATGTCAAGTTCTGCAGATCACAGTCGCCCCCCTTGTCGCAGACCGGACAATCAAGCGGGTGGTTGAGCAGCAACAGTTCAAGCACCAACTTGCGGGCTTTTATAATGTCAGGTGTATTCGTACGAATAATCATCCCCTCGGTAGCGGGTGTCGTACAAGCAGGTATTTGGCGACCCTTCATCTGCTCAATTTCAACCAGACACATACGGCAGGCACCAAACGGCTTAAGCTTCTTGTCGTGGCACAGAATAGGAATTTTGATGCCATTTAACTTGGCAGCATCATAAATCGTGGAATCTTTGGGTGCAGTTACCTGCTTGTCGTCTATCGTAAGATTAACCATCTAAAACCTCTGTTTGTGAGTTTAATCGTCGTATCCAGACAAGCTGGATTATTCAAGAGCCATAAAACGACAAGCATCGTAGCAGGATTTACACTTGGTGCATTTGCTCTGGTCTAAAAATGCAATCTGTCCTTTTTCCCACACAATCGCATCAACTGGACAGGCTTTTTTGCAGGCACCACACTTAACGCACTTCTCTTCGGAGACGGCCCAAAGCAGCAGATCCTTACAGCAATTGGATGGGCAGCGTTTATCTGTAATATGTGCTTCATACTCATGGCGGAAATATTTAATCGTTGAAAGGACAGGGTTAGGAGCCGTTTGACCTAGGCCGCATAAAGATGCCTTTTTGATCGATTCGCCCAAATCAATCAGAGTTTCGATATCGGACAGCTCACCATTTCCTTCGGTGATTTTAGTCAATATGTCGAGCATGACCTTGAGACCGATACGGCAGGGTACACACTTGCCGCAGGATTCTGTGCGAGTGAAGGTCAGAAAGAACTTGGCAACATCGACCATGCAGGTGGTTTCATCCATAACAACCAGACCGCCGGATCCCATCATTGCACCGGCCTGAATAAGAGCGTTATAGTCAACCAGTGTATCCAGTAGCTCCTCAGGAATACAGCCACCGGACGGTCCGCCAGCCTGAACCGCTTTAAACTTGCGGTTGTTGACGATGCCGCCGCAGACGTCGAAAAGCACCTCTCGCACCTTCATCCCTGCCGGCACTTCAACCAGTCCGGTGTGCTTAACCTTGCCGGTGACGGCAAAGATCTTGGTACCCTTGGTTGTTTCCGTACCAAGCGCAGCGTACCAATCTGAACCCCTGTTGATGATATGACGAACATTGGCAAAAGTTTCAACGTTATTGATATTGGTAGGGTGTCCCCACAAACCACGCACGGCAGGGAACGGCGGGCGGGGGCGACTCATGCCGCGCTCTCCCTCGATGGAAGCCATCAGCGCGGTTTCTTCACCGCAAACAAATGCACCGGCGCCCATCTTGATGCGCATGTCAAAGTCGAGACCCCAACCTTTAATGTTTTTGCCCAGGTATCCTTTTTCGTAGCAGACGTCGATGGCATGCTGGAGACGCTGAACAGCCAGCGGATATTCGGCACGGACATACACATAGCCGTAGGTAGCGCCAATTGCATAACCTGCAATCTGCATTCCCTCGATAATACAGTATGGGTCGCCCTCAAGAACCGAGCGGTCCATAAATGCGCCTGGGTCGCCCTCATCGGCGTTGCAGATGAGATATTTGTGATCCCCTGGTGATGCCTTGCAGAATGACCATTTCATGCCGGTCGGAAAACCACCGCCGCCACGACCGCGCAGACCTGATTTTTTTATCTCTTCGATCACATCTTCAGGCTTCATGGTCTTGACACACTTTTCTAAAGCCTGAAATCCGATTGACGGCTCGTCCAGATAAGCGTCAAGGCTATCAGGGTCAATTTCACCACAGTTGCCCATGACAACACGCATCTGTTTTTCAAGAAAAGTGTTGTAGTAAGGCTTGGCTTTGCGTTTTTCGATCGTAGTGCTAGCCATGATATGTTCTTTGACTATCCGCTCTACCTCTTCCGGCAAAACAAAGTCGTAGGTAACCCGCCCCTGTTCCGGGGTGACGATGTCAACCAAAACGTCATTCGCGCAGAGTCCGCGACATCCGGTTTTGATAACATCGCAGCGTTTGCCGATAGTCGCATTCAGACCCTGCTCGGCTATGACACGATTGAACTCCGCCTCGACACCTTTTGCCCCGGCAGAAATCCCGCCAGTTCCCTGACAGATAAGAATTTGAATAGCTGTATTATCGCTCATGCGTTATGCCCCTAGCGTGAGTCCGCTTAGTCAAGCGGGATTGCTGAATATTTTGCTACTATTTCATCGACTTTTTGAACAGTCATCTTACCGTAAGTATCATCGTTAACCATTGCGAGAGGCGCCATTCCGCATGCACCCAGGCAGGCGACCTCTTCGAAGGTGAAACGTAGATCAGCGGAAGTTTCCGTATGCTTGATATGCAGTAGATTAAAAAATGTCTCTTTAATTCTCTGTGCACCCTGGACGTGGCAAGCGGTTCCAACGCATACGCGAATGATAAAACGGCCGCGTGGTTTGAGGTGGAACTGAGCGTAGAAGGTAAGGACCCCATAGATCTGGCTCGGGTATACATTAAGGCGCTCTGCGACATAATCCGCCACTTTGCGTGGAATGTAGCCGTATGCATCCTGGATGCCCTGTAATACCGGCATCAGATTTCCGGGTAAATCAATATATTTATCTATAACCTGATCGGCCTTGACAAGGTCAACTTCCGGTTCCTGCTCTTTAACCTGCTGCGCTACTACATCGCTCATGCGCCCCATCTCCTTTGGATCATGCGGAGTTATCTGTCAATTTCACCAAGAACGATGTCCAAGGTACCGATTACGGCCACCAGGTCGGCAACCATGGAACCTACACTCATCTGTTCGATGGCTTGGAGGTTTACGAATGACGGTGGACGAATTCTCAGTCGTTCCGGTTTGTTGCCACCGTCGCTGACAATATAGAAACCAAGTTCACCCTTTGGTGCTTCCACTCCTTGGTACACTTCGCCTGCCGGAGCGGCAAAACCTTCAGAAGCGATCTTGAAATGATGAATTAATCCCTCAATGCTATTGTATACGCTTTCCTTAGGTGGGTAGCAGACCTGCGGGAAGTCGGCTAGCACCGGTCCCGGTTTAAGTTTATCAAGACCCTGACGAATAATCTTGCACGCTTCACGCATCTCAATGAGACGTACTTTATAGCGATCAAAGGTATCGCAGTTTTCTCCGGTCGGCACCTTGAACTGGTACTTTTCATAGCCGCTATATGGATTATCGCGGCGCAGATCCCAATCAACCCCTGATCCGCGCAGTGCGGGACCGGTGAGCCCTATATCTATGGCATCTTCGGCGGATATAATGCCATTACCGACCGTACGCTTCAACCAGATCGGGTTGGTTGTCAATAGACCTTCATACTGATCCAGATAGGCGGGCATGGAGTCGACAAAGTCACCGACTTTTTTAACAAATTCATCCGGGACGTCCTGAGAAAGGCCGCCGACACGGAAGTAGTTTGAGGTCATACGGGCACCGGAGATCAGTTCATAGATCTCCATGACAGTTTCGCGCTCACGGAATGCATAGATAAAAACTGTCATGGCACCGATATCAAGCGCGTGGCAAGCAAGCCAGACCAGATGCGATTCAAGCCTGGTCAACTCGTTCATGATTACCCTGATAGTTTCAGCGCGCTCAGGTACATCTACCGCCATCAGCTTTTCAACTGCCAGAATATATCCGAGGTTGTTGCTCATAGGCGCCAGGTAATCGAGTCGGTCAGTCAGCGGCAGAATCTGGTGATACGTACGATGTTCAGCCAGCTTTTCAACGCCGCGATGCAGAAAACCGATATGCGGGGTCACCTTGACGATAACTTCACCGTCAAGTTCGAGAACGAGCCGCAGAACTCCGTGTGTACTGGGGTGCTGAGGACCCATATTTAGTGTCATTGTTTCAGTAGTAGCCATGTATCGCCTCTTCTATGATCGAATTACAGAACGATGTAGTAAAACTATGACAAACGCCCTTTATAGGGTTGGCGGTCCGGACCCTGCAATGGATAATCCTTGCGAAGGGGATGTCCCACCCAGTCATCAGCCATAAGAATACGCCGGAGGTCTGGATGACCGTCGAACGTGATGCCGAAAAGATCATAGACTTCGCGCTCCAGCCAATTTGCCGTTTTCCATACTGTGGATGCTGTCGGAATGCGGCAATCAGCCTCAGTTACCGGGGTCTTGATACGCAAACGATCTTTGTTGGGAATCGAATAGAGGAGGTACACCATCATAAAACGCTCTTCTTTTTTCCCCAAATAGTCGATTGCGGTGAGGTCTGTAAGGAGATTGTACTGAAGTGTTTGCTTGAGGAACGAAAGGATATCAATGATTGCATCCTTTTTGACGGTAACCGTCACCTCACCCCTGAACTCCACTACATCAATAATTGAAGCAGCGAATTTCCCCTGCAACTGGATTAATGCGCGATTATTTTCTGCCATGATATTCAACCCTTTTTCTGGGATTTGATTTATACAACAACGTGCCATGATTGCTACAGTTTAGGCGACTGAAGAAACCCTCTCACCCAGACCAATTGTGGAACCGAATGAGTTCTTATCTTTCATAATCTTGTCCTGCAGCTTCATCAGACCAAACAGAAGCGCCTCGGGGCGCGGCGGGCAGCCCGGAATATAGACATCAACCGGCAACGCTTCATCAATCCCCTGCACAACACTGTAGGTATCAAATATACCGCCAGAGCATGCGCAGGCTCCCATGGCGATGACCCATTTAGGCTCAGGCATCTGCTCATAGACTGTTCTGATAACCGGCAGCATCTTTTTGGTAACTGTCCCGGCAATAATTATGCAGTCTGCCTGACGAGGAGAAGCGCGAAAAATGATACCAAAACGGTCCAAGTCATTATGAGAGGCGCCGGTAGCCATCATCTCAATAGCGCAACATGCCAGACCAAAGGTCATCGGCCAGATAGACGATTTCCGTGACCAGTTCACAAGTGCATCAAGTGACGTGGTTATAACGTTTTCGCCAAGCGGATTATCTACTCCCATTCCAGCGCTCCTTTTTTCCAGACATATATGTAACCGACGAAGAGTATAACAATAAAGACTCCCATCTCTGCCAATCCGAACACTCCCAGTTTTTTATAGAGAATGGCCCAGGGATAAAGGAACACAGCCTCTATATCGAACAAAATAAAGAGCATTGCGATCATATAGAACTTGATCGAGAAACGTTCGCGGGCTGTACCGACAGGATCACAACCGCTTTCATACGGCTGCAGCTTAAGCTTTGACGGTTTTTTGGGGCCAATCAGCGATGAAAAGACAAGGGATGCCAGCCCGAAGAGGACTGCCACGAGCACCATAAGTAATATTGGTAAATATGCACCAAGCATCGATAAACCTCCTCACTGCGTTACTGTATACTGTATACAACGACGCTTGTAATAGGTTATTTGAATTTCTTTGTCAACGTTTTTTTTACAGTTATCAAATTTGCATATAAACCGCCTGCATTCCTAAATTACAAATAAAATTACAGCTTTACCATTGACATCAGCAGACACTGTATGATAAACACGGCACTTTAACAGGCAATTAATCACCATTTTAATTTTCTACACGGGGGTTATCTACTGATGAATCACGAACGCTCCAGTTTACTTTTCCGGCAGGCCAAAGCATCCATTCCCGGCGGCGTCAACAGCCCGGTGCGCGCCTTCAAATCGGTCGGCGCCGACCCCCTCTTTATCAAGAGGGGTCTCGGCTCCCATCTATACGACGAGGACGGCAATGCCTTTATTGACTACGTCGGTTCATGGGGACCGATGATCGTCGGCCATTGTCACCCGGATATTATTAAAGCGGTACAGGATACAATGGCCAGCGGTGCGAGCTTCGGGGCGCCGACTGAAAGAGAAACAATTCTTGCAAATCTGATTATAGAAGCGGTTCCTTCTATCGAAATGGTGCGCATGGTCAGCTCCGGCACTGAAGCTACCATGAGCGCCATCCGGCTTGCCCGCGGCTATACCGGTCGAGACAAGATTCTCAAGTTCTCCGGCTGCTATCACGGCCATGCCGATTCACTGCTTGTCAAGGCCGGCTCCGGTGCCGCCACCTTCGGGGTACCCGACTCTCCCGGTGTCCCGGCCGAGATCGCCAAACTAACACTGACCGCCGAATACAATTCACTCGTTTCGGTCAGGAGCTTGGTTGCCGAAAACAAAAATAGTATCGCCTGTATCATCGTTGAGCCGGTCGCCGGCAACATGGGGACGATCCCGCCCCGCGAGGGTTTTCTGGAAGGTCTTCGAGAAATATGTACCAACGAAGGTATACTATTGATTTTTGACGAAGTCATGTCCGGCTTCCGGGTAGCCTACGGTGGCGCCCAGGAATTGTACGGTGTCACTCCGGACATAACAACTCTCGGCAAAATCATCGGAGGTGGTCTTCCGGTCGGAGCCTTTGGCGGAAAACGTGAAATCATGGAAAAACTTTCGCCATCCGGCGGAATCTACCAGGCCGGTACACTGTCCGGCAACCCGCTCGCCATGTCGGCGGGGATTGCAACATTGAATATTCTCAAACAACCTGGTTTTTATGAACGACTCGAAGTAAAAAGTCGTGCTATTGCCGACGGCATCGCCAAGGCGGCAAGGGATGCCGGGTATCCACTATATTCGACCCGTGTCGGCAGCATGTTTTGTTCCTTTTTCAGCAAAGGTGAGGTTTTTGATTGGGCCACTGCCAGTCAGTGCGACACAAAAGCCTTTGCAAAATACTTTCTCGCCATGCTTGATGAGGGGATCTATCTCGCTCCATCCCAGTTCGAGACGACGTTCGTTTCTGCTGCTCTCAGCGATGCCGACATCGAAAGTACGATTGCAGCCGCCGCTAAATGCTTCAAGCTTATCGCGTAACGAATGTTTACTTTCTGTTTGACATATCGGCTGTATCTATGGTAAGCAATACCGGTTTTACGCTTCTTTCACCGGTGACTTCCCATGGCTGGTAACAATCGAGAGCTTTTTCGCAGCCTAGCCATGGTTTCCAGTATGGGCATTTCCGTTGTGCTGGCGATTGCCATCGGGGTATGGTTCGGACTGGCTCTTGACCGCTGGCTTGGCACGGGACCATGGTTCTTTTATATTTTTCTGTTTATAGGGATTGGGGCCGGTTTCAAGAATGTGTACATTATTGCCGGCAGGGAGATCCGCAAAAGTGATGATAACGATCAACGAGGATAACCTCTTTGCTGTCATCATCAAGGGGAGCCTGGCATTGCTGGTTTTTTTGACGCTCGCAGGCTGGGTTTTCTTTTCGCAACGTTTCGCTTTGGGCGCCCTGGCTGGCGGATGCATTGCGATAACCAACTTTTTCTGGATTCGCAACGTCCTGCAGCGCATTCTCGGGCCACTTCCCGTCAGGGCCGCCATGTATGCACAGGTCAGGTTTATTGGTCGTTTGAGCATCACGGGACTGTTTCTCTATTTTATTATAACTTCCGGTTTATTTTCATTGGCAGGGCTTTTTGTCGGGCTCTCCGTCATTGTAATCAACATAATTGTACTGTCACTATACAGCGCCATGCGCGCAGGAGGTTAGCTCCATGGTTCACCCGTTACTTTTTCTTGAATTTTTCCGCAAGCTGCTGGCACCGCTCCATTTACCGGAAGCAAGCGTCGATGCGATCAGCTACACCTGGCTGATCATCGTACTGCTGCTCGTCCTCTCGCTACTGGCCACATCGGCACTGAAGGCCATTCCAGGAGGGTTGCAGAACTTCATGGAAACTGTCATCGGCGGCATCGAAACTATGATCGTCGACACAATGGGAGAGCATGGCCGACCCTACTTCCCGCTGATCGCTACGCTCGCAATTTTCGTGCTTGTGTCCAACCTTATCGGTCTGATTCCCGGTTTTTTCCCGCCGACCGCCAATATCAACACCACCGCGGCCTGTGCGGTAATCGTGTTTGTCTCCACCCATGTGGTCGGGATCAAGCATCACGGCCTGCACTACCTGAAACATTTCTTAGGTCCGATCGCCTGGCTGGCTCCGATCATGTTCTTCATTGAAGTCATCGGCCACCTGAGCCGCCCGGTTTCACTGACACTGCGTCTGTTCGGCAACATGAACGGCCACGAACTCGTGCTGATGATTTTCTTCGGGCTGGCGCCTTTCCTCGTGCCACTGCCGATGATGCTTATGGGTGTGCTTGTTTCGTTTATCCAGGCCTTCGTCTTCATGCTCCTGGCGATGATATACATTCAGGGTTCACTGGAAGAAGCGCACTGATTATATTAACAACATCGATTTCGACTTTTCTACTCCTATACTGTTTAGGAGACAAACCAAACGGAGGTAATAAAGATGGATTTTTTCACGATGTGCGTTCTGGCAGCAGGTATTGGTATGGCACTGGGAACCGTAGGCACCGGCATTGGCCAGGGACTTGCAGTTAAAAGCGCCGTTGAAGGCGTTTCCCGCAATCCCGGCGCTTCAGGCAAGATTCTGACCACCATGATGATCGGTCTGGCCATGATCGAGTCCCTGGCAATCTATGCACTGGTTGTCTGCCTGATCATTCTGTTCGCCAACCCCTACAAAGATATCGCTCTTAAACTCGCTGAAACGGTAGCCAAGTAACTTCTGATTTAAGGCAGTTGTTGAATAAAAAGGGCATCCATTTATGGATGCCCTTTTTATTCTTGTATCGGCACAAACCACATATTGATTTATTCATCGTCCTTCAGCATGCCGTCAACCTCATTTGATTCAGCACTTTCTATCATATCTCCAGATTCCGAGACAATCACCGCCCTTGCAGAATAGCGGTACTGCACACCCCGTTCAGGGGCAGCGTCCACATATTCGCTGCCTTTCAGCGGTTCCCTGTTAAGAGGCTGATACGACCTGGCAGCCGTTACGGACCGGCGATACAGGTTATAGCCAAGCAACTGCCCCGACCTCGGTGGTTGTGAGTAGATTTGCAGCTTCACCTCCGTAGGGAGTGACTCAACTTTCAGGACAGGTGCAGGAAGAGGCGCAGCCACACGAGCAGACGCGGTTGATGAGGAGGCACCATCCACACCATCAGCGGTAAATGGAACGATACTGTACGAATATAAATTCCCTGCAGTCACATCGCCATCAAGCAGTACCAGGCGATTCCCGAAGCGCTGGGTATCAGTCGGCAGGTGATCAAGGTAGAGAGTGCGAAACAGTCTGAAATCAGCCATACAGGATTGACAGAGATCCTTTTTGACAGCATCAGTCACCCGTCTGCTGATTTTTACACCGGCAACATCCCGTAACGGACGACCAGCCCGGTCCTTTTCAGGGAGGGCAAACTGGAGCTTTACCGCAGCACCGCTCTGCTGCACGGTAACTGCAGCCGGTGCCGCCAGGAGCAGCATATCGGGATAGATCAGCGGACCCTTCTTGCCACAGGCGGGTGTCACCAGCAACAGGGCAGCTAACAGTACAGATCGCCCACTTACCATCATTGCTTCACCTCTGCAGGCAGCACGGCGTCCAGCTTTATCTCGAACGAACCGTCAGAGGATAAAAAACGGACCCTGTCATCCTGAATATCGGTGATCTTGGCACCCGCAACAACGGCGCCTTCTTTAAGGAGAAAGCCGTTGACAACAGCTCTTCGGGCTGCGCGCGACTCCTGCCAGGCAATACCGGACAGCATAATACCGGCTGGTGTCTGCACGGTTTGAGCAGTTTGTATGACAGAAGAGGATTGAACCTTGATCTCTTTTTGCGGACTCCGGATACTCCGCGCAGAAGGTCCGTCCTCTGCAACCGCTTCCGCCCTTTTAGGTACCATGTGACTATCTGCAGACGGCACGTCTGCAGGTGTTGGTGCTGACTGAGGCTGGAGGGGCAAGGGAGGGGCCGTGGCCGTCTGCATAGCCGGAGGATGTGAGACAACAGCCGGCGGAACTACGGCCGGGCCACTGTCAGCACTGTTTTTCTTGACGTTTCCCTGAAGCAGAAACCAGGTACCCGTAAAAGTCAGCAGCGATGCCACGGCAATAAGCATCATTATTTTCCAGATTCCGGCTCTGGTTGTTGGCCGTTTCCGCTCCTGGAAAAGATCGCCGGAGATACTGATTCTTCCATCTGATCGGTTTTTTTTGTTTTCTTCATGTTCAATTTTTTTCAGAGCGTCAAGAATATAACTCATAATGTCAGGTCACCTTCCGGCAAACAGCCGTCTCGATATTCGGTTCCAGAACCCTTCACGGCCATCAACGGATTGGAGCTCCGCGATAACCTCCGCAGCCATTGAAGAGGAAATGGAAAGGAGTTCACGCGTCCAGGCCATGACCAGCGCCTGTTCGCAAGCCACATTTATCAGCCGGGGGATGCCGTGTGAAAACCGGTAGATACGTTTTACCGCTGCGGGTGAGAAGATATCCGGGATCCGGCTGCCGGATATCTTGAGGCGGTGGTTGATGTAATGGGAGGCGTCATCAAGTTTTATCGGCGTCAGACGGCTGCGCACCGTAATGCGTTGATTCAGCTGGCGCAGGTCATGGCGACGGAGAACATCATTCAATTCCGGCTGCCCGGCCAGTATAATCTGGATCAACTTATCACGTTCAGTCTCCAGATTGGAGATCATCCGCACCTGTTCCAGCACTTCCGGAGCCAGATTCTGGGCTTCGTCAATAACGAGGACAACCGTCCTCCCAACACTGTTTTGCTCGATCAAAAAACGGTTGAGTGCGTCCAGATATCCGGAGCGATTACTTTCAGCAGCCTCTACACCAAGCTCGCGGCAAATACCGGCCAGAAGCTGCTCGCCTGACAGGCATGGGTTGAAGATAAGAGCGCTTGTATACTTCCCAGGATCGAGTTGAGCAAGCATCGTGCGGAGCATCGTTGTCTTGCCGGTTCCGACTTCGCCCGTCAGAGTGATAAAACCGGCATGACTATCGACGCCGTAGAGCAATCTGGCAAACGCCTCGCGGTGGATACTGCTCAAAAACACGAAATGAGGGTTTGGAGTAATCGTGAATGGCTTTTCAGAAAAGCCGAAGAAATCACAATACATGGTAAATCAGTTCCCCGACCGCACGTTCTGAATTTCATTCCATACCCGCTCACGAGCCGTTCCACCCGGGATGTTTCGGGCATTGACACTGGCCTCTACGGTAATACAGGCAAAGATATCGGTATCGATCTTAGCCGAAAACAGCTGCCATTCGGTCAGTGAAAGATCGGCAATATCCATTTCGTTTTCAACACAGTACGCGACCGCCTTACCGACCACTTCGTGTGCATCACGGAACGGAAGCCCCTTTCGTACCAGATAATCGGCAACATCGGTGGCGGTTGAAAACCCTTGTCCTGCCGCTTTGCGCATATTTTCAGTATTAACCCGCATCTCACGGATCATATCGGCAAATATTTTAAGGCTCCCCTTGACCGTATCGATCGTATCGAAAAGCGGCTCCTTATCCTCCTGCATATCCTTGTTGTAGGCGAGAGGGAGAGCCTTCATGGTCGTCAGCAGCGCCATAAGATTGCCATATACCCGGCCGGTCTTGCCCCGCACCAGTTCCGGTACATCCGGGTTTTTCTTCTGGGGCATGATCGATGACCCGGTACAGAAACCGTCCGACAATTCAATGAACTGAAATGCGCTGGTTGACCAGAGGATCAACTCTTCCGAAAAACGGGACAGGTGCATCATCATAATTGAGGCATCAGCAAGAAACTCCAAGGCAAAGTCGCGGTCGGAAACCGCGTCGAGCGAGTTGCGGGTTATTAACGGGAAATCAAGTTGTTCGGCTACATATTCACGGTCGATCGGGAAGGTCGTACCCGCCAGCGCACCGGCCCCCAAGGGGAGGACATTGACCCGCCTGAGGCAATCTTCCAGACGCCCCTTGTCGCGCTTGAACATCTCGACATACGCCATCAAGTGATGAGCGAACAGGATCGGCTGGGCGGTCTGCAGATGGGTAAAACCGGGCATAATCGTATCGATATTGGCTTCGGCCTGATTCAGCAGGGCATCTAGCAGCAGATCAAGATAGGTTGTAACCTCAACGATCTCATCCCGCAGATAAAGCCGGATATCGAGCGCCACCTGGTCGTTGCGTGAACGTCCCGTGTGCAGACGTTTGCCAGCCTCACCGATTGCGGCCGAGAGACGCGCTTCTATGTTCATATGGATATCTTCGAGGCTGATGGAAAAATCAAACTCGCCACCCTCGATCTGCTCCAGAATTTTCTGCAGGCCGTGAACAATCAGCTCCATATCCTCCAGCGAGATGATCCCCTGTTTCCCCAGCATGCGGGCATGGGCGATGGAACCACGGATATCCTGATGGTACAGGCGCTTGTCGAACTGAATGGAAGCGGTGAACTCCTCAACGAACTTATCGGTGGGCTGGGTGAAGCGGCCGCCCCAGAGTTTATCTTTAGACATAATGTATTGTTCCTTGTGCCTGATTTGAAATTAAAGAGTCCGCACTATACCCTATAAAGGGATAAAAACAAAGTGCAGACACTGTATTTACCGGGGACCGTCTTGTTGCATCACATAACACTGCAACGGGACTGTTGCGCATTTCAAAATTACCACAAGGTAAGCTTTATGCAGCGGAAACCTGCCCTGTCACATGTCCACCCACCGAATCATCAACATCGATCTTCCGCCACTCCCCTCTATCATCGACAGCCATGATTGCATGAACCTTGAGCGGAACCCGCGAGGTGCGCGGGTCAATCTCGTGCTGCGGAGGGAGGTTGAAATAGAACAGCCGGGTTCCCTTGCCGAAACGGAGCCGACAGACCGGGGCACCATCAAAGTCATCCGTGGCAAATTCTGAAAAGCTGGCCTGTGCCAGACGGTGATTATGGTTGACGACGACATACGAACTGCCAAAAGCCCCCTTCGCGGGGGAACCTTCAATCGTCGTTTCGTCAGATGCGTTGCCGAAGACGGTTACTGTCTCGCGAACACCCGGCGTATCCTCCAGGTATTCACCGTAGAATCCGCTGATTACATCGCGATAGGCGCGGTGTTCCGGCTTGGGATTGCACTGGATTACAAAGAGGGCGTCCAGCCCCTGCCGTGTAGTAAAGAAGATCTGGTTTGAGTGGTCAATAATCTGCCGTATGTTGGACATATAGAGGTCGCGGTACAGGTAATCAAGGCAGATAATGGCCATGAAGTTGAAACAGGACGGGCGGCTGCGGAAGAGATAAAAATGCCTGCCACGATACAGATCATGAAACTTGTCGATGTACTCCTCGCCGTGGAACGGATGGCTCTTGGCTTCAAGGAAGACCCGCAGACGGCCGTCGGCTTCCTTGACGGCAATGCAACACCAGTTGACCGGCATATCCAGCACATCGCCGGAATCGATATCATGGTCCACTAAACCGAGCGCCTCGGCGTTATCCCCACGGAAACGCTCAAGCAGGGCGCGGTAGTCACGAAGCCGGATATGCTCGACACCGAAAACGGTTACTGTATTCGGGCGAAAGCGTTCTCCGATCATCGTCAACACGTTATCGAAACGGGCGGTTGGGATGCTTGATTCGGGAAACAGCAAAAAATGAAGCTTCTTCAGGTTCCCTTCCCCTGCCGCCACCAGATTCAGTACCGAACTGACCAGACGCCACTTTTCTTCCGGATCTTCCAGAGAGAAACCTATATCAGCCCGCTTGAGGTGGTTGGGAATCTGGGCGATCATGCAGTGCAGGTGGTGACCGAGGGGAAATTCGAGATTTACTTTTTTGTCAATAATTTCAGGCATCGGCGCTGTTCGTGATGTTACATGAGCAGAACTCCGGAAACACCTTTCCGAGGATATAGCTCGCACCGGCGGGTATGGCATAGCGGGACAATTCGAGTGAGGGGACCCATGCAAACTCGGCTACCTCGTCCTCGTTGTGGACAACATCGCAATAAAGCGGACGGCAGCGGTAATAGAGGATCAGGAAGTGGCAGTTTTCCTCGCCGGGGGTAAGGTGTTCGAAGACATCTATCAATCCATTGACTTCTATCTCCAGCCCCACCTCTTCATGTACTTCTCGCTTCAACGCTTCCAGGATCGGTTCACCAAGATCGATCTTCCCCCCCGGCATAACCCACAGGTCGAGGAAGGGGGGGATACTCCGCTTTGTCAGGAGTACCCGCCCGTCATCGTCTACAATCACCGCCACAACAGAGGTAACGATGTGCTCCTTTTTGAAGCGCTTCTTTGTCAATCCCTACTTCTTTCTGTTAGCATTCATCAGCGACCTGATGCGCAGCCGCAGGGAGTTGATCTTGATGAACCCCTCGGCGTCGGCCTGGTTGAAGACCTGATCCTTCTCGAAGGTGGCAAAGTCGAGGTTAAAGAGCGAATCGCTCTCTGACTTGCGGCCGACGGTGCGGCACAACCCCTTGTATAACTTGACGCGGGCGACACCGTTGACGCATTTCTGGGAATCATCAATCAGCGTCTGCAGCATCTGGCGCTCCGGTGAGAACCAGTACCCGCTGTAGATCTGTTTGGCATATTCGGGAATCAGCCCATCGCGGATACGCATGACTTCACGATCCATGGTGATCTGCTCGACCGCCGAATGTGCCTCAAATAGAATTGTACCGCCGGGGGTCTCGTAGACGCCGCGCGACTTCATCCCAACCGAGCGATTCTCCAGAAGATCTACACGACCGACACCATGCTGGCCGCCGAGGAAGTTCAGGTGGGCAAGCAGCTGAGCCGGTGTCATTTTTTCACCATCAACAGCGACAGCGTTGCCGTTTTTAAATTCAATCTCCACATACTGCGGTTTGTTGGGAGCTTTTTCCGGTGATTTGGTCAGCACGTACATCTCTTCCGGCGCTTCAGCCCAGGTATCCTCCAGAATGCCCCCCTCGAAGGAGATATGCAGCAGGTTGCGATCGGACGACCAGGGACGCTTCTTGATGGTCGGGATGGGGATATCGTTCTTTTTGGCATATTCGATCAGCGCCTGACGGCTGTTAAGGTCCCACATTCTCCAGGGAGCGATAACCTTGATGGAAGGATTAAAATGGTAGTACGCCAGTTCGAAACGGACCTGATCGTTACCCTTGCCGGTGGCGCCGTGGGAAACGGCGTCGCACTTCTCCTTGGCAGCGATCTCCATCTGGCGCTTGGCGATCAGCGGGCGGGCGATGGAGGTGCCGAGCAGGTAGTGCCCTTCGTAGATAGCGTTGGCACGGAACATCGGGAAAACGAAGTCGCGCACGAACTCCTCTTTCAGGTCGTCGATGTAGACCTTGTCAGCGCCGGTGGCCAGAGCTTTTTCGCGAACCGGATCAAGCTCCTCCCCCTGCCCCAGGTCGGCCGAAAATGCGACCACCTTGCAGCCGTACTCGTTTTTCAGCCACTTGAGGATGATGGAGGTGTCCAACCCGCCGGAATAGGCCAGAACGATCTTGTTGATTTCCTGTTTTTTTGCCATGGTTTTACTCTCCTTTAGGTGCTGATATTATTTGATTAACGTGGCCATGATAGCCTTCTGTATATGCAGCCGGTTCTCCGCCTCATCCCAGACAACGGAGTTTTTCCCCTCAATAACCGAGTCGGATATCTCCTCGCCACGGTGAGCAGGGAGACAGTGCAGGACTATACAGTCCGGATTTGCCAAGGAAAGAAGCGCGTCATCCAGACAATAGCCGACAAAAGCCTTCTCACGTTCCTTCTGCTCCGCCTCCTGCCCCATACTTGCCCAGACATCAGTATTTATGACATCCGCACCGGCCACAGCGCTCTTCGGATCGGTTGTGAGCGTGATCAAACCGGGAGCTTTACCCTGGGCCCATGCCATGACCCGACGATCCGGTTCGTACCCAGCAGGACAGGCGAGACGCAATTCAAACCCGAAGATTGCCGCCGCTTCAATCCATGTATTTGCCATGTTGTTGCCGTCACCGATCCAGGCGAACGTCAACCCGGTATATGCCCCCTTGTGCTCAATCACCGTCTGCAGATCAGCCATGATCTGGCAGGGATGGAACAGGTCGGTCAGGCCGTTGATGACCGGAATATCCGAGTATTTCGCAAACTCGTCCACAATCTCCTGCCCGAAAGTGCGGATCATCACCCCGTCGCAATAACGTGACATGACACGGGCACTATCCTTGATCGGCTCGCCTCGCCCCATTTGTGAATTTGCCGACGGCATGAACAGAGCGTGGCCACCCAGCTGAAAGACACCTACCTCGAAGGAGACCCTCGTGCGGGTTGACGCCTTTTCAAAAAGGAGCGCTACCGTCTTGCCTTCCAGCAGCCTGTGCGGAATGCCGCCCTTCTGCTTGTTTTTAAGATCTGCGGCAAGAATTAGCAGAACATCCAGTTCATCCTTCGTATAATCGTGCAGCGATAAAAAGTGACGAGTCATGTATCTCTCCTATACTTCTATTTCTGCAAATATTCCATCGAGAATTACAATCATTGCATTAATTTCCTGCTTGGTCACGGTCAGTGCAGGCACAAAGCGCAGCACCGTATCGTGTGTTACGTTAAGCAGCACCCCGCGATCATGCCCCTTCTTGACAATATCGCCGCCGGGAATATTCAGCGCCATACCGATCATCAGGCCAATTCCGCGCACCTCTTTAACAAAAGGGTACTTCTTCCCAAGCGTTTCCAGCTCACCGGTCAAATATTCGCCGATCTCCTCACAGCGGTTCAGCAGCCCATCCTCCAGAATTGTCCTGACCGTGGCGATAGCAGCGGCACAGACAAGCGGGTTGCCGCCGAAGGTGGAACCGTGAGTGCCGGGAACAAAAGCGGCGGCATATTTATCTTTTGCCAGCATCGTGCCGATAGGCGCCCCACCGGCCAGCGCCTTGGCCAATGTCATAATATCCGGCTCAATGCCAAAATGCTGATAGGCAAACAGTTTGCCGGTGCGCCCCATCCCAACCTGAACCTCGTCGAAAATCAGCAGCAGATCATGGCGGTCACAGATTTCCCGTACCGCCTCAAAGTAGCCGGGAGACGGCATGTTTATGCCGCCTTCGCCCTGAATCGGCTCAAGCATAATGGCACAGGTGGTAGGGGATACGGCCGCTTCCAGCGCAGCCACATCATTGAAAGGGAAATGCTTGAAGCCGTGCAGGAGCGGGTCGAAGAAGCGCTGTACCTTTTCCTGGCCGGTTGCCGACACGGTGGCCATGGTGCGCCCGTGGAAGGAATCGGCGGCGGTGATGATCTCGTACCGTTCCGGACCGTAGGTATCAAGGCTGTACTTGCGGGCCAGCTTGATGGCCGCCTCGTTCGCCTCGGCGCCGCTGTTGCAAAAGAATGCTTTATCGGCAAAGGAGTGGTTGCAGAGAAGTTCTGCCAGCTCGATCTGCTGGGGAATATGGTAATAGTTGGAGCAGTGGATCAACTCGGCGGCCTGTTTCTGCAGGGCAGCGACGACTTTCGGGTGGCAATGCCCCAGGTTGTTGACCGCAACGCCACCCAGAAAATCGAGATACTCCTTGCCGTCGGCATCCCACAGGCGGCACCCTTCTCCCCTGACAGGAACGATCGGGTAGCGGCCATAGGTTTTCATGATGTATTTATCTGATTTTTCTATCCATTGTTGAGAGTTCATTTGACTATCTCCGTTCCAATACCTACGTCAGTGAAGATTTCCAGCAGCACGGCATGCTCCATGCGGCCATCGATTATATGTGCTTTCTTGACCCCTTCTTTGAGAGCGTCAGCGCAGCAGATCACCTTGGGAATCATGCCGCCGGTAATGGCTTCTTCCTCAATCAGGCGGTGCAGATCTGCGACTGAAATACTCTCCAGCAGATTGCCACCCTTGTCCTTCACGCCATTGACATCGGTCAACAGGATAAGTTTTTCAGCATTAAGAGCCGCCGCGACCCTGCCGGCCACCAAGTCGGCGTTGATGTTGTAGCTTTCCCCGCCAAGCCCGACTCCGATCGGGGCGATAACCGGAATATATTTCCCCTGCTCCAGCGTGGCGATCAGATCGGTGTTGACCTTGACGACATCGCCGACATAGCCGACATCGACCATCGCGGTCGTACCGTCATCCCCCCTGACCTCCTGCAGCATCTTCTTCGCCAGGAGCAGCGTCCCATCTTTGCCGGAAAGTCCGACCGCCCGCCCACCATGCTGGTTGAGATAGCCGACGACCTCCTTGTTAACCTGACCCGCCAGCACCATCTCGACCACCTGCATCGTTTCGGCATCGGTGACACGCATGCCTTGCACGAACTCCGATACGATACCGTAGCGCTTCAGGGTGTCGTTGATCTGCGGGCCGCCGCCGTGAACGATAACGGTGTTGATCCCGAGAGATTTCAGCAGGACGACATCAAGGGCAAATGATTCCTTCAGCTTTTCGTCCGCCATCGCATGGCCGCCATACTTAATGACAAAGGTCTTTCCGGAAAAACGCCGGATATAGGGGAGCGCCTCCATCAATGTATTCGCTTTTTCAATCAGCTTTTTCATAACGTATCCTTAACGCCCGGAAAGAATAGTGGAGACCGCTGCCAAAGCTTCATCAAGCTTGTCCGGCCGGCTTCCACCCGCCTGGGCCAGCTCCGGCTTGCCGCCGCCGCTGCCGCCGACAATCGGCGCAATCTGTTTGATTATATCGCCGGCCTTTATTGTACTGCTCAAGCTTTTGCTAACGGCTACCAGCAGATTTGCCTTGCCGCCGATGGAGGCACCAAGAGCAACAACCCCCTCGCCGATGCGCTCTTTCAGAGTGTCTGACAGGTCCCGCAGCGCCTTTACATCCTCTACCTGCACCTGTACGGCCAGCAGCCTGACACCCGCAGCTTCAACCGCCTGTGACAGCAGGTCTCCGGAAGCAGCAACATTCAGCTTTGTCTGCAGCGATTCGATTTCCCGCTGCAACTCTCTCTGGCGGACCAGCAGCTTTTCGAGCCGATCGCGTGAATTGCCCGCTTCCGCCTTGAGCAGCGCGGCGATTTCCCGCTGTTCATCCTCCATCTGCCGGACAAAATCAAGCGCCCCGGTCCCGGTTAACGCCTCGATACGGCGTACACCGGCGGCAATACCCGCTTCCGAAACGATCTTGAACAGGCCGATATCACCAGCTGCACGTACGTGAGTCCCGCCGCAGAGCTCCATACTGACCTCTCCGACCCTTACGACGCGGACAGAATCACCGTATTTTTCGTCAAAGAGCGCCGTAGCACCAGCGTCAATAGCCTCGGCGATATTCATCTCACGGGTTACCACCTGATCATTTGCCATGATAAAACTGTTCACCATTGTTTCAATGCGCCGCAGCTCTTCATCAGTCACTGCGGCAAAATGGGTAAAATCAAAACGGAGGCGGCCCTCCGACACCAGCGAACCGGCCTGCTTGACATGCGCACCTAAAACCTGGCGCAGGGCAGCTTGCAGAAGATGGGTCGCCGTATGATTGCGACAGGTGGCATTGCGTTCTGCCAGGGAGATCTTCAGATCAGCCGCATCACCTGTTTTTATGACCCCTTCCGCAACGACTGCGTGGTGAACAACCATATCGGTAAAGGGGCGACTTGCAGTGGTAACGTACAGGTGTGAGTTACCGGTAGAAAGCGTCCCGCAGTCACCTTTCTGGCCGCCGGAATCGCCATAAAAAGGAGTACGTTCCGTGATTACCGCAACCGTATCTCCGGCAACAGCGGCATCAACAGGAACTCCATCACGGATAATAGCCAGCACCGGAGCATAGACCGACATTTCATCATAGCCGACAAACCGGCCGCGCACTCCTTTGCTGTGCAGCTCTTTATAAACCTGATCAATCCCCTCTTCACCGGAACCTTTCCAATGTTCACGCGCCTGTGCCCGCTGCCGCTCCATGCAGATTTCAAAACCAGCGTCATCGATCGTAAACCCTTCGCTCTCGACAATATCTCCGGTCAGATCGGTCGGGAAACCGTAGGTATCATAGAGCTTGAACAGGACATCACCCGGGATGATATTTTTGCCGGCACTCCGCAGCGCGGCAACCTCATCGTTGAGAATTGCAAGCCCACGGTCGAGTGTTTCAATAAACCGCTGCTCTTCGCCAAGAACAACCTTTTTGATATACTCTTCACGCTCAGCCAACTCAGGATACGCTTCCCCCATGACCTCTCGCACCGCATCAACCATGTTATAGAGCATCGGTTCGGCACAGCCGAGCATCTTGGCATGACGTGCCGCACGGCGCATGATGCGCCTCAGGACGTACCCCCGGCCTTCGTTGGAGGGGAGCGCCCCATCACAGATAAGGAATGTTACCGCACGGGCATGATCGGCGATGACCCGCATTGAAACATCGTCTTTTTCATCCGCTCCGTAACGCTTGCCTACCAGGCGCTCGATATGGCGGATAATCCCCTGCAGGATGTCGATGTCGTAGTTGGTGCTGACACCCTGCATAACAGCCGTAACGCGTTCCAGTCCCATGCCGGTGTCAACCGACGGCTTCGGCAGCGGCGTCAGGGTGCCGTCACTCGAGCGGTTAAACTGCATGAAGACGTTATTCCAGATCTCCATATAACGGTCACACTCGCAGCCGACCGTGCATTCGGGACGGCCACAGCCAACGGCAGCCCCCTGATCATAAAATATTTCACTGCAGGGGCCGCAGGGACCGGTGTCCCCCATCGACCAAAAGTTGTCCTTCTCGCCGAAGCGGAAAATCCGCTCAAGCGGCACCCCTTCCTGGGTGTGCCAGATGTCGGCAGCTTCATCATCATCGTTGTAGACCGTCACATACAGGCGATTTTTATCAAGTTTCAACTCTTTGGTCAAAAACTCCCACGCGTAAGCGATCGCCTCTTTTTTGAAATAATCACCGAAGGAAAAATTTCCCAACATTTCAAAGAAGGTGTGGTGTCGGGCCGTCCGGCCGACATTTTCCAGATCATTGTGCTTCCCACCCGCCCGGACGCATTTCTGCGAACTGCAGGCACGGACATAGCCGCGATCCTCCAGACCAAGAAAACAGTCCTTGAACTGGTTCATGCCGGCATTGGCAAACATAAGGGTCGGGTCATTCTTGGGGAGAATCCCGGAGCTTGGAACGACCGTGTGACCCCGGTCGGCAAAATATTGAAGGAAAAGTGCGCGAATTTCTGTGCCTGTCATAGTGCCCTCGTCAAAATAAGTTATTCCTCTGTCCGCAACGCCTGCATTATCGCAGAAAAGCCGAACCCGCGCCGCTGCAAAAAACTGATTACCCGCCGCTTGTCGCGATCACTCGCCGCTGAATAGGAAAATCCGGGGTAGCGCCGCTCTGCCGCCGACCTGACCTCGGAAATTTCATCACCCTCTGCAAGAAGAGGCGCAAGCGTCTCATTCACTAAATCGGCGGTGAACCCTCTGCGGCGCATCTCCATACGGAGGCGAGCCCCGTAATAACGGCCGGAGGAAAGCGCCGATTCTGCGAACCGGACTGCATAACGCCGGTCATCCAGCCACCCCTCACGCTGCAGGCGGGCTATGACATCATCAATCCCCCCCTCAGCGGCTTCCCGTGTCGCCAGCTTTTGCCTTATTCTGGCGGTCGAATAATCACGACCGGTCAGCAGCCGCAACGCATACTGGTAAAGCTGGGCAGATGATAACGGCTCAGTATTTTTCGATATCAAGCTTGTCAGGCTCCGCAGCAGGGTCATCAGGCTTATTCTCAAACCCTTCCCAGGATGCGTCCGAAGTTGATGAAATACCGGAGATTTTGAGGGCAAAGTCGTCAGGATTCGAGGTCTGGCGAAGCGCTTCTTCATAGGTGATCAGTTTGTTTGAATAAAGCCTCATCAGCGACTGATCAAAGGTCTGCATTCCATACGATACATACCCCTGGGAAATTGCGTCGTTCAACTGTTTGGTCTTGTCTTTGTCATCGATACATTCTTTGACCCGAGCGGAGGCCAGCATGACCTCAACCGCCGGGACACGCCCCTTACCGTCAGATTTCGGTACCAGCCGTTGAGAAATTACCGCCTTGATAATGCTGGCCAGCTGAATCCGTACCTGGCGCTGATGATAGGGGGGGAAAACCCCGATGATGCGGTTGATGGTTTCAGCGGCGTCCATGGTGTGCAGGGTGGACATGACCAGATGGCCGGTCTCGGCAGCGGTCATCGCCGTTTCGATCGTCTCGTAATCACGCATCTCGCCAACCAGAATGACATCCGGGTCCTGTCGCAGGGCCCCTTTCAGGGCGGCGGAGAAGGTGGGCGTGTCGGTGCCGACTTCGCGCTGGCTGATGATGCTCTTGTTGTCGCGGTGCAGGAATTCCACCGGATCTTCTATCGTGATGATGTTACAGGTGCGCTGGCTGTTGATGCAGTCAACCATGGCTGCCAGCGTACTCGACTTGCCGGAACCGGTCGTTCCGGTTACCAGAATCAGCCCCCGCTCCTCCCGGCAGATTTTCTGCATGACCGGCGGCAGATTGAGCCCTTCCAGCGTCGGGATAATAAACGAGATCGAGCGAAAAACCATCGCCACCGTGCCGCGCTGGCGGTAAACACTAACCCTGAAGCGTCCCAAACCGGGGACGGCATACGCAAGATCGACTTCAAAATTTTCCTCAAACATGCGACGCTGGCGATCATTCATCATCGACAGGGCGGTATCGGAAACAAAGTCAGGCGACAAACGTGACGCGTTTGGGATCGGATGCAGACGCCCGTCAATCCTTACAATTGGCGGAAGCCCGGTCTTGATGTGGATATCAGAACCTTTGGCCTTAAACGCAATGGTGAGTATCTCGTTCAGCTCCACAGCTACCTCCGTTGCTTATGCTGCCTTGTCTGCCTTGTCTGCCTTGTCAGTCTTGTCAGCGGCCGGAGCCGGCTTAAGCAGGTCCATCAGTTTGCTTTCAATCTCAGCCAGCGTTTCAGGATGCTCGGTCAACCAGCCACGTGAATTCTCACGCCCCTGACCGATCCGCTCCTTGCCGTAGGAGTACCAGGCGCCGCTCTTTTCGACGATATTTTTATCAACAGCCAGATCAAGCACATCACCGGTGCGCGAAATCCCTTCACCGTAAAGGATATCGAACTCAACCTCTTTGAATGGGGGGGCAACCTTGTTTTTAACAACCTTGACCCGGGTACGGGAGCCGATGATCTGGTCTCCCTGCTTAAGTGTCGCAATCTTGCGGATGTCCATCCGCACCGAAGCGTAAAATTTGAGAGCATTGCCGCCGGTAGTCGTTTCGGGATTGCCGAACATGACGCCGATTTTCATGCGGATCTGGTTGATGAAAATCACGCAGCAGTTTGACTTGCTGATGATGCCGGTCAACTTGCGCAACGCCTGTGACATCAGGCGGGCCTGCAGCCCCATGTGGGAATCACCCATATCCCCTTCAATCTCGGCCTTGGGTACGAGGGCGGCCACCGAGTCAACGACAAGGATGTCAATCGCACCGCTCCTAACCAGGGTTTCGGTAATTTCCAGCGCCTGTTCCCCCGTGTCCGGCTGCGACACCAGCAGGTCATCGGTCTTGACCCCCAGTTTGCGGGCATAGCCGATATCGAGCGCATGTTCGGCATCGATAAAAGCGGCAATCCCCCCGGTTTTCTGCGCTTCAGCGATTATATGCAGCGCCAGCGTAGTCTTCCCCGATGATTCGGGACCATATATCTCAATTACCCTGCCGCGCGGAACACCGCCGACTCCCAGTGCCATATCGAGAGAAATGGAACCGGTGGAAATCGCATCCACCCCCGGGAGCGCTTCGTCATTACCGAGCCGCATGATTGCGCCCTTGCCGAACTGTTTTTCGATCTGGCTCAGGGCCAGCTCTATCGCCTTGTTCTTCTCCAGCGCGTTATTTTTTTCAGCCATTAGTTAGGTATCTCCTGAATGAATAGAGGTGTACAGATTAAAAGGATGCAAAAATAACATATCCGACTGATGTATCGCAAGGTTTTATCTGATCCTGCTGCAGTGGTATATCCATGACCCTAAGTTCACCTCAGATATCGATCTGCAATTAATATTTGGGATCTCAATAAATCCATGTTATAAAGCAACGTATTTGCACGTTACGGGATAGACCTATCCGATCTTGCGAGGACCTCCAATTGCTTTAAATTTGGTATATACAAGGTTACATGCGGCACCGATTTATATACACATTATTGATGTAGAGGAGCCTCCATGAACTTCCTGCTTGATCTTTATCAAAGACTGAAGATTCGTACCCGTATTATCCTGCTCTCTGCCTGCTATAGCTTTTGCATCATTTTTGCGGTCGTTACAGGGCGAATATTTTCTCAAACTATTTCCATCCTCTCTACTGCCACTTTCGTGCTGCTTGGCATACTGTTCAGCGGCCTCCTCTTCTGGACAATCAATGACGCCCTGCAAAGGATAATAGGTTTTCTATCCCGCATGGCAGAAGGGAACCTGACACAGGAAATAAATGCCAAACGCAACAATGAAATCAGCATTATAATCCGCTCCATCAGCACCGTTCAGTCGACCATGCGTGAAATCATCGGACAGATTTCCCAGACATCGCAGCAGATGACCCTGGCATCGGGCAGGCTCCACGCAAATGCCAGCCAGATTGCAACCGGGACCGAAGAGGTCGCGCACAAGACCAACTCAGTTGCCGTAGCCAGTCAGGAAATGGCCGCCACTTCAAATGACATTGCCCACAACTGCCTGAGCGCAGCCGATACATCGAACCGCGCCAGCGATACTGCACGTTCCGGCGCAGAAACCGTCAAGCGGGCGACCGACGGCATGGACCGCATCGCCGCCAAGGTAAAGGATGCGGCAAAAACAGTCGAAGGACTGGGTGCCCGCTCCGACCAGATCGGCCAGATCATCGGCACCATTGAGGACATTGCCGACCAGACCAACCTGCTGGCGCTCAATGCCGCTATAGAGGCGGCCCGGGCCGGTGAACAGGGCCGTGGTTTTGCTGTAGTCGCCGACGAAGTGCGGGCACTTGCCGAACGCACGACCCGCGCCACCCGCGAGATCAGCGAGATGATCAAAGCCATCCAGAAGGAAACAAAGGGGGCAGTTGCCGCGATAGAAGAAGGTGTGGCAGAGGTTGAGAAAGGGACCGAGTATTCCATCGGCTCCGGACAGGCGCTGGAGCAGATACTGGCCCAGATAAACGATGTCACCATGCAGGTCAACCAGATTGCAACCGCGGCCGAAGAGCAGACAGCAACCACCGGAGAGATCACCGCCAACATTCAGCAGATAACCGATGTAGTGCAGCAGACCGCCGGCGGTGCAACAGAGACCGCCTCAGCATCTTCAGAACTATCCAGGGTGGCCGAAGAGCTCCAGCACTTGGTGGGAAAGTTCAAACTCTAAAGAATCATTTCTGACAGCTGCGGCAGAAAACCGTGCTCCGCCCCCCGAGTCTGGTCTCTTCAAGAGGCTCTGCGCAGCTGGGACAGCGCTTCCGACCCCGCCCGTAAACCTTTAACGCCTGCGGGTAATAGGCAACAGTATCCTCTGCTACCCGGAAGGTATCCCCCTCACCGATTGAGACTTCCAGCACCTCGCGGATAGCCGCAGCGAGTTCTGTACTCTCCAGAAGGGTCAGAGTCCCGGCGGCACGATCCGGGCGGATGCGGGCACGAAACAGCGCCTCGTTTGCGTAGATGTTTCCCACCCCGGCCACAACAGAACTGTTCATAATCAACTGCTTGATCGAAACTTTCCTGTTTCTGCTGACACCAAAGAGATACGAACCATCAAATGTATCGTTCAACGGTTCAGGACCGATCCCTTTGAGGAGCGGGTGCAGTTGCGGATCACCGTAAATCCAGGCTATTGTCCCGAATTTACGCGGGTCATGAAAACGGAGCAGGTGGCCGTCGTCAAAGATGAAATCGATATGATCATGTTTGCCCGGTGGGGGGGTGCCACGCAGCAGTCGCAGGAACCCGGTCATACCCAGATGCACGAGCAGCCAGCCCACCTCACAGTCGAACAGCAGGTACTTCCCTCGCCGGTCAATGCTCAATATTTTCAATCCCGGCAGTACCTGCGCAAGATCAGTCGGCAGCGGCAGGCGGAGCTTCTTAACGCGGAGTACCACCTCCTTGAATCGGCTCCCCACCAGCTCGCGCTCCAACCGGCGACGGGTTACTTCCACTTCCGGGAGTTCCGGCATATCGTCCTCTAAAAGCTGTTTTTACCTACATTCAAAAAGACCTGTCTCAGACTTCATACTATTCAGGCTCTTGCGGGCTGACGACCGGCCCGCAGAAGTTCCTCGGGATAGGTACGGTGACCCAGCCATCTCCACATGGGTCAGGAACAGCCGCGTATCAAATTCCAGCTGGTGATAGGTGGGTTCCATATATCTGCAGAGTTGGTAGAAAGCCTTGTTGTGCTCCTTCTCCTTCAAGTGCGCCAACTCGTGCACGACAATCATTTTCAGAAATTCTCCCGGAGCGTCCCGAAAGACCGACGCTATGCGGATTTCGTGCTTTGCCTTCAGCTTGCCACCTTGTACACGTGATACAAATGTGTGGGTCCCCAGGGCGTTGTTGATCACATGGATCTTCCCGTCGTATAGAACCCTGCTCAGCGGCTGGGCGGTGCGCATGAACTCGTTCTTGATATCGACGGTAAAGTCATAGAGTGCCTTATCAGTTCTGACATCGTGCGCTTTCGGATATCTCTGCACAATAACGCTGCCCAATCGGTTTTCCGCTACCAGTTCCGCCACCTGGGCCGTTATCTGCAGTGAATAGCCGGCTAAATATTTCAAATGATGCATCTGCAGTTTGATCCCTTCGTTTCGTTCCCGCATCATACCTAAAGTTCCCGCACAGGTCAAATGTACGACAGGTCCACAATCAGGGGCACTCCCCTTATTAATCCGCCTAATTATCCTTCGCTGGCTTTTGCCTGAAAATTTTATGCTTGCTTTAATTTCACGTGGGTGTACGGTTGGCATCACTGCAAAAGTTACAACAGATACACGACAATACTAAACTATCCGTGAGGATAGGACGGAAAACCTAAGGGTCTCAACGAGACAGCCGGGTCGCCGAAATATCGCACACACGATACAAGGCCCCGGCTTTTTTGTGTTCAAAATTCGACACGGGAGGTGACCCATAACAACTCAGTTGTAGCGTCCGGATCGGCGCAAACATTTATACCGACCGGCTTCATGTTATGAACAGTAGCTCAAAAAAGGAGATTTCCATGAAAAGATTCAAGCGACAGAAAGCTTACCTTGCAAGTATGGCAGTTATGAGTGTTTTGACCTTTGCCACAGGTGCAACTGCAGCAGGTCCCACGCCAGTAGACCTTGGGACAGCCGGGAGTTTTACCATTCTGACAGAAACAGGAATCACAACCACCGGAACCACCACAGTTGTTGGAGATATGGGAGTTAGTCCTATCACCGCAACTGCCATGACGGGGTTTGGACTGATCGCGGATTCCACGAATACATTTTCTACGTCGTCATTAGTGACCGAAAAAATATATGCAGCTGATTATGCTCCGCCTACTCCTACTAAAATGACCACTGCTATAAGCGACATGAAAACCGCGTTCACTGACGCCGCCGGGAGAAAATCACCTGATTTCATTGAACTGGGCGGCGGAGATATTAGTGGGCGGACACTTCTGCCCGGCCTCTACAAATGGGGAACAGGAGTTTTAATCACAAATGCCGGAATCACTCTCGCGGGCGGCCCAAACGACGTCTGGATCTTTCAGATAGCTGGAGATCTTGTTGTGAACAATGCCGCCAAGTTTAACCTTGTCGGCGGTGCGCAGGCCAAGAACATATTCTGGCAGGTTTCTGGCAAAGCGACCCTTGGAACAACGGCTGACGTCAAGGGAATTATCTTGAGTCAAACGCTGATCTCGATGAATACCGGCGCAACGCTGAGCGGTAGAGCGTTGGCACAGACCGCGGTTACTTTAATCGCAAATACCATTTCTGCCCCGTAAGGCAGGCGTTATTAGGCTTAATAGACAGGGCCACAATTAGTGAAACGCCTCTTATCAAGAAATATGGGGCGTTCCACTAATTATCCTCAATACCAGCGGACTTTAAAAGGGGCAGGTTATATTTCCGAAAAGCAGCCTAACCCCTTTTAATCTTATTACGATACCTTTCTAATTCCTCATTTCTTCCATACTCACTCCATATTTTGATGTTAACGATATACGTGCAAGAGTAAAGAACACTATCCCGATGGAGGATAAAATGAAAATTGAAGTCATCGAGAATGTTGGTAAAATCCGCAATTCCATATTTGGCAATGTATTGGAAGCCTTAAAAGAATGCGGCGTGAACGGGAAAGTTGTTATGATAAATGATATCAAGACCATTATGTTATATGGGGTAAAATCGGCACCTGCACTGATAATAAATGGGATTGTGATGTTTGCCGGAACATCGCTTCCAACAGAAAAAATTATTAAGTTACTGCAGCAGAACTTCTCTACTTTCACATAATTTTGCCTTCATCATATTCCGTACAACGTGTCCGTTGTTGACTACCTCAGTCCGATTCACAGCATGGAGATCTTTATGCACAATAAAAAGCGAAGTGATGAAAGATTCACATTTATATCAGAGGGCCAGATGGATATTAATGGCACAACATATAATTGTCTGGTTGATAATATCTCAACGAGTGGAGCATTGATTGAAGTGACCGCTGCAGAACAAGAGCACATTCGGGTTGGCGAAACGGGCATTTTAAACACTGTAATATTAGCTCCAGTTAAATTTTTATGCAAAGTTGTCAGAATTAATCTTAATCAAATCGGGCTGCAATTTGTTGGTAATTTACAACGCTAAACAGAGAAACGGTAGACGGGTCAAGACGTTTTTACAGAAATTTCACAGAATCAGCGCAGCCCGTGAAGAGCAGTTTCAAACGCACGCACGGTTTTGGCCCGCCGCAGTTCCTTGAGCAGTTTTGACAGTTCCGGATCATCCAGGTACGCGATGATCTCCTTGACCTTGTTCAGCACCTGCGTATCGCCGCAGAACAGCTGGCCATAGCGTATCAGCATCTCCCGCAGATAGCGGTCAAGCTCCGATCTCCGTTCTTCCCGGCCGGGCTCGCGGTTCACCACTCCCCGCAGGCGCCGGAACAGCGCCGGGTCGGCAATCGCCCCCCGTCCCAGCATCAGTCCGGCAGCGCCGGTCTCGCCCAGCAGCCGTTCGCCATCGACAGCGCTCCGGATATCCCCGTTGGCAATCACCGGCAGCCGGGTCTCCCGCACCACCCGGGCGGTCACTGCATGGTCGGCACTACCTTCGTACTTCTGGACCACGGTACGGGGATGCAGCACCAGGAAATCCACCCCGCTCGACTCGAAGAGCAGCAGCAGCGACAGGATCTGGTCCGGATCGTCGTACCCGGCCCGGATCTTGACGGAGAAGGAGCCGTTGACCGCATCCCGCAAGGCGGGGATGACCTCCGCAAGATTGTCCGGACAGCGGAGCATCCCGCCACCGGTCTGGCCGCCCCCCATCCGGCCATAGGGGCACCCCATGTTGAGGTTGATATGTGCGGCGCCAGCACCCTGTGCGACCCGGGCCGCCAGGACCAGCGCTATCCGCTCATGCCCCACCAACTGCACCACCAGCGGCACACCCTCCTGCTCGGTGGCGACATCCCGCAGGTCGGCAGCGGTGAGCCCCGCTCCCGCCGGTGCTGTATTGACACGCATGAACTCGGTAAAGATAACGTCGGGCCGGACATGTTCGATGAAATAGGAGCGCAAGGCCCGGTTGGTCAGCCCCTGCATCGGCGCCAGCATCAGCGGTGTGGTTCCGGTTTGCCACGGGAGCACCGTCATGCTGTGCCCACAGTTTCCGGCGTTTTCTGAAGTGTGCAGCCGACGGTCGTGTCGTTATGGGAGGAAAGGATGTGCATCTGCATATTGTTGCTCAGCTGGCAGGGAAATTACAAGCATGGAAAATATAAAGGTTGGTTATATCTGAAACAGACGGGTATTTGCGGGTATATTTTCAGGAACAGCACAAATAGATACAGCCCACCGGGGAAAATATAAAACGCAGCATTTAAAGCAGTTAGCTTGGTCCGACCCCGCAAAACCTAGGGGCCGCTTCCTAATGGACGAGAATAATGGTAGTATCATCACGTGTCTGAATATATTCCACAGATTATGAAAAACAAACTTACTTAGATGGCATTGGGAGATGACTGATGAAAATACTCGCTGTAATAGCCAGCCCAAAAGGTATGCAGGGCAACACCGGCAGGCTGCTGAATGAAGTACTTGTCGGCGTAGAGGAATCAGGAGAAGAAATAGAAATCCTCTCCCTGAAAACCTTGAATGTCCAGCCTTGCGTCGCCTGTGACCTCTGTCACAAAACCGGTATCTGCAACATCAATGATGATTATGAAATTATCAAAGAGAAGCTGCTCGCGTGCGACGGTTTTATTCTGGCCAGCCCGAACTACATCTTCAGTGTCTCTGCTCAGATGAAAGCCCTGTTCGATCGTTGTAACGGTCTGATTCACTGCATGGCTCTGGAAGGAAAGTATGTCGCCATGGTTGAAACCTCTGGAGGAGGAGGGGATGATGAAGTGCTCTCATATATGAGCCGCTTCGTGAACACCCTCGGTGCCACCTCTGTCGGCGGTGCCGGATCGCCGATAGCCGGGGTCCGGACATTTCCGGATGAAGAAAACCTCTACGCTAAAGCCCGTGCCCTCGGTCAGGATCTCTGCAAGAGTATCAAGGACAAACGGGTCTACCCTGAACAGGATGGTTTTCGTGCGGAATTTAAAGTACGAATGTCTGGTCTCGTTGACATGATGAAGGACTACTGGCCTTTTGAACGGGAATACTGGGCTAAAAAACGTACGAGGTAGGTTATGTTTGAATCTCTGATGTATAGCTGCCAGTGGACTTTAACGCCCACAAGAAACGAAGGGGAACCATGGTATCTAAAACCCACCTGATCTATTTTTCGCCGACCAAAACCACTAAGAAAATTGTTGAACAGATTGCAGCAGGGCTCAATGCTCCTGTGAGTGAACATTACGACCTGACTCAGATGGAACAAGGTCTCGACATGAAACTTGACGATGGCCTTGCCATCATCGGTATTCCTGTCTATGCGGGGAGGACTCCGGAAATAGTCCTGAGGCGGATACAAAAGTTGTCAGCAACCGGTATTCCTGTCGTGCTGGTCGCCCTCTATGGCAACCGCGCATTCGAAGATGCACTTGTTGAGTTGCGGGATGTTGTTGTCTCTAAGGGATTTACGGTAGTCGCCGCCGGTGCCTTTATCGGGGAGCATTCTTATTCAACGAGCAAACAGCCTATCGCCGTCAACCGTCCCGATATGGCAGATCTGCAAAAGGCGAAGGAGTTCGGGACAATCATTGCCAAGGAACTGCAGAAACAAAGCGGCAAGGCAACCCCGGAAATTCCTGGCGACGTACCCTACAAGGAAAGGGCTCCATTAGGTGGTATTTCCCCCGAAACCGACCGCGAGCTCTGTACACTTTGTGCAATTTGCGCCAAAGTTTGCCCAACCTTTATCATTACGGTGAATAGTGACGTCATAACGGATGCGAAGAACTGCATCATGTGCTGCGCCTGCGTCAAATATTGTCCCGAAAAAGCGAGAGAGCTGAAGCATCCCATGGTAGAAGGCAGACGCGAGATGTTGATCAAAAACTGTAGCGAACGCAAGGACCCGGTCTTTTTTTATGAACCGTCGTTACAGTAAAGTACTCCGCCCAGAGGACGGGGTTTTGTGAGGCCCAACAAAGTTTTGCCGATAAACGCCATCTTGTCTCTGAGAATGCTGCATCATCTATTGTCCGTTTTTGTATTCTGCATGACCGTCAAGCTGGCTCCATAACACGAGGCTGACCAGGCCAAAACCAGCCCGGTCAGCCTCACCGCACTCAAGGGCATCCCTCCGGGATACCAAAGAAAGCCACAGCCCTACCCCCTCTTCATCAGATACCGTCGCAACCAGTCCAGAGCCGTCCACGCCGTCATGGTACGAATCTCGTCCCGGTTACCGCTGAATTGAAAACGCTTGGTCCAGCAACCGTCTGGTGCCGCGAGTGAAATGAAGACCGTGCCGACCGGTTTCTCTTCGCTACCGCCATCCGGCCCGGCAATGCCGGTAACCGCCAACCCCAGGTCGCTGCCGGAAGCATGCCTGATCCCCTTGGCCATCGCCGAGGCACACTCGGGACTGACCGCACCGGCGTTGTTCAACAGTTCGGCAGGAACCCCGAGCAACCTCGTTTTAGCAGCATTCGAATAGGTCACCGCGCCTTCGCAAAAATACCGGGAACTGCCGGGAATATCGGTCAGCCGTTTCGCGATCAGGCCGCCACTGCACGACTCGGCCAAAGAAATAGTCAGACACCGATCACGAAACAGCTCCGCCACGGCATCATCCATACTGCTGCCACCGGAGGAGAAGCAATACTCCTTCACTCTTTCCCGCACAGCGCTAACCGCCGGCAGAAGAAGGTCGGTTGCCGCCTCGATAGTATCCGCTTCTGCCCGAAGCGTCACCTTCATCCAGGGGAACGTCACGCAGATACCAAGCGTAAGCCCCTGGTCCGGTTGTGCGATCCCCAGCAGCAATTCATCCACCTCCGCTTCACACGGTCCGAACAGGTTCAGGGTGCTGGTACGGATTACCCGTTTTCTGCCTACCCGTTCAAGGATGAAAGGGATAACCGTGTCATGCAGCATGACGATCATCTCTGACGGGACACCCGGCAGGAAAAACATGAAACAGCCGTTGTGCATCAGGTGGAACCCGGAGGCGGTGCCGCCCGGATTAGGGATCAGAGCAGACTTGGTCGGAATCATCACCTGCTTGTCACTCAGGGGACAGAAAATCAGGTTTTTCAGTTTTCCTGACATCAGGCGGGCATGACTGCGGGCATCTTCATTGATAACCAGACGCCTGCCGGTGGCTCTCGCCGCAGCCAGTGAGGTCAAATCATCGGCGGTTGGTCCGAGCCCTCCGGTTACTATAATTGCATCGCTGACCCGTTCGAGGTCGGCAAGTGCCCCGATAATATCAGGTTCATTGTCACCTACCGCAAGGTGCCGCTGGATCCGCAACCCTTCGGCAAGGAATGCGGAAGCGATCGTGCCGGCATTCGTGTCGGTCAGTTGGCCGCAGATCAGTTCGTCGCCGATGCTTAACGTGGAAATTTTCATATTTCAGTCACTCCTCAGCGCTGCAACCGCTCCATGACCAAGCGACAAGGGATTCCCTTTTCGCGGGCAATCCGGCGGCAATCCTCGTATTCAGGCGATGTACGCAACAGCTTCCCGCTGCTGTCCATAACCTGCTTAAACCGCACCGGGCCGAATTCGGTCTGCCGTTCGACAACCAGGCGCTGCAGGACGATTCTATCCGCGCGGTAATAGCGCAGGCCGATCGCCGACGTCTCGGTCAGCAGAGCCTGAGACAGCAGATCAAGCTGCTCCGGGCGACAGAGAAATGACATCATCACGCCGGGACGACCCTTCTTCATCTGAATCGGCGTAAAAAATACGTCCAGCGCCCCCGCTTCAAGGAGGCGCTCCATGGCGTACCCGAGCAGTTCGGGCGTAGAGTCGTCGATATTCGTCTCAACAACAATTACATCATCGACGTGGCCAGTTTTTTCGGCACTCATCCCCAAAAAAGCGCGCAGGATGTTAGGACAGTCCGGATAATCCTTCCCTCCGGCGCCGCAACCGGTTTTATCCAGCAACATGGCAGGCTGTTTCCCGAATCCGCTGACCAGAGCCGCCACAATGGCGGCTCCGGTCGGCGTCACCCGTTCTCCGGGACCGCAATCGCCATGCACCGGTAACCCTTTCAAAAGTCCGGCAGTCGCCGGGGCAGGCACAGACAGGCGCCCGTGGGCGGTCTCGACAAAACCGCTCCCAAGCGGCAGCGCCGACGCATAAACGTGTTCCACCTGGAGATACTCCAGACAGA
>JAQUIG010000085.1 GCA_028683435.1 Desulfuromonadaceae bacterium | reverse complement strand
ACCTTCAACAAGATCTGGGCCAGCGCCGTAGAGGCAATCCCGACGACAACATATATTTTGGGGTCTATAGTCATTGCACACCTGCCGGATACCTGGATTTCACTCCACCGCCGCCTCTACCGTCGCGTCACTCTTCGTGTAATTCCCGAAATCCTCAACAATGCAGATGGGGCGCCCCTTAACTTCATCGTAGATTTTCGACAGATACGTGCCGAGCAAACCGATGCCGATCATAATGACGCTCGACAGGAGAAGCATTACGACAATAACTGTCGTAAAACCGCTAAAGGCGTTGCCGACGAGCTTGTTGTATAAGGTCTGTATCCCCAGCAGAAAAGAAAATATCAGGGTAAAAACCCCCAGCACGGAAACAATCTGCAAAGGCCGTTGCGAGTGAGAGGCGACCGCGTCTATGGAGAGCCGGAACAGTCCCAGCGTGTTCCACTTTGTCGTCCCGGCATTTCTGTCTTCAACTTCAAACTCCAGCGTGACATGATGCAGACCGATCCAATGGGTCAGTCCGCGGAAAAAGCGGGTCTTCTCTTCAATACTGTTCAAAATACCGATGGCTTTTCTATCCAGAAGCTTGAAATCCGATGCCCCGGCAAAATCTATCCCTGTCAGGCCGCTGAAGATCTTGTTGAAGATGGCACTTGCCATCCTTCTGAAGACATTTTCCTTCCGCCTTCTCGTTTTCACCGCGTCAACGATATGCGCGCCCTTTTCCCACTCACAAATCATGTCCGGGATAAGATGCGGCGGATGCTGGAGATCGGCATCAATAATAATTGCACCATCCGAGGCGCAATGTTTGAGTCCTGCTGCTATGGCCGCTTCCTTGCCGAAATTCCTCGAAAGCTTGACGAGACAGATATTGTCTCGCGTTGAAGACAGCTTTCTGATTTCCAGGCAGGTATTGTCGGTACTGCCGTCATCGACAAAGACAAAGGTACAATCGTATTCCATGCCGGAGATATTCGCAGTAACCCTGTCCACCAGGGAAAGGATATTTAGTTCCTCGTTATAACAAGGGATTACCACGTCGATAGTCCTCTTTTGGGTTTCCATATGTTCTCCTTAGCGAAACAGTTCCCCTTGAAAACAGTAAACTGGTCATCATGAATTATGCCAATATCGTCCGACCGTATTTATGCGTTGAAAACAGCATGTTAAATAGCATAAACGCCATTTAATGCAGTTCAATAAAATGGAGTGACTATGGGTAGGCAGCCTCCAGTGCTGAATTGGCAACGCAGCAAGGGAGATGTTAAAATAGTTGCAATTGTTATGAACGTGCCGTGCCTGGCCACGACAAAAAAAGCTGCCCTTTCGCATGAAGGGGCAGCTCCTGCAAAGCTATAACGCTCTGATTTTTATCAATTCTTTATTGTATAGGATATCGTTGCGGATTGCCCCACATTGCCTGCTGCATCGTAGGCTTTGGCATACATGGTATGGGTGCCGTTAAATTCCACGGTTGTAACCACACAGTACCCGAACGGAGATACCGTAACGGTTCTATCCAGCCAGCCGTTCACATAATATTCCACCTTCGTCACAGCCACATTATCACTTGCAGATACCGCGGCGCAGGCAGTGCCACTGATCGTAGAATTGGCGACCGGTGAGGTAATGGCAACCGTAGGGGCAATCGTATCTGCTGTACCATTACTTACGCTTACATTCACCGCTGGGGACTGCCCCACGTTACCGGCGGCATCATAGGCCTTGCTGGTTATGGAATAGGTACCGTTGACAACGGACAAGGTATTCCAACTATAGGAATAGGGAGCGCTTGTATCGGTCCCCTTCAGCGAGCCATTAACGTAGAATTCGACTTTACTTACACCGACGTTGTCGGTGGCGGAAGCGGCGATGTTGACAGTACCGCTGACGGTTGCATTCGCGGCGGGGTAGGTGATTGAAGTGACCGGGACTGTCGAGTCGCTACCGCCGTTGTTTACGGTAACCGCAACAGCTGCGGACTGTCCCACGTTACCGGCAGCATCATAGGCCTTGGCGGTGATGGAGTATAAACCGTTGACGATTGATGTTGTATACCAGCTGTAGGTATAGGGAGATCTGGTGTCCGTGCGTTTCAGCACACCATTAATGTAGAACTCCACCTTGCTCACCCTCAAGCTGCTGGTGACGGCCGCGGCGACATTAACTGTTCCGCTGACCGTAGCGCCGGCTGCCGGAGCAGTTATGGAGACGGCCGGAGTCGTGGTGGCGCCGACCACGATCGCCTGCGGGCCAGCCACATTATTAGTCTCATTCAGTTCCGCCACCTGCCGGCCGGCATCAACCTGAGCCCACATTTTATAGCTGCCAGCTTCAGGGTATGCCGCCGTGAACGTACAACTTCCTGTTGCACCTGCTGCCAGACCACTTATAAGGCAGTATTCATCCCCTAATTGCAGAGAAGCCGGCGCTGTGGACAAATTTTTGTAGAAATCTACCGTAAAACTACCTGAATCGGAATTGCCCTGGTTTTTAGCCATCACCGTCACGTTCACAGCTTGACCTATCGCCGGAGAGGCCGGAATCGGTGTGATGCTCTGGACGATCAAGTCCGGAAGCGATTCAGAGGGAAACAGGGTAGCCCAGCTATATGTTTGCGGTGTGATCAGCGCTGCGGATCTGAAAACGCCATTTACCATCTTGGCAAATGACACATCAAACTCCATCCTGTTTGGCCGCATCACAATACTGGTTAATGTCGGGGCTACGATATTGTCAACAGCTCCGAGAAGAGACCATGCTTCTGCCGAATCCACTTTACGATCGCCGGTTCCGTAAAGATTGATCAACCCGTTTCTCAGCGTGTTATAGCGGGTGACCGTATCGCCTGATGTCGGCGCCGGGGTGACTTTCAAAAAATGATTGGTAGCAATAATATGATTATAGGCAGGATCGGTATCTGCGGCTTTACGGATTAAATTAAGGGTTGAAGAATCTTCAACATAGTAAACTGGATCAGCAGCATTTTGGTAAGGTGTGCCGACTTGAATAATCATCGGAATGTATTCGGAAACTGAATTCACGATCGCCAGCGGTTGAGTCGAACTATTAGTAAGCGTCGTATTCTCAAGCACCTTGCGGAAGACTTCTATGGAAGGATAGAATTTTTCGGAACTGCTCGAGTTTTCGCCATTCGCCGCATTTGCCATCGCGGTGACGCCGTATTCATTCATTCCGGTGGCAACACCATACCAGCCAGGCCAGGCAGATGAGACAAACTTGGGCTTTCCGAGCGGTTCATAGGTAATCAGGAGCTGGTTATTAAGAACACTCCCCTGGGGATCATAATAAAAATCGTAATTTCTTGCCAGGATAGTCTCTCCGTTTGCGGTTGAAGAGCCCCATACTCCAATGGAAGAACAGCTAAAAGAATACTGGATGAACAGGTTGAACGCCTTTATGTCTCTATCATCAATGTTCCTCCCCAGTTTTGAGACATACAGACTCTTGCCGCTGGCAATCATTCCGGCAACCATGCCATTGATTTCGTCCAGATATTCAGGAAAAAAGGTGTGGTAAAGCGGGATAAGGGAAAGATGATAATTATAGTCAGAAACATTTCCTTCCGCTATCAAGCCGACCACATAAGTATCGACAAGGTCGCGGATTTTATCAGCCATTAAATAGCCATGTGCATACCCCATCTCATAGTTGGAGCCCCAAAGACTGAGAACCTGCTGAGTGCCGATTTGTCGGAGAATTCCGTTGACTGCCGCCTGGGCTGAAGATCCTCCTGGAAAGCCATTTCCAAGAATGAGAAAACAAGAGACAAGCAGGAATAGATACCTTTTACATATATTTATTAGATGTTTTTTCATAGTGCACCTCCACTGAAGTTTTTTAGACTAATGATTTGCTTCTTCTTTTGTTATCAAACAAACATCAAGGCATCGCAAATCACCTCGTAATTCTCAGGGCGGCTGTTTTCGTAACTCCGCCATACACAGCGTAAATGGTGGCTGTTCTGGAATAAAATACCCGAGTAGTGCTGATCGTGAAAGTGGCGCTGACCTTTCCCGCCGTTATTGTTACCGTTGTCGGTACGCTGACTGATGACGAATTATCGCTCAACGACACAACCACACCGCCACTCGGCGCAGGAGCGCTTAATGTTACCGTTCCCTGGGATGTAGAGCCGCCCCTGACAGTCGTGGGATTCAACGAAAGAGCGCTCAATACCGTTGGTGACGGATTTACCGTGATCGCCGTTGTTTTCGTCACACCACCATAAACAGCCGAGATCGTGGCTGTGATGGAACCGGTTACCGCAGCCGTGCTGATCGTGAATGTTGCGCTGGCTGTACCTGCTGCTATCGTTATGGTTGCAGGCACGCTAACAAATGACGAATTATCGCTCAACGATACAACCACGCCGCCACTCGGCGCAGGAGCACTTAATGTTACCGTCCCCTGAGATGTAGAGCCGCCCCCGACAGTGGTGGGATTCAATGAAAGCGCACTCAA
>JAQUIG010000055.1 GCA_028683435.1 Desulfuromonadaceae bacterium | reverse complement strand
CACCTGAAAGATGTGGCAACGGTGGAACCGGGGGTGCAGGAAGCTCAATCTGCCTACCACGGCAACGGCAAGGAGGCGATCGGCATCAACATCCTGCGCGGTCAGAACGGTCATGCCCTGGACACCATCCAGGCCGCCGACGAGATCGTGCCCAGGCTGTCAGCCCGCTTCCCTTTCATTAACTTCGAGGTCAGCTACACCCAGAAAGATCTGATCCAGCGCAGTGTGGATAACATGCTGGAGGCGCTGCGTGATGCGGTCATTATCACCGTCATCGTGCTCTTTCTCTTCCTGGCGAATATCCGTACCATGCTGCTCTGCGCCATCGCGATCCCCTTCACCTATCTGATCACCTTCGCCTTTATGTGGCTGTTTGGCTTCGAGTTCCATATGGTAACGCTCACCGGTGTGATCCTGGCGGTGGGGATGCTGCTGGATGACGCCATCGTCGTGATCGAAAATATCGAGCGGCATTACCACGAATCCAAGCGCGACCTGACCGAACTGGTGGCGGGCGGGGTGGAAGAGGTCATGCTGGCGATCTTCTCCGGCACCTACGCCACCATCGTCGTCATCATCCCGATTGTCTTTATCGGCGGCTATGTCCAGACGGTGTTACGCCCCATGGCGCTGTCACTCACCATCGCTCTGGTGGCCTCCTACATCGTCTCGGTCACGATCATCCCGATCCTGGCCCCCTACATCCTGAAAAAGAATGCGGTTGAAAATCGCTTTGAAAAATTCATCAAAAAAGGGAGCGACCGTTTTGTTAACGGCATCCGGGATCTGTTCGGCGGCCTGCTCGGGACGGCGCTCAAGCACCGCTTCTGGTTCGTGGCGGTTGCCTTTATCGCGCTGGTACTGACGATGAAATTCGCCAAACCGCTGGTGGGACAGAGTGTGCAGCCTCCAATGGACACCGGCATCATCAAGATCAATTTTGAGGCTGATGCAAATTCATCCTTAACGCAGACGAAAAATATCCTGACGCGCATGGAAGAGACGATCAAAAAGCAGGAAGGACTGGTGGCGATCAGCTCGGTCATTGGCTCGGAACCGGCGGTCGTCTCCTTCGGCAGCGGTAAAAACCCGCAAATCGGCAATATCACGATCAATCTGGTGGATCGTTTCCACCGCACACAATCCATCTGGCAGATCGAGGATAATCTGCGGAAGGAATTCAAGGATATCCCCGCCCTCAAATCCGCTGATATCTTCGAGTTCGGCGCCACCGCCATGTCCAGCATAAAGGCACCGGTCGATGTCATGGTGACCGGTCCTGACCCCAAAGTGCTGGCACAGATCGGCCACGAGGTGCAGGAGCGTCTGAACAAGGCTGGCGGTTTGCTGTCGGTTTCCATGACCTGGGATCTGGACAAGAAAGAGGTGCTCTTCAAGGCGGATAAGGAGAAGTGCGCCGCATTCGGCATCTCTCCGCGAGACGTGGCGTCCCAGGCGCAGGCAGCACTTTCCGGCGGGGTAGCATCAACCTTCCGTGTGGCAAACGAGGATGGCTTTCCGGTGCGGATCAGGCTGGCGGAACAGTACCGTGACCGCCCCGACAAGCTGGCAGGGATCAAGGTAACAACTCCGCTGGGACCGATACCGCTGGCCTCGCTGGGGGTCATGAGCCAAAGCTATGTCCCGGCCTTTCTGACCCGTCAGGATCTGCAGAACAGTATCGACATCTATGGTTACAAAGGCGGTGCGGCTCTGTCGCACGTCATGGACAATGTCGTGAAGGAACTGAAGGGGATCACGCTGCCGCCGGGTTATAAAATATCCCAGGAGGGGGATGCCAAGCAGGGGAAGACAAACTTCGCACAGCTGACCATGGCGCTGGGGATCGGTATGGTGCTGCTCTACTTCTCACTGATTCCGGCTTTTAAATCCTTCATCCATCCGCTCACCATTATGAGTGCCATCCCGCTGGCGCTGATCGGCGCGGTCTGGTCGCTCCTTATTGCAGGGCGCCAGCAGTCAACCGCCGCCTTTATGGGGGTGATCCTGCTGGCCGGGATCGTGGTCAAGAACTCGATCCTGCTGATCGACTTCATCGAGGTGGCCAAGGAACAGGGAGCGACGACACTGCAGGCGTTGACTGACAGTGTTCGCGTCCGAACCCGTCCGATCATCATGACCGCCTTCGGTACGGCCGTCGGTATGGTACCGATCGCCCTGGAGCGTGCTATCGGTCTGGAGCGGCTCTCGCCACTTGCAGTGGTTGCCATCGGTGGGTTGATGCTCTCCACCTTTCTGACACTGCTGTATGTACCTATTTTCTACACCATTTTTGAAGATATGACCGGATGGGCTCTGCGTTTATTGAAACGTATTCCAACAATCACAGAGCATCCGCACCACCCAGAAAAGGATACGGGGAAATGAAAAAATATCTTTATCGCTCCATCAGTACTGGCTGTCATAATCTGCCTACGCCGTAATAGCAGCGATTGAACTGAAATTTAGATGCTGGACCCGGCAGGCGAGGAGCGCTGCCGGGTAAAATCTCTCCCGGATACACTCCACTTTCCTCCCATAAATACAGAGAAACGCCTTGACGATTGCCCGGTTATAAGTGTAACTTTACTCCGTTAAATTCAGATTAAGTCAGCTTGTCCCTCTTACTCCCCCTCGAAGCTTTACTGAACGGAGCAGACAGCATGCCGTTGATCCCCGCTTCTGTTGAGACATATCTGATAGGCAGCCTTAGCACAAGCGACCTGATGGCCGGATTGTTGCTCATTGGGGTAGGGTTGCTGGTGTTCTCGCTCACCATCGTCCGCAAACTGACGAAAGAGCTGCCCCAGGGGGCCAATCGCAGCCGTTGGTCGCTGCTTGGCATTATGATCCTCTCCTTTATATGTGGTTATCTGGGCTTTTTTACCCTCAATCTAGGGGTGTCGTATACGGCACCTGAGATGCTGGTAGCCGTGGTCTTCTTCTTTGGGGCCGTTTTTGTTCTGCTGGTCTGCTTGCTGGCGTACCGTACCACCCAGGAGCTGAAACGGATCTACGTTCTGGAACATGAGACCGTCACTGACCCGTTGCTGGGAATATTCAACCGCCGCTTTCTTGATCGCAGAATTCAGGAGGAGGTGCTTCGTGCCCAGCGGCACCGGCTTGATCTGTCATTACTAATGGTAGATATTGATAATTTCAAACAGGTTAACGATACCTGGGGGCACCAGGCCGGTGACCTTGTCCTCCAACATCTGAGCCAGCTACTGGAGATGGATCTGCGCCAAACCGATATTCTGGCCCGTTTTGGTGGAGAAGAGTTTGTCATCCTGCTGCCTCATACGCCCGAACAGGATGCCTTCAAGCTGGCAGAAAAGCTGCGCCGTGCCGTGGAACAAACCCCTCTGCACCGAATACCTGAACTGCGCGTGACGATCAGTATTGGCACATCATCTCTGCTGCCGGATGGTGATGACGCGCACTCTCTGCTCGAACGAGCCGACAAGTCAATGTACCGGGCCAAGCGGGAAGGGCGGAATCGGGTAGTCAGCTACCACAATAACGGTTTTGCCGAATATGGCGAGGACTGCCCGTAACACTTCGAACGCCACCATTTCCGAGTTGCAAACTATTTTCGTTTATTCCCCCTAAAAACTGTTTCCTCTTTGATATTAACTCCCTACCTTGACTAACGTGTTGCTTCCTGTAGAATATTAACACAGTAATGAAAACAGGATAAATACCATGGCCTCCGCTTCCCCGAGACATTGTTGCTCTGTAGGTCCGATTCAAAATTTGCATTGACATATTCAGTTATTTATATATATATAAATATATAAAAGTACGGAGGGGATATGTATCGATTAGTAATTGCATCAGTGGTTTTGCTGTTTTCGGTTACCGCTGCCGATGCCGAGACGCTGAAGCTGTCTCTCAGGGATGCGATGAGCATGGCTCTTGAGAACAACAATCAGATCAAGGCTGCCCGTTTTAATTCCGATGCCGCCGGCCAGGGGGTTAATATAGCCAATTCCCGCTATTTGCCGGCTGTTTCATTTGAGGAAACCTTTGCTGCTACCAACTCGCCGACTAACGCGTTTATGATGAAGCTCGATGAGGGCAACTTTGCAACGCCTGATTTCGATCCAAACAGCCTCAACAACCCCCCAACACGGCATGATTTCAAAACCGTCCTGTCGGTACAGCAGCCGCTTTTTGTTCCTTCACTATCCCCGCTTAAGAAAATGGCCGTCAAAGATGCGCAGAAAGCGGAGCTGGAACTGGAAGCGGCTCGCCAGGGTATCGCCTTTCAGGTTTTTTTTACCTACCTCGATGTTCAGAAGGCCGATGCCCAGCTGGGAGCCGCTGTTAAAGCTGTTGCCGATGCCCGGGAGAACATGCGGCTGGCGACCGTCAGGACATCATCCGGGGTCGGTCTCAAGTCGGATGAGCTCCGCTCCCGCACCCATCTCTCGATGGTTGAGCAGCAGCATATCAGCGCCGGCAACAACCTGACCCTTGCCAGGATGAAACTGGCGATGCTGATCGGTCTGCCTGAAGCCTCTTTGTCTGGAGAAGGGGCGTATGAAATTTCCGGCTTTCAAGATGATGTTGCGGTTCCCGCGTTAAGCGATCAGGTCATTAGTGACGCCCTGCAGACCCGGGTTGAAGTCAAACAGTCTCATACCGCCCTCGAAAAGTCGGATGCGGCACTCAGCCTTGCCAGAAGCGAATATCTGCCGACAGTGGGCGCCTTTGCTTCATATCAGCTGAACGCCAAGGATGCCCCGTTTACTTCTGATAATGACGCCTGGACCGCGGGTGTTTCACTCAAATGGAACATCTTTGACGGGTTCCGTACCAACAGCGAGCGCAGACGGGCTCTGTCCGGCCAAGCGGCTGCACGTGAGATGTTGGAATCGACAACAAAGGATGCCAGGTATCAACTCCGGGAAAGTTATATCCGGCGCGACGAAGCGGGCAAACATCGTGAGGTGGCCGTGCACGCGGTAGCTGATGCCGAGGAAACGGTCAGGCTGCTCACCAAACGTTATGAAAATTCACTGTCAACGTTGGTGGAACTGCTTGACGCCCAGACGGCACTTAACCAGGCCAGGGCGAATCTGGTGGAAACCGAGGCAGGTTATGCCGTGGCCGGTGGCCGGGTTCATTACATGACGGGAACATTTGTGAAGGAGATGCTTAAATGAGGAATTATGGTCTGTTTGTAACAATTCTGCTGACCGTTGCACTTTCTGCTGCCGGCTGCTCAAAGAAAAATGATGCAGGTAACGCTGAGGTCGCGCCGTCGGCCGTCGTCAAGGGTGTCACACTTGAGGATGTCAAGCTTGTTGCCGTGCCGGAACTGATGGATGTGGTAGGAAACGTGCGCGCACGCACTAGTGCTGTCGTCTCTCCCCGTATTCCCGGCAGCATCAGCGTGCTTCGTGTTCGTGAAGGTGACCGGGTGCGCAAGGGGCAACTGCTGCTGCAGCTGGATGCTCAGGAAAATCAGGCGAATGCCGCCGTGGCAACTGCCGCTGTTGACGAGGCCCGCCGTGGACTGGACGAAGCGGTGTCGCACAAAAAGCTCGCTGATACGACCTTTGCCCGCTACCAGAATCTCTTCAAAGAACAGGCGGTCAGCCGGCAGGAATTTGATGTCAGGCAGACCGAAAAAGATGTGGCTGCTCAGGGTGTAGCGCGTGCCGAATCAAGGGTCAAACAGGCTCAAGCGGGATCAAGGGCCTCTGCGACCATGTCCGGCTATACCAGGATCGTCGCTCCCATCTCGGGGGTTATCACCAGCAAACAGGCCGATCTGGGAGCAACCGTTTTTCCTGGACAGCCGATGATGACCATAGAGGATGACTCGACTTTTCAGCTTGAACTGGCCCTGCCGGAAAACATTGCAACCAGGGTCAAACCGGGATCGCCGCTGCAGGTGACGCTTGATGCTGTCGGACTCTCCTTTGCAGCCAGGATCGCCGAGATTGTCCCGGCCGCTGACCCGGCCAGCCGTACCTTCATTGCCAAGGTCGCTCTGAATCAGAAGGGATTGAAATCAGGAATGTTCGGTCGTGCTGCGGTCAGCCTCGGGACAACGGTTAACGGAATCACCGTGCCGAAACAAGCTGTTGTTGAACGGGGCGCATTGACTATTATCTGGACGCTTGGCAAGGATAATATCGCACGTATGCGGATCGTCAAGGTCGGCAGGAAAACTGGCGACCGGGTGGAGATTCTTTCCGGATTGTCGGATGGTGATCGAGTGGTTGTGTCCGGTGTTGAAAAAGTTACCGAAGGGGCAAGGGTGGAATAGACCATGGAAAACCTCGGTTTCGCCGGTAAAATAGCCCGCGCTTTCATAAACTCAAAACTGACACCGCTTATTGTAGGTGCCTCACTGCTGCTCGGCTTCTTCGCCGTCAAGATGACCCCCAGAGAGGAAGAGCCGCAGATTGTAGTACCGATGGTGGATATCTACCTCCCGATGCCGGGTTCATCTCCTCTGGAGGTACAGGAAAGGGTAGTCAAGCCGTTCGAGGCCAAGCTGTGGGAGATCAAGGGTGTCGAATACCTCTATTCCATGAGCCGTCCCGGTATGGGGATCATAACCGTCCGCTACAAGGTGGGAGAACCACTGGAGGATTCGCTGGTCAAGCTGTACAACAAGGTTATGAGCAACCGCAGTTTGCTCCCGCCGGGTGCGTTCGAGCCTCTGGTGGTGCCTAAGTCGATCGACGATGTACCTATCTTCGCGGTGACGCTCTGGTCGGAGCGCTATGGCCATGGGACACTGCGAACGCTGGCACGTGAAGTAGCAGATGAACTTAAAAAGAGCGAAAGTACCGCTGAAACAACCATAACCGGAGGGCTTTCAAGGCAGCTGCGTGTTATTCTTGACGCTCCTCGACTGGCAGGGTTTGGTCTTTCACCGCTGCAGGTTGCGGGCGCACTGCAGAAGGGGAATGCCTCTCTGCCATCGGGCAGTTTTTCAAGCGGCAATTCGTCGATGCTGGTGCAGACCGGTGGTTTCCTTGAAAATGCCGAAGAGGTAAAGCGCGTAATAGTCGGAGTCCATGGCGGCAAGCCGGTGTATCTGTCCGACGTAGCCAAGGTGGAGGACGCCCTTAATGAACCGGAAGATTATGTCTTTTTCGGGATGGGACCGGGTGCTGCCCATAAAAAAATATCCGGCAATTCCAAACTGGATTACGCTGCGGTGACCATTGCCGTTGCCAAGCGGACGGGGTCTAACGCCACATGGATTGCCGATGACCTCCTGAAGAAAATAGAATTCATGAAGGGGAAAACAATCCCTTCTGATGTTCAGGTATCCATCACGCGCAATTACGGTGAAACTGCCCGGGAAAAGAACAACGAACTGTTGTTTCATATGTTCCTTGCGGCCATCTCGGTTACGATCCTGATCGCGCTTTTTATGGGGTGGCGTGCCGGTGCAGTGGCGGCGATTGCAATCCCTGTCACCCTTGCGCTGACATTGCTCGTTATCTATCTGATCGGTTACACCCTCAACCGGATCACCCTTTTTGCGCTGATTTTCTCGATCGGTATTCTGGTCGATGACGCAATTGTCGTTGTCGAAAACATCCACCGCTTTTTCACCACCAAGTTAATGGATCCGTTAGAAGCCGCTATCAAGGCGGTGGACGAAGTAGGCAATCCGACGATTCTAGCCACTTTTGCCGTCATCGCTTCGGTTTTGCCGATGGGCTTTGTCGGCGGCCTGATGGGACCATATATGCGCCCGATCCCGGTAGGGGCCAGCACCGCCATGCTGCTCTCCATGTTTATCGCCTTTATAGTTACTCCCTACTTTGCCTACCGGTTTATGAAAGGGACTGCACATTACAGTGCTAACGATGAAATAAAGGAATCGAAACTGACGCTCTTCTATCGCCGCTTGATGGGGCGGTTTCTGCATGACTCCAAAAGGCGCACGGCATTCCTGGCCGGCGTAGTCGTGCTGCTGCTGATTTCCTGCTCGCTCGTATATTTTAAAGCGGTCACGGTAAAAATGCTCCCGTTTGACAATAAAAACGAGCTGCAGATCGTTATCGATGCTCCTGACGGTACACCGCTGGAACAGACCGCCCGCATGACAAAAGAGATGGGGGATGCACTCCGGACCGTACCTGAAGTGACGGATTTCCAGCAATATATCGGCACCAGTGCCCCGTTCAATTTCAACGGCCTTGTTCGTCACTATTACCTGCGTAAAGGGTCAAGTATGGCCGATATCCAGGTGAACCTCCTCCCCAAAGATGAGCGCAGTGATCAGTCCCACGCTATTGCCAAACGTATCCGTCCGCTCGTTAAGGCTATTGCCGATAAATATGGCGCCCGGGTCAAAATTGCCGAAATTCCGCCCGGTCCTCCGGTGCTGGCAACCCTGGTGGCCGAACTTTACGGCCCGGACGACGCCACACGGGCAGAAGCTGCCGCCAAGGTCAAGGCGATCATGGCCAAAACCGAGGGGGTTGTTGATGTCGATTGGTATCGCGAGGCCGACCAATCCAAACTTACCTTTACCGTTGACAGAGAAAAGGCCGCTCTTTCCGGTGTCGCCGTTGATGACGTCGCTAAAACGCTGCATATAGCTCTGAGCGGTCAGGATGCCGGACTGCTGCACCTGCCGAAAGAGAAAGAACCGGTGACCATCAACCTCCGACTTCCCGCCGGTCAGCGGAGTTCCACTGCGGCCTTGTCATCGATATACGTAACAGGGGCGAAGGGGAACATCCCGCTGTCACAACTGGTACGAGTCACAACCGGCAGTGAGGAGAAAACCCTTTATCGCAAAAACCTCAAGAACGTTGTTTACGTGACTGCCGATGTGGCGGGGCAGATTGAGGCACCGGTTTATGCGATTTTGAAGATGCAGGATGAGATCAATGCCATCCACACGCCGGACGGGCAGAAGATCGAGGTTTTAGCGTCACGTCAGCCATGGAGCGAGGAACATATCGGCATGAAGTGGGACGGTGAATGGCATATCACCTATGAAGTTTTCCGTGATTTGGGAATCGCCTTCGGGGCTGTTATGGTGCTGATTTATATCCTGGTTGTGGCCTGGTTCCGGGACTTCACCACACCGCTCGTTATCATGGCGCCGATCCCGCTGACGCTGATCGGTATCCTGCCGGGGCATGCCATGTTTGGCGCGTTCTTTACCGCAACCAGCATGATCGGCTTCATCGCCCTGGCCGGAATCATCGTGCGTAACTCGATAATTCTCATAGACTTCGCCGTGTTGCGAAGGAATGAAGGGCTGCCGCTCGATGAAGCGATTATCGAAGCCGGGGCGGTACGTTTCCGCCCGATGCTGTTAACGGCTGCTGCCGTTGTCGTGGGAAGTTTCGTCATCCTTTTCGATCCGATTTTCCAGGGGTTGGCCATCGCCTTGATGTGCGGCGAGATCGCTGCGACAACACTGTCGCAGATCACCATTCCGATCCTCTATTTTCTTGTACAGCGCAGGAAAGAACCGCTTAAAGTTGAAGTGATTGACGGGTAAACCATGCCTTTAGGGATGCAGAAATTACCGAATTACCGTTTTTGTGTAGGGGCAAAGCAAACGTCTCACCTGCTTTGCCCCTACATTTTAAAACAGGGCATCAACAATTTCAAATCCTTTAACTCAGGAACACAGAATAAACATTTAAGAAATGCGATAACAAAGGGGAGTAAAACCATGAAAGAAGAATATTACATCGAACGTATCGTACGCATCGCGGCCGGAACGTTTATTATGATCTCACTGTTGCTGGCGCATTTTCATTCCCCCAACTGGCTCTGGTTTACCGGTTTTGTCGGTTTGAACCTTTTTCAGTCCGGCTTTACTCAGTTTTGTCCACTTATTACCATCCTTGAAAAAATGGGTGTGCCGCGTTTCCCGAGGGGAGGCTGCAAATGACATTCCGTATAACTGTCCTCTGTGAAAATACGGTCGGATCTATCTCGCGGACGATGGGGGAGCATGGCTTTTCCGCCCTGATCGAACCTGCTGTTGGCGATCCGCTGCTGTTCGACACCGGCCAGGGATTGACTCTGCTGCACAACGCAGAGCGTATGAACAAGGATCTTTCTCTGGTCAAAAAAGTGGCGATCTCGCACGGCCATTATGACCACACCGGCGGTCTTAAGCCTTTGCTTGAGGAATATGGCGCGAAGCAGGTATTCAGCCACACTGATATTTTCAGGCCCCGTTACCGGGTCAAAGATACCGGTGAATGTTATCCGATCGGTGTGCCGGTAGGTCGTGAGGAGTTGGAGGTTGCGGGAGCCTCATTCGATTTATCGAAGGAATTTCGTGCCATAGCTCCCGGTATCTATCTGACCGGTGAGGTGCCGCGCGTGACCGATTATGAAGTCGGCGACCAGGGTTTGTACTTTGACTGCAGCGGTCAGGAACGAGATATTACGCCGGATGATCAATCGCTGATTCTGGAGACAGAAAAGGGTCTTGTCCTCATCCTGGGGTGTTGCCATGCCGGGTTGATTAATACCCTGGAGCATGTTGCTGCTTTGACCGGCAGGCGTGATATTTACGCCGTTATGGGAGGCACGCACCTTGGTTTCTGCGGCCAGGAACAGCTCGGCAGTACGATCACTGCGCTGCGGACGTGGGGAATAAAAAAGCTGGCCGCCAGTCACTGTACCGGTTTTACCGCGTCAGCGCGGCTTCTGCGGGAGTTCCCGAAGGAGTTTAAGCCCGCGATGGTTGGCTATGCACTGGAAGTTTGATCCCAACAAATATTTTACCGCCGAAAAAAGCTGATAGGACAAAGACTTTAACGCAAGGACGCAAAGGCGCAGAGACGCAAGGAAAGGCAAGAAGAAAGACAACAAGCTAAGGTTTAACCGCAAAAAAATACTTTTATGTTTTTTCCTTTGCATCCTTGCGACTTTGCGTTAAAGAATTTCCTCTTTTTAAAAAATTCCCCGTATTTACTCCCGTTGCTCACATCACACCGCTCAATAAAATAAAAATAATATTTAATATTCAGTATTTTAAATATTAGATATTGTGTTGAAAATGTCCGTTAACATGGATATGTAATATACAGAATATGAGATATTCAAAGATATGGATATTAGAAATACTCTACTTTTTTATAGACAACAATAGTATGTATGCAGTATACAGTTGCCGGTTTGCGATTTCACTTCATTAGTATGGAAAATAATCTGCAGGGGAGGTGGGTAACTGGGCCTCATTTTGGCTTGGATTGTTTTGTTTGGGATGTTTAAGACAGGCTGTAACACACTTAACACCATGGAGGTAGTATGAAACAGAAGATGGCGAAGAAATTACTTTGTATCGCAGTAGCAGGCATGATGTTCCCAATGGCTGCTCAGGCAGCTGACGCTGACCTGCAGCTTAAGGTCGACAAACTGACACAAGAGGTCAACGACCTCAAGGGCACTGTTCAGAGAAATCAGGACAGATCCCTCAGTAAATGGCTGTCCATCGGTGGTGAATACCGCTTCCGGGTAGATAGTCTGCGTGGTGAGACTGTAGGATATACTGATCCCAATAAGATGTTTACTGCAGCTGGTAACTTTTTACAGAGCGAGGCTTTTCATCTTGGAACTGGTATTGGGTCATTTGGTATGCCAGCAGGAGATGCCTTACTTGGTTTTATGGATTTAGGTAATACGATGAAGAGTACAACAACATACGCCGCAGCAAGAAATTTTCTTGGTACCAATCCAATGATAGCTGCTGGTGCTTTGAATATGCTTGCCCCTATGGGTGCAGTCGAAGCATATAAGCCTAAAAACGAAACCCTCTACACCAACAAGTTCGCTCTTGACCTGCATGCCAAGGCTACTCAGGATGTCACTGTTAACGTCAAACTTGCCATGTACAAATCCTTCGGTTCCCAGGACGACAATGCAACGACCGGCAACTATTTTTCCGACCGCGTTGGCGCATTTGACGGCACCCTCGGCCACGTACCATCAACCGGCCTGTTGGATGTAGACCGTGCCTATGCAACATGGAGCAACATCGCCGAACAGCCGGTATGGTTCTCGGTTGGTCGTCGTCCTGCTACCAACGGCGCACCAAGTAATCTTAAGCTCAACAACGAGCGCCCCGGTAATGGCGGGACTCCTGCCCTGCTGGTTGATTACGCCTTTGACGGTATGACTATTGGTTATGCACCTGATATTGAGGTGCTACCAGGATTTTATACCAAGCTCTGTTACGGCCGTGGCTTCGACAGCGGTTTCAAAACCTCTACAAACAGCGTCAAAGACACCGATATGCTTGGCCTCGCTATCATCCCGGTCGATACCGACCCTCTGCGTGTGTGGCTCCAGTGGAACCGCGGCTTCAATATTTTCGACTTCCCGGTTATGAGTAACTCTACGTTCGGAGATACCGCTCCTTCCACCAATCTCGGTTCTATCGACTGGTACGGTGCCGGCGCCATGAGTACCCTCAAAAATGTCGGTCCGGGCAGCTTGAACTTCTTTGCCGATTTCGGTCTGAGCATCACCCACCCCAACGACAATGTTTCGGGACAGGCCGGCTTCCAAGGTCTTGGCACAGGCTCCTTCTTTAATCCTGCCCCACCAGAAGACAAAACCGGCTGGGCAGCATACGCTGGTGTTCGCTATGACCTCCCTTCCAAAACCAAGCTCGGTTTCGAATTCAACCATGGTTCGAAGGATTGGATCACCTTTGCCCCTGCTTCTGACGATATGTGGACCAGCAAAGTCGGCGTACGCGGCAATGTTTATGAGCCGTACATCATCCAGGAACTTGACCTCAAGCCTATTTCATCTTACTTCAGCAAGGCATTCTTCAAGCTCGGCTACCAGTATTATGACTTTGAGTACACCGGCAGCAACAACTGGGTCGGCGCTCCTGTGAAAATTTCTGACATCAACCCGACTAATAATATGATGCTGCTTGCACCAGTTAAAACGGCGCAGGACGTATACGCAACCTTCGAAGTGAAGTTCTAATCTATACCTTGATTTCCGGCAGTGGAGACATCTTCTCTGCCGGAAATTCAAGAAAAGCTTTGCGGATTTTTATATGATCTGGTATTGTATATGAAAGTTCATATCTATCAAGGAGTCGCACCATGAAAAAATTTGTATCCGTTGTTGCAATGCTGGCCTTAGTAGCTGTTTCCCTCGTAACTTTTTCAACAAACGCAAGTGCTGCAGAAATCAAGATGGTCGGCGTGATTACTAAAATAGAGATGTCAGCCGATAAAAAATCAGCGACTGTTGTTCTGAAAGACACGAAGAGTGCAGCAGATGTTACCATTGTGGTCAATGATGATATGACCATTGGCAAATTGACTGACAAGCGTATTGTCATTGGCGATGAAATTATTTGTAAATATAATGTTGTAGACGGCAAAAATGTTGCCAGGCTCTTTAAGAAAACGGCCGGCTGTTAATTTTTAAAATTATATCATTTGAGTGTAAAAAAAACCTTCTGGGCCCAAAAGCCTTGGAGGTTTTTTATTGGCATTATTTTGTCGTTCCGGTTTATTTTTTTGACAAGAACTGTTGCCAGCCCTCCGATTCATTTTGAATATTGGAGGGCTGGCCTGTAATTGGGGCTGGAAGATTGTGTGAGAGCGTGCTATAAGTTGTCCGTTTGAACTATTCAATATAGCAGTGCGAGCTCGGAGGTAACAGTTATGAATTTCAGCATTAAGGCCAAATTACTGGGCATTACGTCTGTTTTGCTGTTCATGATGGTGGCTGTCGGGGCTGTCGGCCTTGTCGGTTTCCGCCAGAGCAACCAGGCTCTGGAAAATGTATTCCAGGTTAACATGAAGAATTCCTCTCTGTTGACCAAGATTGATGGCTTAATGCGTGCTAACCGTATCCAGATGCTGACGGCACTGCAGCATGATCCAAAAAATGAATTCAGCACAATGCATGATCACCCGACCACTGTGCATACTGACCTGGCAAAAAAATACATCGCTGATATTGACCAGTTATGGAAAGAATATTACGCCGGTTTAACAGATAAGACCTCACGTGGCCTGGCTGATGCTTTCCACAAAGACCGTATGGAATATGTCAAGGATGGGCTGGAACCCGCCATGGCAGCGGTGCTGGCTAACGATTTTAATGAAGCATACAGCCTGACCTTCGATGTTATCAACCCGGCTGTCCAGCAAGCCAATAAATCCATGGAAGCACTCATGAAGAATGAAGTTAACCTGGCCAAGAGTGCCCAGGAAAAAAGCCAGCGACAGTATACTCTGTTTCGCAACGTAATCGTCGGGTCAATCCTAGGTGCGCTTGTGTGCGGCATGCTGCTCAGTATGCTTATCGGCGGTTCCATCGGACGGTCTTCCGTTTCTCTCAAGGATATTGCTTCGCAACTGGCGGCAGGCAATTTGACGGTTCGCGCCACGGTTACATCACGTGACGAATTGGGGGTGATCGGGGAAAGTTTCAATCAGATTGCTAACACTCTCCAGTCGGCGATGGAACGGATTCACTCCTGTTCCGATGCCCTTGCGACAGCGGCTGGCGAGCTGAGAGCGAATGCCGAACAAATCGCAAGTGGCTCGGAACATGTTGCTGCTCAGGCTGTGACTGTTGCAACGGCAGGTGAGGAGATGGCCGCCACTTCAAATGATATCGCCAGCAACTGTTCCATGGCGGTTGAAAGCGCCAACCGCGCCTGCAATACCGCTACGAGTGGTGCCGATATTGTCCAGAAGACTGTTAACGGTATGTCCCGGATAGCTGCCAAAGTCCAGGAAAGCGCACGCACTGTTGAAAATCTGGGTGACCGTTCAGACCAGATTGGTGCAATCATTGGCACTATTGAGGATATAGCCGATCAGACCAATCTGCTGGCGCTGAACGCAGCCATCGAAGCCGCGCGGGCAGGCGAGCAGGGACGCGGCTTTGCAGTCGTTGCCGACGAGGTGCGCGCACTGGCCGAACGGACTACCAGGGCAACCAAGGAAATTGGCGGGATGATAAAAAACATCCAGCTGGAGACCCGCAGTGCTGTGGCCGCCATGGAGGAAGGTGTGCAGGAGGTTGAACGTGGCACCGAGGACGCTTCCCGCTCCGGCAGTGCTCTTGAGGAGATTCTGGCTCAGGTGAACGAGGTGACCGGGCAGATCAACCAGATTGCAACGGCAGCAGAGGAACAGACCGCCACTACTAATGAAATCAGCGGCAACATGCAGCGGATCACAGAGGTTGTTCAGGAAACAGCCGGCAGCTCCCAAATGACCGCCGAAGCGGCCAGTCGACTTGCCGGCCTGGCCCAGGAACTGCAGGGGATCGTGAATCAGTTCCGCCTCTAGGGCTGACTGCACCGGATGTGGAACTAGATGCGTACTCGAACTTTATTATCAAATTGTGACAGGGTTTGCCTTATGGTGACCCTGTCTTTTTGCGTTTTGCTGCTGGCGATGCTGACCGGTTGTACGCCGCGGGGAGCTGAAAATAACTGCTCATCTTGTCACCGTCAGGGTGGGAGTGCCGGTATTCCGGCTGCCGGTTCGAACAGGGCAGGGGGGTGTGCTGTTTGTCATCAAGGTTATGAGCGGATATTCGACCACGCCATGGGACAGCGCGGCGGTGAGAAACAATTTGTGCAACGCAGTTACGGGCGCTTTGATTCCGGGTTCTGGGATAAGAACTGCAGCTCGTGTCACCTCAAGGGGTGTCTTGACTGTCACGGTGAGACGGAATCGTCAAAGCCGTCTGTTGCTGTCTGCCAAAAGTGCCATAACGGCTATTTCACCGGTTGGGATTACTCGGGGAGGGCTCCTCGGGAAGACAATATGCGTTACCAGAGGGGCATCGTTGTGGATGGTAGTACGTTCCTGAAGATGCTTCCCGATGTACATTATAGCGCCGGCATGACCTGCGGAGCCTGTCATTCTATGAAAAGCCTGGCAGAAGGGAAAAAAACATCCAAAGGGTGCATCGACTGTCATAAACCGGATTTAAATATTCTGGAACACAGCATTCCGGCACATCTGGAGCGGCTGGAATGTTACGCCTGCCATTCGGCCTGGGCGCCGCAGGAGTACGGTACCTTTTTTCTCCGTTTTCGTGACCCGCGTATGAAATATGATTTCGATCTCAAAACTGGTCCGAGCCCCGAATATCTGCGCAGTGCTTACCTGAAAAAACAGGATTCACCGCCGCTCGGGATCAACTCTGGTGGCAAGGTCAGCCCGATCCGGCCGATGTTCATCGCCTATTATACCGATATCATGACCGCCAAAAACGAAGGCACGGAGAATACTCTGCTGGCGGCAGAATGGCGGGCTTATTTCCCGCATACTGTCCAGCGCGGAGTGGTGACGTGCGAGGGGTGTCACGACAATCCGGCCCGCTTCCTGTTGGAACCGGAATTGCGGCGGATCTACAATCTTGAAAAGGATGGCATGGGTTTGGAATCGTTCTGGCTGCAGAAGGGGCAGCGAGTCAGTAATGGCAGTTTTATGGACGCGGCCAGATATCTGCGCATGAGCAGCAAAAGTCCCGCCTACATAAAGGCATACGTAAAAAAATGGGAAACCTTCCTCAAACGCATCGAAAAGTAAATATCAACCCGGCTTGCTTGATGCAAGAACCAACTTGATGCCGTCACAAATTTTAGCCTCGTCCAAATAGCGTGCGACTCTCTGCAAATAACAGTTGTTGATATTTATTCGGAAAATCGGTGTGCAGTTGCTATATCGGAAACAACTTTCTGCTGACGGAAGCGAGTCCGTTGTCGCGCTTGCACAATCTGGCGGTTATGATAAGCTGAACCGCAGTATGACAATAAATGAGTACGGGAGGTATACCATGCTTGAGCTATTTGAAAAAGCTGTTATGACGACAATCGGTGTTGCGGCCATGACCCAGAAAAAGGCCGAAGAGCTCGCTACAGAAATGAAAGAGCGTTTTAAATTAAGTGAGGATGAAGGAAAGCAGGTCGTTGACAGGATTCAGAACTTTGCAGCAGAAAGCAGGGAAAAAGTCAGGGATATGGCTGAGTCCGAAGTCCAGAAGGTTGTTGACCGCATGGGACTGATTTCCAGGGATGAGTTCGACCGTCTGGCCGCAAGGGTTCAGGAGCTGGAATCCTGCAGCAGCAACTAATCCATGCTCAAATTTCTGAGGATCAACCGGAATATCCGTAGTATCAGGCGCTATCTGAACGTTGTCCGTGTACTCAGTAAGTACGGGTTTGATCAGGCGCTTGAGATGCTGGGGCTAGCCGATATGGTCGTGCGGAGCCGGAGATTATTCGGTCGCCCACTGCCGGATATCGCCAGGCTTACGGCTGCAGAACGGATGCGTCTTGCACTGGAAGAGCTCGGACCGACTTTTGTTAAATTGGGGCAGATCCTTTCTACCAGACCGGATGTCATACCTCATTCATTTGTACGGGAGTTTGAGAAGCTGCAGGACAATGTCCCCGGTTTCTCGTTTGAAGAGGTACTAACTCAGATAACAAACGAGCTCGGTGCTCCTGTTGAGCGCTTTTTTGCGGAGATCGATCCGATCCCCCTCGCCGCCGCGTCAATTGCCCAGGTGCATCGAGCACGTTTGGTTTCGGGTGAGGATGTGGCCATCAAGGTGCGTCGCCCCGGCATCGTCGCGGTTGTGGAGTCCGACATCAGTGCCCTTATGGCGTTGGCCGGCATGGCGGAACGTCATATATCCGGCAGCGAACTCTATGACCCGGTCGGTATCGTGCGAGAGTTCGCCCGTACGATTCGCAGGGAGATGGATTTTACCCGCGAAGGTCACACCATCGAAAAATTCCGGGACAATTTCATCAAAACGGATTGGATGTATTTCCCTCGAGTATACTGGGAACAGAGTTCCCGCGCTATCTTGACCATGGAATACATTTCTGGGGTCAAGGTTTCCGATCAGGACAATCTCTCCAGGCAGGGTCTCGACGGTGAGCTGATTGCCCGCCGCGGTGCCGAGTCATTCCTTGAGATGGTGCTCAATCACGGTTTTTTCCATGGTGATGTTCACCCCGGAAATGTTCTGATCCTTCCGGATAATGTTATCTGTCTTCTCGATTACGGTATTGTGGGGCGGCTCGATGATGAACTCAAAACTTTTCTGACCGATATCCTGGCGGCTATCGTCAAGCGTGATATGGACGAAGTCGTTTCTCTACTCCTGTTTGCCGGTGATATTTCGGACGGTCTGGACACCCGTGCCCTTAAAAGGGATCTGTCAAATTTCATTGACGGCTACTACGAAATTCCCCTCAAAGATATTGAAGTAGGGCGTATGTTGATGGAATTTATCGAAATTATTTCCCTCTACAATATCAGAATCTCGCCCGACCTTATGATGCTGACCAAGTCTTTGGTTTTGATCGAGGGGATGGGGCGGGCACTTGACCCGGCTTTTGACATGGTTGAGCAGCTGCGGCCCTTTATCGTAAAGGCGGTCCGTCGCAAATTTTCTCCTCTGCGGGTTTCGCGTGATATCAACCATATCCTTTCTTCATATCTGAATCTGGCACGCAACATTCCTCGTGACCTGAAAGAGATCATCAATCGCATCAACCGTAACAAGTTCAAGATCGATCTTGAACATCGCGGCCTAGACAAATTTACTGCCGACTTCGACCGTTCCATCAATCGCCTTTCAATCAGCATGATCCTGGCGGCTATGATCATCGGCTCCTCGATCATTATGCATACCGATAAAGGGCCAAAAATCATGGAGTTTCCGGTGCTCGCTTTTTTTGGGTATACTGTAGCGGGGTTTATCGGACTCTGGCTGGTCTATGCGATCCTTCGCTCCGGGAGGATGTAAAGGTTCTCTGGTAAGATATTCCGGCCGAAATCACCACAGGTTTCAATACAACGTGTTTATTTTCTACGAGCAGTATTATAAATAGTCTCGGATTAACTGGAAAATTTAAGCTAACCAAAATTTATTTTTGATATTGGTTATTTTTCTTTTGACATCATCGGATTATGTATGATAGAAAGCGAGTCCCTTTTGGAGCGGAAGTTTCTTGGGGTTCTCAGAAAAAGGTTTCTGCCGGAAAGAAAGTTGTTGACAG
>JAQUIG010000084.1 GCA_028683435.1 Desulfuromonadaceae bacterium | reverse complement strand
CACCGTGGAGGTCTCTCATGGCAATGTTCTGGATTCAATTTGTACTCGTACTGGGTGCCGTTCTAATCGGCATCCGCAGAGGTGGTGTCGCACTCGGCCTGATCGGCGGCCTGGGCGTTTCGTTGCTCGTGCTCGGCTTCCGCAGTCCGCCATCGGAGCCGCCGATCGCCGTCATGCTGATCATCCTGGCGGTGGTAACGGCATCGGCGACACTGCAGGTCGCCGGCGGCCTCGATTACCTGGTGCAGCTGACGGAAAAAATGCTGCGCGCCCATCCCAAATACGTGACAATTCTGGCACCGCTCTCGACCTTTTTCCTCACGGTTTGTGTCGGCACCGGCCATGCCGTCTACGCTCTGCTGCCGGTCATATCCGACGTAGCCCTCAAGACCGGCATCCGCCCCGAGCGCCCGATGGCCATTTCCAGTGTCGCCTCGCAGATGGGCATCACCGCGAGCCCGGTTGCCGCCGCCGTGACCTTCTTCCTCGGCTTTGCCGCCAAGGCCGGCTATCCGGTAACGCTGATTGACATCATCATGGTCACGATGCCGGCCGGCGTCATCGGCGTTCTGGCTGCTGCCGCCTGGAGCTTCAACCGCGGCAAGGATCTCGGCAAGGATCAGGAATATCAGGAGCGGCTGAAGGACCCGGATTTCAAGAACGCGCTCGACGCGGATGTCACTACCCTGGACAAAAAGATCTCCACCAGCGCCAAGATCTCGGTGGCACTCTTCTTCACCGGCGTCGGCTCGATCATCCTGCTGGCGAGCGTTCCCGAACTGCTGCCGCTGACCGCAGGAGGTAAACCGGTCGCGATGACCACGGTCGTACAGTTCGTCATGCTCGCCTTCGGCGCCTTCATCATGTTCTCCTCGAACGTCAAGGCAAAGGATATCGCCCACTCAAGCGTCTTCATCGCCGGGATGATCGCGGTCGTCTCGATCTTCGGCATCGCCTGGATGAGCGATACCTTCATCACCGCCAACAAGAAGTTCCTGGTGGACAACATCGGCATCATGGTCAAGATCGCCCCCTGGACCTTCGCCATAGCCACCTTCTGTATCTCCGCCTTCGTCAAGAGTCAGGCGGCCACCCTCGCGATCACGCTCCCGCTTGGGCTGGCGCTCGGCCTCCCGGTCCCGCTGCTGCTGGGGTTGATGCCGGCCAGCTACGCCTACTTCTTCTTCGCCTTCTACCCGAGTGACCTGGCCGCCATCAATATGGACCGCACCGGCACCACCCGTATCGGCAAGTACCTCCTGAACCACAGCTTCATGGTTCCCGGCTTTATCGGTGTCGGCACCTCAACCGTTGTTGCCTATGCTATTTCGAGAATCATGTTCTAAGCAGGCAGCGTCAGAGCGCAGCATGCAGGGCCGCATCCGTTTCGGGTGCGGCCTTGTGCTATTGGGAAGTTTTGGCTATAGTGCCGGGACCGTCAGGCTTCCGGCGGGATCTAATTTCACGGCTGCCCGGGGCACGATAGCCTGCCCAACCAGGACGAACAGAATGCCCCATTTCCTCGACATAGCCATCGGCACCGTCACCATGCGCCCGTATGTATTCGCCTTCTTCGGGGCGTTTCTGCTCGTCTGTGTGCCACACGTCGGGTGGAAGCGAACCCTCGCCTTCACGCTGGCCGGCTACAGCATCGCCTTCGGCTCGGAGTGGCTCTCGATCAACACCGGCTTCCCGTATGGCTGGTATTATTACATCGACACCACCAGCTGCCGTGAACTGTGGGTCGCCGGAGTGCCGTTCTTCGACTCGCTCTCCTACGTTTTCCTATCCTACTGCAGCTACTCCACCGCACTTTTCATCATCTCGCCGCTCAAGGCGTGGCGCTGGAACGTGGCGACACTGGAAACCCGTGCGATCAGACGCTCGTTTTCAGCGCTGCTGCTCGGTTCATTCCTGCAGACCTGCCTCGATATCGTGATCGACCCGGTGGCACTGCAGGGGCATCGCTGGTTTTTAGGGCAGATTTATGGCTACCGCGAAGCGGGGATACATTTCGGTGTACCGCTTTCCAATTATGGGGGGTGGCTGCTGACCAGCTTCTGCCTGATTGCTGCATTTCAGCTGATCGATGCCCGCCGACTCGATGACGCTCCAAAGGGGGCCGTCAACATCCCTTTCCGTTCGCTGCTGGGGCCTCTGCTGTACCTGTCGGTACTGATCTTCAACATCGTGATGGCGCTTGTCATTGGTGAGCAGTTTATGGCGCTCTCAGCACTGTTGATGTACACACTTCCGACCCTGATGACAGTCGTTCTGGCGATGGGGCGGGTTAACCGTTATACGAAAGAGCAGCTGGGGGAGCATCTGCGGGATTACCCCTGGTCCCCGGCGGGACGCATTTTAAAGGGTGGGAAACAGGCGTGACAACGCCGCCGTCAGGCTCTGTGCCGCTCTGCGGCTGCTGCGGGAGAGGCGCACAAGCTGCGGTATTATACGGGGCTTCCGCAAAACGGTCAGCAGTACTTTGTGTATGCAAATGCGGCGTAACCCGGCGTCACAAAACTCCTCCAGCGAGAAGCCAAGCTCCTCATCAGCAGAATCGCTGACCGCCCGGATTGCCAGCAACGGAATGTTGTTTTCAGCGGCGACGATGGCGATGGCTCCGCTCTCCATTTCGACAACCGGATTGGGATACTGGCCGGACAACATATCTGCCAGACGTGCCTTTGACGTGATGACTGACGCGCTGACAAAGGTTCCCCCGACGATCCGCCCCCCCTCACCCGCCTGACGGGCAACAAAGTTCCGGCCAACGTCAGACAGCAACACCGGAACCTCCTCAAAGCCCCCCACGTTGGCGATAATAATTTTTTTCGCCACGACAACATCCCCGGCTCGCAGTTCCGGAGCAATCCCGCCGCAGAACCCGGCCGAGATCAGCAGGTCAGGACAATTGCCACTCATCAACGCCTCTGCGGCTCTGGCGGCATTATCAAACCCCATCCCGGACTCCACAACAAGGAACTCATGCTCTTTCGTATGAAAGATGGCGGTTCTCAACGCTCCGGCACGACTGATTTGAGCAGAGCCGAAACAGGCGGTAACAGCCCGATATTCCTCAGGCATGGCGGTAATTACTGCGATTTTCATAAGACGATTCTCTCCCCCCATAACTTGTTCAGCATGGCGGCGATTGAGACAAGGCCTGCTTTGAGTTCGGCAAAGCTCTTTTTGAATTCTACGGTTTCGGTTTCCTTCATGAGTGACTATCCCTTATTCTCAAAGATGCCTCCATCTGTGAAACCGATTCAATTATCTGCCCAGCCAGTAACGGGGCCTACGATGCATATGCGCAACCGCCACGACGATGACAGTATCTCTCTCTACTCCATAAACCAGTACATAGGGAAACTTCCGGGTCATGCAGCGGCGCAGGCCGGGAGCAATAACTGAGCAGCTGTCAGGAAAGACAGTTATCCGTTTCAGGGCAGACCGTATTTCCGTCAGAAAACGGTGGCCAAGGCCGCTCTGCTCCATTTCGTACCAGTCAAAGGCATCATCAAGTTCGTTCTGGGCAGGTTCAAGGAAGCGAATATTCATGGTTTGTATTTTTCGAAGACCTCGGCAGCAGAAACAGAGCCTATCTCCCCGGCCTTATACCCTTCCCAGCGACGGGAAGATTCCTCGGCCCAAAGTTTATCAATCTCAGCGTCAGGCATATCAAGGGATTCAAGGAGATAGTCAACAAGTTGAAGTTTGTCCAACGGAAGAAGGCTGGTTGCCTCGCGAATGAGTGGATTGTTACGGTCTATCATGGAGCACCTCATCTTGATTCAATCCATAAGTTGTATTGCCGGAAAATATCATATAATTGCTGAAAATACTGAGTGTTGCGAGGAGAGTATACCCATCTGCGTCATTGAGGTCAAGACAGCAGTGCCTTGGAAACAGGGTTGGTAAGCATGGGAAATTTCAATGTATGAGGGATGAATTATGAAGTATAAATTTCATAACTCATAATTCATCCTTCATAATTGTATTCTTGTACGGGACCTTTCGTTTGGCGGCGTTGGTCCAGGTCGCGCCGGGGGCGCGGTTGAGGGAGGCAAGATGTTTTGTGGAAGTGGTGAAGTCGGTCATCGTTTATCTCAGGCGGTCATAAAATTTGTATCGAGTTGAGACACGACCCCTATTAGACCACTCTGATCTCTTGCCCGCAAAGAGCACATGTCGACTCTTTTTCGTCATTCATGGAGGTTTCTCACTTGCCGCACTTCAGCGCGTTCAGCCGCTCCCGGGCAATCTTCGAGTTTGGCGAGCCTGCTCTTCATCGCTCATGTTTATGAAGATGACGATTTGATACATCACAACTGCCACTGTCACAGACATGTCTTTTGGGCAGATAAGGGCGGATTCGGGCAAACCCCTTGTACAGGAGACGCGCGACAGGATTTATCAACGGCATATGTATGATGGTTCCCATGAGTCCATACAGCGTTGAAGCTGGAAATGCCTGCCAGATGGCCCAAAAGGATTCCACGCCGCGATATATTCTGCCGCTTCGGTCA
>JAQUIG010000011.1 GCA_028683435.1 Desulfuromonadaceae bacterium | reverse complement strand
TCCTGGCCTGATTGCGGAATGGTCGCTGGCCACAATCTTCGTATTTGCCACAGCGGTTATCTGGTCGGTCCGTTTCCGGTTTGGTGCGTGGAGAAAGGTTCAGGTACTCCGGTAACCATACTTTTGAGTCAGACACCCCCGGCTGTGCCGGGGGTGTCTGACTCATGAGCTTTACAAGAAAGCTATGGCTGAACATCTTGGAGATGAAGACTTTGCTGCTGTCAGTCGGGTAATAAGAACAATTTGAATTTCATATCAGAGTTTTCAGTCGAAGTTAAACCAGGGGAATTGCCGGCTTTGAGACCGGTTATGAATTAAGGAGAAAGTGGTTAGTCTGCAGGATGTTTCAATAGAGCCGGCACTCCTTACTATGGCAGTAAAGAATGTAGCGGGGGCCTCGTCTTTGAGACCCCCTGCCGGGTTTGTACATGGCGCACTCTAGTACTCTGTTTTCCTGCTGAGATCTTTATTCAAGTACATATAAAAAGACGGGAAGGAAACAAAGAAAGCAAGGCAGATCAGGTACTCAACCGCCTTTATGTACTGATAAAAGTCAACCAGCGTATAAACCGACTTGATCTGTCCGATTGATATAATTAAATCTGTCATGGCTCTTCCTCCGTAAAAGTTGAATATCTTACCGTAAAGATGAATATCTTACTTGTGCGCGATCGAGTGCGCTTCCTTGCTCTTATCACTTTCCGAGGCAGCGGCCTTGATCATGGTGTACAGGGTAATGACGGCCGGGATGGCCTGAACTACAACTACCAAGGCAAGAAAACCGGCAAAAGCGAGAACCAGGATTCCACTGTTAAAGGTAAGAGTTGTGTCAACGTCTCCAGGCGTGGCAGATGCGATGGCTGAAGTCAGGCTTGCAAACAATACGGTGACGGTATTGATGATGGTTGCGGTCGGTCTCATGGCATTTCTCCTTTATGTGTTTGGTTTAACAGCGATTTTTTAAAGTACACGAAACGATCTTCTTCAATCCTTCATTTTCTTCCGGCAGCACCGATCTTACTACCCTTTATGCATTCGGCACGACGACTTTTTTTTCTGAGGCAGAAAATAAACCCCTCACCATTGAAATAAACAATATCACGGCTGGTACAGCCTGTAACATGACTATCAAGGCACAAAATCCGATAAATAACCAAACCAGCGGTCCACTCCCTTCACCTGCTGCACCGGTCACGGCGGCATAAGCTGATGTGGCGCTGGCAACAACAAGAGCTATCACGGTTTTTATCATATTCGTTTTCATATCATCCTCCTCGTCACTCTAACATCACGTTCTTGTTGATGTATTAAGCATGGAGGGTGCCAAGTTCCTATAGATTAATAATATAATCATAACACACTAATATTACAGGATATAATTGTGAGTATATTCTTGTATCAGACGTGGCTTAGGTATGAACTTGTATGTAAATATTATGCAGCAGACTTTGGAAGTGGTTTACTGAAAACTGCTTAATATGCTGATATTACAACGTAATGTTAATTCGATTGGTTTTGGGTATATGTATTATGGTTTCATACAGTTCCTGGACCGGGATGACAAAGCAGATGAGCTATCCTACCTCGGTATACTCACGTACTCTAAATTCAGCTCCCAATGATTCTGCCAATATTCGGCAGGCTTCGATATCGACACCAGGTACGGTTACGGCACTGGCTATAACCTGAGGAATATGTGCTGATGCAGCCCGGATAAAGTCGCAGACTCCTGCAAATCCGGCCTCACCAAAAGGGGTATTGCAGAGACGGCAGTATGTTGCCGCATCGGGAGCATTCAGGCTGATCGAGATGCTGTCCACCAGGCCTGCCAATTCGGGCAGAATATTCCTGCCATGTGCCAGGTTGGCCTGACCGTCGGTATTGATTCGGATCTGGTAGCCGCGCGCCTTAAGAACGCCTGCGACCTGTTTGACCAGGTCAAGACGGATTAACGGTTCACCGTAGCCGCAAAATACCACTTCATCGATTGCTGAAGGGGTACCGATTGCCGCCATCACCTCCTCAAAAGATGGTTCGCTGTTCAGCAGCAGATTGTGCCCTTTGACCGTAAAATCGTCAAATTTAGCACAGAACGTGCAACGGTTAGAGCAGCGGTTAGTGATGTTAAGGTACAGCGAATTACGAATCTTGTAAGCGATCTTGGTTGATTGATCCCATATGCTGATGCCGAACAGATCTCCGACATTTTTGGTTGTGATTCGGGCGACATCTTCCAGAGATAGTCCTTTGACTTCTGCCAGTTTCTCGGCAGTGAGCCGTACGTAAGAGGGTTCGTTGCGGCCGCCACGATGCGGGACAGGGGTCAGGTAGGGGCAGTCGGTCTCGACCAGCATGCGATCGATACTGACCGCTTGCACGACATCCCTCAGGTTTTGGTTGCCGTGGTAGGTGATCGTTCCGGGTATTGAAATATACAATCCAAGGTTAAATGCCTCAGCAGCCATAGCGGCATCGCCGGAAAAACAGTGCAGGACACCATTTTTTACCTTTTCCTCCCGCAGAATTGCCATGACACGGAGATGAGCGTCGCGATCATGAATAATAACCGGTTTGTGCAGGTCAGCCGCGATACGGAGAAAGCGGCGGAAAACTATTTCCTGCAGGTCGCGCGGTGACCGGTCGCGGAAAAAATCAAGCCCGATTTCACCGATAGCGACAACCTTTCGGCTGGATACGGCAAGCGTTCTGATAATATCATAACAGGAATCAGTGACCCGTCCGGCATCATGAGGATGAATACCGACGGCGGCGTACAATTGTGGGTATTTTTCAGCAAGTTCGACCGCTTCACGACTCGATTCGATATCAGTGCCTACCACCAGAATGGCAGATACACCGGCGTCATCGGCGCGCTTCAGCATGTCGTCAAAATCACCGGCAAAGTCGCGATAGTATATATGCGCGTGGGAATCTATCAGGATCGGCTTTTGTTGTGACATTATTGCCCCTTAAGTTCCTCTTTGAGACCCTCGATAACCGCCTTGACTTCGGCGATCATGTCAGCTGCCTGGAGCGATTTTTCATAATTAAGGTAGTTTTCAAAATAGGCTACCGCATCGGCCGTGCGGTCCTGGTCCATACAGATGCCACCCAGTGTAAGGTAGGCCATGCTGTAGGTCGGATCAAGGCGTACAGCTTCCAGGCAGGCATCCTCAGCCTCTTCCAACTCTTCCAGGTCATAGTAAAGCTCGCCCAGGCTAAAGTGGGCAGCCGGATCTTCAGGCTCAATTTCGACCCCTTTTGTGAAGGCGGCGATAGCCCCATCGACATCTCCCTGTCCGTAAAGCGCATCTCCAAGCGCATTGAGCGCAAAAACGTTGTCCGGTTCGAGTTCAAGCGCTTGTCTAAAGGCACGGATGGCATCATCAGTGCGATCCTGGCTGTTGTATACCAGGCCGATGCTCACGATAGTATCAGTGTCTTTCGGATCTATCTCCAGAACTCTTTTGTAACAGGCGAGCGATTCCTTGTGGTCGCCAACTTCGAGCAGCATATCCCCCAACGTTGTCAGAGCGTCGGTATCGTCTGGTGACAGTTTGAGTCCTTCACGGTAGCGGGCGATGGCGTCATCAAGACGGCCATCTTCAGCCAACGCATCTCCAAGATAGAACCAGCTGTCCGGTTGATTCCCGTTGCTGTCCAAATACCCTTCGAATAAAGAAACAGCTTGTTTAACCTCTCCCCGATCGAGAAGATCAAGCCCTTTTTTTATTGTTGCATCCAGTTCTATATTACTCATATGTTTCTCCTTGTGTTTCAATTTTTGGTTAATATGGCTCACGGCTGAGTGTATATACCGCATTAATTGACGTGTCCTGTTGCCAGGGTCAGGTAACTAAATCTACCACCAACCCCTTGATGCCGATGACCTTGGCGGTAATGGCCATAGAATTGCGGTTTTCCTTGACGATAAGATTATAGAGGCTGTCTGCTTCCCGATTAATTACCGTGATTATTTCATAATAGCGTGGATTCTGAGCTGTTCCGCCAAACTTTTCCAGTCGGTACGCCTCAGCGTTCACCTTTGTCGCGAGTTTGCTCAGCAGATCACGAAAATGTTTGAAGTTTGCCAGTGTCGGTTCCGTGGTCAGCAGGTCTCCCGCCTTCTCAATTTCTGTCCTGAACGTTTCTATATCATCCTCATAAGAAACGGCATCCTCCTCCTGGTGGCTTAATTCGTTAGCGAAGAATGAATTCATGATTTTCTTTATCGGCGAAGAACTCTTCGTGTTTTTATCAAGTTCTCGTAGTGAAGATGAGTCCTGGATGCGCATGACCTGACTCCAATTCTATTCAATTAGCGTAGAACACTATCATACCTGAATTGAAACGACAATTGATGCAAAAATGCAACAATGAGTTTTAAACGGATTATATCTATGCTAGTATCGGCATCTATATAAAATAGAAAGGAATTACGTCAGTATGAATCATGGTGTCTCACAAGAAGAGCGTAAAAAAAGATATCGTGAAGCGATCATCATCGTTGTCGCCTTTATAGCAATTATCTTTCTGACGAGGGCTGAAATCAGCCTGACACAGCTAAGTACCGGCGCCAAATTTGGTGGCAATATTGCTATTTTTGCAGTTATCAATGTTGTCATTCTCCTTGTCATACTGCTCGTATACCTGGTCAGCCGCAATGTTGTAAAACTGGTTATTGAAAGTCGCTCAAATCCGCTTGCAAAAAAATTGCGTACAAAACTTGTCCTTTCATTTGTTGCCCTTTCGCTGGTTCCCACTCTGTTGCTGTTTTTTGCCGCCGCCGGATTTATTAATAATACCGTACATAACTGGTTTAACACCCAAGTTGAAACATCTTTAAGTGAGTCGCTTGAAGTTGCACAGACGTACTACAAAAGTTCGGCCGCAAATTCACTGTATTACGGTAAACAGATCAGCAGTTTTATTAAAGATAAGAAATTGCTCAATGATGCAAATCTGCCACAGCTCAAGCGGCTTATCCACCAGAAGCAGAGGGAATATAACCTGGGGGTGGTTGAGGTGTATTCCGCCCAGCGCGAGGAGTTGGTGCGCTCCTCTAATCCCTCCGTACCCAAGGGTGACTTTACCAATCCTTCTTCGGAAGATATCAAGCGCGGTTTGGCTGGTGAAGAGCTGACCAGAGTCAACCAGGCCGGAAAGGCCGATCTGATCCGGGGTATTGTGCCGATCCGTTCAACCTGGAACGAGTCTGATGTTGTTGGCGTGGTTGTCGTCAATTACTACGTGCCGTATTCGCTTGTAAATAAAATGAAGGAGATTACTGCGTCGTACCATGAATTTCGTCAGCTCAAGATCTTGAAAAATCCGATCAGGACCGGTTATATAATCACACTGTTTTTAATTGCGATGGTTATCGTATTTTTTGCGTACTGGATGGGAGTCTATCTGGCAAATAGTATGACCAGGCCGCTTCAGGAACTCGTCGATGCCACTCATGCCGTAGCTGGCGGCAATCTTGATGTTCGGATAGAGTCCTATTCAGCCGATGAAATCGGCTTGCTTGTGCAGTCATTCAATCTCATGACCGATGACTTACGTACCAAACAGTACGCGTTGAATGTTTCTAATCTTGAACTGCTTCGGAGTAACAGTGAAATCGAGCGGCGTCAGCAGTATATGGAGATTGTGTTGCGCAACATTACTGCGGGTGTCATCTCTATCGACAGCGAGGGAGTACTGCGAACGATAAATACATCTGCCGAGCGTTTGCTCGGTTTAAGCGCCGGCAAGGTTCTGGGTAAAAACTACCGCGAGGTCATCAATGAGAAACACCTCGACATAGCCTCGGAATCCATACGGGAACTGATGCAGTCGAAACAGGGTACGATCAGCAAACAGATTTTTCTGGATCTAAGTGGATCTCGTCTTGCACTGCAGTTGCATTTGACACTGCTTCGCGCCCAAAACGGCGAGATACTCGGAATGGTTGCCGTGCTGGATGACTTGACGCAGATGATGCGGGCTCAACGCATGGCTGCCTGGCGGGAGGTCGCCCGCAGAATAGCCCATGAAATCAAGAATCCGCTGACTCCGATTCAACTTTCCGCCCAGCGCCTCAGGAAACGCTATCTTTCACGCTTTAGTGACGATGAGAAGGTCTTTGATGAATGTACCGAGATGATTATCAAATCGGTTGATGACCTGAAAAATCTTGTCAATGAATTTTCCAATTTCGCCCGGATGCCCGCTATTCAACCTGAACCGAACGATATTAACGCTTTGATTCGCGAATCTCTGACTCTGTACCAGGAAGCACATCGCGGTGTGCGGTTTGAAGTTACTACCGATGCCGGGATGCCGCTTTTAATGATTGATCGGGATCAAATCAAGCGTGTGCTGATCAATCTCCTGGAAAATGCTGTCGCCGCCATGGGAGAGCATGGCACCGTTACCATATCGACATTCTTTGATGATGTGCTGAAAATGGCTACTTTCAGCATTGCTGATGATGGGCCGGGAATTCCGCCGCAAGATAAACCGCGTTTGTTTGAACCATATTTTTCAACCAAGAAGAGCGGAACAGGTCTCGGTTTGGCCATTGTGAGCAGTATCGTGACAGATCATGGCGGTTTTGTGCGGATTCGTGACAATAAGCCGCACGGAGCGGTATTCGTCGTAGAATTGCCTGCAGGATAAACATAATCTGATACTTGGAGCCGTTATGACACACACAATTTTGATAATTGATGATGAAAAGGATATCAGAACCGCTCTGACCGGGATTCTGGAAGATGAAGGGTATCAGGTGCTGAACGCGGAAAGTGGTGCCGAAGGTATTGATACTGCCCGACAGGAACTTCCCGACCTGATACTGCTCGATATCTGGATGCCGGGTATGGATGGACTGGAAACCCTTGCGCAACTTAAAGCGCATCTCCCTCAGATAACGGTCATCATGATTTCAGGCCATGGTACGATTGAGACGGCGGTTCGTGCCACCAAACTGGGAGCTTTCGATTTTATTGAAAAGCCGCTTTCGCTCGAAAAAGTACTGATCAGCGTCGCCAACGCACTGCAGTTACAGGAATTAAAAGTTGAAAACGCTGAACTGAAACGTTCAGTATCTGCAGATTTTGAACTTATCGGCGATTCTCCCGAGATTGCCACCATACGGGAGCAGATCCGGCGCATTGCACCGACATCGGCCTCTGTATTAATAAACGGTGAAAATGGTTCCGGAAAGGAATTGATTGCATGCTCGATTCACTGCCTCAGTCCAAGGCGTGAGCGCCCTCTTATCACTGTACACTGTTCTGCCATACCGGAAGAACTGATCGAGAGCGAGTTGTTTGGCCATGAGAAGGGCGCTTTCATCGGTGCAATCTCGCATAAAAAGGGGCGCTTTGATCAGGCCGATGGCGGCACACTGTTTTTGGATGAAATAAGTGAATTGCCACTGTCCGCTCAAGTTAAAATTCTTCACTTTATTCAGGAAGGGAATTTTGAACGGGTCGGTGGTATCCGCCGATTTAACGCTGATATTCGCATTATTGCTGCGACCACCAGATCCCTTGAACAGGATATAGCGGCAGGAAAGTTCAACGCCGATTTGTATTACCAACTGAATACCATGCTATTTAGAGCTCCGCCACTGCGCGAGCGCTTAGAGGATATCGGTCCGCTTGTTCAGCACTTTGTTGTTCAGTTCTTCCGCCGGGAAGGGGGGGAAACAAAGGCTTTTCTGCCGGAGGCGCTCGACAGGCTGCAAAAATATTCGTGGCCCGGCAATCTGCGCGAGTTAAAGAACGTGGTGGAACGGATACTAATCGTGGCACCCGGACGTGTTATCTCGGCTGAGGACATCCCGAATTTATCAGGAGAGGCGTTTACCGGAACAGTGCATGCCACGTCTCTGGAGGTCCCTCATGTCAGGTCGGCACTGCGGGACGCACGGGAGGATTTCGAACGGGAGTTCATTATTCAAAAACTTGAGGAAAACGACTGGAATATCTCCCGTACTGCGGAACTGATTGAGCTGGAACGGAGTAATCTACATCGTAAAATAAAAAGTTACGGCATTGACGTACGGAGATAATAGTAATGCCGCCTCACTCTAAAATTCGCTCTGTGAAGCCCCTCCTGTTAATTGCATTGGTGGCAGCTGTCTGTCTGGCGGCCGTTTTCTACGGACGTTGGCATCTGCGTCATACACTCTCTGATGCAAATACGCTTAATCTTCTCCGTGAAGCGTACTCGGCGGTTCTTGAAAGCTACGTTGATAAACCGGATTCAAAGAAACTTGTTCTAAATATGGTTGATGGTATGCTCGCCGCGCTCGACCCGCACAGCGCCTATCTGCCTCCTGAACCGTATCACGCGATGGAAGTGAGTCTGTCGGGATTGTTCGCCGGTATCGGCATTGAACTTGGCATAAAGGACGGCAAGCTGACGGTTATCGCTCCTATCGATGACACGCCGTCTTTTCGGGCGGGAATTCATGCCAACGATCACATTTGGAAGATCGACGGGGTGTCAACCAACGGGATGAATATTGCCGCAGCGGTAAAAAAACTGCGTGGTGAGAAGGGAACGCCGGTAACTCTGACAATTGTGCGCGCTGAAACCTCCAAACCGCTCAATTTCAGTCTGGTTCGCGATATCATAAAGGTGAACAGCCTGAAATCAAGGCTCCTCGATTCAGGGTATGGATTCATCAGGATATCACAGTTTCAGGAGCGTACCGGAAGTGAGTTTAAAGAGGCGTTGAAAGGGCTCCATGTGAAATCCGGTGGGGAGCTTAGAGGGCTGATTCTTGATCTGCGTTACAATCCGGGCGGTTTGATAAATTCATGCGTTGAAGTGGTCAACTGCTTTGTAGGGGATGATATCAACAATACCGCGGTCGTAAGCATTAAAGGGCGAACCCCCGAAGCCAATCGTGTGTATAACGCGACAGTGGGGACCAAGGAACCGTTATATCCGCTCATTATACTTATCAACGGCGGCAGTGCCAGCGCTTCGGAGATAGTCGCGGGCGCCCTGCAGGATCATAAACGGGCCATCATCATGGGAACGCAGAGTTTCGGCAAAGGATCGGTCCAATCAATTATTCCGATGAATGGTAATGCTGCTCTTAAGCTGACAACGGCACGCTATTATACACCGAGCGGTCGCTCGATACAGGCTAAGGGGATTGTTCCTGATATTGAAGTTGCTGCCATCAGGCAGGGAGCCATTGAGCATCTACCGGACCGGCGGGAAATCAGGGAAAACGATCTGGACAACCGCCTGGCGCCCCACGGTATTTCTGATGATCCACAGCCCAGGAAGATGCCGGAAGCTTTACGGGGGCAGAGCGTTGATCGGGAATTACAGAAAGATTTTCAGCTCTGGAGGGCGGTGGAGTTGCTCCAGTCGCTCAACCTGTTGAAGGAGCGAGGCCTGATACGATGATCTATACCCATTGTGTCCCGGTCAGAACGGTGAAAGAAGCAAAAAGTCCGCTGGGTTTTTGATCAGCATGAAGGTTGAATTAGTCGACGTAAAGAGCCGTGTGTGAATGATGTATGTAAGCGAACGGAGTAGGGGGAAGAATGTACTCCAGTGAGTTAATTCTCTATTGACAAAACAGGGCTGGTGCTGTTCTATTACTTATTTACAACCAAGCCTTATTATAAAAATGTGTACGGAGGAGGAAAATGATGAACCCATTGGCACAGGAACTAAATGATCAGCTTACCCAACACAACCCGTATGTCTTGGAAATGCTCTCCGATCTCGGAAAGAACCTCTTTTTTCCCAAGGGAATTCTGACCCAATCGGCCGAAGCCAAGGATAAGGCTCACAAATACAACGCCACCATCGGTATCGCCACCGAGAACGGCGGGCCGATGTTCCTGCAGTGCATTCAGGACAAGCTTTCCGCCTTTGACCCGAAGGATATCTACCCTTACGCTCCCCCTGCCGGCAAGCCGGAACTACGCTTCCTCTGGCGCGAAAAGATGCTGCGTGAAAACCCCAGCCAGCAAAGCAAACACTTCAGCAATCCGATCGTTACCAATGCTCTGACTCACGGTCTCTCCATCGTATCCGACATGTTCATCGACAAGGGAGATCACCTGATCCTGCCCGACATGCTTTGGGGTAACTATAACCTGACCTTCGGCACCTGCAGCGGTGCTATCGTCAAAAAGTTCCCGACCTTCACCGCAACCCGCGGCTTTGATATCGACGCCTTCAAGGCTACTCTGAAGAACAGCGCCGAAGAAAAAGGGAAGGTCGTTGTTCTGCTGAACTTCCCCAATAACCCCAGCGGCTATACACCGACCGTGGCCGAAGGGGATGCTCTTGTGGCAGCCATTAAGGAAGTCGCTGAGTCCGGCTGCAATATTGTCGCTGTGGCAGACGACGCCTACTTCGGCCTCTTTTACGAGGACAGTCTCAAGGAGTCGCTGTTCGGTAAATTGGCCAACCTCCACCCGCGCATTCTTGCGATCAAACTGGACGGCGCCACCAAGGAAGAGTTCGTCTGGGGTTTCCGTACCGGATTTATCACCTTTGCCGATGGCAACGACTATGAAAATACGCCGGTGATGGCAGCCCTTGAAAAGAAAACAATGGGCATTATCCGTGCCCGTATCTCCAACTGCCCGCATCCATCCCAGACGTTTGTCATTGAGGCGCTCCGTTCGCCACATTTCCTGGCCCAGAAGGAAGAAAAGTTCCAGGTCATGAAGGGACGCGCCCTGAAAACCAAGCAGGTTCTCAACAGCGGCAAATACGATGCTGCCTGGGAGTACTACCCGTTCAACTCCGGTTATTTCATGTGTTTGAAACTGAAAACGGTGGAAGCTGAAAAGCTGCGCCTCCATCTGCTGGAGAAGTACGGGGTCGGAGCTATTTCCATCACCAAGACCGACCTGCGCATCGCCTTCTCCTGCATCGCCGAGGAGAATATCCAGGAGCTGTTCGACATTATCTACCAGGGTGTCCAGGATCTCGCCTGACCTTGTACCTTTAAATCAGTAAAACAAAAGGGTCCGCATTTGCGGACCCTTTTGTTTTGCTGTATCTATATTCCCTCTTCACCAGGGAGAGGGAAATAGTCATTTGATGCAGAGCACTCCATCCTCCATTTCCACCTTCAGTGTCCCACCTTCAAGCACATCGCCGCCGATAATCGCCCGCGCGACGCGGGTTTCCAGTTCGCGCTGCAGGTAGCGCTTGAGCGGCCGTGCACCGTAGACCGGATCATAGCCGGCTTTGGCGATAAAGCATAACGCTTCTTTGCTTATTTCAAGAGTTATGCGCTGTTCCTTCAAGCGACCCTTGAGCTGTGCCGCGAGAAGATCGGCAATTTTCATCACCTCATCAAGGTGCAGCGGTTTGAAAAGGACGATGTCATCGACGCGATTCAGGAACTCGGGGCGGAAACCGGCTTTCAGTTCATGCATGACACTTTTGCGTGCATCTTCCCTGATGTCGCCGGCCGGTGTGATGCCATCGAGCAGGTATGCGGAGCCGATATTGGAGGTCATGATGATAACCGTATTTTTGAAGCTGACCGTCCGTCCATGGCTGTCGGTTACCCGGCCGTCATCCAATATCTGCAGCAGAATATTGAACACATCCGGGTGAGCCTTCTCGATTTCGTCGAACAGCAGGACGCTGTAAGGTTTCCTTCTGACAGCTTCGGATAGCTGACCCCCCTCTTCATAACCGACATAGCCTGGAGGAGCGCCGATCAGGCGTGATACGGCAAACTTCTCCATATATTCGGACATATCGATCCGAACCATGTTTTCCTCGGAATCGAACAGCGCTTCGGCCAGGGTGCGTGCCAGTTCGGTCTTGCCGACTCCGGTCGGGCCGAGGAAAATAAATGAACCGATCGGGCGGCGAGGATCCTTGATGCCGGAGCGGGCACGGAGCACCGCATCGGATACCAGCTGCACCGCCTCGTCCTGGCCGATCACCCGCTGGTGCAGGATATCTTCCAGCCGCAGCAGTTTTTCCCGCTCACCCTCCACCAGGCGGAGCACCGGGATTCCGGTCCAATGGGCGACAATCTCGGCGATTTCATCCTCCGTGACCTCTTCCCGCAGCAGTTTCTGCTCTCCCTGCTTATGATTCAATGCCTCCTCTTCATTTTTCAGCGCGGTTTCAAGGCCGGGGAGTTCGGAATATTTGAGCCGTGACGCCTGCTCCAGATTACCGGCCCGTTCCGCCTGCTCTATTTCACGGCGGGTTTTTTCCAGCTGCTCCCGCAACCCTTTGACACGTTCGATAGCGATCTTTTCAGAGTCATAGCGGGCGCGCATGGCGTTGGCTTTTTCGCGGTCATCGGCCAAATCCTTGCGCAGCGCCTCAAGTCGTTCAATGCTGGCTTTGTCCTTCTCCTTCTTGAGAGCCACCTCTTCGATTTCCAGCTGCATGACCTTGCGGGAAATGGCGTCCAGTTCCGACGGCACGGAGTCGATTTCTGTCCTGATCATCGCACACGCCTCATCGACCAGATCGATCGCCTTGTCCGGCAGGAAGCGCTCGGTGATATAGCGGTTGGAGAGGGTAGCGGCGGCCACCAGAGCATTGTCCTGAATCCTGACTCCGTGATGCACCTCAAAGCGTTCACGGAGACCCCGCAGGATTGAGACCGTATCCTCCACCGTCGGCTGTTCGACCAGCACCGGCTGGAAGCGGCGCTCCAGGGCTGCGTCTTTTTCAATGTTCTGCCGGTATTCATCGAGAGTAGTGGCGCCAATGCAGTGCAATTCGCCACGGGCCAGCATCGGTTTCAGCATGTTGCCCGCATCCATCGACCCTTCTGCCTTGCCAGCTCCGACGATGGTGTGCAGTTCGTCGATAAAGAGGATAATACGCCCCTCCGCCTCCTTTATCTCATTCAGCACCGCCTTCAGGCGCTCCTCAAATTCACCACGATACTTGGCCCCGGCTATCAGCGCTCCCATATCCAGGGCAAAAACACTCTTATCCTTCAACCCCTCCGGCACGTCCCCCCGCACAATGCGTTGGGCCAGACCTTCAACGATCGCGGTCTTGCCGACTCCCGGCTCGCCGATCAGCACCGGGTTGTTCTTGGTTTTGCGGGACAGTACCCGGATCACCCGGCGCACCTCTTCATCCCGCCCAATGACCGGATCAAGTTTGTCGCTGCGGGCCATTTTTACAAGGTCACGGCCATACTTCTCCAGCGCTTCATAGGTTGCTTCGGGATTGGCGCTCTGTACCCGTTGGCTGCCGCGTACCTCGGTCAGCGTCTTCAAGAAGCGTTCATGGTTTATCCCTGCCAGTTTAAGAATCCGCCCCGACGGCACCTTTTCACCCTCTGCCAGCAGTGCCATAAACAGATGCTCCACCGAGACATATTCGTCCTTTAACCGTTTGGCTTCATTTTCTGCAGCCACCAGTATGCGGTTGAGACGCTGAGAAACATAGATTTTACCCGCCTCTACTCCCGGACCGGAAACTCTCGGTATGCGGTCAAGTTCTGCTATCACCTCTTTTTTCACCATCTCAGGGCGGATATCCATCCGCTGCAGCAGGCGCGATACGAGGCCGTCGTGTTGATCCAGCAGCGCCCAGAGCAGATGCTCGCCGTCCACCTCGATATGCCCAAACGAAACGGCTTTGTTTTGTGCTTCGGTAAAGGCTTCCTGAGATTTCTGCGTAAGTTTGTTGAAGTCCATGATTGCGCCTCTTTTTTATTACGTTATGTATCAGGTATAGGTACGAGTTAAGCACTGAACCATCGTATGTCAAGCCGCTTGAATTTAAATAAGGTGTTTCCGATGGATTGTAATATTAGAATCTGGTATGAACTAATCAACTAGTTATCACTATCAAAGATCCATGAAGTTTCCCAACAGTTCTCAACGGTATGTCGAAGGGGGTGCAGGAAGTGAATCAATCCAATCTGCTGGCAGCTCAAAATCTTACGGATGAGAAACAGTTCATGGAAAATATCGTCAACGGTGCTTTGGCTCCAATATTTGTTATCGATCGTTCGCACAACGTTCTGTTTTGGAACAGAGCTCTTGAGATAATGAGCGGCTTCACTGCCGATACAATGAAGGGCTCCGACCTTCACTGGTCAGCCTTTTATGAAACCAAACGAGCAACGCTTGCCGATATGATTGTTGACGGTCGGGATGAATTCATCGAGATGTATCAGAATATTAGCCCCTCAAAATATGCCGATGGCGGATGGCAGGCCGAAGGTTGGTATTGTTTTGGCGGAGTGATGCGCTACCTGCTGTTTGAGGCAGCCCCGATCATGGACAGTAACGGGAATATTGTTGCTGCTGTGGAAACGCTGGAAGATATTACTGCCCGTAAAAAGACAGAAGAGGCGCTGCTTGAGAGCGAAGCAAGACAGAAAGCTGCAGTAGAAAATCTGGTACAGATGCAGAAAGAGCTGGTGGAAAAACATGCTGAACTGGAGCTGTTGTTTGCTAAGGTAGAGCAGGCTAAGCATGAATGGGAACAGACTCTTGATAATATCAGCGACTTCGTGATTCTGACTGATGCCGAGCACCGCATTCGGCGTTACAACAAATTGCTGTCAGATGCAACCGGTAAACCGATAAACGAGCTGGCAGGTGTTGACTGGCGAGAGCTGATTAATGATGCCGGGTTCAAATTTGTTGCGTTCGACGGCACAAAAGGTGAAATATTTTTACCACGTACGGGTCGCTCTTACGACATTACCATCTATCCAATTAAAAATGATGGCGTGGTAACCGCCCAAGTGGTCTCGCTCAATGATACAACCTATCTTCGTGCCGTCACGCAGGAGCTTGAAAAGGCATACTCGGAATTGAAAGAAGCCCAGATGCAAATTTTCCAACAGGAAAAAATGGCCTCCATCGGCCAGTTAGCGGCAGGGATTGCTCACGAAATCAATAACCCGATGGGCTTTATCTCCAGCAATCTGACTACCCTGAATAAATATATCGTTCGATTGGCTGAATTCATAGCTGCCGGTGACCAGTTGCTCGCCGGAAATATGGATGCAGAGAAGCTTAACGGCGTCAGAAAAATGCTCAAAATAGACTACATCATGGAAGATGCACGCCAGCTGATTGCCGAAAGTCAGGACGGCGCCGGCCGGGTGCGCCGCATCGTTCAGGACCTTAAGAGTTTCTCTCGGGTGGATCAGACGGAATGCGCCCTGATCAATCTGAACGAAGCGCTGGAAACAACGATCAATATCGCCTGGAACGAAATCAAGTATGTGGCGACCCTCGATCGTCAATTCGGCGACATCCCCCATATTAAATGTTTCCCCCAGCAGCTTAATCAGGTATTCCTCAATCTGTTGGTGAATGCCGCCCACGCCATCGGTGAGGGTCAGGGGACGATAACGGTTCGAACCTGGAGCGAGGCCGAGAATGTTTTTGTCTCGGTTGCCGACACCGGCTGTGGCATGCCCGATGAAATTCAACGGAAGATCTTCGAACCGTTCTTTACGACAAAAGAGATTGGTAAGGGGACCGGCCTCGGTCTTTCCATCAGTTATGATATTATTCGCAAGCATGGAGGTGAGATAACTGTTGCGAGTGAAGTCGGCCGTGGCAGCACCTTTGTTGTCCGGTTGCCGCTTGAGCCGTCTGTCCAGAAATGAAGCGGTATAACCCGGTCGGAGTTGCCATGTGAGGCCGGCTATAACGACAATGGCTTTAGTACATGCAGGTATTTGAGTGGTTTTTGCGAAAGTTGGAAATAATGAGTTACTCGAGCAGTAATATACCGTCAACGGTGCTGGAACAACAGATCGAGAGGCCGAAGTCTCCGCTGAAACGCCTGATAATCGGGCTTCTCTTGATGGTGATCGTTGCCGGGGCGCTCGGGGCTTTCCAGCTGTACCATACACGCGCACAGTTGTTACAGCAGGCCGGAGCCAACAGTCAGGCCTTGGTGGGCATCATTCAGGAAACCATCGGTGCGGTGATGCAGAAAACCGATATGACGCTGCTTCATGTTGTTGATGAAGTTGTTCATCAGTATGCTACCGGAGGAGTGCGGGCGGAAGAACTGGGACACTTTGTCGAACGTCAGTTTCGGTTGATGCCCGAGATGGACAGCCTTCGTATTGCTGATCCGAACGGTATGGTCACGCTCGGGAGCGGGCACACCCCGACCGTGCCGGTCAGCATCGCCGATCGCGATTATTTCACCTACCTGCGCGATCACGCCGATGCCGGCATGGTAATCTCAAAGCCGCTTGTCGGCAGGGTCAGCAAAAAACTGGTTATTATCTGTGCCAGGCGCATAAATCTTGAGGACGGCACTTTTGGTGGTGTCGTGTATGCGGTGCTGCCGCTGCAGCAGTTCAACGACCTTTTCAAAGCGGTTCCCGTCGGTTCCCGTGGTGCCATAAGTTTACGCAGCGACAATTTAACCCTCATCGCCCGCTATTCAGCAACAGATAATGAAAAAAATGCCGTGTCAAGAGGTTCTGCCGGGGCCCCGGAAGCGTGGCTGGAGCTTGTCAGTCAGGGAAAGTCACAGTTCGGCTCCTATACGGCAACCAGTTTGGCAGACGGCGTCAACCGCATTCACTACTACAAACGGATATCTGCCTATCCGTTGTATGTGAACGTTGGTATTGCCGTGGATGATGTCCTCTCTGAAGCGCATCAGGAGGTGTTAGCCCTTGCCGGGGCGTTTGCCATTTTCCTCCTTATGGCGGGAGTGCTGATCCGTCTAGTGGATCGCAACTGGCACAAAACCCTGGCAGCGGAAAATGTTCTGAAACGGAATTATGAACGTTTGGAGCTGATGCAGGAGGTGAGCCAGCACCATGCCTATACCGTGCAGGAACTGCTTGATTTTTCGCTGGAAAAGGTCATCGCGCTGACAGAAAGCGGCATCGGATATATTTACCATTATAACGAAGAAAAGCAGGAGTTCGTGCTTAATACCTGGTCAAAGAATGTCATGCCGGCCTGCAGCGTCGCCGAGCCGCAGTCGTTGTACCAACTGGAAAAAACCGGGATCTGGGGAGAAGTTGTCCGGCAGCGCAAGCCGATCGTCGTGAATGAATATGCTGCAGCGAATTCGTTGAAGAAGGGGTGTCCTGAAGGTCATGTGCCTCTTTCCCGTTTCCTCACCATTCCGGTCTTTGACAATGACAGGATTGTGGCTGTCGTCGGCGTTGCCAACAAGGTCCTGCCATATGACCAGACCGATGTGCTGCAGTTGTCGCTGATGATGGAAGGGGTGTGGAAGATTGCCGCCCGCCTGACGCTGGAAGAGCATGTTTTGCAGTCCGGAAATGAATGGCAGAGTACCTTCGACTCTATAAACGACAGCATTTCACTCATCGATACCGACCAGCGGATCATACGCTGCAACCTGGCAACGAGTCTTTTACTGGGGCGGGAATTTACCGATATTATTGGCCAGCCATGTTGGAAGTTGTTCCACGATTCCGATGCTCTCATAGAAGATTGCCCGATGGGTAAGGCCAGGCTTTCACTCCGCTCTGAAACTTCGACTATTAATCATGCGGGGCGCTGGTTGGAAGTTACCGTTGATCCGATCTTGTCCGGCCATGATGTGATGACCGGTGCTGTCCATCTCGTGCGAGACGTCACGGAGAGGATACAGAGTGAAGAGTCACTGCGCGATATGCAGGCCCAGATGATGCAAAACGACAAGCTGGCCACCATCGGCCAACTGGCAGCCGGTGTTGCCCATGAAATCAACAACCCGATGGGTTTTGTCGGCAGTAATATGGTGACACTTGCCAAATATATTGAAAAATACAACCGCTATATCGAGCTGATCGAGGGGGAAATGCGTGCATGTTCTTCGGGCACTCTCCCGGAGCAGGTTCAGGCGCTGCGCCAATCGCTCAAGCTGGATTATGTCATGTGCGACATCTCGGTGCTTGTTGAGGAAAATAATGAAGGTATCGAGCGGGTCAAGCGCATCGTTCAGGATTTACGGACATTCTCCCGCGCCGATTCATCCTCCATCGGTTCAGCGGATCTGAACAGCTGTCTGGACAGCACCATCAACATCGTCATAAACGAGATCAAATATGTGGCTGAACTGAAGCGTGACTACGGCGATCTGCCGAAGGTTCAATGTAATGCCCAGCAGATCAACCAGGTTTTCATGAACCTGCTGATCAACGCCGCCCATGCGATTCAGGCCAAGGGTGAGGAGATCGGTGTAGTCAGCGTCCGCACCTGGTGCGACCAGAACAATGCCTTTGTGTCGATTTCCGACAACGGCTGCGGCATCGCACCTGATAGCTGCGGCAAGATCTTCGACGCCTTCTATACAACCAAGGACGTTGGCAAGGGGACCGGTTTGGGACTCTCAATTTCATCAGGTCTCATTCGTAAGCATGGCGGGGAGATACTCGTGGCAAGCGAAGTGGGCGTCGGATCGACTTTTACGATCAGGCTGCCGCTGAAACAACCTCAGTCGGGAGACATCCTGCAATGACACCTTATCCCGAAGGGCAGAATGAACGGTTGCTTGAACGCCTCAACCAGCAGCTCCGCTTTACTCAGGAAATCATCAACGCCATCCCGACGCCGGTGTTCTATCAGGATCGTGTCGGTCACTACATCGGTTGCAACAGGGCATTCGAGCTGTTCTTTGGCGTGACACAACATGAGCTGATATCTCGCAGCCTGCGCGGTGTCAATCCGATGCAGCCATGCGAATTGCACGAAAAAATGGACCGGGAGTGTCTGGACAGCAATCAGTCCTGCCGCTATGAAGCCAGCCTGGTTAATGCCGGAGGGCAGGATATTGACGTCATTGTCACGAAAGCTCCCTATCTGGCTGACAAGGGTAAATCAGGCGGTATCGTCGGCACATTTACCGACATCACCGAGCGCAAACAGAGCGAAAGAATATTACAGCAGATGCAGGGGCAGATTATCCAGCAGGAAAAGATGGCTTCAATCGGCCAGTTGGCTGCCGGAGTGGCCCATGAGATAAACAACCCGATGGGGTTTATTACCAGTAACCTGACCTCGTTGGGAAAATATGCCGCCAAGCTGGACGAGTATATTGCCGCGCTGCTGCAATCGCTTGGTTCCTGTCCCCATCATCCGGGCATGGCCGAGATCGATGCGCTACGGCAGAAACTCAAGGTGGATTACATCATCAGTGATATCTGCGAGTTGGTCAACGAGAGCCTGGATGGTGCCAACCGTGTACGCCGTATCGTCCAGGATCTGAAAAGCTTCTCGCGAGTAGATCAGACAGAATGCTGCCGGACCAATTTGAACGAGGCGCTGGAAACAACCATCAACATCGCCTGGAATGAGCTGAAATATATTGCGACCCTGGAGCGTAATTTTGGAGAAATCCCTGAAATTTTATGTTATCCGCAACAGCTGAATCAGGTGTTTCTCAATCTGCTTGTAAATGCAGCGCAGGCGATGAAAAAACAGGGTAATATCATAGTCCGTACCTGGGGTGGCAACGATAAGGTATTTGTTTCGGTTGAGGACACCGGCAAAGGTATGCCGGAACATGTGCGGAAATGTGTGTTTGAGCCTTTTTTTACCACCAAGGAGGTCGGTAAGGGAACCGGCCTTGGGTTGTCTATATCAGCTGACATAGTTCGCAAGCATGGCGGCACGATTACGGTGGAAAGCCAGGCGGGTGTCGGTACGACATTTACCGTGATGCTGCCGGTTAAGAGTCCGCTTAAGTAATAAATAGTTCCCTTCTCCATGAGGACCCTCTGGCTCCTCATGGAGAAGGGAATATCAGGATATTATTCAGGTAATTAAAGATAGATGGAAACGCAAGGAGCAACGTATGAATGAATATTCCGAGCCGATCAAGATCCTCTGTGTTGATGATGAACGCAATGTGCTGCGTGCCCTGGAGCGCATTTTTCTCGATGATGAATATGAAATAGTACTGGCTGGTTCGGGCGATGAGGGGCTGAAGGTCATGGAGGAGTCAGGCCCCTTTCAGGTTGTGATCTCTGATTATCGTATGCCGGTCATGAATGGTGTCGAGTTCCTGAAGGGGGTGTACGACCGCTGGCCTGAGACGGTTCGTATCGTCCTCTCTGGTTATGCCGATGCGAGCGCGATCGTGGCGGCCATAAATGAAGGGCATATCTACCGGTTCATACCCAAGCCGTGGAATGACGATGAATTGAGGATTACCATCCAAAACTGTCTTGAACGTTATTTTTTGCAGAAAAAAAACCGCGAACTTTTTGAACAGCTGAGTACTGCCAATCAGGCTCTGGAAGAGAAAGTGCAACTGAGGACTGAACAGCTGGAACTGCGCAACCGGGCGCTGGAGTTTTCGCAAAGCCTGCTGGGCAATCTGCCGGTCGGTGTTGCGGGGATTGATATAAACGGGATGATCGCTTATTGTAACGACATTGCCGCCAAACTGCTGACGGATGCCTGCGGGGATATTTTCGGCGTTGATATTGCCACCTGTTGCGATGAATCGCTCGGCAGTCTGCTTGAGCAGGTGCGGCGCGACAAGAATATCTCGGTAGATACCGTGCTGGGGGGGAAACCATGCCGGGTTCTCGGGCGCACGATAGCCTTTTGTGACAATGAATCGGTAGCACTTGTTTTTTTGGAGGTTTGACTATGCGGACGGTTTTATTTGTCGATGACGAACAGTCTATCCGCAACGCCATTGAGAGGATGTATCTGGAACGTGACGACGTGCGGTGCCTGTTTGCGGCTTCAGGTCAGGAGGGACTGGACATTCTGGCGAAGGAGGACGTGTGGGTTGTCGTCTCTGACTACCTGATGCCCGGTATGCGCGGGATAGAATTTCTTGCAAAAGTCAGGGGGGTGCGACCGGATACGGTGCGGATCATGATGACCGCCTATGCCGACCTTACCATTGCCATTGATGCCATCAACAAGAGTGAAGCCTATCGTTTTATTACCAAGCCGTGGAACAATAAAGAGCTGATGGATACCGTTGATGAAGCCTTGATGCGCTATCAACTGATCCAGTCGCTGACAACCGAGGACGAAACATTATATTTTTCCCTTGCCCAAACGGTGGAGCTTAAGGATCCGTATACCAAGGGGCATTGCGACAGAGTTGCCCGATATGCCGTCGCCCTTGCCAGGGCCGCCGGATTAAACGATGGGATGATAAACGACATCAAGCATGGAAGTTGGCTGCACGATTGCGGCAAAATCGGTGTGCCCGAAGGGGTGCTCAATTTTCCCGGCCGTTTGTCGGAGGAAGATCTTGAGACGGTCCAGCAGCACCCCCGTTGGGGGTCCGATGTAGCCCGCCAGGCACGCATGCCGGACACCGTCATCAACATCATTCTTTACCATCACGAGCGGGTTGACGGGAAAGGGTATCCCTCGGGACTGAAAACCGACGAAATACCGATCGAAGCCAGAATCGTTGCAATTGCCGATGTGTTCGACGCACTCTATTCCAATCGCCCGTACCGCAAGGCATACGACTTCAAGCGAACGATAGAGATCCTGCATGAGATGACGGAAACCCATTTTGACCAGCGGTTGATGGAGCTTTTTCTGCCGATTGCCGAGGAGGTGCGTGCCAATGGCTGATGAGCTGCAATCGGTAACGGTGCTGTTGGTCGATGACGAAGAAAACATCCTGCGGGCTATTCAGCGCCTTTTGATGGACGATAATTTTAATATCGAAACCGCCACTTCGGGTGAGGAAGCGCTGGAAAAGTTGCAGACCCTTGAAAATGTCGGGCTGATAGTTTCTGATCAACGCATGCCGGGTATGAACGGTGCCGAATTCCTCGGGCGTTCGCAGGAATATGCCCCTTACGCCCAGAGAATTCTGTTGACCGGCTATTCTGATATCAACGCAACGATAGAAGCGATCAACAAGGGAGGCGCCGGGCGCTACCTCTCGAAGCCGTGGGACGACGAAGAGCTCGTGTCGGCGATTCGTCATGCACTCGGGATATACCGGCTGGGGGTAGAAACAAGGCGGCTGAACGAGATCAACAACCAACAAAAGGAAGAGTTAGCGGCGTGGAATGCCGGTCTGAAGAAACGCCTGCTGCAGACCGCCGCCACAATTCGCGAACAGCACGAGGCGATCAAAGGGCTGGATGAAAAAAATATCGCTGCGGTACTGTGTCGTACCTTTGATAATTTTTTCGAGGTGATGGGTGACCGCAACGCAGTGCATGCCCGCACCGTGAGCATTCTGGTGACCGATGTGGCCCGTAAAATGGGTCTTGATGCCGAAACCGTTGCCCTGTTCAGGCTTGCGGCTCTTCTGCATGATGCTGGCAAATTCGGCACCCTTTCGCACATGATACATAAGCATCAGGAGGATATGTCCGAAAGTGAACTGAGTGATTACCGGCATCATCCGGCACGCGGCGAGGAGATGTTCTCCAAAGTGGATGAACTGGCCGGGGGCCTTCCCGCCATTCGCGGACACCATGAGGCTTTCGACGGCAGCGGTTTTCCCGATGGGCTGCGGGGTGACTCGATTCCTCTCGGGGCACGCCTGATCGCAATCGCCGATCACATAGAAACGTCTGCCCACTCGGTTGGCAGCAATCGTGCCGATTATGCCCTGATGAGTGCGCGCTTTCGTGGTGGTGCTCTGTTTGACCCGGAGCTGATCGCACAATTTCAGGCCATCACCAGGATTGTTTATTTTGAAGGGAGAAAAGCCGCTACGTTTACAGAGGTCGAAATTGCCCCGGCACAGCTGGTACCCGGCATGACCATCTCCCGGGATGTAGAGAGCGGCGACGGAGTGCTGCTGATACAGCGGGGAAATGTCCTGGACGCTTCCGGGATCGTGCTGATTCGCAACCATTACCGGAAGAACCCGCCAGCGCACGGTATTTTTGTGCAGGTTATGGAAGAGTAGCCAATGATCGAATTTGATGAACAGAAAAAGCGGCTGGTGCTCAAGCTGGTCTACTACGGCCCGGCGCTTTGCGGCAAAACCACAAATCTGCTTTCGCTTCATGACCAGCTGTCCCTGGATGGTCGCGGTGAGTTGATGTTGCTGGATACTACCGAGGACAGGACCATTTATTTTGATCTGTTGCCGTTTTTTTATGTTGCGCCATCGGGAATGAAGATCAAGCTCAAGGTTTACACCGTTCCGGGGCAGGTACGTCATGATGCAACGCGCAAGGCTGTGCTGCAGCGGGCAGACGGGGTGGTGTTTGTCGCTGATTCACTGGCTTCGCAGATGTCGGTCAATTTTGAGAGCTTTGATAATCTGGAGAAGAATCTGTCGATGGTCGGACTTTCCATCGAACGTTTGCCGCTCGTGGTGCAGTTCAATAAACGCGACCTGCCGGATATCGTGACGGAAGATGAGGTCCGCCGCGCATGGGACCCGAGTGGACTACCGGTCTTCATGGCATCGGCCCTCAAAGGGTGGGGGGTGCTGGAAACCTTTAAGGAAATACTGGAGCTGACGTTTGACGCCGTCAACGCCCGCCATGGCCTGACGGAGCGATTCGGGGTTGAGCGGGAAATTTTCCTGTCAGAAATACTCAAGGTGCAACAATGAATACAGGCAAATCACAGGTTACCTTTGTTGTCGGCGAAGACAGACGCCTGGCCGAGATCGTCTCCCGTGCAGAGATCGAGCCGCTATTGCGCAGCCTCGTCAAGGCGGGTCCGGCATGGGCTGCACTGTTTGATGAAGACCGTGTGCCGCTTTGCCGCCAGGGCGATGATGGAGCGGCCGGGGGGCTGGTTGAGATCAACCATGTGATTCTGGTGGAAGGGGAACCGCAGGGTCTGCTCGTCATCGCCTATGACCCGGCGGCCTGCAGCGCCGCCGAAGCATTGGCCCTGCTGGTCAGAGATGCCCTGCAGCTTACTGTTACCAACAACCTCAAGCGGATGCTGACGACAGAGATGCATACGACGATCGTTCACGAATCGTACGATCAGCTCGTGGAAACGAACCAGCGTCTCGCCACGTCGGAGTGTCGCTATCGCGAACTGGCGCTGGAGCTGGAACGCAAAGTGGAGGAGCGGACCGCAGAGTTGCAGAAAGCCTATAGCAGGATGCTGCAGCAGGAAAAACTGGCTGCTGTGGGGGGGCTGGCGGCCGGCATGGCGCATGAGATAAACAACCCCAACGGCTTTGTGCACAGCAATCTGGCGACCTTGGGGCGGTACGTCGAGCGAATGAAAGAGATGCTAAACCGGTATCAGTTGCTGATCGCCGCTAATACGCCGCTTCAGCAACTGCGTGAGGAAACGGAGCAACTCCGACGTAAATTAAAGTTAGATGTCATTTTCTTAGATACGGCGGCTTTGCTGGAACAGTCCATTGAGGGGACTGATCGAATAGCCCGGATTGTAGAAGACCTGAAGGCTTTCTCCCATGTGGATGAAACCGGCGATTCAGATGCCGATTTGAATATGGAGTTGAAACGGGTTCTTGCTGTATTGGAGTCGCAAATCCCGCCTGAAACGGTGGTGGTGCAAGAACTTCAGCCGCTGCCTCTGTTCGGCTGCAATCCTGGACAGCTCTCCCAGGCTTTTTTCAACATCATCCAGAATGCCATCCAGTCCCGTGCGAGAGGACTCGAATTGAAGATCTCCAGCGAAAGCAAGAACGATGAAATTATTATACGCATTGCTGACAATGGCTGCGGTATTCCGGCAGGCAATATGATGCGGATTTTTGAACCATTTTTCACAACTCGCGAAGTGGGGGGCGGCACCGGGATGGGGCTGACGGTGGCCCGGGAAATTGTCAGGGGGGCCGGGGGAAACATAGAGATTGATTCCCTGGAGGGTTCGGGGGCGACCGTGACGATACGTGTGCCACTCGGAAAACAAATAACGACATGCGGCTTAAAAGGTGAATCATGAGCAAATATGCTGAGCTCTTCAAATCCATGAGCGGCCAGGGAGCGACCGCTGAGACGTCTGGCGGTAATGCCGCGATGGATACCGCTGTGTCTGCCGAGCAGGGCTTTACTCTTCTGTTCGTCGATGATGAAGAAAATGTCCTCAACGCCCTGCGCCGTATTTTTCTCGAGGAAAACTACACAATCCTGACGGCGACATCCGGGCAGAGAGCGCTTGATATTCTGGCCCAACAGCCGGTGCAGCTGATTATCAGCGACCACCGCATGCCGGGGATGAGCGGAGCGGAGCTGCTCAAAACGGTGCGCGAAAAATATCATGACACCATCCGTATCATGCTGACCGGTTATGCAGACGTCAACTCCATCATGGGCGCCGTCAAGGAAGGTGCTGTCTACAAGTTCATCACCAAGCCGTGGAACGATGAGGACCTGCGTCTGACGGTATCGCTCGCGCTGCAGCAGTACGTCCTGATGCACGAAAATCGCCACCTGAAGGAGTTGGCCCGTCAGCAACAGAACAAGATCAAGAGTTTTGCGGGCATGTTTGAACAGAACCGCGGCATGCTGGGTGACATCCTGGTCAAGGCCGGGTTGCTGAACCCCCAGGAACTTGAACTTGCCCGCAAGCAGAAGGATAGCAACGAGTTTTTGGGGGATTTCTTTGTCAGATCAGGAATCCTGACTGATTCCAAAATCATTGCCGCACTGCAGAAACATCTGGGAGTTGAATTTATCGACCTACGGGAGGTGAACATCCCCCAGAACGTCGCCCGTTGTCTGCCACGGGAGCTGTGCGAGAAAAGCCGGCTGGTGCCGGTCAGGCTGGATGGCAGCGCGCTGACGATAGCGATGGCCGACCCCTCCGATATCATCACCTGTGACAACATCGGGCGGGTCACCGGGTTGCGGGTGGTGCCGCTGTTGTCCGCGACCTCCCAGATTGTTGAAAAGATCGTTCAGGCGTGGGCCGACGCCGATGGGAGCGATCTTGACGATTTTGGCGATCTGGAGCCGCTGGATGAAATCGATATTGTCCTGGAGGAGGAGCTTGAAGAAGCGACGGTCGAGGAGCTGATCGGCTCGTCCAAGGTGCCGCCGGTTATCCGCATCGTCAATGCGGTCATCCTGGAGGCGATCCGTTACGGAGCCAGTGACATTCACATCGAAGCCAAGACCAAGTACACCGTGATCCGCTACCGTATTGACGGGATGCTGCACTCAAAGATCAAGATCCCGTCAGACCTCCATCCGGCCGTCATCTCGCGCCTTAAAATCCTGGCCAAGATGGATATTGCCGAGCGGCGCCGTCCCCAGGACGGGCGCATCACCGTGAAGGCCGGCACCCGTATCGTCGATATGCGCGTATCATCGATCCCTACGATTAACGGCGAAAAGATCGTCATGCGCATCCTGGATAAAAGTGCCTCGATCAAGCGGCTGGATGAACTGGGGGTGCTGGATCATGACTATCAGCGCCTATCGGTCATCAGCAAGAAACCGCAGGGGGTCATCATCGCCACCGGGCCGACCGGCAGCGGCAAGACCACCATGCTGTATTCGCTGTTGTCGGCCATGATGAATCCGAGCAAAAACTTCGAGACCATTGAGGAGCCGATCGAGTATTTTCTGGAAGAGGCTAACCAGGTGGCGATCCATGAGAAGATCGGCCTCTCCTTTGCCCAGGTCCTGCGGGCCACCCTTCGCCAGGACCCGGATGTGATCCTGGTGGGGGAGATTCGCGACACAGAGACAGCCGACGTGGCGTTCAAGGCGGCACTTACCGGTCACATGGTGCTCTCTACGCTGCATACCAACAGCGCGGTTGCATCCATTACCCGATTAATGGACATGGGGATCAAGCCGTACATAATAGCATCGGCGCTTGAGGGGGTCATTGCCCAGCGGCTGGTGCGCAAGATCTGTGACGGCTGCCGTACCCCGGTACCGCCCGACCGGGAGCTTATGGATCTGCTCCACTTGCCGCCCGACTTCTTCAGTGGCGATGTCTTTGTGGGGGCCGGTTGCCCCCAGTGCAACAACAGCGGCTACCGGGGGAGGATCGGGGTGTATGAGCTGTTCGTGATGAATGATGACTTCCGCCAGATGGTCAGCAGCAACTATAAGGAGTCTGAACTGCTGGCCCTGGCCCGTGCTAACGGCATGCGCATCCTGCTGGAGGATGGCCTGGAAAAGGTGCGCCACGGCATGACGACACTGGAGGAGGTGTTGCGGGTCATCGGGCCGATGGTGCGCATGGAGAGAACGTGCGAGCATTGCAGTGCGACCATCGACTCCAAATTTCTTTTCTGCCCCCATTGCGGCACCTTCCGTCACAACTGCTGCACCTCGTGCCGCATGCCGCTTGAGGAATCCTGGGCTGTCTGCCCGTTCTGCGGTGTCGGGCGGGAAGCGAAACGCTGACGTACTACCTTTTTAAGGAGCGCGACCATGAAAAACAGAATTCTGCTGGTGGATGACGAGTCCAATGTACTATCAGCCCTGAAGCGGGCTCTTTTTGATGAACCCCTCGAAATCACCTCCGCAACCAGTGCGGAGGCCGCGCTTGAAATCATGGCAAAGGATCAGTTCAAGGTCGTCGTGTCTGACGAGCGGATGATCGGCATGCAAGGAGCGGAATTTCTTGCACAGGTGCGCACACTGCATCCTCGTACGATCCGGATCATGCTGACCGGACACGCCACCCTGGAAGCCGCCATGAAGGCGGTAAACGAGGGAGAAATATATCGCTTCTTCGCGAAGCCGTGGGATGACCAGAGTCTGAAGTTTGCCATCCGGAGTGCCATCGAGAAGTATGATCTGGAAGCTGAGAACCGGCGCCTGCTCGCAACGGTGAAGCAGCAATCACTTGAAATCAAAATCCTGGAGAAGCGCTATCCCGGCATAAGCAGGGTAGAAAAAAACGGTGCCGGGGTATTTGTCCTGCCGGATATTCCAGACGACGAAATCACTTTGATGCTGGCTGAGTGCGACCGGGAAATTCTGCAGAAGTAGCGACATCAACCGCATGAGCCTGACGTTGCTTATAAACGTTGCAAGTGGTGATCAAGCAGGAGTTTCGATCAGGCGTGAAATAATCCGTAAAAAATTTCGTGTCAGGGCAGGGTGCAGGTCGGTACCCATCATATCCAACATCATTCCGGCTACCTCCCTCAGCGGTAACGGTTCGCGGTAGGGGCGTTTGGTTCGCAATGCATCAAAAAAGTCCGATATCGTCGTCATCTGGCTGCAAAGGTTTTGCTGCCAATCCGGCGACACCTTTGGATAACCGCTCAGATTAAATTTAAGATGATGTTCGTAGGCGGATATTACCGCCAGTCGCGGGACGCCTGACGTTTCGAGCAGGTGACGGGCACCCTTGAACGGATGCTGCTTCATGATTTCGAACTACACCGTTGATCTGAAGTTTGTGCTTCTTTCAGTGGCACGACGGCGGGGTCATTCTGGGCAGTCAGGATAATCAGCATATTGCGCAGAAAGTACCAGCGATGGTCATTCAGACGGTTGATAATCGGAAGCCGCGTCACCGGTCTCATTTCAGTCAGGCAATCCATGTAAAATCGCCGCAGCGACATGTTTTGCTCTTCAGACAAGCGCTCCAGTATCGCCTCAACAAACTCCCCGCCGATTTTATGGATCAAAGAGCGGATATCTGCATAGCGAGGTTTACCCCAGGTGGTCAGGCCATCCAGAATCTCCTCCTGAAATTCGCGTTGACTGTACTTTTCCCGCAGCCGGTGTTGAATTTCATCGGGAAATGTGCCGTCCGCCAGCTGGTCAATCATCGCGTGCAATTGCCCATAGTCGCCGGTCTGCAGAAAAAAACCGAACATATCACTGAAATTCTGCAGCAGCAGGTCGCGCTCTTCGGGCGTTTCGACCCCTTCACGAATAAAATTCATCAGGATCTGTCCGATACTGTTTTCAATTGAGCGGTTTTCAACCGTTTTGAGTAAATCGGCACTGTCTTCAATGTCCAGGGGCGAAAACCGCTCTGAGGCTTTAATGCTGTCAAGTTCCTTTTGATAAGCGGCAGGGATGTATTCTTCCGCGGCATGTTCCTGAAAGATCGTTTTCAGTTTGCAAGGAAGGTCGTCATCGTTGTCAATATATTGGGTAATACTACTGCGCTGCTGGGTGATATTTTGCCCGAGGCGCTGCAGAAGCCCGAAGACAGCAGGAGATACACTGAGGCGGTTGTCGCTGATGTCTTCCAGGGTTTCAACTATTGCGCTGTCGGAGAGATTGTTGAGAATACGTTCTGCGCTGGTTTGACGATCCTTGTTTTTGGCAGTGAAGGAGCTCTCAAGGAATTGTCTGCGCAGCTCGGGGGTGAGATTGCTGATAAATGCAGCAAGTTTCTGGTAGGGTCGGCCGGAAAGAGTCTGTGAGGAAAAATCAATGTCGGAAGGAGCAAGAAAATCAGCAATAGCTTTGCGTGTCTCCGCTTCATTAATGCTGCCAACGGCAAATCGCCTGTTTAATACTTCGGCAAGAATCTCCGGATCAAGACAGATGTCGTCGCTCCTCCCGTAAGAGATTTCACTGAGCGTAACTTCTTTTGCAAATTTGTCCCACAATCCTTCTCCGGATAAGATGGCCTTGTCGGTGGTGGAAGAATCATCATCCGTCGTCTGGAAAAGGTCATAACGGATCGGCCTGATTGTCATAGCTGCTATGCGAGCCTTTGCCCAGACCTGCTCAATGCCGCCGTGCTGTTGGATCTGTTCCCGTTTGAGGCCCAATATGATCGTAAAATTACTTAGCTCTTCGATTGTCAGGCCGCTGTGGAACAACAGCGCCCCGATGCCACGTTCAAACAGGGCCCGCGAAAAATCCCGGTACACCACGTTCGATTTTTCAAGGATAACACCGTCAACCATCAGTGAATCACTTGTGACGCCAAGAATCAGTCCATCATGTTTAAGAAGCAGACCTTCGTAGACGCTAAGAACTTTTGCCAGGGAGGCCGTAATGATCGGATGCCCTTTGGGGTAGGCGCCACAGTTCCGGCGAGCAATATTCAGCCCGATGATCAGTGTCGCAAGCGATCCGGCATCGTTATCGGTTGTTGCTCTATCAGTTGATTGAGTCGTCACGGTGCCACACACTTACATCTATTCGTAATATGGCTATAAAAATCAGGGCATTTAATGTACCGACATATAGTCGTGTTTTTTTTGAAATACTATTCTATGATGCCGTAAACTCTTCGCGCTTGACCAATGGTGTTAATTGCGCTAGCCTTCCAAAAAATCAGAACTTGAGGGTCGCTTATATGCGGATTATAGCTGGAACCTGTCGTGGCAGAAAGCTGTTGGCGCCACCTGGGGTAACAACCAGGCCGACCTCGGACCGCGTTAAAGAGGCTCTTTTCAGTATTCTGTCAAGCCGTATCGATTTTGCAGATATCAGTGTCCTCGACATCTGTGCTGGCAGCGGCAGCCTCGGTATTGAAGCTCTCAGTCGCGGGGCCGGATCATGTTGTTTTATTGAAGTCAATTTGGCGGTTAAGAAGATACTTGAAAAAAATATCCTCGTGACCGGCATCAAGGAACGATCTGAAATCCTGTATATGGATGCGGTAAAGGCGTTACATCTTATCGCCGCTCGTGGTACATGCCATGATCTTGTTTTCTTTGATCCACCCTATGATTCAGAATTATACAGGGGTGTTGCCGAACTGCTTGACTCGTCAGATATCTTGATGCCAGGTTCTATTCTTGTGGCGGAATGTTCCGTGCGAAAACCGCTAGCGGAAACGTATGGATGCCTGAAGCGATTTGATCGGCGAATATATGGAGAAACAGCTCTCGAATTATTTACACTGGAGAAAAAATGAAGAAAATTGCTGTGTATCCGGGCTCATTTGACCCGATTACGTATGGCCACCTCGATATAATCAAGCGCGGTCTGACTATATTTGATGAGATCATAGTAGCCGTTGCCAGAAATTCGCAGAAAAATGCGCTGTTTACAACCGATGAGCGCGTTGCCTTGATTCAAGATGTCCTCAAAGGGGAGGGGAGGGTCTCGGTTGATACCTTCAGCGGACTTCTGATCGATTACGTTTCATCCCGTGAGGCCCACGTCATTATTCGCGGTCTACGGGCAATATCGGACTTTGAGTATGAATTTCAGATAGCTCAGATGAACAGCAGTATCGGCCGGGAAATTGAAACGCTCTTCATGATGACATCCCTGCAGTACGGTTACCTCTCATCCTCAATCGTCAAGGAGGTGTGTTCGCTTAACGGCTCCATTGATAAATTTGTTCCGCCGGAAGTAAAGACGGCATTGCGGCAGAAATACGGTTTGTCATAATAGCTTCCATATTACGGGACGCTGCTAAGCTGCCCATTTTTTTACTTATGAGGTGCACCATGATTACCAAAGAAATGATAATTGCCGACATCATCGCACAGCACCCCGAAACCCTGCCCGTTTTCAAGCAGTATAACCTTGACTGTTGCGAATGTCAGATTGCCGACCTGGAAACATTGGGGCACGGTGCAGGCGTACACAAGATAGCCATTGACCAGATCCTGATATCTCTGAACAACGTTCTTAAAAAATGACCGCTCCCGCTGCTATATCCGGAGCCTTGAAACATGAGTGATATAGAGCTTTATTCACACTACTTTGTGGTTGGAAAAAAGGTCGGAGTCAGTATTCCGCTCCCCAATGCTGACGTATTCAAAGATTGGGCGATCATTCATGATATTGATGAAGATCTTGTTTCGCTGCAGCTCTCCCGCGACGATCTGCCGTCAGGAGTATCACTGCATTATGGACAGATACTTGAATTACGTGGCGGTGTTGAGGATAAAGGATACTGCTGCAGGGCGATTGTCGTTTCCGAAGGGGTTGCGAGAGAGCTCTTATTACGACTGATCGGCGAAGTTGTATCGGATGAATTGCGTGAATTCTACCGGATTGATGCGTTTCTCCCGATCAAGTATTTCGTCAGCCATGAACAGAATATTGATCGACTTCATAAACAGTGGGAAGAGCGCCGGGTTCACCGTCAACAACTTGAAGTTGAACAGAAGGATCACCATTGGACCGGTGGACTTCTCCCTGCAGATGCCGGGCTGCCGCCTGAACGTCTTCATGGTTCATTGGCAGCAGACGATGAAAAATCGGTTTCTGCTCCGGATACCACCGAAGATAAGGCGGAGGACTCCTGGGATGCCATAATTCCGCTTGCAGCCAACATCAGTGGCGGCGGCCTGAGAATCGTGACGCACCAGGGTTTTGAATACGGGGAATATACGCTTCTGGAAATTTTTGTACCATCACCGGAGCGGGTAGTAGATGTTATTGGCCGGGTTGTTTTTGCTAATCGCAATTATGCGGCGGGAAGTGATCGGGAATACTTCAATACCGGTGTGCAGTTTGTGTACATAGACGAACGTGACCGGGATGCGATTGTAACGTACATCTCCACGATTCAACTCAAAAGAATCAGACAACTGCGTGAGAGGTATCTGTACCGTGGAGTGCTAGATGATGACGAGCAAACAAAAACATCCGAAAGTTCCGGCATGCGGAGAGTTGTTAAGCTGACATTGTCAGCTTTGTTCTTTCTGTTGTTAATCGCTTTTCTGAGCATTTATTTCCGCTATTACGTTCGTGAACACCCGAAGGGGGAGATCGAGCGCACTTTTGAAGATGGCGTCATAAAATATAAAGAGCAGCAAAAGCAGAAATAAAATTAAGCCAGTATTACCTCGCCGGCACGCAGTATAAACTCCGGCAGCGGCCGGCCAAGATAGATTCCGTTCATCGGCGAATCTGCTGAAATACCCCGTAGATACAGGTATAATGCCCCACCAAAATGTTTTTCATAGTTGTAGTCTGGCAGTCGCAATTTCAAAAGGCGGTCCAGCGCCAGGGTGTAGAGGTGATATTGCAGGATATAGGCACTTTGGCACATCGATTTGTGCATCGTATCCTGAGTGTAGTCGGATAGCTTCATTCCGAGATGGTTTGATTTCCAGTCGAGGATATAGAAACGCCCGTTATGCGTGAAAACCAGATCTATGAAACCTTGCAGCATGCCGCGACTCTGCCGGAATGAAAGCCGGCTCAGCAGATCATAATAATCCCCGAAAATATCCTCATCGAGCACCCCTTCAAACAGCGACCGCAGGGTGTCTGGTGCAAGCTGCTTGATTGGAAGATAAAACTCCATCTCAGCCTGCCAGTCATCCTTCTTCAATTGTGACAGGGCAAAATCAGGATGATCCGGGATAATACAGGCAGAGGTGATCTCGGCTACCATGCTGCTGACGGCGGGAATCCACTGCTCGTGGAAGCCGTTGACTGCCAGTGATGATTGAGACACCGAGCTGATATACCCAGGATTTAACTGAGTAAAATCAAGCAGCTCAAAAATTTCATGCAGGCAGGTTCCGGCTTTTGCGCCGCGCGGGAAGTCAAACAGAGTCAATCCACCCGCAGGCTGCTCCGGGATTACCGGAGCGGTGGCCGCATCAACGGGCAGCGTATCGTGGTCATGCGGCTCAAAAACATGCCCGGCTCCGGAAGTCATGCTGCTGAAGCTGGCAACGTGCCAGTCATCGCGGGGAGGGTGCTCCAGCGTTCGGCAGCTATAGGGGGTATCTGCTGTTTTACTCCTCCGGTAGCCGGCGGCCGATGTAATGAAAGGCATCAGTTCGGCGAAAATGCCGGCGTCTCCGGCAGCCGACAGTTTCCGTACCTCTTCAAGAATAGACTTGTCATCGAGTGCTGAAAAACATGCGCCATCCTTTGCCAACGGTCCGCCATGCAGTAAACTAAAAAGCGGCGAGTCGACCGCTCCGTTGATTCCCCCCCAGACGGCATAGCAGCGGAATTCGGCCCGCGTCAAAGCCACGTACAGAAGTCTGGCGGCTTCACCGTTCCGCTCGACTGCGGCACGCCGCACGTTTTCTTCCGTCCCGGCAAGATCCAGCACCAGAGCTCCATCTTCATCGTGGAACAGCGCCCTGTCCGCTTTGCCCGTAGCGGCATCCCAGGCGAAGGGGACGAATACAACCGGATACTGCAGCCCTTTGCTGGCGTGTATGGTTGAGATCATGACCGCATTTTCGTCAGTTTCAAGCCGGAGTAACGCCGCATCATCCTTACCTGGCGCACTTATTTTACGCTCCAGCCAGGTAATCAAACCGGGGAGGCTTTTCCCCTGTTCACGTTCTATCTGGTGCAGTAATTCTGAACAGTGCAGAATATTGGTCAGACAGCGCTCGCCGCCAACAAGCGATAAAACCCTTTCTCTCACGCCACAACTGCCCAGCAGGCGTGATACAAGCGCAACCACACCACCTGAAACGGCCGCACTGTGCAGATTCCGGAAACGAAGCAGCCACGCTTCCCATTCAGGATGCTCGCCGGAACTTTCCACATAACTTGAGATCTGATTGGCGCTCAATCCCATACTGGCTGTCAGGAGTGCTTCACGAACCAGCGCTTCACGATGCGGTTCTGCGGCGGCCCGAAAGATCCTCAAAAGGTCGAGCGCTTCGGGAGCCTCGAAAATCGTGGCGCTCCCCTGTTGCACTGCCGGGATACCGATAGCAGAAAGCGCACTCTGAACTAATTCAGCTTGTTTGTGAGCCTTTACCAGTACAGCAATATCGCCCGGTTTCAGCGGGCGAGCCAGACCCGATGTTGAGATTGCAACTCGTTCCGGTTCAAGCAGTCGGGCAATTTCTCCCGCAACCGCCAAAACTATGCTGCGGGTTGCGACCGGTTTCAGTTCGGTCTTCGATTCATCACTGCGGGGATAGACCCAGATCCTGAGCGGCTGTTCGTCCGGGACGCCGTCAAATAATAACAGGTCGTTTGCAGAGCGACCGGAGCTAACCGGATGGAAGGGAATATCCTGACATACAAAGGGATCAGGAGCGGAGCTGAACAGCACCGAAACGGCTTTCACCAATGCGGCATCTGATCTGAAATTGGTTCCCAGTGTATGCATGTTTTCCGGGGTGATGCTTTTGCCGACATTCAGATAGGCAAAGATATCGGCCCCGCGGAAGCTGTAAATAGCCTGCTTCGGGTCTCCGATAAGGAACAGCGGATAATCCTGTTCAGCCGCTATTCGGTTGAATATGTTCCACTGCAGAGGATCCGTATCCTGAAATTCATCGATCATGGCAGTCCTGTAGCGCTGCCGCAATTTTTCAGCTAGAGCAGCTCCGGATTCCGCTTCAAGTGCAAGATAAAGATCAAGCAGCAAGTCATCGAATGCGCGTTGATTTAGCTCCCTTTTACGCCCTGACAATTCCTGTTCCAGCCACCTTTTAAAGTCGTGCCGGCAGGCAATGATTTTGTTCTGATAAGCGATTCTGATTGAATGCTGCACTTCGGATAACTGCCGGCAAAGTTTGAAAAAGGGGTGGTCAGGTGTAAAAGGTGACGCCTTGGTTGTCTTTGCCGCGATCTTATGCGCTGAAAAAAAATCGAGTTTATTGTTGGGCAGTGCAGCATTTTCACCCGATATCCATTTGTCAAATGCGTTGGAAGCGATCTCAATCTGCGAGGATTTATAGCTCTGCTGGTTCAGACGGGCCTGTTCCAGCTGTAAGATGATTTCGTTGCGCTGTCCTTTCCAGAGGTCGCCGGCCTGGGCGTAGAGTCTGTCACGCTCACTGGTCAGAGGGGTAAGCGGCACGTCATCAACCTGAGGAATTATCTTCAGGTCAGGATTTTGAAAATGGCCTTCAAGCGGCTTGACCAGCTTTTCGGGGGTGTAGCCTTCTGAGGCCAGATGCTCAATAAAATCATCCGGCTGCGCCAGAATTCTTGATCGCCAGAAGTCGTCACAGACCTGTTTTACGATCGCGCTTTGATCGCTGATCATGTCACTGCCGAAAAGAGACCCGCTTTCAAACGTATTCTCCAACAGCGCCCGCTGGCAGAAGCCGTGAATAGTGAAGATTGCGGCATCATCAAATGAATAGAGTGCACGGGTCAGGAGCATCTTTGCCCTGTGGCTGTCCTGAGGGCGGGCCGTCATAAGCAGATGCTCAAGATCGTCTTCGGCCGCTTCTCGGCCGCTGGTGTACAGATCGAGAGTGGTCGCTATCCGACTCCTGATACGCTCGCGCAGTTCCGCTGTGGCTGCCTTTGTGTACGTTACCACAAGAATCTGCTCGGGTCGCAAATCCTTCTCAAGGAGCAGCAGAATATAGAGTGCGGCAATTGTCCAGGTCTTGCCGGTGCCGGCGCTTGCTTCGATCAGGTTGAGACCGGAGATTTTGATTGTTTCAAGATTGAGGGGTTTCATAATGTTTTCATGGCGATGATTGGAAAGGGGGAAGGAGACTCTCCCCCTTTCTATTTAAACGAAGAAAGGGGGAGAGAAATAGGGATCTATTTTTGATCAATAGCCGACAATTTCCAGGGATTATTGCCGACCGGTCGGGTAAAAGTCCAGTGCTCCTCAAACTTGACCGGGTCACTTTTACTGCCGGACAGTACTGAACCGGTTTCATCAGTCGTATAATCAAGCAGGTTAGCGTAAATCAGGGTATTGATATAATCCTGTCCGGATTCCTGCCACGCTTCGACGATATCAACTTTACGAACGGCAATATTTTCGAGCCGGTTGATCTGTTTATCGCCGATCAACTTGTCGAGGTCTGATTGGAAAATACGGCGCATCTCGTCTGTCAGTATGCCATGCACCGGTGTCAGGTCACGATTCATCCAGGCACCCTGGATCTTGAAGAAGTTATCCATAACCAGATCGTTATAACGGTTCTCATCAAAGGATGGATCAAACTGGCGGATGTGCGCCAGACCGGTTTCAATGTCCTCCACTTCGGGTTGGGTGTTCTGATACCCCTGGGAAATCGGGATTACATTTTCCGTACGATATGGCACGGATTCAAAAGAATTCGAGGGATTTGATTCTCTTTTTTTCTTGATAAAGCGATAGATGAGGTAACCGATGCCGGCCAGCAGTAAAATCTCAAAGAGACCGATGCCGCCCCCCATGCCGCCGCCCATGCCGCTGAAGCCAAGGCTCCTGAACAGCATCCCGCCAAGCAAGCCGCCAGCTATACCTCCGGCCATACTTCTCATGAACCCGCCGGATGCCGGTTGTTGATACCCTGGCGAGGGAGCTGCCTGCTGGGAGCGAGTTGGTGCCGGGCTGGCTGGACGAGAATAGCTGCGCGAACCGCTGCTTCCTATGGAACGTCTTCCACCGCCAATTCTTGCATCGGCTTCAAATTCCATAACGGTAACGGAAAAAAATAATACGGCAGCCAGCAATGTGAAAACCTTTAGAGCATGCTTCTTCATTTATTATCACTCCTGTTATATTAAAATATGATTACCTGGCAAGTTTTGCCCGGATGGCTTCGACGACATAATATGCGTCATTTATGGCGGTGTAGATGAGGTTTGGATGTTTTTCTTCCGCAATCGATCCACCGCTGATTTTCATGTAGGATGGGGATATCGCCCCGCCGATAACGTACACCCCTTTTCGCGTTGACTCGAACTCTGCTGAAAGCAGAACCAGGCGATCACCCTCTTTGGCGATCTTGCATACACCGGAGGTGCAGGCGATGCTCTGAATATTCAGTTTATCGAAAATCGGAACCGGCCCCTGTGAGCCGATACAGGCGATGACATTATGCATCGGGAAACTCAGTGCGTGGTACAGATCGATGCCATCGCTCTGCTTGAATTCATTGATCCGGATAACCAGGCGGTCGACACCTTCATCATCGACTTCACCGATACGCGGCGTAGCCCCAGGAAACAACCTAAGGTTTCCACCCAGCAAAATTTCTTCTCCCAGACGTTGGGCCGTTTCTTTGTTGACATCAAATGTTTCAGCCTTGTGTGCCCAGTAGACAGGGTGGGTGTCTCCAGCCTCACGTTTGGTCTTGAGAATATTGATGATGACATCAGCGGCAGTATTTCCTCCGCCGATTATCAAGGTTTTTATACCTATATATTTACCTGGATCATCAACATTTTTTGCTACCATCTTGGCATCACCATATACGGAGAGCTCACGTGGAATGTTGCTGCCAAAGGAAAGCACAACTTTCCTTCCTTTGAAACTGCCTTTGGATGTAACCACAGTCAGTCCATCCCGCTCGTCCTTTATATCTTCGAAAGCTACGTCAGTTTGTATGTTCAGTTTTTCATGCTGAACAAAATGCTGAACGTACTGCAGGTAACTTTCAACCGTCACCGGTTTGTCCGGGGGGCGCAGCTCATCAACCATAAAAGGCTCTGGGGCATCTTTGGGTTTTGATGCGTAGACAAGCTTTCCTTCAGGATAGGTATTTGCAATCCCCTGGAAAATAGCTTTTCCGGATTCGAGCACCAGGTAGGAAAGGGCATGTTTGTGGCAGAGATAAGCGGTCGAAAGGCCGGCCGGCCCTCCGCCGATTATAAGAACATCATAAGTGATTTTACTCATCTGAACGCCCTTGCAATTATAGTAAGTTAGAGGTTGATTTCTGAGCTTTTAGTGCGATAAAAAATGTACTTAAATTTATAACATAGAATATGCAAAAAGATAAAGTGGTAAGGGGCTTGCCATATACGCCAAATACGCTATGCTTGCTGAAGCACATTCAAAAAGGAGGTAATTTTATGGAAGACAGGGATAAAAAAATAACTGCAGCGGCTTTGCTTGTATTTGCTGGTGGAGTCATTGGGGCAGGTCTGGCTCTGCTGTTTGCCCCTCAATCGGGAAGCAGAACACGAAAAGACATTCTTCGCTACTCAACAAAAGCCCGTAACCGGGCAGATGAGGTCGTGGACGATCTTGCTGCCAATGTGTCTAACCTGGTCGAAACAATCGGTGAAAAAACCGATGATCTGATGGAAAAGGGTAAGGATGTGGCCGGCAGCGCCCGTAAGGACTTGATCCGGTTGATTGAGGAGGGGGCCTCGAAGCTGGAAAAATTCAGGACAATGCTCCGCAGGATGTAAGTATGGATTTATAATAGCTGGCCAATGGTACAGATTGGTGTGTCATTCGCCAGCTGTTTCTCAAGGCAGGATAGTTACGCATCTGCTCCCTGCTTCCGGGATAAGTTTGTTGAAGTACTCAATCGTAGGGAAATGATCCGACCTGCGCGGTTCAACCTTTGAGCTGTAGCGACTGATATAGAAAAGATAACGAATCGAAAAACTCTCCGCTGTTGTCAAGTTGGCCTCGCTATCCTCTCCCAGCATGGTTCGTTCCGGATCGTAGCTGACAAAATCCTGTAGTTTCCCCCAGAAACGTGCGTCTTCCTTCGGTAGTCCAACCTGATGTGCAGAAATGATACCGTCAAAATACGGTCCGATGCGGGTGTTTTTCATCTTCAGATTGAGCGTTTTGGAATGAGCATTGGTAACCAGCCAGACCGTTTTGCCGGTATGTTTCAGGAACAGTAGAAATTCGACCACATAGGGATGGACGGCAATCAGGTGTTCAATTTCCTGTTTGAGCACCGGGATGTCGAGTTTAAGCCGATCCGACCAGTAATCAAGATCCGTCCAGTTAAGGGTGTTTTCCTGGCTGCGGAACAGGCTGTACAGGTGTTCCTTGGCGTATTCAAGCGTTGTATGATTGTGCTGACTCCAGCGTTTTGGCACATGCTCCAGCCAGAAGTGGTCGTCAAAATGGCGATCAAGGATCGTCCCATCCATGTCCAGCAGCACGGTGTCGATGTTGTTCCAGTCGATAATCATCTGCAGCTCTTTCCCTGTACAAGAATCAAATCTCGCCCCGACAATACGTCCAGTGAAAGGTAATTGTCAAGAAGCCGAAATAAGCGCAGTCAACTTTTAAATAATCCAATTTGTTTGACTTTAAAGCAGCTTGTCGCGTATAAAGTCAGATCCACTATGCTCAATAAACTCCTCTACATGGAAACCTTCGGTTGTCAGATGAATGTGAACGATTCCGAGCGAATCGTCACGATGCTGGCAGACCTTGGCTACGGACCGACGAATGATCCGGCTTCTGCCGACATGATCCTGCTCAATACCTGCAGCGTGCGGGGCGGTGCGGAGGAAAAGGTGTACCGGCGGCTTGCTAATCTGCGTATCTACAAGCGGGACGGCAAGAAGCAAATTATTGCGGTCGGTGGTTGTGTGGCCCAGCAGGAGGGGGAGGAGCTACTCCGCAAACTTCCCTACCTCGATCTGGTGATTGGCACCCACAATCTGCACCTGCTCCCGGATCTGGTCCGGGGTGCCGAACGTGGTGAGCGCCGCTCAGAGACGAGCTTTATCGATAACGATCAACGCCTGGACCTGTTCCCCTCGATCACGGGGGAGTCGCGACTCTCCCGTTTTGTGACGGTCATGCAGGGGTGTGACAACTTCTGTTCCTACTGCATTGTGCCATTTGTACGTGGCCGTGAGATCAGCCGCCGCTCGGCGGATATCCTGAATGAAGTCAGACAGCTTGCGGATGACGGGGTCAGAGAAGTAATTCTGCTCGGCCAGAATGTTAATTCATACGGTCTTAAAGCCGGGAATGAGCCGACTTTTGCCGAACTGGTTCGACAGGTTGCTGATATAGACGGGATTGATCGGATCCGCTTTACTACGTCGCACCCCAAGGATATGTCTGACGAGCTGATTGCCTGTTTCGGAGATGTTCCGAAGCTGAGCGGCCAGATCCACTTGCCGGCGCAATCCGGCAGCGATGCCGTTTTGGGGCTAATGGGACGCGGTTATACCCGTGATTCCTATCTGGACAAGATATATAAACTCAAGGCGCTCCGCCCTGATATTGTTGTTACCGGCGACATCATTGTTGGTTTTCCGGGCGAAACCGAACAGGATTTCGAACAGACCCTCTCACTGATGGAGAAGGTGCGCTACATCGACCTGTTCTCGTTTGTCTACTCGCCGCGCCCGGGTACCAAAGCGGCAGAGCTCCGTGACGATATGCCGCGTGCGGTAAAAATGGCGCGTCTTGATCGATTGATGGAGCTTCAGCGCTTCCATACACGCGAGATCAGCACGACCTATGTCGGCAACGTGATGACCGTATTGGTTGAAGGGGAAGGGAAACTTCCCGGGCAGGTGTCCGGTAAGGGTGATATCGGCCGCATCGTTAATTTTACCGGCGACATCTCCCTGGTCGGCAGTTTTGTCGATGTCAAAATTATCAAAGCTTATCCCAATTCGTTTCTTGGCGAGATATGAAACAAGTATTCACGAGGGTATCATGACCAGTAATGACCAAGCCGCACCGGCGGCCAATAACTTTCTCCGCACCATTATTGAAGAGGATCTCAAAAGCGGCAAGCACAGCAGTATCGTGACCCGTTTCCCACCAGAACCGAACGGTTATCTTCATATTGGTCATGCCAAAGCGATCTGCATCAACTTTGGCCTGGCACGTGATTTTGGCGGACGCTGTCACCTCCGCTTTGATGATACCAACCCGGCCAGGGAAGAGCAGGAATATATCGATTCAATAAAAGAGAGCGTTCGTTGGCTCGGCTTTGATTGGGGGGAGCATCTCTATTACGCGTCCGACAACTTTGAACAGCTATACCAGTGGGCGACCTTTCTGATTGAAGGGGGAAAAGCGTACGTCGAGGATCTGAATGCCGACGAAATCAGGGCGCATCGCGGTACCCTGACCGAGCCGGGAACCGACAGCCCGTATCGCAGCCGTTCTGTCGGGGAGAATCTTGACCTGTTCAGCCGTATGCATGCCGGAGAGTTCCCGGATGGTACTCGCGTACTGCGTGCCAAGATAGACATGGCTTCGCCGAATATCAGTCTGCGCGATCCGGTCTTGTACCGGATCATCCATGCTCCGCATCCGCATGTCGGCGATGCCTGGAAGATCTACCCGATGTATGACTTCGCCCATGGGCAGAGCGATGCTATTGAGCGGATCACACACTCGATCTGCACTCTGGAGTTTGAATCTCATAAGCCGCTCTATGAATGGTTCCTGGACAATCTGCCGGTACCGGCGCGGCCGCGACAGTATGAATTTGCCCGGCTGAATTTGACCTACACGGTGATGAGCAAACGAAAGCTGCAGGAGTTGGTGCAGCTCGGTATTGTCAGCGGCTGGGATGACCCGCGCATGCCGACCCTGGTCGGGATCAAGCGGCGCGGCTATACGGCGGCGGCGGTACGGAACTTTTGCGAGCAGATCGGCGTCGGCCGCAGTGATTCCTGGATTGATGCCTCCATTCTGGAAGATTGTGTCCGCACGGATCTGAACGAATCGGCACCGCGGGCTATGGCCGTGCTCCGTCCGATCAAACTGGTAATCGATAATTATCCGGCTGATCGTACCGAGGAGTTGCAGGCCGCCAATCATCCGCAGAAGCCTGAGATGGGAAATCGGACTATTTTCTTCTCCCGCGAAATCTGGATTGATGCCGATGATTTCATGGAGACCCCGAGTAAAGGTTTTCATCGCCTGACTGTCGGTGGTGAAGTCAAGCTCCGTTTTGGCTATATTATCAAATGTACCGGCGTCTTCAGGGATGAAGATGGCACTATTACGGAACTTCACGGCGAGTATGATCCTGCATCGCGCGAAGGGATTCATACCGCTGACGGCCGCAAAGTCAAAGGGGTTATCCATTGGGTTTCTGCTCCTCACGCCGTGGCGGCAGAAGTGCGGCTGTTCGACAGGCTGTTCAGCGATCCCAATCCTGACCGTGGTGGGGCCGACTATAAGCAGTTTCTGAATCCCGGTTCAGTTGAAACATTGATAGAGTGCAAACTTGAAGCGACACTGGCCGGAGCGGATGTTGAAACCCGCTATCAATTTGAGCGCATGGGCTATTTTCGCCAGGATCCGAAAGATTCACTTTCCGACAAGCTTGTGTTCAATCGGATAGTCACATTGCGGGATGCATGGATAAAGAAGTAAAATATGAAGGAATGGTGCATAATTACATGAATAATAAGAAGTTTACATCTGGTTTTGTCTCTATCATCGGTCGCCCGAATGTTGGCAAATCAACATTGTTGAACAGTATTATCGGCGAGAAGATTGTCATAACATCGGATAAGCCCCAGACAACCCGCAACCGGATCCAGGGAATTCACAATATTCCCGGCGGGCAGATTGTTTTTATCGACACCCCCGGTATCCACACCGGCCGTTCGCGGTTGAACAAAAGTATGGTGGATGTTGCACGTTCGGCTATCAGCGGGGTCGATCTTCTGATGCTTGTTGTCGAAGCAACGACTGCTGCCGATCCCGCCTTCATCCAGGATGTCCTTGGCAAGGTGAAGATTCCGGTCGTACTGGTTATCAATAAAATTGATCTGCTGGCAGACAAAAATCAGGTGCTGAGAAAAATCTCCGACTGGGCCACGCTGTATCCGTTCAGGGAAATTGTTCCTGTCTCGGCCGGTCGCAATGACGGGGTTGACCACCTGGTTTCCGTTGTCAGCGGCTACCTCCCGGAAGGGCCGGCAATGTTCCCTGATGATATTCTGACCGATATGCCGGAAAAATTTATTGTTGCGGAGATGATTCGCGAAAAGATTTTCCGCTTGACGCGTGACGAGGTGCCGTATTCGACGGCGGTTGTCGTGGAAAGTTTTATAGAGCGGGAAAACGGCGTCATCGCCATCTCTGCAGCCATCATGCTGGAACGTGCCACCCAGAAGGGGATTGTCATCGGCTCAAAAGGTGAGATGCTGAAAAAAATAGGAAGTCAGGCCCGTCAGGATATCGAGCGTTTGCTTGATACCAAGGTCTATCTGGAACTGTTCGTTAAAGTTGTTGAAAACTGGAGCGAACGACCGTCTAAATTGAGAGAACTGGGATACGAATGAAACCTTTAGTAGCCATCGTCGGCCGTCCAAATGTAGGCAAGTCAACCCTTTTTAACCGTTTGCTGGGGCATCGCCGCGCTATTGTCGACGACACCCCTGGAGTCACGCGTGACCGCAATTATGCCAATATTACCCGCTTTGAAAAACCGTTCATACTTGTTGACACCGGTGGATTTGAACCGGTAACCGAAAATCGATTGTTGCAGCAGATGCGCGAGCAGTCGAAGTTGGCCATTGAAGAGGCGGATGTCATCATTTTCATGATGGATGCCAGAAGCGGCCTGACCCCTGCGGACACCGAGGTGGCCGAGATGCTGCGTCGCGTGAAAAAACCGGTTTTTTATGTCGTCAATAAGGTTGACGGCGAGAAACTGGAAAATGATTCGGCAGAATTTTATTCTCTCGGAATCGGTGAGCTGTACACCATTTCGGCTGAACACAATCGCGGGGTTATCGACCTGGTCGAAAATATCATGGATGTTTTCCCGCCGACTGATGTCGCCGATCCTGAAGAGAATGTCACTCGAATCGCCGTGGTGGGGCGTCCCAACGTCGGCAAGTCATCACTGGTCAACCGACTGCTCGGCTTTGAGCGGGTGGTGGCAAATCCGACCGCCGGCACGACCCGCGATTCGGTTGACACTCCCTTTACCTGCAACAAAAAACCATATGTGCTGATCGATACCGCCGGTATCCGCCGCAAGGGAAAAACCACTGAAAAACTTGAAAAGTACAGTGTCTGTGATGCCCTGCGCAGTATTGAACGGGCCGACGTTGTACTGATGGTGATTGATGCAGATGAAGGCGTTACCGAACAGGATGAGCGTATTTCCGGGTATATACATGAAGCCGGCAAGGGATGTGTCTTTGTCGTTAACAAGTGGGACCTTCTCGATAAGGACAATGCCACGTTCAAAACCTATACAGAAAAGATCAGGGATGGATTCAGATATCTGGCATACGCCCCGATAGTCTTTGTCTCGGCTAAAACAGGACAGCGTACCGGTAAGATCATTGAGACTGTTGATGAAGTCATGGGACAGTATTGCCGCCGAGTCTCCACGTCGGAGCTTGTGCATGTCTTTACCGATGCCATTGAATCCCACCACGCTCCACTGTCTCACGGCCGCAGGGTCAAATTCTACTTTGCCACCCAGGTTGCAACCCGTCCGCCATCCTTTGTAATTTTCACTAATCAACCCGATAACATCCATTATTCGTATGAACGATACCTGATCAACAAATTCCGCGAAGCGTTCGGTTTTGATGGTGTTCCGTTGCGCTTGATGTTTCGTGGGCGGGATAAAACCGACACTTCCCGTAGCAAAGGTGGGGCTGACCATTCACAAAAATAATCTCCAATCTTATATAGTTTCAGCGTTTCTGGTTGTAATGTCTCTTGGCGTCTCAACCTCCGCCTTGGCAGACACCGATGCAATTAGCTGGTATACCGGAGGTGAAGCCAAACTAAGCCTCGACCCTGTCCCTATCGACAATTCACCAAGTGTCGTATTGGCCGGTAGCACCTCGCAAAAAACATTGATAGTAACCGTTGCAAAAAACAACGGAACCACCCGCAGTAACCCTATACCCCTCGCAACCGATGGCTCGTTCAACGTCCGCTATCTCATTAAAGATGGTATCGGCGACTATACGATATCGCTATCCGGTAGCCAGCAAAGCGACTCTCGCCGTTATCAGGGACTGTGCTTCTTTACTCATGCGGTCAAAAAAAAGCTTCCTGCCGACTTGCTCAGCCTGGAACTGAACGGCAAGATAATCGATTTTGTCAACAGGGTGATGGGCGCTACGGTTGGTCGCGGTGAATGCTGGGATCTTGCTCAACAAGCTCTCGATCAGAACCTCGCAGAGTGGTCTCGCCCGACAACCTTCGGTCTCCCCCTTAACCCGGAAACCGACGAGATCAAGGCGGGGGATATCATTCAGTTCCACAATCTCAAAATCACCGCACAGTTGCCTGGTGGAGTCACGCGTCGCGAAAGTTTGGGTGCGCCTGATCACACTGCCGTAATCTACAATGTTCTTGGGAAAAAGCGGTATACCTTGGCTCACCAGAATGTAAGAGGCAATAGAAGTGTGATAAAGGGTGACATAAACCTTGCAAATGTTACCAGTGGCAGATACCGGATCTATCGGCCGGTGGCGCTGATGATCCAGCAATAAGCCTCCTCCTTTTTAATGAATACTCATTCTCGTTTAATTGGCTGAAATACCTTTAAAGGCTTTACTTGAGCACACTGTTACGATATATTTTGCGAGTTTTTATTCTCCCTTTTATGCAGATGGATTGTGACGAATGAGCCTGGTAGGTAACCTCGAAGAGCTCGGACTTGGCGAGATTTTACAGATTGTCAGTCTCAGTAGAAAAACCGGTGTCCTTTCCCTTAGCAGTAGGGGAAGGGATGGCTCGGTTTTTTTTCGTCAAGGGCAGGTTGTAAGAGCCGCTTCAAGCTGTTATCAGCACAGCCTCGGTGAGGTGCTGATACAAAAAGGGGCCATTGATTCGGCCGTGCTGCGTAAGTCCCTTGCTTTACAGCAGGAAAACGGTTTTAGTGAACTTTTGGGTGTCATCCTGGTAAAGAACTTCTGCATCTCACAGGATATAATCGATGAGGTCGTGCGGGAACAGATTGAAAAGGTTGTATTCTCGCTGTTTGCCTGGGGAGAGGGAACTTTCAAGTTTGAAGTTCAGAGTTCGATTGAAACAGTTGACGGTACAAAGATGGACCCGTTGCAGTTCATGCTGGATCAGGGATTGAACCCTCAGTTTCTTGCCATGGAAGGCACCCGGATTCAAGATGAGAAACGTCAGGCGACTGAAGCAGAATCTGCCGGTGGTGACCGGTCTGACGATGCTGCAGATCTTGCCTTTGATCTGGCAGACGGGTCAAAGCCTTCGGCAACACATCATCAGACGGCCCAGCAACCGGTTGTTATTGTTGATGATGATGGCCCGACTCTGCGGGGCATAGCTGACGGGCTCACGGAAAACGGTTTTGTCGTTCATGCCATGACCCGGAGCGAAGATACTCTTGTCAAAGTGGATTCCCTGCGCAGAGGTGGTGAGCGCCCTGCCGTTCTGATTGATATGATTATGCCTAAAATGGACGGATCAGGCGTACTGGGGGGAGTTGAACTTTTAGAACTCCTGCATAACAATTTTAAAGAGCTGCAGCTGATCGTCATGACCGACTATCGCCACACTGAGGCCGAGAAAAAGATTCGTGAACTCGGGGCTCTTTTTGTCATTAAACCCCGCCGGGTCGAAATCAACACCCCTATGATCATGGACAGCTTTCTTACCCGGATTACGTATGTTATCAGCCACCCCTCAAAGTCCGAAACCGCCGTAGAGTGGCAGTAACGATCCAATCTCGGCGGGGGTTTCAATGGAAGAGTCTTTACTTGAACGACAGTTGAATGAAAGGGTTACCCCGTGAGTACCAAAACCATTTTGATTGCCGATGACTCGGCAACCATGCGCGCCATGCTGGTTGCTATCGTTGAGGCGGTTGGTGACTATCAGATAGTTGAAGCCTCGAGCGGTTTCGAGGCGCTGCGGCTTCTTCCCCGTGATCATGTCGACCTGATTTTGACCGATATAAATATGCCCGACATCAACGGACTTGAGCTGATCAGTTATCTTCGTAACAACCCTAATTATAAAGATATTCCAGTTTTTATCATTTCAACGGAAGGGAGTGCAAAGGATATTGAAAAAGGGAAACAGCTCGGGGCTGATGAATATATTGTTAAGCCTTTTTCTCCCGTAACTCTCCAGCAATTGCTCAATCGTTATTTAAACAAAGCGCCCTGACAACTTTTCAAAGTAAATCAGGGTTGAGGTATACTGGTAATGAGCGAACCGAACTCCACACATACGAAAGCCGTTCAGGAATTCCTTGCTGAAGCGGAGGAGATTGTCGAACAGCTCGGCTCTGAATTGGCTGATCTTTCCGATATGGTGGAGAGCGGCGAACTTAATCCCGATGTTCTGAACTCTATTTTCCGTGGAGCTCATTCACTTAAAGGGTTGGCCGGGATGTTCAGCTTTAGCGACGTCGCTGAGCTTGCTCATAACATGGAAAACCTGCTTGACTGGCTGAGACTCGGAAAACTCGATTTTACCCAGAAACTTATGGCTGTTTTATTTGATGCCCATGATCTGCTCGGCACCCTTATTCGAGTCCTTGCCTCAGGCGAAGAGACCTGCATGGTGCAGGAAATTGCGACGTGTGTCTCCAAAATAAACGCCTGCCTTGCCCCCGCGGAAAAACAGGCTGCTAGCGGTGTATTACCTCTGCAAACAGTGGATCTGCCTCCCCATATATATGGAGCCCTGACAGAATACGAGGATCATCGCCTGAAAGACAATCTGGTCAAAGGGCGAACAATCTTCAATATCCATACATCGTTCAACCTGGCCATATTTGATACTGAACTGTCGGCAGTCACGGAGATATTGAAGGGGTGCGGGGAAGTTATCAGCACCCTGCCGAGTGTTGGCGATAATCTTGGCACAAATATCGATTTTGAAATTCTTTTCGGCTCCAAACTCTCTCTCGATGAGTTAAAAGCTGCCGTTGAGCGGGATAGCGTAGCTGTTGCCCAGGTCGTTTCCAGAGTGGTACGTGAAGAACCGGCGGCTCCTGCGGAAGATGTATTACCACCTGCCGCCGCCAAAGCGGCTGATGAGGTTGGGCTCCAGGCCGCTGCAGCAACCGCTGCAACGCAAACGCCAGCTGTCTCCGCGGCCACCAGCCTGATCCCCGTGCCCGAAGACGCTGCTCTCAGTGCCAAAAGTATGAGCCGGACTGTCAGGGTTGATATAGGTAAGCTTGATGATTTAATGAATATCGTCGGTGAACTTGTCCTTGCCAACTCGGCCATTGCCGCTGTCAGCGTCAGGATGCGCAATGAAGGGTTTTCGCGCATGGCCATCGATCTGGGTAAGGCGGCAAAAGGGCTTGAGCGCAAGCTTGCTGATCTCCAGAAAGGGGTCATGGAGATACGCATGATCCCGATCGGCCAATTGTATGAGAAAATGTCGCGAATCGTCCGGAAAATATCGCGGGAGCAGGGTAAACGGGTAGAGCTCAAATTTTTCGGGGCCGATACGGAACTGGATAAATTGATCGTTGAAGATATCTCTGACCCGATGATGCACATTATCCGCAATGCTATAGATCACGGCATTGAGTCCAGTGAAGTGCGGACGGCACAGGGGAAAGACGAAAAGGGAACCATCAGAATTTCATCGTATCAAAAAGGTAATCACGTCGTTATTGAAATTGAAGACGATGGCGGTGGAATAGATATCGATAAGGTAAAAAGCAAGGCGCTGCAAAAAGGGTTGGTGAGCGACATAAGTACGGTTTCGGATCGTGATGCGATCGACTTTATTTTTCTCCCCGGTTTTTCAACCAACGAAACTGTCAGTGAGGTTTCCGGACGCGGTGTCGGTATGGATGTCGTCAAAAACAACATCTCCGCTATTTTTGGGATGGTGGATGTTGAAACAAGAAAGGGGAAGGGGAGCCGCTTTACTATCACCCTGCCGATCACGCTGGCGATCATCAAGGCCCTGATGGTGCGCTGCAGCGGCAGAACCTATGCTCTGCCGATCACATCAGTCCTTGAATCGCTGCTGATGACTGACAAGGATATTATGACGATAGAGCGCAAGGAGATAGTACAGCTCCGTGAGTCGACCTTGCCTTTACTGAGACTTGAACACTATTTCGACATCCGTCGCAGTGACGAACCTCCGAAAGAATTTTATGTCGTCGTTGTCGGCGTTGCAGAAAAACGTCTCGGAATTGCGGTGGATGACCTGATTTCGCAGCAGGATATCGTAATAAAACCACTGGGCGAGTCATTCAAACGGTTCCGTGGTATTTCCGGCGCGGCAGACCTTGGTGACCAACGCACAATTCTCGTTTTGGACATCGGCGGGATAATCAATGAAACGATGCGTTCCGGAGCTGACACGCATGTATAAAAGCTATTTCGGCTTTAAGGAAAAACCGTTCAGCAAAACACCCGATCCCCGTTTTCTGTTTTTAAGTCGCGGCCATGAAGAGGCGCTTGCGCGGCTTGAATTTGTCGTTGAAGAACGTGAGCTTGCTGTTTTAACCGGGGAAATAGGCTGCGGCAAAACCACGCTGTCGCGGGCTCTGATGGATCGTCTCGGTTCCCGTTTCCGTTTTTGCTATATCATCAATCCGCGCTTGAATGCGATAGAGTTTCTGCGAACCATTGCGAGGATTCTTGAAGTAGAGCAGCCGGCCGACGCCAAGGATCTCCTGATTAACCAGATCCATACTGCCGTATACGCCTTGAATCAACGGGATATATGTCCGGTCCTGGTCATTGACGAAGCCCAGATGATTACCGATGCAGAAGTGTTTGATGAGATCAGGCTTCTGACCAACTTTCAGCTGGATGACCGCAATCTGCTTGGTGTTGTTGTTATGGGACAGCCGGAATTGCGCCCGATGATGGCATCAAGTCGTTTCGAGCCTCTGCGGCAACGTATTTCGCTTCATTACCACCTGAAGCCGCTATTGGTTGATGAAATTATGGAATATCTCGATTTTCGGCTCGAGGTCGCCGGGGGGACTCCCGGTTTATTTACCCCGGATGCCGTACAGCGGATTTATGAACTGAGCGGCGGAGTGCCGCGCAAAATCAATTCCATGGCAACTAATGCTCTGCTGGTTGCATATGGTTGTGATGCCGCCTTGATTGATTCTGGCATAATCAACGAAATTAAAGATGAATTGATGATGTAGGCGGTACTTGTATGGATCTTGCCAAAATAAGAAAAAAATCGTTACAGAGTCTCAGGGAGCCTGATGCCGCCTCTTTTGCCGCTCCATTCTCTTCACCTGGGCTGGCGAGTAACGGTATCGAAACTGTCCCGGCGGTTACAGATCCGGCCGCCGCTGCTCCCGTTTTTTTTCAAAAAGAGTCTCATCACGTTCCCGCTGAGTCCGTTGATGCTGTCGTTCCTTCCATCACCGCCATACTCCCGGGTCGTGTTACCGCGACGCAGTCACCGTTGGAAGCGATTCTGGCCGGCAGAGCAGCTGCCGGGTGTGACAACGAGTCAAGCCGTGCAGATGACGAAACCAGTCAGATGACTGCTGAATCCTGCCATGAATTTCTCTGCTTTCGGGTTTCTGATGAGATCTACGGCATAAATATCATGGATCTAAAGGAAATCATCAAGCCGAGAGAGGTGACCGAGGTCCCGCGTGCCCCGCTCTTTATTTCAGGAATTCTTTCCTTGCGCGGCACGATTATTCCGATTATTGATATGCGTGTCCGTTTGGGTCTTGCCCGTAAAGAGCCCACCGGCAAAGAGCGGATTATAGTTATCAGAAACAATAATTCATTAAGCGGCCTGCTGGTTGACGAAGTGATCCAGGTTGTGCAGGTAGAACTTGATGACGTCGAAGCTGCCCCCGCAGTCCTGGATGGGATTGACCGTGACTTTATCAGCGGGCTTGGTCGGTCCGGCGGACGATTGATAATAATTTTGAATTTGGGAACCATTGCTGACATCAACCTGAACTGAGGGCCGTTATTTAATATGGAAGGTGTGATAACTCATATCCAGCTGGCTTGTTTTAGCCTCGGCGACAGGCTGTTTGCTGTCGATATCATGAGAATACGTGAGATTCTTGTTCCTCAGAAACTCTCGCCGCTGCCGTGCGCCTCAGACCTTCTTGAGGGGGTTATTAATCTTCGCGGATCGGTTATTCCGGTCATGAACATGCGCAAGCGATTTGGAATGCCCGTCATGGATGGCGCTCCTGTCGGCAAACTGCTGATTGTGTCGCTGGTCGGGCAAATACTGGCTCTTGATGTGGATGACGTCATGGAGGTCATTTCTGTGCCGGTCGCCGATATAAAACCTCCGATCCAGATTGCATCCGGAGTGGGGATGGAATTTCTTTTAGGTGTCTGCCTGTCTGATAACCGCGTCTTTATGATTTTGGATATTGATTCACTCCTTTGTGCCAACAACAGTATTCAAACCACGATACCTGCATAAAGCAAATCTTCAGATGCCTTTAAAAAATCAGGAGTATTCAGGTAATGGATCTTCAAGATATACGCTGTGCCCTTCAATCAGATGATGAAGAAATTCGCAGATCAGCCCTCTGTTTGCTGAGGGATATTCCAGCTCCTGACGCCCAAGCTATCATATTCACCGCTATGGGCGATGAAAGCTGGCGGGTACGGAAAGAGGCCGTTGAGCGGTATGTTTACCTGGAACCTGATCTCAATTCAGTTGAACAGTTATTGAACCTTCTTCGCAGTGAAGAAAATGCCGGTTTGAGAAATTCTGCTGCAGAGGCCGTTATTCGCCTCGGTTCTGCTTCCGCCCCGCTGCTGATGAAGATGGTGCAGGATCAGGATCCCGATGTACGCAAATTTGTCATTGATGTCATGGGAGCTATCGGTGACCCGGTTTTTGTTTCAGCGCTACTGCAGGCACTGAACGACTCCGAGGAAAATGTTGCCTCTGCCGCTGCAGAGCAGCTTGGCGCCCTGGGCGATTCGGCCGCTGCAGAGCAGCTCATGCAAGCCATTCAGTCGAGAGACGAGGTGCTGTTTCGTTTCAGCGCTCTGGGGGCTTTGGGGCTTCTGGCAAAACCGGCACCGGTTCCGGAAGCGCTGCTAAAGCTGGCAGAACAGGATATATTCAGGAAGGCAGTTTTTGAATGTTTGGGCACCATTTCTGATGGAAGCTCCTTAAATCTGCTGCTGCATGGATTTTCGTGTCGCCAGAGGAACTGTCGTGCCGCCGCTGTCAAAGCGCTGTATAAGATCTACTGGCGATCCTCTGCTGCAGCACAGGTAAAAATCGGTGATGCGCTCCAGATAATTAAGGGAACCGACATTATTCCTGGTTTACTGGAACTGTTTGACAGTCAGGAAGTGGCGTTAACGGAAGCGCTGCTTTGGATCAGCGTCAAGACCATGGATACCCGTTTCATTCCGCTGCTTATTCAGGCGCACGCTGAAGAGTTTACCGCCAATGCTTCACTTGCAGCGCTGAAAAGCTTTGGCCGTGAAGCCTTGCATGAAATTATTCCACGCTATTCAACCCTTGATGAGAGCGGACGAAGCGGCCTCTGTATTCTAATCGCCGAGTGTGGCTATTCCGGTTTTGATGATGTTATTCAGGGTGCGTTGCACGACCCGTCTGCCAAGGTTCGTAAAGCAGCTGCGCTGGCGGCCGGAAAGCTTGACCTGATCATGTTGATTTCTGACCTTATTCCTCTGATTGACGACAGCGAAGCCCACGTCTATGCAGCGGCTGTCTCAGGTTTACAGTCCCTTGCCACCTCCGGTCGTTCTTCGGTTCTGGCTGAAGCCAGTCATTTATCTTCTTCAAAAATGCCGCATCATCGAAAGGCTGCCGCGCTTTTGCTGGCATCGCTTGGTGAACGGGAACGTTTGCTGCCGCTGGTAAAGGATGAAGATCCGCATGTTCGTAAAGCTGCCGTTACGGCAATAGGGGAGAACCCTGTTGAGGAATCCGTTTCAATGCTTGTGCCGGTCTTAGCTGATGAGGATCCCGATGTCCGTATTGCCGTCGCCATCGCCCTTGGAAACCTGCGCGATACAACGGCGCTTGATGCCCTTGAATATGCTCTGGATGACGAGGACATCTCGGTGCAGGCTGTTGCACTGAAGGCTATTGCCATGATAGAACCGGTCAGGGCATGGTTATTTATTAAAAATATTCATAGCACTGCTGAAGGTTTGCTGATGATTACAATTTTACAGGTCCTGGAAGAAATCGGGATCCCGGAAGCAGAGGAAATCATCCGGCAATCCCTTCACAACGGTGACGATGACATTGCCCGGCAGGCGGTCAGGTCTTTAGAGCGCGTCATCGTTACTAAATACATTTAGGTTGTTAATGACGCTCTCTTATGCAAACGATCATACTATGTCTGACGATGAATTCCAGCTACTGCGGGATTGCATCTATCGGCATTGCGGAATATTTTTTGATCATAATTCAAAATATATTCTTGAAAAGCGGCTTTCCCAGCGCTTGACTGACCTGAACCTCATGTCTTTTTACGACTACTATCATTATTTGAAGTATAACCGTAATAAAGAGCAGGAACTCATGGACATCATGGATGTTCTTACGACAAACGAGACCTATTTTTTCCGTGAGTCGTTCCAGCTTAAAGCTTTTTCCGATGAGATAATACCCGAACTGATCAGAAGTAAAGCTGAACGCGGCAACCGTTCTCTGCGGATTTGGAGCGCAGGGTGCTCGACAGGAGAAGAACCGTATACCATTGCGATGCTCCTTAGTACCATTCCGGAACTATCAGGATGGAAGATTGAAATCATCGGCACCGATATCAGCCAGAAAGTCCTGCAACAGGCGCGTCGTGCCGTATATGGAAAATCATCTTTTAGGGCGACTGAAGAGAGCGACCTGCGTCAATTTTTCCATCCGCAAGATGATGGGTATAAGGTAAATGACTCTATCCGTGAGTTGGTTACCGTTAGTCATCTCAACCTTTTTGACACACATCGCCTGACCATGCTTGGCAAGGTGGACCTTGTTTTTTGTCGTAATGTGATCATTTACTTTGATCAGGCGGCCAAAAAGCGTGTAATTGAGTCATTTCACGCAGCACTGTATGATGGCGGTTTTCTGCTGCTGGGGCACTCGGAATCTCTCGCTAACATCACGACACTGTTCACACTCCGCCATTTCAAAAACGACATGATCTATCAGAAGCCGGATCGTTTTCCAGCGGGAGGTCCACGGTGAAAAAGATCAGGATTGTCGTTGTCGATGATTCAGCCTTCAGCCGCCGCAGCATCACCCGCATGCTGGAATGTCTCGATTATGTTGAAGTCGTGGGCTACGCGATAAACGGTCAAGAGGGGATTCAAAAGGTTATTGCGCTTAAGCCCGATCTGGTGACTTTGGATCTTGAAATGCCCAAGATGGACGGGTTTACACTGCTGCGCATCCTTACGACCCGCTTTTCGCTGCCGGTGATCGTTATCAGCGCCCTCAGCGGCGCCGACAAGGTCTTTAAAGCGCTTGAACTCGGGGCGCTTGACTTTGTGGCAAAACCATCCAGTAGCGCTTCGGTTGATCTCCTCTCGATAAAGGAAGATCTTCAGAAAAAGGTTCTGCAACTTCTTGCGTGTAAGCCGTGGAGTCATATCCGCTCAAACGCCGTGGTTGATTTTCCTGCCCACAGCACATCCGAACCGGCACCGGCGGGGAGAGCAGGGGTTGGAATACATCACGCCATCGATCTTGTGGCGATCGGTTCTTCCACCGGAGGGCCGCCCGCTCTGCAGCGGATATTCTCCTCATTTGAACAGAAATATCCTTTTGCCGTCGTTGTCTCCCAGCATATGCCGGCCGGTTTTACCAAAGCCTTTGCAGAACGGCTCAATCGCACCTCGTTTTTCGACGTAAAGGAGGCCGAAGATGGCGACCTTGTTCTTCCCGGCAGAGTTCTGATCGCTCCGGGCGGTAGGAACATGACCTTCGAAGTGTGCGGAGGGCAGGTAACGGCCCGCATCGTTGCACCTGCGGAATCGGACCGGTATATCCCTTCAGTTGATGTCATGCTGCAGTCGTGTGCAGGTATTTACCGCAAGCGGGTGGCTGCTGTAATCCTTACCGGCATGGGCAACGACGGCAGTAAAGGGGTGCGAACTATTAAGGAACAGGGTGGGTGGGTTATTGCGGAATCAGAGGAGACCGCTGTCGTGTACGGCATGCCGCGTGAAGCGGTAGCAACCGGTGTTGTTGATCGCTCTGTCCCGTTGGATAGAGTTGTCGCTGAAATTATTCTGCAGGGCGGGTTTTCCTGATTTAATACCAATGGCGGCAAAAACCGCATCAAAAAAAACTAAATAGATTCAAAGTACGAAAGGAAATCACCGTGGAACATAAGTACATACCTAAAGACGTAGAACAGAAATGGCAATCTGCCTGGGAAAACGAAAAGACATTCAAGGCGACTGTCGACAGCGGCAAACAGAAATACTATCTCCTGGAGATGTTCCCGTATCCATCCGGGCGTATCCATATGGGGCACGTCCGTAATTATTCTATCGGCGATGTTATCGGCAGGTTCAAACGAATGCGCGGCTTCAATGTCATGCATCCGATGGGGTGGGACGCTTTTGGTATGCCGGCTGAAAATGCTGCCATTCAAAACAATAGTCATCCGGCAACCTGGACGCATGAAAATATCGCATACATGCGGAACCAGATAAAAAAGTTGGGCTTTTCATACGACTGGGACCGTGAACTGGCAACCTGCGACGTCGGCTATTACCGCTGGGAACAGAAGCTGTTTCTGGAAATGTTTGCCAAAGGTTTGGCCTACAAAAAGACCTCCTTTGTCAACTGGTGTCCTAAGTGCGAAACCGTACTCGCCAATGAGCAGGTCGAGGATGGCTGCTGCTGGCGCTGCGACAGCGACGTTACCCAGAAAGAGCTTGATCAGTGGTTTTTCCGCATAACCGATTATGCCGATGAGCTGCTTGAAAACACATATAAACTCCCCGGCTGGCCTGAGCGCGTGCTTGTCATGCAGCGGAACTGGATCGGCAAGAGTTATGGCTGCGAGATCGATTTTCCTGTCGAAAACAGCGGCGAATCGATCCGTGTCTTCACAACACGTCAGGACACCGTATTCGGAGCGACCTTCATGTCTCTGGCACCCGAACATCCCCGTGCCCTTGAGCTGACCACCCCGGACCGAAGAGAAACGGTTATCGCCTTTATCGACAAGATCAGAAAGACCGATCGCATAGTGCGCACCGCTGATGATTTTGAAAAAGAGGGGGTTTTTACCGGTTCATACTGCAGTAATCCTCTGACCGGGACGCGAATGCCGATTTTTCTGGCCAACTTTGTCCTGATGGATTACGGCACCGGAGCCGTCATGGCGGTACCTACCCACGATCAGCGCGATTTTGAGTTTGCCAAAAAATATGACCTGCCGCTGACAGTTGTCATACAGCCGTCCGGCGTTTCGCTCGATCCGGCGAGTATGACAGAGGCGTACACCGAAGCCGGGGTTATGACCAATTCAGGCCAGTTTGACGGCCTGCCCAGCGGTGACGCAAAAGAGGCAATCGCCGAGTTTCTGCAAAATCAGGGACACGGCAGCAAAACGGTCAATTTTCGGCTCCGCGACTGGGGCATTTCCCGCCAGCGCTATTGGGGCAATCCGATTCCGGTAGTCTATTGCGACTGCTGTGGCGTCGTTCCTGTGCCGGAAAAAGATCTGCCGGTTGTACTGCCGAAAGATGTCGCGTTCAGCGGTGAAGGGGGGAGCCCGCTGGCCCGGATGGAATCATTCGTAAACTGTTCCTGCCCAGCCTGCGGAAAAGCTGCCCGTCGTGAAACTGACACGATGGATACCTTCGTTCAGTCATCCTGGTATTTCCTCCGCTACTGCTGCCCTGACTTTAAGGATGGTATCCTCGATCGGGACGCTGTTGACCACTGGATGTCGGTTGACCAGTACATCGGCGGCATAGAGCATGCCGTGCTGCACCTGCTGTATGCGCGCTTCTTTACAAAAGTGCTGCGTGATCTGGGACACATTTCTGCCGATGAACCATTTGTCAATCTCCTGACACAGGGGATGGTCATTAAAGATGGCGCCAAAATGAGCAAGTCGAAAGGGAATGTCGTCGATCCGGATGCCCTGATCTCAAAATACGGGGCTGATACCGCCCGTCTCTTTTCACTGTTTGCCGCACCCCCTGAAAAAGATCTGGACTGGAATGACCAGGGTGTGGAAGGTTCTTTCCGTTTCTTAAGCCGCATCTGGAAACTGGTCCATGACCGCCTTGAGCTGATAAAAAACGCAGGCCAGGTTGACCCCGGCTCATTGTCTGCCGAGGAGAGAAACCTGCGCCGGGCGGTACATAAAACAATCCGTAAAGTATCAGAAGATATAGAGGAACGTTTCCATTTCAATACGGCGATAGCTTCCATAATGGAGCTGCTTAATATTTTGCAGCCCGCCGAACTCTCAACGCCTCAATTCCCGGCTGTTATGAAGGAAGCGCTCCAGAGCGTTATTTTGCTGATGGCTCCTTTTGTTCCTCACATTACCGAGGAGCTTTGGCAGCGTTTAGGGAACAGCACCCAATTGACTCAGACCTCCTGGCCTGACTATGATCGCAGCGCCGTGGTTGATGAAGAGATCCTGGCCATCGTTCAGGTTAACGGTAAATTACGTTCCAAAATAACCGTTGCTGCCGGTATCGGTGAAAATGAACTTAAAGCGCTGGCGTTGACAGATGAGAAGGTCGCACAATTCATCTTGGGGCAGACCGTCCGCAAGGTTATTTGCGTACAGGGCAAGCTCGTCAATATCGTGGTGGGGTAAGGTATGTCAGCTACTATATGGGGACGGAGATTGCTGCTGGCACTGCTTCTGAGCACTGTTGCGGGGTGCGGCTACCACCTGACGAACGCACAGTCCTCTGGGCGGCTTGCCAGCGTCCAGAACATATGGGTACCTTTCTTCAGCAACGAGAGTATCAGTCCAACGGCACAAACGGTTCTCCGCCGGGCGTTTTATGAAGAATTTCACGCTCTGCGCGGGTTGAACCCTGCCGGCAGCACAGAGGGTGCTGATCTTGTCATGAAGGCGCGGATTGTTTCCTATTCCAGCACGGCGGTTTCTTATAACGCCCTCGATCAGGCCCATGAATTCAGCTTGTCGCTTAATGTCGAACTTGAAATTACTAAAAAAGGACAAACGTTGCCGCTCTGGAAAGGACAGATTCAAGGGGCAAAACAGTATCCTGGTAACACGAATCTTGCCCTGCAGCGCAATGCCGAAGAACAGGCTCTTGATGCCGCCGCCCGAATTATTGCCCATAAATTCATTTCCGCTTTAGAAGAGTCCTACTAGCCATGACACCCCAGGAGTTTGAAACGTCCCTGAAAAAGGGCATCATACCGACCGTCTGTTTTCTTTACGGCGAAGAGCAGTTCCTGGTCGAGCGTTCGGTCCATATGCTGCTTGACCGGGCGACTGACCCGACTCTCAAGGACTTTAATTTCAATGTCTTTTTCGGCAATGAATCCAAAGGGGTCGATATTGTCGATGCCGCCCAGACCCTGCCGATGTTTTCGGAACGTCGCGCGGTTCTGGTCAAACGGGCCGAACAACTTAAAGCCGATGCTCTTGAAGCCATGCTTCCGTATATCAAGAATCCGTCGCCCGGAACCTGTCTGCTGCTGACCGGTATCAAGATTGACCAGCGTAAGAAGTTTTTTCAGGAATTTAAAAAACATGGCGTCCTGGTCGAATACAAGCGCTTCTACGACAATAAGCTACCCGGATTCATTCAGGCTGAATCGGTTGCGCAAGGGAAGTCGATTGAAACAGCTGCTGCAGAACTGTTATCTGCACTGATCGGCAACAACTTGCAGGAATTAAGCTCGCAGATTGAAAAACTGGTGGTTTACGCCGGTACAAAGCCGCGTATAACTGTTGATGATGTCCGGGTCATGGCCAGCAGCAGTAAGGCTTTTACCGCCTTTGAGCTGGCTAAATTTGTCGGTCTGCGTGACCTGTCCAGCTCGATCAGAAGTCTGGATGCGCTGTTTCTGAACGGCGAGGGGGCGCCGATGCTGATCGGCGCACTGACCCGTCACTTCCGGCAGTTATGGCGCGTCAGGGAGTTGCTGGACAAAAAGATGCCGCAAGCCGATATCGGCCGGGAGCTATCTATAAATTCGTTTTTTCTTGGGGATATTGTTGCGCAGGCCCGCAATTTTTCAAGAGTAGAGTTGCAGCGGATTTTTGATGAGTTTTATCGGTGTGATGTTGCTTCAAAAACCGGTGGTCAGCCGTATACTCTCCTTCACGGGCTGACCATGGGGATCTGTACCGGCATCTGGTGATTCTTTGCTCGCCGCCACTGATTTCATACCTGATCTGTAAGGTAAAAAATACAAGCGCAATAAAGAAGGGGACATGCATAATCGCAGCCCCCTTCTTACGTTATTGAATATTCAGCCTAAATGTTCTAGCCGAGAGTATTGACGAGTTTTGTAAGGCGTGAAACGTTGCGGGAAGCTGTTGAATTGTGAATAACACCTTTGGTAGCAGTGGCATCGATAATAGGGATGGCAATCTTAAGGGCAGCAACAGCAGCTTCCTTGTCCTTGGCTTCAACCGCTTCACGAACCCGCTTGATATATGTTTTCAGCGTCGATGATACATGACGATTACGGGCGGTTTTCTTTGCACTCTGCTTGATCCTCTTGATTGCTGACTTATGATGAGCCAAACTACACCTCCAAAAATTTTCTTTGAGTAAGTAACGGAATTGAAGCTAGTTGTTTAGCACTATCGGTTAAGCTCTGTCAAGTAAATTGCTCATCCATAAATGTAATACCGGCAGGTGCAGTGCACTTCAATCAAACGTAGCGGATAATCGGGGCGGCTCCTTTTACCGCCAGCGCCGCACAGTGATCTACCGGGGCAGTAATATCCTCCAGAGTCCAGATGGACAGGTCATCTGGCGAGACAAACACGGTTGGGGTCTCCTGGAAAAAGTTGATTTCGAAGCGGTTTACCGTCAGGGCGAATCCCATCCCGCAGGCTTTCAGACAGGCTTCCTTGCGGGTCCAGCAGCGAAAAAATGCGTCGCGTTGCAGATCGTCCGGAAGGGCAAGTAGTCGTTGCTGTTCATCTGGGGAAAATGCGAGTCGGGCAATATCACGGAATGGTGTGTCATTACGAATCTGCTCCACGTCAATGCCAACTTCACGGTCTATTCCAACCGCCAAAAGAAACAAGTCGCCTGAATGTGACAGGTTGAAGTGTAGCCGGCCGTTGTCGGCTTTGTTACCTAAAAGACGCGGTTTACCGTGTTCTCCAACGGTAAAATGAAGTTTCTCCGCTTTTATCCCCAAATACCCGCTAAGAATTTCTCGCAGCAGTCCACGACCGGCTATGAAACTGTTTTTCTTGTCTGGGGCGAGGAGCCGGTCAGCTCTTGACATCTCATCTGAAGAAACATAATACGCGGTATTAGCGGCAAGGTGGCGGCAGTGGATCTGTACCTCATTATCCTGCGGCCAGGGAAACATCAACGGTTACCTGCCAGAAACGACTGTCGTAAAAGCGCCAAACCTTCCTCAATGGAAATTTCCGGCTTGTAGCCAAAATCGCGTTGGGCAGCTTCAATATTGAACCAATGAGCGCTGGACAGCTCATGGGCCACAAAGCGGGTCATCGGCGGTTCACCGGACAGGCGCAGCAGGCTCCACAAGCCTTCGCAGAAGCAACCGGCGGCGTATGCCAGTTTTGGTGGGATAGAACGGGTCACAGGAGGGACACCGGCAGCGGCGAGGATGCGATTGACCATCTCCCAGAGCGGCAGCGGCTCGTTGTTAGTTATAAAATAACAGTTGCCTGCTGCAGGACTGTCGGGAGAAAGCCTGTCGGCTGCCAACAGATGGGCTTTGGCGGCATTATCGACGTAAACCGTATCCACCAGTTTGTGGCGTATGCCGATACGGCGCAGTTTGCCGGCACGCCCTCTGGCGACGATGCGCGGAACGAGATGGTTATCGCCAGGGCCCCAGATCAGATGCGGCCGCAGGGCCGTAACTGCCAGCTCCGGCGAGTTTGCCGCCAGTACCAGCTGTTCGGCAAGGGCCTTGGTCGCCGGATAGTGGGCCTCATAGCGGTCAGGGTAGGGGAGTGATTCATCTGCACCCGCTACATCGCTGCCGTCGAAGACGACGCTGGGAGAACTCGTGTAGACAAGCCTATCGATACTGTTGTTCCGGCATGCCGCCAGCACATTTTCGGTGCCGACCACGTTGGTCTGGTAGAAATCATGGTACCGCCCCCAGATACCGGCCTTGGCGGCGACATGGAAAATCAGATCGCAACCGCTGGCGGCCTTGATCACCGAATCCTGGTCAGCCAGGTCGCCCTGGAACTGTTCTACTCCCATATCCTCCAGATCAGGATGCTCACCACGTGAAAAACTGCGTACCTCGTCGCCCCGCTCACGCAGCATCCGTACGATCACCCCGCCGAGAAAGCCGCCGCCTCCGGTAACAAGTGCTTTCATGAAAGTTTCTTCTGTGACCAGACGGCCAGTTTTTCACGGAATATCTTGGCGTTATGGCGGATATCTACCGGGAAAGCGGGGTGGAAGAGGATCGTATGAATGTCTTTTGTGTGAGAATGGTGACTCCCCAGCTCAAGGAGCTCTTTCCGGATCTGCTCCTGTTCCTGCACCCCCCTTTTTGTCTCCAATTCCACACAGAGCACCGGTTGCTGGCTTCCGCTTGCTCCAACCCCGACCAGCGCCGTACGAAAGACTTTGGGATGGGTGTTGAAGATCCCTTCCACAGGGATTGTGTAGAGCGTGCCGTGCGCAGTCACGACACGGTGGGCTTTACGGCCGCAAAACCAGATCCGGCCGCTGTTGTCCCGGTAGCCGACATCACCCATCCGATGCCAGACGCCGCCGTCGGCATCAGCTATTTTTGCCAGGTTGGTCGCCTCGGGCCTGTTCAGATAGGCGGTGCTGACCTGCGGCCCGCGCACGGCGATTTCACCCACTGCAAGGGGAGGAAGCGCCAGGTCATCGCTCCATGCGGATATCGGTGCATCACTGATCGGAATAATGGCAAGGGAGATGCTCGGCACCGGACGGCCGATACAGACGCCATGCCCTTCGCCGGTCATCGCCCCGGTTTCGGCCAGTATCTCGCGACTGCCTATGGAGCTGACCGGCAGCGCCTCGGTGGCGCCATAGGGGGTGAAGATCTCGGCATCAGCAGGCAACAGCGCGGCAAAGCGTTTTAATACCGCGGCCGGAACCGGAGCGCCGGCGGAAATCACCCGTTTGAGATGGGTGAACGTGCTGCCGTGAGTCTCGCCAAAACGTCCGACCCGATTCAGCAGGGCCGGGGAGCCGAACATGCTTGTGGCGGAATATTCGGCTGCCGGTCCGAGTATCTTGCGGGGATCGACCGAGCCGGGGCGGGTGAAGTCCATCTGCGGAATCAGCGCCGTCATGCCGAGGGCCGGAGCGAACAGGGCAAAGAGCGGAAACGTCGGCAGGTCGACCTCGCCGGGGCGGATGTCGTACAACTCCCGCAGAGCATCAACCTGGGCCGCAAAGGTGCCATGACTATAGATTGCTCCCTTGGGAGGGCCGGTGCTGCCGCTGGTAAACAGGATGGCGGCCACGTCATCACGGCGGGTTTCCGCAGCGGCAAACGGTGCCGTCTGAGCAGAGCGGCGCAGTTCTTCAAGCGGTATGCCGCCCCAAAAAGAGCCGCCACCGACGACGATGTTGATACGGATGCTGGAGCGCCCCCAGCCGAGCAAGCGCCGGGCCACATGCGCCTTGGGGATGCCGATGAAGGCGTCCGGTTGCGCCTCTGCCAGGCACCCCTTCATGTTGCGCGCTCCGATACCAGGATCAATGAAAACCGGTACTGAGCCGGCTTTAAACAGGGCAAAGGTCAGGGCAAACAGTTCAGGGGAGGGGGGAACCAGCAGCGCAACCCTGGTGCCGCGGCCAATGCCGATTCGCCCCAGTCCGCCTGCGATCCGGTCGCTCTCCTGATCCAGTTCCCGAAAGGTCAGGGAGCGCTTTTCCTGCGGAAAGATGATGGCGGGCGTATCCGGCTGGAGCCGGGCCATTTCGGTCAGAGGACGGGAAATATTGACGATGTTGGTGTTGGTCATTGTTGGTGTATCCAAATTGATTTCAAGCCCCGTAGGGGTGGCAGATGGTAGCCGTGTGATTCATCCCACGGGTGAAAATATCAAATATTCATTCGTCACGTACGTGACGATATCTCATTTCCGGGGAATGAATTCCCCGGCTACCATCAATCTGTCGCTATGCGACGTAAGCAAAAAGATAGTCGGACAACGCAGTTTCTTGCGACCGGTCACCGCCTGAGTGCATGCTAAGCGGATTTGACTGTAAACTTGTACCAATAAGCAGCAACAATGCCATATATAAAGTTCAAGACAATAACTACCACAGGTGTCAGAGTGCCGAAACCAAGACCGAGAAGTCCTTTCCCCATGCTTGGCAAGACCATGAAAAGCATCATAGCCGATGGCAGCAGACTGAACAGGCATCCACGCAAAATAGTTTGCTTTTTCCAAAACGGCAGAAGTAGCAAAAGCATCCATATGCCACCCCAGATCATTCGCTGATAAAGCCAGGGAGCAGTGAATTCCGGCTTCATACTGACTCCCAATAGATCGCTTATTCCTGTCTTGCCTAAAATCGTGATGTTGATACTATCGACCAACCCTCCAATAGCACCCCCGGTCAATGCTCCACTGATTTTCCGAATCATAATCCTGGCCTCATATTTATTTGGAATTTAATTTGATCGCGACTAACGGGCATGAGTGTGACCGGCACGGCAGGTTTTTTGTCGCGACCGAGTTCACTCGAGAGTTGGGCGTCTCTATTTACCTACCTCATATCGCAGTTCAACCATGCTGTTCCCCATCTGGTGAACTGATATAAGGCGCAGGGTAGGGCTTAGAACTCGGCGTGGGAACAGTTGCTTGCCTCTGCCCAGGGTAACTGAGCCAATTTGGATAATGAGTTCATCCAGAAGTCCTTCATCATGAAACTGCCCCGCCAAGTCTCCGCCCCCCACAATCCAGATGTTCTTTTCCCCGGCGGCCACACGCATCTCATTGTGAATCTGGCGCACATCACCTTTGACGAACCTGATGTTTGAACCTTCTATTACCGGGAGTATGCGACTGGTGAATACCCAGGCAGGCTGGGTGTACGGCCAAGGGGACCCGGTCTCCGCCGCTACCTTGTCGGAATTGCGAACGATCCACTCGTAGGTGGTGGACCCCATTGCCAGTGCGCCGATCTCGGCAATAAAATCTGGGTAGCTGGAGTCAGTCAGATCTGCAAGAGGAAACAGCCAATCCAACGAGTCATCCTCGGTTGCAATAAATCCATCAAGACTTGATGCGGTGTAGTACTGGGTCTTCATGACTTTGATTACCTCTCGTGAATATAAGAGAATATAAGGAGTCACTCTTAAAGTTCTGCTAAAACAATGTCCAATGTCCAGGGCCCCTTTATTCTTTGGAAGACCTCAGCCTCAGCATCTAAACAAATTTATCCCGAGGCGACTGCAAATATTACGTAAGCTTTCATTGTGCGTATCAATAGTGATTATTTTGTTCTGGTACTTTTTGATTAGTATCTTTAATAACTTCGTGATGTATCCATGGTTGCGGTGTTCTACTTGGGTGTAGCAGACCCAAATGGTTATGGCCTTCCGCTCCACCTGATACATCAAATAACACGTGTTGAGTATTGGCATTTCAAGATTAACTTAATTTTCGCAGGCATCTCTACTTTATTAAGGCAGACCCCCTGCTCATCCTAAATTAATCGGTAGCCCCAAGGTCTTATGCCTAATTCAGGATAATTTATTCTCACGGACTTGCATTTCACTAATTTGAAGAATTTTTTTCCAAACTCGCCTACAGAATCTGGAGATAAATTATTTGACTTACAATGAGTTAAGTACATCTCATAGACTTTAGATTTTTCAACCTGATTGCCTATGAGATTATACTTCCAATCTCCTGAAGTAATCCACTCGGAGGTATAGTCATTTTCAAATCTACTGCTCGTTTTAAAATCAATGTTGATTTCAAATATATCAAGCAGCACTTTCATCGCCGCTGTTGTTGTTAAAGTGGTGTCATTGATTATAGATGATTTGATTTTAGCTATCATTTCACAGCATTTCTGCGTCTCATTGCAGTATCGGTCTCTAACTTCTGAAAGATATTTCGTACAGATTTCAAGCGTTAAAGGTTCCAGATATTCATGTGGAAGTTTGTCCTTTTTCTTCCGATTACAGCGTCCGCAGATTGGAAGGATGTTCCACGGAACATTTTGTCCACCCTTAGATATTGGCCAAAAATGATCCAGATTTAACTTGTTGCGTATATGTCCATCGAAAATTCCGTTTCCGCAATATGGACACGTCTTATTAAAGTAATTAAGCGCATTATATTCAGCTTCTTTTATTTTGTTGTCTATATCGGTGATGCCTATTGATAGGCCGCTGGCAAGAACTATATGCTTATCGCGCATTGAACACCTTCTCAGTTTGTTGTTTTGACCAACTCGATAATCTACGGTTTCTCTATATATGTAACTTGCTACCAATATAGGACGTTTGTTGATTATATAGAACTCGATTAATCAGATCCGGCCATCATAACACTTTGGCTGTTGGCCGTTAATACGCATGTAACCAGCTGAATTAAAAGAACCGAGGGGTCAAGTTACGTCGCATAGCGACGAATTGACGGTAGACGGGGAATTCATTCCCCGGATATGCACGGGTGCGTTACGTCCACCACCATTATCCGCCACACGTCGCATACGCGACGGATGATTTTGCGGCTATTGCCACACCCCGTGGGATGAATCCCACGGCTACCATCGGCCGCCCCGATGGGGCTTTAATTTATCCCCACACATAGCGCTCGTCAAATTCAAGGTCATGCTTTTTAAGAAAATAAAGATACTCTTCCTGAAATGATTTTGACCGATGATGTTCACGTTGATCTTCAATATATCGCACTGTGTCCGCAATTTGTGAAAGACCAACTGAGAATGCCCCGTATCCATCCTGCCATGCAAACGCCACCATATCGCTGTCGCTTTCATGAATCCAACGTGATGAAGCACCTTTGAGTTGTTGCACCGCTTTACTGACAGAAATGGTAGGCGGTAAAGCAAGCAAAATGTGTATATGATCGTCATAGCCTCCGATTTTTAATGCCTTCATGCCATTTGTGCGGGCTATGCCGCCCAGATATTCCCATATTTTGGCTTCCTTGGGAACGACAAGCCAAGGCTCGCGGTTTTTGGTGCTGAATACAATATGGTAATGTAACGACGTGTATGTATTCGCCACGAAATATTCCCCCGTCCCGCTTCACCCAACAGTCATTACAAATGTTGCTAATTCTACTTTGTCAGATTACGTCACGTAGTGACAAAATGATGGTAGCCCGGCGTTTTAACGCCGGGATCGATGGTGAATCATCATTTCGTCACGTACGTGACGATTGAATATGGGCTATTCCATACCGGGGAATGAATTCCCCGGCTACCTTCATTCGGTCCCTACGGGACGAAACGGTAAAGTGAAAAAGTAGAATTAAAGACAGACTTTAATCCGCCGTGCGATCAAGAAACTCCGAAATCAACGGCACGACCTCATCCTTGGCATCTTCGAGGATATAGTGGCCGCAATCCGGGTAGCTGTGGACTTCTGCATGAGGGAAACGCTGCCGCCATTCGGCGA
>JAQUIG010000083.1 GCA_028683435.1 Desulfuromonadaceae bacterium | reverse complement strand
AGAGGGGGGAGGCGAAGGGAGGGTACGGCTGGCTCGAAACAGCTCAACGCCCCCCATTTTCGGCATCTTGAGATCTGACAGCACTAGGTCAAACGGACTCTGTTTCAACTTTAACAACCCGGCAGCACCATCTACACTCTGCGTGACCTCATGACCGGCGGCTTCCAGAATGGCGACCAGTAAGCCGCGAAAAGTCCCGTCATCCTCTACAATCAATATCCGTCCGATCTTCATATTGTACTCTCAGACAGAACGGCGGGCAATCTCACGATAAAGAGCGCTCCACCACCCGGCGCATCCTCTGCCATAATACTTCCTCCACAACCCTCAACAATTTTTTTGCACAATGCCAATCCCAAACCTGCGCCTCTTGCTTTACTGGTTCGAAATGGTTCGAACAGCTTTGCCCGCATCTCTGTTTCAATTCCCGGACCGCTGTCCGCTACGGATATTTCTACCACGCCATCATGGTTATGGGCTACCAGATTAATCTCTCCCCCCTCCGGCATGGCTTGAATGGCATTAGTGAGCAGATTGAGCAGCAGTCGGTGGAGTCGCTCTTCCGGGCAGCCCACGTTCACGGTTTCCGTAATATTCGTGACCATCCTGATACCCGCTGTTTCCAACTGCGGAGCAAGCAGAGCCGACAACTGGCCGGCTACAGACGACAGATTGCCAGGCAGCGAAAGTTCTGCATCTGTGCGAGTAAAAAAGAGAATATCGTCGGCAAGCTTTTCCAACCGGAGTGATTCGCGGACAATAAGCCCTGCATAGTCCCTTTCTCTGCCATCAGGTAGACGCTCCTCCAGAAGCTGACCATATCCTTTGATACCGGCCAACGGATTGCGCAGCTCATGGGCCAACACCGCACCGACTTCACCAAGACGCGCAAGTTCATTCTTGCGGACAAGCTGTTTTTCCTGGGCATCCTGGCGGCGCAGCAGCCAGAAAACAACTCCGCCTAATCCCCATCCTACCGCAAGCAGCGAAAACACCAGGGCAAGACCAAAACGCGCCCTGCGCATAACCGCTTCAGATCGCCAGGTATGAAGAGCAAGACGCAACACGCATGTTGTTCCCGACAGGTGAAATGGTGTCTGAAACTCGTAGACCTGCTCGCCTGTGCCAAGCCGGACACGCTCCTCGCCAAGAATTCCGCCTGTCAGCACACTCCGGTAGCGGTTATCTCCGATATCATATCCGCTCAGATCAGGATTGCTGTGATAAAGAATCCTTCCGGATGGGGAGATAAGCATGGCGTATGCTATCTCACTGGTCTGGAAGGAAGCCAGTGATTGCAGTGAGGGGTCGCGAACGGCCACCCCCTCCATCGAGGCAGCTATTGTGAGTGCAAGTCCGCGCAAATTATCATCAGCAATAGGTGCTGCAGAGGAATAGTTATTTATAGCAAACCAGGAGAGCCCCACCGTAAGAGAGAGGGCAATCACAAGTATCAGTATGACAAGACTAGGTCGCGGCATGAGTAGTATCATCGTTCCCTTTGCTGCGCACGGACGTTCACGGTAACATCACGCGAAAAGAAGTCCCTGATTCAGCACTGCTTCTGACTGACACCGTACCGCCATGGGCAGTCACCAGTTCCTGTACAATGGCCAAACCCAACCCTAAACCACCATTCTTCCCTTTGTAAAAGCGTTCGAAAACATGAGGCAGATCTTCTACCGGAATACCGCACCCATTGTCGGAAATCTCCAGGCATACCTGTGCAGCATCGAGTGATGCGGTGATCTCAACCCGACTACCAGAAGAAACCGCTTTAATGCTGTTGCTGATCAGGTTGATAATAATCTGGCTGAGACGATCAGGGTCAGCATTGATCCTGAGATCATCTGGGCACTCCAATAACAGGACAGCATTTTTTTCTGCAATGATCCGCTCAAATCGGTCCGCAATCGTGACGAGGTAAGGTTTGAGTAAAAAGGTTTCCTTGTGCAGATTCAGGGCGCTCGCCTCAGCGAGTGACATTTCGTCAACACCGTCTAGAATAGCGGTAAGACGCCGTGCTTCATCATGCAGTGACTGGAGTGCGCTCCGGTCAGTCGGTAATACTCCATCAAGCATTCCTTCCAGCTCACCTGAAATAATCGCCAATGGCGTGCGCAGTTCGTGAGCGGCATTGGAGAGAAGAGTACGGCGCAGTTTTTCCTGCGCTTCCAGACCGCTGGCCATGCTGTTAAAACTCCGTGACAAGCGGCCAACCTCGTCATTGCCGGAGATTCTGACACGGCGCGACAAATTGCCGCCAGCTATGTCATCTGAAGCACCAACCAGTTCAAGAATCGGGCGTGCAAGTCTGCGCGAGGCGGCAATGCCGGCTAAAACAGATACCAACCCTAAAATCGTGACCGAAGCAAGCAGAACCCGGCTTGAAGAGCGAACGAAATAATCCTCTTTGGCCCGATCAAGCACCTGCGCCTCCAGGTGTCCGATCTCTTCACCGCGCAGATATAGTGGATACGGGACTGAAACACTCTTTAGCGTTACTGGATCATATCCGGTTGCGTCCAGTACCCGCTTGCGCATCAGCGGAGTCAACGCCGAGACGGCTTTATCGGAATCTATTACCGGCTGGCCGGCTGAATCGAAGAGGTGAACTGCAATTCCAAGCTGGAGCGCCCATGCCAGGTCCGTCGCCAACCGGTCCCGGTGCCACCCGCCATTCTGCTCATACCCACCCTCGAGGAGCGCAACCACGCGCTGAATCCGATCCTGGGATTCCCCGTCCAGATACTTGGCAAAATCACGCATGATAAGCCCGCGCAGCACGAAAGCCGATGAAAGGGCAATGACTGAAATCAGGATAAACAGCAGCAGAAATTTGCAGCGCAAGCTACAGCGCATCTCGTTCTCCGGCGAACAGATACCCTACGCCATACACAGTTTTGAGGTACTCTGGCACGCGGGGATCTTTTTCTATCTTCTGACGGAGATTTTTAATATGGGCATCTATGCTGCGGTCATACCCTTCAAACTGGTATCCGAGCACACGGGATACCAGTTCGTCGCGGGTAAAGGTCCGGCCGGGAGCTGACGCCATAGTCTGGAGAAGTTTGAATTCGGTTGGGGTAACGGAAAGAGAGTGACCGTCTCTGCTGATCTGGTGGCGGAGGGAGTCAAGAACCAGCGAGCCGTTATTGAAAAAAGTGACACTATCCGACGGTGAAGAGCCGCGGTCATAGCGTTTCAACACCGCCTTCAGGCGGCAGACCAACTCACGCGGACTAGCCGGCTTGACCATGTAGTCGTCAGCCCCGAGGGCAAAGCCGGCAAGACGCTCCTCCTCAGACGACTTTGCCGTCAGCATAATGACAGGGAAATCGCCCAGTTCTTTAAGGCTCTGACATAGCTCCTCACCGCTTCCATCCGGCAGTCCGAGGTCGAGCACAACTGCCAGCGGGAGCTCCGCTTCGGACTTTTGAAGTGCTTCTTTTATGGTAGACGCATGAACTGTCCTGAAATCAGCCCCTTCCAGATAGACTTTCACTATCCGGGCAAGCTTGGTGTCATCTTCAACAATCAGAACGGGTGGGAGCACTTGGACCTCAATATAGTGAGCGAATGCGGCCGGAACGCTTATCAATCATAACCCGGTCAATAACCTTGCCGTCCTTATCGAGGATTTCAGCCCTGAAACCCCACCTTTTTTCGGTGATTCCAGAAACAGAGTATCCCCGCCCGGAGAAGTAATTCAGGAGCAGTTTGCGGGCTTCAGACAGGTCAGCCACCGCTTGACGGGCACCGTACCAATCACCCTGGCGCTTGCCGCATCGGCCGCGCATTTCAGGTCTGCACGTCGCTTCCTCACTTTTACACCAAGCGTCCCCGACTGCACAATCCATTTTATTGCTATTCAGCCGACAAATCTTTGCTTCACCAGTATTTTCGGTTGCCTGTGATGCTAAGACGGGTACTGCTTCGAGCAGCAGCGTATAGAGAAGTAATGGTAATAGTAGTTTCATACTCTGAGCCCCTCAACCTAAAAAACAGGCTGACAAACAGTTTTTAAATAATTGGCCGGGAACATTACGAACCCGGCCAACCACAGTTTACCGTTTATTTCTGTACACATGGACCATTGTTACAAAAGCCCATACCTCTGCCGTGTCTGCCCTGCTTCTTACCGTATTCACCGTCATATTTGCCAACCGGCAGACCACTCTGACTGCGAATATCCTGAATTTTAGCCTGGACAGCATTGATATCTGCCTGCAAAGAAGCTATCTTTGCCTTGTCAGGAGCTCCCTTAAGATTTTCGCGCTGCATCTCAAAGCGTTTGTTCATCATTTCCTGGCGCAGATCCATGGTATCCGACTGAAACTTCCGGAACTGTTCAGAAGAGGCACCCACTTGCGGACAATTACCGCACCCTCTACCCATACCACTCCTGTTTCCGGCGTCAGCAATACTGAATGTTGAAACAGCCAGAGCTAGAGTCATAATTACTACGGACATCTTTTTCATTGTACTTCCCCCTTTTCTTGAGCTGAACTATGATTAAACAATATATAAATGTTGAGAATATTGTATGAAGGAATTATGAACAATTGTGAAGATCCGTCTTTAAAGTTTTACCGTTTAAACGCAAAGAGCCCCGCGTCCATTTCTGGATGCGGGGCTCTTTGATTATAATTCCCGGCGGCGACCTACTTTCCCACACAGCTACCCGTGC
>JAQUIG010000054.1 GCA_028683435.1 Desulfuromonadaceae bacterium | reverse complement strand
CACCGCCGGGAAAACCGTCGTTGCAGCAGTACTCTCGGCCTGCACAACCGGCTCCAGAGTGTAGAAGGTCACCCGTGGTGACCTGCTGCAACCGGCCGTAGCAACGGCCAGGCTGACGACAAGCATACCTCCCCTGATAAAAGGGATAAGTGGGGTAACGCAGTTACTGATAGCGAAATTACGCATCATTGTTTGTCCTCCCGTTTACCCCGAATCAGGGATTCCGGGTGCTGTTCCAGGTAATCACTCAGCACTCGCAACGACTGGGCAGCCTGGCCGACTTCGCGCATGGTCTCGCGCAGGTCAAGCTGCAGCGCTCCATCGCCGGAAAGAGCTTGGCTTGCTCCACCCAGAGTCTTGCGGGCCTCTATAAGTGCCGCGCGGGCTTCCGGGACGACCGTGCCGTCCACGTTCTTTAGCAACTTTTCAGCGCTCTTCAGGGTGGCGTCGAGGGACTGTATCGTCTTTCTGGCATCACCGGCAAGTTCCTCGAGAGGCATGTTTTCGATCTTCTGGACGATCTGCATCAGTTTTTTCTGCAGCTGGTCCATGGAACCGGGAACGGTCGGAAACCGGGGGGGAGTGGTACTCCAGTTAATTTTAGAGTGCTTCACTTTGGGAAAGAAATCCAGCGCGACGTAGAGTTGTCCGGTCAACAGGTTCCCGCTTTTGACCTCCGCCCGGAAACCATGCGCGACGAGCGTGTCGAGAAGTACACTGACATCAGGAGGGGGGGTGACCTGCTGCAATTCATTGCGGTACTGCCCACGCAGTCGCTCCGGATAGAGCTGTATCTCGACCGGGATGGAGATCTCCTGGTTTCTGGAGTCCATCGCCACGTCTATTTTAGTCACTTCGCCCACGGTCACGCCACGCAGATCCACCGGTGCCCCAACGGCAAGGCCGCGCACCGATTCCTTGAATATGAGGAGGTAGGTCTGGACCGTTTCCGTGTTCTTTAATGCCTCTTCTCTTGTCGGAAACAGTGTGAACGCGCTGTTGGGCTGCGCAGGCGGCGCTTCACTCCTCCCTTGCGGAGTCTGGAATGAGATGCCGCCAAGAAGGATCGATACCATTGATTCCGTGTTGATCTTTACCCCGCTGGCGTTGAGAGTCAGGTCAACGCCGCTTGCGTGCCAGAAGCTGGAGTTGGTCTTGACATACTGGTCAAACGGGGCGCGGATAAATACTTTTATGGTGACCCCTTTGCCGTCTCGGTCCAGTTCTGTGGAGATCACCTGTCCTACCTGCATACGACGGTAGAATATCGGTGAGTATGTGTCTAGCGAGCCGGCATCAGCGGCGTGCAGGGTAAACTGACGGCCTGGTATATCCAGTGAAACGGCTGGCGGCGCTTCGAGACCGGTGAATGTGTCCTGGCTTTCTAGCGATGTACCGGCTTCGACGCCGATGTAGGAGCCGCCGATCAGCGTGCCGAGCCCTGAGACATTGCCGCCGGAAATCCGGGCGCGCACCACCCAGAACTTGGTGTCTTTGACCAGCAGCCCCCGCGCATCCTTCGTCAGTTCGACGGTCACAACGACGTGTGACCGGTCCTTGGCGATGGCAAGTCCCTTTACTTCGCCGATCTGTACGTCCTTGTACTTGATCTTGGTCTTGCCGGCCTCCATCCCCTCGCCGGTCTTGAAGGTTATGGTGATGGTGTCACCACGGTCCATGAAGGATTTGACCGCGAGTGAAAGGCCGATGATCGCTGCGACGATCGGGATGATCCAGACCAGCTGGATCGAGTAGCGTCGTTTTGGTTCGCTGACAGCATCGGGTATAGAAGATGATTCAAAATTTTGAGGCGTATCTGTCATTTAAGTTCTCTCTTTATGGAGGGGATCCCAGATCAGGCGCGGATCGAATTGCATGGACGCGAGCATGGTCAGCACCACGACTGCGCCAAAAGCCACTGCGCCAGGACCAGCCTTTACCGTTGCTATGGAACCGAACTGCACCAGTGCAGCCAAAAGTGCTACTACGTAGATATCCAGCATCGACCAGCGGCCGACCAGTTCCACGAGTCGGTAGAGGCGTGTGCGTTGCCTCGGGAGCCATGTGGCACGGCGCTGTACCGAAACGAGCAGCAGGGTGAGCGAGATAAGCTTAAAAAGCGGAATCGTGACACTGGCAATGAATACTATAATTGCGATAATCCAAAAGCCTGTTTTCCATAGCTCAACCACGCCGCTTATGATCGTGTCCTTGCGGTAATTGAAGAGTGACCCTGTCTCCATAATAGTCAGGAGGTTCGCGGGAATGTACAGGATATAGGCGGCAGTCAGCAACGCCCAGCACCGGGACAAGCTGCCCGGTTTGCGGAAATGAAGGGAGGCGCCGCAACGCGGGCAGTGCGCTGGAAGAGACTCCCGTTCCACCCTTGATACGAGATTGCAGACGTGGCAGGAGTAAAGTCCCTGCGTTGCGGCACTGGCCGTCAGATCAGTCATGCGGCCGCCTCCTGATCCGGTTTTCTAGCCAGGCGGGCCCAGACATCACGGCTGCTGAAAGATGCGGCTGAGGCAGCCAACAGCAGGGTCAGGCCCCCGAAAGACCACAGGGCAATGCCGGGAATAACTTTGAACGAGCTGGTCAGTTTAACCAGCGAAACCAGCACGCCGAGCATGAATACCTCGACCATGCCCCACGGTTCGACAACCCGCAGAAGGCGCAGCATGATGGTGTACCCGTCGGGGATTCGCCGGAATTTGAGCGGCAGCAGGAGACAGGTCATTGTGACCAGTTCCAGGGCCGGGATGAGGATGGTGGTCAGGAAAACAAGCAGTGAGAGGGACTGGAACTGCTGACTCCAGAGGGAGCGCACGGCGCCGGCGAGGTTGATTGTGTTGCGGGCCCCCTGTACCTCGATAGCAAAGATGGGAAATATGTTGGCGATCACGAACAGCACGGATGCTCCCAGGGTGTAGGCGAGCGTACGGTTAATGCTGTCGGTTGCGTTACGGTACAGTACCGCTCCACAACGGCTGCAGCTGGCCGCGCACCCCGGTTTGAGGGGGATTTCCCGCTGGAGCAGGTCGCAGTCGTGGCAGGCTATGAGTTGTGCGGGATAATGGGGCATCCAGAAAACCGCTCCTATTCCGTACCGTACCGTTGAAACTGCCAGATTGGTACGTCCTTTGATCGATAACCATACCACTCTGAAAGAACCACCGTCAAAGCAATTTTTGTGGAGTCATCTGAAATGCGGAGCGGATGTTTTTAGGCTTTAACGTGCTATTGTTTTTGACTCATTAGTGTGACTGACGTATAATTTACAGCCCGTTCGGCTGTTACTGATCGCCTTCCGAAAAAAACGCTCCACAAGGCATATAAATGCAATTTTTTATCGATCCCTATTTCCCCGATACAATTGATGCCATTGGCGACGCCGGGATGGCCGGCTTTGATGAAAAACGACCGTTGTATCTTTCCGGCTGCAAAAATTTTCTGGAACGCTATCGTGACGAGATTAAACAGCTGCATAACTGCGGTGCCAGCGGAAGCGATGTAACCCATCTGCTCAGCGACATGATGGATGAATTGAATAATCGTCTGTTTCTTTCAGTCGTCTATGACCTGGGTGGTGGCGACAGCATGCTGGAGCATATTTCGCTGGTGGCTGTCGGGGGGTACGGACGTGGTGAGCTGAACCCTTTTTCTGATATCGATATCATGTTTTTGCATGACGGCATTCTGCCGGCTTCGACGGTTGAGGACATCGCCCAGAAACTGCTCTATTTCCTGTGGGATATGCGTCTTGAAGTCGGCTATTCGGTGCGGAAGATTGCTGATTGTGTTGAGATGGCGGCAGCCGACGGTACCGTTAAAACGGCGCTGATGGATGCCCGTTTTCTATCCGGCAGTCGGCCTCTTTATGCCACCCTCAATAAAGTCATTTTCAGCCAGATCCTGCCGAAGTCGAGTGATTCATTTATTAAGGAAAAGATTTCCGATATGAAAAGTCGCCGTGAAAAATACGGCTCTACAGTCTATCTGCTTGAACCGAACCTGAAAGAAGGGGAGGGCGGGCTTCGCGACCTGCAGACCGCCATCTGGGTGGCACGGGTCAAGTACAAGTTCTCCGATCTGCGTGAACTGATCATCAAGGGGATTGTGGACGAGGAGGAGTTGGAAACGTACAACTCCGCCCTCGATTACCTCTGGCGCATCCGCAATGAACTGCATTACTTTAACGGCCGCAAAAACGACCAGCTGACTTTTGATGCCCAGGTACATCTGGCCGGTTTTTTGGGGTATAAGGACAGCGGACGGGTACTGGCGGTCGAAGATTTCATGCGGGATTACTACCGTCAGGCCAACAAGGTCGAACATTTTACCTCCAGCCTGATTTCGCGCTGTATATGGCGCGATGAGGGTGCCTTGAAAATATTGGGCTATTTTGTCCGCAGGCCGGTAGGTGACGGCTGTTTCGTGCTTAAGGGAGAATTGATCGTCCCGGATGAATCAATAGTTGAGAAAAATCCGGTTGTTATGATGAAAATGTTCGAACTGGCCCAGAAGCACGGAGTTAATCTCAATGTCCGGGTTAAAGGGGCAATCAGAAAGAATCTTGCCTTGATCAACGACAAGTTCCGTCGCAACCGAGAGGTCAACCAGTCATTCCTGAATATTCTGCGCTCAACCAAAGGTGTCTCCAACACGCTCCGTCTGATGCACCATCTGGAGTTTCTGAACCGCTATATCCCCGAGCTTGAGAATATATACTGTAAGGTTCAGCATGACATGTACCATATCTATACGGTTGACATTCACACTCTCTTTGCCGTCGAACAGACTGAAAAGATGCTGAGCGGTGAGTTTAAGGGAAGCATGCCCCTTCCCTGTGCCATTGCTGCGGACATCGGCAAACCGGAGCTGCTGATTCTGGCGGTGCTGTTTCATGACATCGGCAAGGGTTCAGGGGGTGGTCATGCAGAGAAGGGAGCCGCCATGATCCCGACGATTGCCCGCCGGATGGGGCTTTCCCGCGAAGACAGCGATCGGCTGGAGTTTCTGGTTCGTCAGCATCTGCTGTTTGCCCATATATCACAACGTCGCGACCTGAATGATGAAAAGATGATAGCCCAGTTTGCCCGCCAGATGGGAACCAGCGAGAATCTCAAGATGCTCTATCTGCTTACGGTTGCAGATGTCCGGGCGGTCGGAGCGGATGTCTGGACGAACTGGAAGGCGTCACTCTTTCAGGAATTATTTGAAAAGGCCTTTACTGTTCTCGACCGTGGCGGATTTCAGCAGGAGGCGAGCAGTGAGCGGGTCTCTTCAGTTATCAAAAAGGTTACCGATTTATTGGAAAATGATTTGCCAGTGGCGGAGATACGGCAAGAGTTGAAGGCCATGCCGGTGCGGCTGCTTCTTTCCAATCCGCCCTCGCTGATTGCGGAACAGGTCCGTCTGTTGATGGGGCTGGCGCATTCCGATGTCCTGCTGCGGCTTTCTCATCAGCCGGAAAGTGACTGTTCAGAATACACCATCTGCGCTTACGATATGCCGGGGCTCTTTTCCCGGATTACCGGCGTTATGGCCGCTAACGGCATAAATATTCTGGGGGCTCAGATCAACACCTGCAATAACGGCAAGGTGCTGGATATCCTGCAGGTCAATTCGCCGCAGGGAACGTTGGTCACCGATGCGGCACGCTGGGACAAGACCGAGCATGAAATGCGCCAGGCTATTCATGGCGAGGTTCAGGTGTCAACACTGGTTGCCAAACGTAAACGGCCGACCTTGCTGACGGCACGTCCGGCACCCCGTTTTGTGACGAAGGTCGATATCGATAATGAGGTTTCCGAAGAATATACCGTCATAGACATCCTGACTCACGACAAGGTCGGACTTCTGTATCTGATTACCAGCACATTGGCTGAAATGGGGCTGTATATCGGCGTCTCCAAGATATCAACCAAGGTCGATCAGGTCGCCGACGTATTCTATGTCAGGGATATTTTCGGCCATAAAATTACCGATCCGGAAAAACTGGACGAGATATGCAGCAGGCTGATGACCGCGATTGACGAGTGGGTGTGATGAAAATATTTAATGATGAATGGTTGCCTCTGCCGTTTTTATGAGGCGTCCTCTTTTTTGAGATTGTCGGCGCGTTTCTGCTTCCTGCGCCGCAGTGCAGCGCGTGAGCCAAAAAAACCTCCGGCTGCCGTCAATACCCAGATCGTGATGGTGACTGCTGTTTCACTGGTGGTAATCATGTCCCGGCTCCCGGTTGAACAGAATTGGTACTGTTTTTACGATAGCACTAAATTCACCTGATTCTCTTGATGCAGGTCAAGGAGGAGAGATATGAGGCGGGGTAAAAGTTCTGCCGGCAATCCTGCTTGACATGTAAAGTCAGGCTGTGCTATCCAATTCAAGCATTTTTTAGTATGAAAACTGAATATCGGATCATGGTGCCCGCAAGGGCTTGATAGGGAAGAGGGGTGCCGCTTTAAAGAGCCATTCCCCCGCGGACCCGCCGCTGTAAGCGATGACGAAAGGCAACCAGTTTCACTTGGTACCGTCACTGGTCGAAAGACCGGGAAGACGCCTGGAGGATGAATCGCGAGCCAGAAGACCTGCCATGATCTTTACCACCAGCAACTTTCCGGGGACCGGGAGGGTGGAATACGAGTAATGTGACTTTGAATACGAAAAGTCCGCATGCTGCTTTAAGCAGGTGCGGACTTTTTTTTATACATTTTTTCACAATTACGCCCCGACTCCTTTTACTCTCGAGTGTGAGGCATAACCGTTTTGAATGGAGAACGTAACAGACTAATAACCATACTTATCATCGAATGGAGTTGTGGAAGAGGGGTGCCGCTCTGATGGAGCCATTCCCCCGCTGCCCCGCAGCCGTAATGGGAACGAAAACCCGTCGCCGCAAGGCGAAAAGCCACTGGGATTATCCTGGGAAGGTGGGTAAGTAGGTCGCCCTGAGCCGGAAGACCGCTCCATTCGTAACTTCGAGGGAGGAAATATCATGAAAAAAAGAAGTGTAAACCTGTTGTGCTTGCTGTTGCTGTCTACCCCGGCCTTTGCCGAACCACCCGATGCTGTCCTGCCGGAGATAGTCGCCACCGCTTCCCGCTGGGAAGAACCTCTGGAACGTGTCCCGCAGGATATGACCATCATTACCCGTGCCGATATCGAGAAGAAGGGTGTCCCCTTCGTAGCTGATCTCCTGAGACTTCAATCTGATATTCAGGTTATACAAAACGGGGGCCCCGGTACGCATGCAACCCTGAATATGCGTGGCGGCGGCAGTAATCAGGTGCTGGTGCTGGTTGACGGCATCAAATTAAACAGTCCCTCCACCGGTTCCGCAGACCTGTCCGGATTGCTGACCTCCGATGTTGAGCGGATCGAGATCATCAAGGGGCCGCAAAGCACCCTTTACGGCTCCGAGGCGATGGCCGGCGTGGTCAACATCATCACCAAAAAGGGTGCTGGGAAGTTGAAGGGCGATCTCAGCGTAGAGGGAGGCTCCTTTTCAACCGCCAAGAGTGCAGGTTCGGTCTCCGGTGGTACAGACAGAACCAATTACCGCCTTTCTGCAAACTGGCTCGATACGGATGGAATCCCGACCGCCAAAAACGGTTCAGTACCGAACGGTTATACCAATAAGTCCGTATCCGCAAGGCTTGGCGTAAACCCGACCGACACCTCGTCCGTCGAACTTAATCTGCGCTACGGGAAGGACCGTATGCAGCTCGATGACTACTCCTTTGGTGTCGGACCGGTGGATACCCTGGATTACGTCCAGAATAGGGAAAGCTATCTTGTGGCAGCCACCGGGAAAATATTTCCCTGGGAAAAGTACGAACAGAGTCTGACTCTCTCCTATCTTCGGGATGACCTCGACTCCACAGGCTCTGCTACCGCCTGGAATAATTACCGGATTAAAACAACAACTAAGCTTCTGGATTGGCAGCACACAGTTGACTTAAACCCTTTGACGATAACGGGAGGAGTTGCTTATCGCGATGAGGCCGCCGAAAACGTTGGAACATTCGACCAGTCAATTGACAATAAGGCAGGTTATCTCAATGCCAAACTTGCCCTGATAAATGACACTCTGATCTTTAGCGCCGGGATGCGCTATGACGACCATTCAACCTTCGGCGATGCCTTTACCTACCGGACCGGCGTACTCTATAATCTCAAGCCGCTGGAGATGCGATTCAAGGCCAATCTCGGTAGAGGATTCCGGGCGCCGTCATTGAACGAGCTTTACTTCCCCTTTTACGGTAACCTTGACCTGCAGCCGGAAAAAAGTATCGGCTATGACCTCGGGGTGGAAAAAGACTTTTTTGGCAAAAAGCTGGTGGTCGGCGCTACCTTGTTTCGGCAACGCTACCGCAATCTCATCGAGACTAATTTCAATACATATACTGCCGACAATATCGGCAATGCCCGGACCGAGGGAGTTGAGATCAAGGCATCTGCTCTGCCTGCAGACTACCTGAAATTGAATGCGGCATACACGTATCTTGACGCAATCAACAAAGATACCGGAGCGTTTCTCTCTCTTCGACCCAGGAATAAATTCAATTCATCCGTTGAATTTACCGTGGCAAAATTGACGCTGATCGGTGAATTCCTGTATGTTGCCAAGCGGTTTGATTCGTCGTTGAAACGGGACATATCTCCATATTCCCTCGTTAATCTGAAGGTGTCATATCTGTTGCACAAGAATCTGTCACTTTTTGTGAGGATAGACAACGTGCTTGACAAATCTTATGAAGAAGCTGCCGGCTACGGTACCCCTGGTATCGGCGCCTACGGCGGCGTTAAGGTGTCATTCTAGATGGTGCAGAAAATGGGTATCATTTTCTGCACCCTGTTCCTGTTTGGATGGGACGGTACGGCGCATTGCAGTCCGCCTCCTCCACCAATGCGGATCGTCTCACTCGCCCCGGCCATGACCGAGATCCTTTTCTCGCTTGGCCTGGGCGAGCGGGTGGTTGGAGTAACGACTGTTTGCGATCGCCCCGACGCTGCACGCCGTAAGACGAAGGTCGGCGGCATGTCAAATCCGTCCCTTGAGGCGATAGTTACTCTGAAGCCGGACATGGTGGTCATGAACACCGACGGAAATCCGAAGGCGGTTGCAGACCGGCTTGCCAAGCTTGGCATTAAAACCTACGTATTTAGGGCGAGGCGTCTGGGGGAACTTCCTGCCGGCATACGGGAGATGGGGCAGGCCCTGGGGGTCCGGCCAGCTGCCGATCTTCTGGCAGAAAAGATTGAGGCGGCCATCCGGAATGCTGGCAGTTTGCAGCCTGGAAAATCATCACACACAGTGGCTGGCGTGGGGAGGAAGGTCGTCTTCATCATCTGGCCCAGCCCTCTTATCGTTGCCGGCCCTGGAACAATTCTGGATGATGCCATGAAGATGAACGGGTTGAACAATATCGCTTCCGACGCACGGGTTCCGTATCCCCGCTTTTCGCTGGAGTCGGTCATTGAACGCCAGCCGGACCTGATACTGATCGGCAAGGGACACAATGATACTATGAAAAAACTTTCCAAAGGGCTTCTGAAGAGCTTAAAATCGCTTGAAGCGGTTCGCAAAGGGCGGGTCTGCTACATGGATGACGGGTTGTACCGTCCCGGGCCGAGGATTCCGGCCGGTATGGAAGAACTCGGCCGCTGCAGGAAGATGCCATGAAACGGAAAAACGGCTACCCCGTTCTGGTGGCTGCGGCGTTGTGCGCCGCCTCTTTGGGCATCATTGTCGTCTCGGTCGCCAGCGGTCCGCGCGTACTGAACCCCTTCAGCATGGATATCGAAACGTGTCGAATGCTCCTTGCCATCAGACTGCCACGGACCGCGGTCGCACTTCTCATGGGGGGGGCTCTCGGGGCATCCGGCGCGATCCTGCAGGGGATCTTTCGTAACCCCCTGGCAGACCCTTACATACTTGGTATTTCCAGCGGCGCGTCACTTGCCGCTTCTTTCGGGCTCCTGTTCGGCATTTCCCTGTTTACGCTGAGCGTGCCGATACTGGCGTTTATCGGGGCGATCGCGACAGGCGCGGCTGTTGTGGCTCTGGGGCATGACAGGAAGGGTTTGCAACCTGAACGGCTTCTCCTGGCCGGGGTGGGTGTCGGATTCTTTCTCTCCGCGGTACTGATGCTGGTGATGACCATGTCCGTGGATGACGGCCTCAAAAGGGCGATACTCTGGATGTCCGGCGATCTCTCTATGGTTGATTGGGAGCTGGTCCCGGTTGGACTGCTCTTCATACTGGCCGGGCTTGTCATTGCGCTGGCAAGAAGAAAAGGGCTGAACGCCCTGACGCTGGGAGACGATATTGCTCACAGCCTTGGCTTCAGCCCGACGAAGGAAAGATACATTCTTTTTGTTGCAGCCTCGCTCATGACCGCTGCAGCAGTCTCCATGGGAGGCGTAGTCGGCTTCGTTGGACTTGTCGTTCCCCATGTGGTACGGCGTCATGTCGGTTCCGACGCCTCTGTTGTGCTGCCGCTATCGGTCGTTGCCGGAGGGACCCTTCTCTGCCTCGCCGACGCCATCGGCAGAACCGTTGCAGCTCCGCTGGAGCTTCCCGCCGGGGTTATCGCCGCTCTCATCGGCTCCCCGTATTTCATTTATCTTTTGGGCCAAAAAAGAGCCTGATAACGGCTGCTGCAGGAGATTGCACCAATGACCACGCTTGAATTTGCAGATGTCTCTTTTTCCTACTCACCAAAAAAATTTGTGGAACAGATGTCATTTACTGTGGCTGAAGGTGAACTGGTTGGTCTTATGGGGCCGAACGGAGCTGGGAAATCAACGGTTCTCAAGCTTGCGGCCGGGCTTCTTTCCCCTCGAAAAGGGAGCGTCCTGGTCGGAAAACAGGCTATAGGGTCGTACAGCGGCAAAGAGCGGGCAAAACTTGTCGCCTATCTCCCGCAAATACTTGATTTACACGCTCCGTTTCGCGTCGGCGAGCTCGTCAGGATGGGTGAATATCCGCAAGATGGGACCCAGGCACTTAGCGTTGAAGAAGCGCTTCATATCGTCGGCCTGCATGAAAAAACAGATACGCACCTTGCCGAATTGAGCGGCGGAGAACGAAGACGCGCCTATATTGCCATGACTCTGGTACAGGGGGCCAAAGTGCTGCTTCTGGATGAACCGATGGCCAGCCTCGACATCAGGTATCAGTTTGATCTGTATCGACTTCTTAAAGATATTGTCCGCGAAAAAGGAGTTTCAGTTTTCATGTCTTCTCACGATATCGGGATGGGTGCCATGCTGGATCGGCTTATTCTGGTAAAGGGTGGGGTGGTGATTGCTCAAGGAGATCCCGATACTGTTCTCACCGAAGACACGGTTCAGGATGCCTATGATCTGAATGAGTCAGTCGGCACCTATATGGCGACAAATCGTACCATCTGCCGTGCCTTTGCTGTCGCCGGTGCATAATCAAATGCTTGTGAGTACATCGTGATCGCAAAAAAACTCCGGCGCTGTTTGATCTGGTCGGCTTTCCTCCATATCGTCCTGCTTATTATGGTCATAAACATGTCGTCCACGACACCTGTTGCCGTGCGGGTTGTTGATGCTTTTATTGTTGAATCCACAGTTGCCGGGTTAGAAGAACCAAAAAGTACAATCAAGACCAGGATCAATAGAAATATTCCTGCCCGGAATCAGAACGCAAGCCGACCTCAGCTGGTTCATCAGAGAGATGTAGTCGTGTCTCACCCTGCCGGGCAGAATGTCGACAAGGAAGCGACCCCGCCAAGCGATGCCTCCCCCAGCTTAACGGCGTCACAGCTGATACAGCCGACACAGAGTATAGACCGTGCTGCTGTTGTGCCGAATGGTGCAGCAACCGGTCCGCCGCCAGTCCGTCCGGAGGTGGAGAGCCCGGGAAGTAAGGCGGCATTTTCTTCTGCTCAAAATTTCGGAGCGGAGAAGGTTTTGCTGCTGGGAGATGCCGGCTCGCCGCGTTTCATTCACAGAGAGTTGCCTGTGTACCCATTTATGGCCCGCAAGCACGGAAAAGAGGGAAAAGTTCTCTTAAGGCTGGCGCTGGATGCACAAGGGAAGCTAATGGGGATCGATACGGTCGAAGCGAACGGATTCGGTTTTGCCGAGGCGGCGAGATCAGCAATCAGAAAATCAACCTTTGCGCCGGCAGTCAAAAACGGCCGGACCGTATCCTCACAGGTTCTTGTTTCGGTGAAATTTGTTCTACAATAAGAGGTTATGAACTTTTTGCCCTGAAAAGATGACACGCAGAGTTTCGAATACGATCAGAAGGCGAACCGATTGAACGACTACCTCGACCTCTTTATATCCTATATTGCCGTGGAAAAAGGGCTCTCGGCCAACACGAGGAACGCTTACAGCCGCGATCTTGCCCGTTATCTGGATTTTTTAGAGAAGTCTGGGCGGGAGAAGCCTGCCGATGTCGGCCCGGCTGATATCGCCGCTTTCATGGCTGCCCTGCAGAAGCTCGATATCGGCCCGCGCAGTCGTGCCCGCTGTCTGTCAGCCATCCGCATGTTCCACAAATTCCTGATGATTGAGCGTTACGCAGACAGCAATCCGGCGACAATTATTGAAGCACCGCGTACATTGCACAAGCTGCCGCAGTTTCTGGATGGCCGTGAAGTTGACGCCCTGTTTGCCGCCTGTCTGGGGGGGCATGGGGAGGACCGGCGCGATCTTGCCATGCTGGAACTTCTCTACGCCACCGGCCTGCGGGTGTCTGAACTGGTTAATCTCAAACTGCGCGAAGTTAATCTTGATTCCGGTTATCTGATGACGGTCGGAAAGGGAAATAAGGAGCGCCTGGTGCCGATCGGTGAATCGGCCCGAGTCCGGGTAGCGGCCTATCTTGAAGCGGTGCGCCTGAGAGTTGATCCGCAGGGACAGAATCCGTACCTCTTTCTTTCCCGTCTCGGGGGCGCAATGAGCCGCCAGGCTTTCTGGAACATCATCAAAAAACGGACGCAGATGGCGGCTATCCGGAAAAACATTTCGCCACACACTCTGCGGCATTCTTTTGCCACCCATCTGTTGGAGAACGGTGCCGATCTGCGCAGCGTGCAGATCATGCTGGGGCATGCCGATCTTGCCAGCACGCAAATTTATACCCACGTTACCCGTGAACGGCTTAAAAGACTGCATCAGCAAATTCATCCCCGCGGGTGAAGTGTCCACTGCTCCCTGCTGTTGGCGCAGTTTTATTGACACGTTTATGTAATCAGACTACAATTCCAAACTCGTTGTAAATGGCTGAAATCCAATCATACAGTGGCGCGCGTATATATGGCTGAACAATTAAGCAGCAAGAAGGAACAGCATACGCTGACGCACTTGAGCCAGCTCGGGTCGAATCTGCTTGATTCTTTGGTCAGGAAGTTTTCCAATCCCGAAACGGCCCGCCGCAACAGATTTATTCTTATCGTTTCTACCGCTCTGCTGATGACGCTGACAATACTTCCCAGCCAGCATCCATTTAAACTCTCCTATAAAATCGGTGATATTGCCACATCCGACATTCGTGTAACCCAGGACATGCTTGTAGAAGACAAGGCCTTGACGGAACAGCGTCGCAAAGATGCCGCCAACAACGCGCCGGTTGTTTACAACCTGAACGAACAGGTCCCGGGCGCTCTTAATGACAAACTTCAAAAGGCCCTGGCGATAGTCAGCTCAGGCCGTGTTGCAAAGCCGGATAAAAGTGTTACCCAGTGGCGCGCGGAGCTTTCACCTTTGCTGGATACAGATTTGAGTGAAGTTGAAATTCAGGCGTTGGTCAGAATCAAGTCGGAGAAGCTTTTTCTGGCAAGTGCGGCAGTATTGCTGGATGAGCTTTATCAACGGAAAATAGTCCTGGATGAAAAAGTCTTTCAGACAGATACCCGTCGCGGACTGGAGCTGTCTGATAATAATGGTCACCCTATTAGTGGAGGCGACTTTTCCTCCGGAGTTACCGATATTGGTGAGGCGCGCCGGATCGTCAGTAAATGGAGCTTCAAAGGGGTGGGGACCGCTCCTGACAACGCCCGCATTTCTGCCGTGATTGCCAGAATCCTCCTGCCCAACCTGTTCTATAACCGTGAAGCAACCGAGCTGCGTGCGCGGAGTGCCATGGAAACGGTGCGCCCGGTGCTCTTTAAGCTGCAGAAGGGGGAGATGGTCGTACGGGTTGGTGAACGGATAACCCCGGAACAGGCCCACAAACTTGAGACGATCTTCGGAGTCCAGCGTTCCGGCAGCCGTCTCTTTATGCTGTTAGGAACATTTACGCTGATTCTGGTGCTGTTCTATTTCCCCTATCGGTTTGCCTGTAAAAATATTCGGAAATTCAATCCGACCAATAAAGATGTACTGATCATCTCTCTGCTGGTTATCATGAGCTTTATCTTTTTCAAGACAGCTCTCCTGATAACGCATAATATCGGTACGGTATTCCCCTCTGTTGAAACATCAAGTTACTTTTATCTGTTTCCGTTTGCCGCCGGTGCGATGATCGTACGGGTTTTTATGAATTCCGAGGTCGCGCTCGTCTATTGTGCGGTTACGGCCCCGCTGTTCGGAATCATGTTTGAGAACAGCATGCTGGTAGTGGTGTATTCGCTGCTGGGAGGTATTGTCGGCGCTCACGGCGTCCGGCACTGTACCTGTCGCGGCACGGTCTACACCGCCGGTTTCAAGATTTCGGTTGTCAACCTGGCTCTGGCGCTGTCGTTCCAGACCATTAATAATGCCATTTTTACAACACAAACCATGTACGTGGCTTTGTTTGCTCTGCTCAGCGGATTTATAAGTGCCGGTTTCGTGTCGAGCTTCATTCCGCTGGTTGAAAACCTCTTTCAGTATACGACCGATATCAAGCTGCTGGAGCTCGCTAACCTCAATTCTCCGCTGCTTCGGGAACTCATGGTTAAGGCTCCCGGTACCTATCACCACAGCATTGTTGTCGGTAACCTTGTAGAGGCTGCCGCCGAATCCATCGGGGCCAACCCTCTGCTGGCCAGGGTTTCTGCCTATTATCACGATATCGGCAAGGTTTCAAAACCGCTCTATTTTATTGAGAACCAGACCGGTGAAGAGAACCGCCACGACAAGCTGGCGCCCAGCATGAGTGCACTGATCCTGATTTCACATCTCAAGGAAGGGGCTGAGTTGGCGCGCGAACACAGGATTGGCCAGCCGATTATCGATATCATCCGCCAGCACCACGGCACCGCATTGATCAAGTTCTTTTACGAGCGTGCCAAGAGCCAGGCGGCGTTAACCGGGCAGACCGTTGAGGAAAAGGATTTTCGCTATCCCGGACCCAAACCGCAGACACGCGAGGCGGGTATTGTCATGCTGGCTGACTGTGTTGAAGCTGCCTCCCGTACCCTTGTAAATCCGTCGCCCGATCGCATTCAGGGACTCGTCCAGAAACTGATCAACAACGTTTTTATCGATGGGCAGCTTGATGAATGTGAACTGACCTTGAAAAATCTGCACGAAATTGCCAGGAGTTTTACCGCGATTCTGAACGGCATCTTTCACCATCGGATTGATTACCCCGAATCTGCTTCCAAAGGTGGAGACCGCAGAAGGATGGAGCCCCGTGAGCAAACCAAAACCGAACATGGAGTTATGCCGCATGTTGATAATGCTGAACAATCGTCAGAGACGCCAGCGCTTCAAGAGCCGGCAGCTAAAAAAGGTGGCAGTGAAAATCTTAAGCGCCTTGGGATGTCCTGAGGGGACGGAGCTTTCTGTTTCAATTGTGGGAGATCGTTCAATGCGGATCATTAACCGGGAGTATCTTGCCAAAGATCGACCGACCAACGTGATTTCTTTCTCTCTGCAGGAAGGGGAGTGCGGGGGGGTAAATCCGCATGCTCTGGGTGATGTGATAATATCGGCTGATACCGCAGCCCGGGAGGCAGCAGAGGGCGGGATGGAATTTTTTGAACGCTTGTCGTTCCTGCTGTTGCACGGGATCTTGCATCTGCGCGGCTATGATCATGAGCGGAGCGGTGAGGAGGAAGCAGAAAAAATGCGGCAGAAGGAGCAGCAGCTATTCAAAATTCTGATGAAGGAAGGGTTGTTAAGCCCGACCGGTTTATAGAATCTGCCAACTGCGCCGTGGAAGGGATCCTGCACGCGGCTCGCACTGAAAAGCACATGCGCATCCATTTCATTGCGGCCATTGCCGTGTTGCTGGCCGTGCTGTTTCTTAAAGTCTCCCCGCTCGAATTTGCTCTGCTTGCTCTTTCAATCCTGGCAGTGCTTTGTGCCGAGATGTTCAATACTGCGGTAGAAGCGGTTGTTGATCTCGTTTCTCCCTGCTACCATCCGTTGGCCAAAATCGCCAAGGATACGGCTGCGGGAGCCGTGTTGATTGCCGCCTGTGGTGCTGCCATTATGGGGTACCTGATTCTGGCAAAATACGTTATGCCGCGCTATGGGGAGGTTCTGGCGATGTTTGGTACTGCGTCTGACATGGGTACCGTCGTATCGGTACTGATCGTGGTTATTGTCGTTGTTTTCGTAAAGAGCGCCACCGGCACCGGCACCCCTCTTCGTGGCGGAATACCGAGCGGGCACGCTGCTGTCGCGTTCTCAATCGCCACGGCGGTGTCGCTTAATACCCTTGATCCACTCATTTCGCTGCTTTCACTCCTGCTGGCATCAATGGTAAGTCACTCTCGTCTGTTGATGAAAATACATACCCTGCGTGAAATTATAATCGGAGCATGTATAGGTTCCGGGATTACGCTGCTGGTTCTTCAACTTTTTAAGCTGTACGGATGACGTCGGCTCGTCCTTGTCTACTTCAAGCGGGTCTTTTTCAGATTTTCCTGAAACAGCTCCGGCGTAAATCCTCTCATGATTACCTCATCTTTGCCTTTGCCTAAAACAATCACCGGCACACCGGTACTGTTGTACTTGATGGTCAGATCATCCATCGCTTTCGTATCAACTTCGACGTCACGATTGATGAAAGGAATATTGTTTTTGGTCAGGTATTCCTTGATTTCACGGCAGCGGTGACACCAGGTGACCGTATAGAGCACGATCTGCGGGTAATTGCTAGCCGCTGCAGCTTTGGCAGGGGGCAGTCCGCTCTGGTGAGGCCCTTCCGCACCGGCAGATCCGTATGCAATAAAGGTAAAGACCAAGGCCGTAAAGACTAATCTGTTCATGATTTGTTTTCCTCTTGCTGATTGTGTGGATATATGCCGCAGGCGTCTTTCAAGCGGCATGTGCCGTAATTTATCACATCGCTGTCTGATAGGTCAAATAAACAGGCTGTTTGGGAGTATCATAATGAGAACACGAATCAAAGAAATCCTTGAACAGGGGGCAGATTCCATAAACTGTTCTTTTTCTGGATGGGTGCGCTCCGTCAGAGCGTCAAAAGAGGTCTGCTTCATCATTCTCAACGACGGGTCGTCGGTGGATGGTATTCAGGTGGTGGCTGATTCTGCGCTCCCTTGCTTCAACGATATCTGCCGGGTCGGGACCGGAGCGGCCCTCGCCGTGGAGGGAACCTTGGTAACATCTCCAGCATCCGGTCAGAAATGGGAGCTGGCGGCACGCTCAATTGAAATAATAGGAAGTGCAGATGCTTCCTATCCGCTTCAGAAAAAACGCCATTCATTTGAATACCTGCGCACAATCTCTCACCTGCGTCCGCGTACCAACACCTTCGGGGCACTGTTTCGCCTCAGATCAAGGCTGGCTCAGGCTGTTCACCGATTTTTTTCAGAAAACAACTTCCTCTACGTTCATACGCCGATCATTACCGCCAGTGACTGCGAAGGCGCCGGTGAATTATTCCGTGTCAGTACGCTTGATGCCGCAGATCCTCCTGCTCTGGACGGAGCGGTGGATTTCAGCCAGGATTTTTTTGGCCAGAAAACCGGTCTGACCGTCAGCGGTCAGCTCGAAGGGGAACTGTTTGCACTCGCTTTTGGCGATATCTATACGTTTGGTCCGACCTTCCGGGCGGAAAACTCCAACACCGCCCGACACGCCTCAGAATTCTGGATGATCGAGCCTGAGATGGCTTTTGCCACGCTGGCTGACGATGCCGATCTTGCGGAAAAATTTGTCCGGTATCTCTGCCGTTTTGCCCTCAATGAGTGTGCGGAAGATATGGCATTTTTTGATAAACATATTGAGACCGGCCTGATTGAACGCATCGCCAGGGTAGCTAATGCCGATTTTGTGCGAATGGAATATTCCGAAGCGATTGAGCGTCTGCAGCGGTCTGGAACCACTTTTGCTTATCCGGTGGAATGGGGTTTGGATCTGCAGACCGAGCACGAACGCTACATCACCGAGCAGATAGTTGGTGGCCCGGCCTTCATTATCAACTATCCAAGGGATATCAAGGCATTCTATATGCGGCAGAACGAAGATGGCCGTACCGTCGCCGCCATGGACTTGCTCGTTCCGAAGGTGGGTGAGATCATCGGCGGCAGCCAGCGTGAGGAACGGCTGGATCGTCTGGAAAGGCGGATGGGCGAAATGGGAATAGCGAAAGAACCGCTCTGGTGGTATCTGGACTCCCGCCGCTGGGGTAGTTGCCCGCATGCCGGGTTCGGTCTCGGTTTCGAGCGGCTGGTCATGTATCTCTCCGGGATGGAGAATATCCGCGATGTGATCCCTTTTCCGCGTACACCGCGGCACTGTGAGTTTTGACGAATCAGCTTCTCGCCATCCGGTACGCCAAGCGACTGCCCGCTCGGTAACAGCGGCAGTCGCCTGGCGTTATGGAGACGACAGGTCGCTGTTCTTTCATCAATGATAACAGTGCCGTCATAATTGCGCTTCTTGAAATTGCTCGTGCGCCCTTCATGATGATTGCTTCAAACTCCACCCACAGTCCAAACAAAACAATTACTGCGCCGCACAAGGTAATCGGTTCCATTATTCACTCTCCTGTCGTCATGTCATTATTCATAAAGTGTCAGATCTGCTGAACCCTGCCAAGCTGCTCATGCCCTCTTACATCCGTCGGTACACGCCAATCACCTTGCCGACGATACTCACCTCGCCATCTTCGGGACGAATGATGATCGGCCCCATGTCCGGGTTCGCAGGCTGCAGGCGAATATGATCCTGCTCGCGATAGAAATATTTGAGCGTCACCTCGCCATCAACCATGGCGACGACAGTGTCCCTGTTGTCGGCATTCGGCTGCGGCCGCACCAGCGCCAGATCGCCATCAAGGATACCGGCATTGATCATTGACTCACCGCTGACCTTTAGAAAGAAACAATCGTTTCCCTTGACGGCCATCGGGTCAACGGAGAAGTATCCCTGAATATCCTCAATAGCCGGGGCGAGATGACCGGCGCGAACGGTGCCGACGATCGGCAGCGACACCGACGGAATAACCGGCCCCTTCGCCGCCGTCAGCGTAATTCCCCGATTTACATGATCCCGCCTGATGTATCCCTTCCGCTCCAGAGCCCCAAGATGCTTCATAACCGGCAGTGTTCCCGAAACATTCAGGTGGCCGGCGATCTCCCGCTGACTCGGTGCATAGCCGTTGTCGCCGCTGAACGAGGTGATGAACTGCAGCACCTGTTTCTGGCGTTGGGTAAGATCATTCCCGGCTTTTAGATCGTAGGTAGTCATACGACTACCTATACTGATTATTTACTTATCTGTCAACAATTACTGTTGATGGACTGAAAGGTGAGAAAGATCTTGATGCCGCAAAGATTAACGAGCATTCAAATTAAAAAGGTTACCCATGGCTATTTGACGCAATTTTTGGTATCAATCAGGCCGTTTTGGGCTTGATCGTTTGCAGATATTCGAGAGAATATCGCTGAAAATTGAACATGAAGAGGGGGAACACTGTGCAGGTACGTGACGACAACCGCTGTTTCATCTGCGGCAAGGACAACCCCATCGGCTTCAAGGCAGAGTTTACGATAGACCCCGAGCGTCGCCGGGGGAAACCCGGGTACGGATAAACGAGGTCTTCCATGGTAGGGGATAACCCACGACGGCATCAGTATTAATGTGAATTGTTGTGATAAATTAATTAGTATGACC
>JAQUIG010000053.1 GCA_028683435.1 Desulfuromonadaceae bacterium | reverse complement strand
GATGGTGTCGTTGGAGATGTGGTGTCGCAGAGACTGGGAAACGCCGCGGAAACCCTCGCAGTTACAGGGGATGATCGGAAGATCCAGTTCCTTGGCAGAGGCCTTGGCTACGGAGTTGATGTCGTCACCGATCAGACCGACAGGGCATTCGGAGAGAACCGAGATACCTTTGGCCAGCGGGAAGAGATCTTTTGCCTCTCTGAGCAGAATGGACAATTTCTTGTCGCCTCCGTAGACGATGTCTTTTTCCTGAAAGTCGGAGGTGAACTGCATGTCGAATTTATCGACGCCGGTGGTGCCGGTGACCAGATTACGGCGCGTACCCCAGGAGTACCAGCCGCAACCGACAGGGCCGTGGGAAACGTGGACCATATCGCGGATCGGACCCCAGACAACCCCTTTGGCTCCCGCATAGGCGCAGCCGCGGGCGCTCATGACGCCGGGAACTGTTTTCTTGTTGGACTTAACGCAGGCGCTTCCTGAACTCTGGTCGTTGGGCGCCAGATGCGGTGCACGTTTTTTTCTTCCCTTCTCCGGGTACACCGCCAGGGACTTGTCGATCATGGCCTGGGTCGATTCCTTGGTAATGCCTTCAATTGTTTTTATTTTGTCTGACATAATATGTCTCCTTGAAAACCCCTCCCGACCTCCCCTTATCAGGGGAGGAGGGTGCAAGGTTGTGGCTTCCCCCCTGATAAGGGGGGAGCGAGGGGGGTTGGTTTTGCCCTGATTATGCCGCTGCTGCCTCGACTACGCCCACCACGCTCTCATCTTCCGCTTCCATGACACCGAACTCCATCAGAAGGTCTTCCAGTTCTTCCATCTCCAGAGGAGTCGGTATAACAAGCATCTTGTTGTTGAGGATCTTCTCTGCAAGATTGCGGTATTCCTGAGCCTGCGGATGCTCCGGTGAGTATTCGATAACGGTCATGCGACGCATCTCGGCCCGCTGTACCTGATTGTCGCGGGGAACGAAGTGAATCATCTGGGTGCCAAGCTTTGCTGCCAGGGCGCTGACTAGTTCGAACTCCATGTCGGTTTTTCTGGCATTGCAGATCAGGCCGGCCAGACGGACCTTGCCGGAAGTGGCATATTTGAGGATACCTTTGGCGATATTGTTGGCGGCGTACATGGCCATCATCTCACCGGAACAGACGATGTAGATCTCTTCGGCCTTTCCTTCGCGAATCGGCATGGCGAAGCCGCCGCAGACAACGTCACCCAGTACGTCATAGAAAACAAAGTCGAGGTCAGGGGTGTAGGCACCGTTTTCTTCCAGAAAGTTGATGGCGGTAATGACACCGCGACCGGCGCAACCGACACCCGGCTCAGGTCCGCCGGACTCGACGCATTTTACATCGCCGTAACCGACCTTCATGACGTCTTCCAGCTCCAGATCCTCAACGGTACCGCGCTCCCTCACCAGATCCATAACCGTATTCTGGGCCTTGGCGTGCAGGATCAGACGGGTGGAGTCAGCCTTGGGGTCGCAGCCGACGATCATGATCTTCTTGCCGAGGTAGGCGAGGCCTGCCACCGTGTTCTGTGTTGTGGTTGATTTGCCGATGCCGCCTTTACCATAAATAGCTATCTGTCTCATGTGATGCTCCTTTGCGGCCACTAATCGGTGGCCTGTGGGTTTTAGTAAGTTGGAAAATGTTTCTGCAGCCCGTTGCAGAAACATTTTCGTGAACGAACTATTTTGGGCTGGTTCGGGGCAAACAAAAAGGCGCCCCGTTTTTATTCGGAGGCGCCTTTGCCTGTACTGCTAATGGTTTTTGATTACGTCAGCAGTTTTGCACAGGGCGTGCCAGTACCTGAAACAAATAATTAATCTTTCTGATGTACGCTAGTTAGCAACTCCCTTGCAGAAAATCATCTCTGCTGGTTCCGATCGAAGCTGCGTGACGGAGCATCACCCGTGCACAAAAACATGGCAGATCTGACGCTTATTCAATACGTGTAGCCGGGCGGCGCCGCATCTGCGTGTCTGAAACTTCTACCACTGTACGTACTCCTCGCAGGTGGCACACCTCGTGCTACCTGCGATACACAGGAGGTACGCGACTATGAGTAAAACCATACTTATCTGTGATGATGAACCGCTCATCAGAATGAATCTGAAGGTAATGCTGAACGAGCTCGGCTTTGAAGAGGTACTCGAATGCGGAGACGGCAAGAGTGCGGTGGATACCGCGCTGGCAAGCTTTCCCGACATGGTGTTTATGGATGTTTCCATGCCGAAAATGGATGGTATTTCAGCCGCTGCCGAGATCCGCAAGAAACTTAAAGTCCCGATCCTGCTGCTGACAAATGTCCATGACAGCAAGACTGTCAAACGTGCAACCGAGGCCGGTATTGCCGCTTTTTTAACCAAACCGCTGCGCCGGCAGGACCTGCTGCCGGCTGTCGAGATCGCCCTGCACCATTGTGAGGAGGTTGACGATCTGAAAGAAAAGATCGAAGACCTGCGCGAGACGATAGAGAACCGCAAGGTCATCGAAAAGGCCAAGGGGATGTTGATGGAGAAGGGGCCAGTTTCTGAAGCAGAGGCCTATCGCATCATGCAGAAGCGGGCGATGGACAAACGCCAGAGCCTGCGACAGGTGGCAGATACAATTTTGAAGGAAGGTTGAAAAGCAGGGCCACGGGACAGGGGGAAATGGGATTCAAAAACGTGATCCTTGACCCTCTTGACCGTTACCCGTCAGAAGCCCCCAGCGGACTCGCGGCCACCAGCTTATCCGTAACAGCCTCTATTTCGGCAATCACCCCCTTATCCATCCTCTTTATCCAGCGCCGCGGAATCCCTTCCATGCCGTAGTAGGCGCCGGCCAGCATACCGCAGATGGCGCCGGTCGTATCGGCGTCACCTCCCTGATTGACCGTCCCCACCAGGCACTCCTCAAAATTTTTTCCCTTGAATACGCAGTGAAAGACCGTCTGCAGAGTATCGACCACATACCCGGTTGCAAGACCACGATACGGCTCAAACCTGAAGGTTGGAAACCGCGCCGCAAGTCCGTCAGCCTCCCGCCGCAGGAGGTTCTTTGAGGCCCCCGAAATCGCCAGATGGATCATTGTCCCCAGACAGAGGCAGGCTGCATCCGACACCGGGTTGTTATGCGTAATATGGGCCTGTTCAAGCAGATATTTTTCGAGCAGGTGCCGGTCCGGCAGCGAATAGATGGCCGCTGGCAGAAGCCTCATGACTGCACCATTGCCGGCGTCCCACTCGTTGGGCGGTGACTCCAGCGTGCCGTGCAGCATATAGCGCCTGATCCCCTTGCGACAGGTGTCACCGCAATCAACTGGACGCCCCTTCAGCCAGACGGCAAAATTCTCGGCAATCGCATCTCGCGACCAGGCCTGATTACGGATGATTGCCCTGGCGATACAGAGCGCCATCTCGGTATCGTCGGTCACCTGCCCCGCTTTCAGCCTCAGCCAGCCGCCGCCGATGATCTCCCGAAATGTGCCGTATTTCCCTGCAATTTCCGTTTTAGTCATGAACTCGACCGTTGCCCCCAGGGCATCGCCGATTGCCATGCCGATAAAGGCAGCACGGGCACGATCGCGGATTTCTTCAAGGTTGTACTCGTTGAACATGAATCACTTCCAATCTATTGAATAACAAGGAGGCGCTTCTAACTCTGCAACGGCGAGAGTTCATGCAAATAATAATCCGACAAGCTGACTGCCGAAAAAATATGCACATTCGGTGATCGTAAACGCGTGTGAGCTGGTTTTTAGCGTTAATCTGTTTTCTGATTGGGTTGTTTCAGACTCTCTCCGTTGCTTGCCTAGAGGCACCTACTTCTGGCTATTGCTCCGTGTTTCAAAGGGTTTGAAGTGCCGTTAACTAAAGCTGGCACAATCTATGCTTTAGAATCACCAGTACCGGCAACGACGCCTGTGGGATTTTTTCCTGCGGGCGTTTTTTATTTTGGGAAGGAGTACACTTATGGCAACTCTCTGCGAGATGAAAAACAAGATTCAGGGGCATCCCTGCTTTGGTGGTGACCACCGCAAAAACGGGCGGATGCATCTGGCCGTAGCACCTAAGTGCAACATCAAGTGCGGCTACTGCTCCCGCAAATATGACTGCGCCAACGAATCACGCCCCGGCGTGACCAGCCGCATCGTGACTCCGCAGGAAGCGATCGTGAAGGTGCGCGAGGTCATGGCCAGCCCGATTACCGGACCGATCATCAAGGTAGTCGGCATCGCCGGCCCAGGCGACCCGCTCGCCAACGAACAGACCTTCGAGACCTTCCGCCTGGTCAAGGAGGAGTTCCCCCACCTGATGCTCTGCATGAGTACCAACGGCCTGCTGCTCCCTGAATCGATCGATCGCCTCCATGAACTCGGTCTCCACAGCCTGACGGTGACGATCAATGCGGTCGAGCCGGAAATCGGCGCGTTGATATACCGCCATGTCATTTATCACGGGGTACACTACACCGGTGCGGAAGGGGCGAAAATCCTGATCGCCAACCAGTTTGAAGGGCTCAAGCGAGCCGGGGAGCTGGGGCTGACGATCAAGGTCAATACAGTTTTAATTCCGGGGATAAATGACTCCCAGATCCCGTTAATAGCCGCACGGATCAAGGCGTTGGGTGCGTTTGTCATGAATATCATGCCGATCATTCCCCAGGAGGAGCTGGCCCATATCCTCCGGCCCAGCGAAGAATATGTCGCAGAAATCAGAAAAGCCAACGAAGGAATCATCGGCCAGTTCGCCCACTGCAAACAGTGCCGGGCCGACGCCATCGGCCTGATCGGCCAGGATCTGAACATGACGGTTGCCGAAGCGGCATGACGGTCGAACCTTTCCGCACGGATGATATCGCGCCCTTCCTGAGGCTGGCAACAGCGGAAGGATGGGTCGCGGAACCGTGGGAGTTCGAGTTTTTGTTGTCACAGTTTTCTCAGGGCTGTTTTGCCGCTCGTGGTGATAGCGGAGAAACGGCCGGATTTGTTACCTCGCTTTGCCTGCAGCAGAGCGGCTGGATCGGCAACCTGATTGTTGCGCAGCAATGCCGTGGCAGGGGTGCCGGTAAGGCGCTGTTCAGAAAAGCTCTGGAGGCGTTGCGTGTGGCGGGTGCGGAGACAATCTGGCTGACCGCCTCAAAGTCGGGCATGCCGCTGTATGAGAAACACGGATTTACCCGCGTTGACACCATCAACCGCTGGGTCGGGACCGGCCGCCAACGTCGTGGAGGTCATGCGGATACATCGAAACAGGGCGCATTGACGATCCCGTCACACCATCTTGACACCGCCGTCTGGGGCGATCGCCGGGAGGTGCTGCTCGCAGCGACGTCGCAGCGTGGGCTTCTCCTGCAGAATGAATCGGGTTTTATCGTACGGCAACCGTGCGGAGAGGCGGTGCAATTCGGGCCGTTTGCGGCGCTGGACACACGTGCTGCGGCACGTCTTTTTGATGAAGCGGCCGGATCTGTCCCCGCTGGAACAAGGATCTTTCTCGATGCGCCGCGATCGAACCGGGGAGCGGCGCGGCTTTTACACCGCAGGGGGATGCGTGTCTGCGGCGGCAACGAGTTGCTGTATGCCGGCACGCGGCCTGATTATCGGCCTGAGCTGCTCTACGGATTGGCGACGATGGGGAGCTGCGGGTAGGGTTCAAAAATGAGTGAATACGGGGTGTGTACGCTGAGGATATTGTCTTAACAACTCTATGATGCCACGCCGTTTTTAATGGGAGAAATTTACATGACACCAACTACAAACGTCATTATCGACGACACAACCCTGCGGGACGGCGAGCAGACCGCCGGGGTGGTCTTCTCCAAACGCGAAAAGGTCACCATTGCCCGCATGCTCGACTCCACCGGCGTCGGCGAGATCGAGTGCGGCATTCCCGCCATGGGGGCGGAGGAGCAGGCCAGCATCCGCACTCTGGTTGATCTCGGTTTAAACGCCCGCCTGATAACGTGGAATCGGGCACTGGTGCCTGAAATAGAGGCAAGTATCGCCTGCGGTGTGCAGGCGGTAGACATATCCCTGTCGGTGTCCGACCAGATGATCGTGCATAAACTGCGTAAAGATCGCGCAGCCGTCAAAGAACAGCTCAAAGTCGCACTCGGCTTTGCCAAACAGCACAACCTCTATGTGTCCGTCGGCGGCGAGGATGCGAGCCGTGCCGATCTCGGCTTTTTGGTGGAGCTGATGGAGATCACCCGTTCGCTGGGTGGTGACCGTTTCCGATTCTGTGACACGCTCGGCATCATGGACCCTTTCACCATATTCGATAAGGTGACGTTCCTCCGCCGTGCGGTTCCGGAGGTTGATATCGAGGTGCATACCCACAACGACCTCGGCATGGCGACCGCTAACGCCATCGCCGGGGTCCGTGCCGGGGCGAAGTTTGTCAACACCACGATCAACGGCCTGGGCGAACGTGCCGGTAATGCGGCGCTGGAGGAGGTTGTCATGGGATTGAAGCACGCGTGCGGCGTTGAAACCGGCATTGACACTCACCGCTTCCGCGAGATGTCGCTGTTTGTCGCCAAGGCTTCTGATCGGCCGCTTTCCGTCTCCAAGCCGGTGGTCGGCTCACGGGTCTTTGCCCACGAGTCGGGGCTGCACGCTGATGGCGTCATCAAAGATCCTCATAACTACGAAGGGTTTGACCCGGCTGAAGTCGGGCTGACCCGGAGCATCGTGATCGGCAAACACTCCGGAACCGGCGGTCTGATCGAACGCTATCGCGGCCTAGGAATCATCGTTGGCCGGAAACTGGCGGAGCCGCTTCTGGAGCTGACACGGGCGACGGCCTGCAGACGCAAACGCGATCTGTCCAACAGTGAACTTATGGAGATCTATCTTGAAAACGAAACGCTGCTGAAGGCGGCCTAAACCAACCCCTCCCGGCCTCCCCTTATCAGGGGAGGAGAGCAAGATACTTCCCCCCTGATAAGGGGGGATTGAGGGGGTTTGTTTTGAATGTGACGAATAAAAAAAGGAGACAATCATGTGTGGAACATCTTTTGTACCGATTGCCGAGGCGGCACAGCTTTTGGAAACTACCGAGATGCGGGTGCTGATGATGCTGAAGAAAAACGAACTGCAGGGGAAAGTGGAGGATGATTCCTGGTATGTGGATCGGTCATCACTGCAGTTGTGTGTCAAGCCGCAGGCCAGCGATATTATCAAGCCTGGATGTGGCAGCCGCTGTGGCGGTTGCGGCGGAGGACATTAGCTTTCGATTTCAGTAATGGTGACGACATTAATCTGCCCACCGCCAGAGCGCAGTTCTTCAACAACATCTTTGCACTACTTGAGTGAAAGGCTTGAATATGCCCATCATCGTCAAAGCATCAGACCTGAAATTCAAATACCCGCGTGACGTTCCCAATCGCCGGGAGCGTAAATTTACCGGCCTGCCCGACCCCTCCCCCTTCAACCGCGATGACCTCTTCGATATCCTGCCGATGCTGACAGCGGTCATGAATGCGCTTGCAAGTAAGGATGGGAATATCCTCGATCTGCTGGAGGACATCCTCAATCAGATGCCGGGGTTTATCAGCAGTCGTGAAGAGGTGTACGATTATCTGCTGGGAACGGTTCGGGAATGCTTGCGACCGTAGGGTGCTGCGGATGATCATTCAACCACGTCTATTCCGGGGTCACCGGCACCCACGAACCATCAAACGGCAACCTTCCGGATCACGTCCTGAAGCGTGGAGAGCCGATACGGTTTCTGGATAAAGCCGGCCAGTCTCTTGCCGACGAATTTCTGCGTGACCTCCTGCTCGTTGTAGCCGCTCGACATGATCACCTTGACGTTGGGATCAAGTTGACGCAGTTCGCGGAAGCACTGTTCACCATCCATATGCGGCATGGTCAGGTCGAGGATCACGAAGGCTATGTCCGGCGTGCTCCTGAATAGTTCTAACGCCTCCCGGCCGTCACACGCGGTAACAACCGTGAAGCCGAGTTCTTTGAGCATTTCGCTGCCGATGCCGCGGATCGTCTCTTCGTCATCAACCAGCAGGACGATGCCGCTCCCCTCCCGATGCTCCTTCTCCCCTTCACCGTTGAAAATTTCAGCCGGGCGGCTGCTGGCGGGAAGCAGTATCTTGAATGTTGTGCCTCGCTTCGGTTCGCTGTAAACCTTGATCGCCCCCCTGTGCCCCCGTACGATCCCGAGAACCGCCGCCATGCCGAGGCCACGGCCGGTAAACTTGGTGGTAAAGAAAGGGTCAAACAGCTTGGCCAATGTGTCCCTGTCCATGCCGCAACCGCTGTCGGCAACCTCCAGATAGACATACAGTCCATCGGTCAGGTTTTCATCGAGCCAGACATCTTTCAGGTAACTCCGGTCGCAGTCCATACAGCCGGTGGTGATGGCAATGACGCCGCTCTTGTCCCCTATCGCTTCGGAGGCGTTGATGACGAGGTTCATGATGATCTGGCGCATCTGGGTGGCATCGGCCTCCACAAGCGGAAGGTGTTGATGCGGGTTGAAGCGCAGCACCGCTTTTTTGGAGATGGAGACCTCCAGCATGTGCAGCATCTCTGCCAGCAGAATGTTCAAGTCGATATTCTCGATGATAAATTTCCCTTTTCCGGAGTAGGCGAGCATCTGCTTGGCAAGGTCGGCGGCACGGGCCGCCGCCTGCTCGATGCGGTGCAGGTTATCCACGGCGGGGGATTCCTTGTTGATCCGCATCAGCGCCAGGTCGGCATTGCCGATGATGGCGGTGAGGATATTGTTGAAGTCGTGGGCGATGCCCCCCGCCAAAACGCCGAGGCTCTCCAGCTTTTGCGCGTGCAGGAGCTGCTGCTCCATATTTCGGCGTTCTTCTCCGGCTTGGCGACGTTCGGTGATATCCGTCGAGGAGCCAAACAGTATCAATTCCCCTTCGGCCTTCCCCGCCTCGCAGCGGGATTTCTCCGAGACCCAGCGGGTTTTTCTCTCCTTTGTCACGAGCCTGAACTCCAGCGAAGTCACATCTCCCGGAGTCAGGCCAAGCAGAGCAGATGCAACGGCTTCCCTGTCATCGTGATGCACGAGGGGGAGCCAGCAGCCTGTTTCATAGATCTCCTCTGCGGTGTAGCCGGTAATAGCGGCGACCGAGCCTCCAATCCAACGAACCCGGAAGGGAGCATTCCCTGTCCGGGCACATTTATACACATAATCCGAGGTGAGCCCGGTAAAAGAGCGATAGTTTTCTTCGCTGATCTTAAGCTGCTCTTCGGATTTAATCCGCTCGGCGATCTCCCTTTGAAGCTCTGCGGTCCGCTCCCTGACCCGCACCTCCAGCTGTCCATTCAACTGCTCGAGAGCCGCCTCCGCTTTTTGCCGTTCCTCGACTTCCTGCCGTAACAATGAGGTGCGCCTCTGAACCGCCTTTCGGAGTGAATAGCTCCAGTAGATGGCAAACAGCAGCAAGAGTCCGAGTGCCGACGCAACTGATCCGACCACGAAGATTCTGCTGGGATGCCACTTTTCCCCTTCGATGTAGATCCACCTCTGGATCGCGTGGGCCCGTTCTTCGGCGTCGATCGCCGCCAGCCCCTTGTTGAGAATTCCCTGCAACTCCGGCCAATCCTTGCGAATGCCGATCCCCCAGCGGTAGTCGAATTCAGTTTTGCCGATCACCTGGAGGTTGGTAATGCCAGCCTCCTGCAGATAGAACGTGGCATTGGCCATATTCTCAACATACGCATCTACCATACCCAACGACGCCTTGGCCAGGCCGGTGGATACATCCTGAACCACCTCAAGCTTGATCTCCGGGTACTGGTTTTTGATAATGTCATGGGCAGCATAGTTGGAAACTACCGCAACCTTCTTCCCCCTGAGATCTTTCAGCGTAAGATTGAAAGAGGAGCCGCCACTGCGGGCAAAGATTCCCCCGGGCACAGCCACCAGGGTCTCGGTAAAGAGGGCAAACTTCTCCCTGTCAGGAGTCCTGACCATCGCCCCCAGCAGGTCCACTTCATGGTCTTTGAATTTAGCCATCGCCTCGTTCCAGTTTTTCGGACGAACAATCGTTATGGTGATACCGAGTTTCTTCTCCAGAATCCGGATGATGTCGGCGGCGGCCCCCTCGTAATTACCGTTACTGTCGAAATACTCGATCGGCTTGAAATCAGGATCAGGGGCAAGGGTGATAACCGGATGAGCGCGGAGCCATCGGCACTCTGACTCTGTCAGTTCCACAGTACCTTTGGGGTCGGCGGCAAAGACGGGTGATACCGCCAGAAGCAGCGTGGTGATCAGACAGAGCAGGAAGCGCAAAAATAATGGTTGATGCATGTTATATCCCCTCACTTTTCTCGTTGCCTCTTTCATCACATGGTTCAGGGCCGATCTCGCCACGAACCGTTTTCCTGATCGCTTCTATCCCCCGCATCGGCAGCACCGACTTACCGATGAATTCCCATCGGGATCGCGGGGAGCAGGATCTTGAAGGAGCTCCCCTTGCCAAGTTCACTATGAACCTCTATCACCCCTTTGTGGCCCCGCACGATCCCCTGTACCGCCGCCATGCCGAGGCCGCGACCGGTGAACTTGGTGGTAAAAAACGGGTCAAACAGTTTTGCCATCGTCTCCGTGTCCATGCCGCAACCGCTGTCGGCGACCTCAAGATACACATAGAGCCCTGCGGGGAGATCCTCTCCCGGCAGGATATTTTTCAGATAGTCCCGGTCACACTCCCCGCTACCGGTAGTGATGGTGATCTCGCCGCTACCGTCGCAGATCGCCTCGGAAGCGTTGATAACGAGATTCATGACAATCTGGCACATCTGGGTGGCGTCGGCTTCTACCATCGGCAGCGAACTGGCCAGGTTGAGGCGCAACAGCATCTTTTTCGAGATCGGTACCTCCATCATGTGGCGCATCTCCTCCAGAAGGCGGCTCAAGTCGATGTTCTCGACGATGTACTTTCCCTTGCCGGAGTAGGCAAGCATCTGCCTGGCAAGCTCTGCGGCCCGGGAAGCCGCCTGCTTGATACGGTGCAGGTTGTTTGTGGCAGATTCCCCTCTGCCGATCCGCATCAGGGCCAGTTCGGCATTACCGATGATGGCGGTGAGGATGTTGTTGAAGTCGTGGGCGATCCCGCCCGCCAGCACCCCAAGGCTCTCGAGCTTCTGGGCATGGAGCAGCTGTTTCTCCATAACGCGATGCTCTTCCTCGGCGCGCGTACGCTCGGTGATGTCTATGGTAAACCCTGCAATAAGATCGCCTTTCCCTTCTCTGATGATCGGGAACTTTATGGTTGTGTAGTGTCGGCCGTTGAAATCCTCATCGAGCTGAATTATCTTCCCTTCACTCACGGCAGCCAGATCGTCATCCGTTATTTTACGGGCAAAATCCTCTGGGAACATTTCATCCATGGTACGGCCGCGCAACTCTTCAGCCGGCCTGCCGACCATATCGATATAGTTGTCGCTTATCTGGATGACACGGCTTTTTTCCCCTTCGATCCGCTTGATGAACGTATATACCGGCGTATATTTCATGAAGAGGGTAAACAGTTCCTGAGTCTCCCTCAGAACCTCTTCCGCGCGCCGGCGCTCGGTGATGTCACGCCAGGTGACCACCGCGCCGACAATCGTGCCATCCTTGCGGATCGGGTACGACGAGTATTCCACCGGGAGGCCGTTCCCGTCGTTGCGGAAAAAGAATTCATCGGTAACGGTTGCTCCGGCCCCTTCACGGAACGCCTTGAAGATACGGCATTCATCCACCGGTATCGGCTGTCCGTCCGCAGTATGGTGATGGATCAGGTCATGCATGTTGCGCCCCAATACCTCGCCGATATGGCTGTAGCCGAGCAGTTTCAGGCAGGATTCGTTGACAAAGGTACAGTGACCTTCGGTATCTATCCCGTAGATCGCTTCGACCGTAGAAGACATGATCAGTCGCAGCAGCTCTTCGCTTTCAGCGAGTTGCCGCTCAGCCGACCGACGCTCCTTTATCTCATGCAGCAGACTGGCCCTGAAGCGGCTGAAATCCTCCGACGCCTGCTGGCTGTCCAGCTCGAGGCGTTCGTTTTCCAGTACCAGGGACGAACGGATGTCTTCCACGCTGACACGCCGATCGATCTGCAGCAGCTGGTGGGCGGCAAAGTCGGCAAGATAGGGGAACATTGCTGGCGAGACGACGATCTGCAGAACAAGTGGCGCCAACTCTTCGGAGTAGAGGGTGTTGCCGGGGACAAGGATGACGCCGGACAGGCGCGGCAAGTGATGCCCCAGAAAATCGCGGGCAGTCTCTGATGACGGAGCATACAGGGCAAAGGGGGCCCTGCTGAAATCATGCGCCCGGAATTCACGGCAGAACGTGAAACCGGCGGGACAGGGGGTGCAGAGTGAAAAAAGGCGCTCATTCATGGTTTCACCTCAGCAGGCAGACGACAAATGTCACGTTGTGGAAACTGACGGATATATAGATGCTGCTTCAAACTCCTCTGATTGCATCTTCCAGCACACTCAGCTTGTACGGTTTCTGGATAAAGCCGGCCAACCCCTTGCCGACGAATTTCTGCGTGACCTCCTGCTCGTTGTAGCCGCTCGACATGATCACCTTGACGTTGGGATCAAGTTGACGCAGTTCGCGGAAGCACTGTTCACCATCCATATGCGGCATGGTCAGGTCGAGGATCACGAAGGCTATGTCCGGCGTGCTCCTGAATAGTTCTAACGCCTCCCGGCCGTCACACGCGGTAACAACCGTGAAGCCGAGTTCTTTGAGCATTTCGCTGCCGATGCCGCGGATCGTCTCTTCGTCATCAACCAGCAGGACGATGCCGCTCCCCTCCCGATGCTCCTTCTCCCCTTCACCGTTGAAAATTTCAGCCGGGCGGCTGCTGGCGGGAAGCAGTATCTTGAATGTTGTGCCTCGCTTCGGTTCGCTGTAAACCTTGATCGCCCCCCTGTGCCCCCGTACGATCCCGAGAACCGCCGCCATGCCGAGGCCACGGCCGGTAAACTTGGTGGTAAAGAAAGGGTCAAACAGCTTGGCCAATGTGTCCCTGTCCATGCCGCAACCGCTGTCGGCAACCTCCAGATAGACATACAGTCCATCGGTCAGGTTTTCATCGAGCCAGACATCTTTCAGGTAACTCCGGTCGCAGTCCATACAGCCGGTGGTGATGGCAATGACGCCGCTCTTGTCCCCTATCGCTTCGGAGGCGTTGATGACGAGGTTCATGATGATCTGGCGCATCTGGGTGGCATCGGCCTCCACAAGCGGAAGGTGTTGATGCGGGTTGAAGCGCAGCACCGCTTTTTTGGAGATGGAGACCTCCAGCATGTGCAGCATCTCTGCCAGCAGAATGTTCAAGTCGATATTCTCGATGATAAATTTCCCTTTTCCGGAGTAGGCGAGCATCTGCTTGGCAAGGTCGGCGGCACGGGCCGCCGCCTGCTCGATGCGGTGCAGGTTATCCACGGCGGGGGATTCCTTGTTGATCCGCATCAGCGCCAGGTCGGCATTGCCGATGATGGCGGTGAGGATATTGTTGAAGTCGTGGGCGATGCCCCCCGCCAAAACGCCGAGGCTCTCCAGCTTTTGCGCGTGCAGGAGCTGCTGCTCAAGCTTGTGGTGTCCTTCCTCGGCACGTTTGCGCTCGGAAACATTTCTCGCGACCCCCAACAGCGACTGCTGGCCGTCAAAGTCAATCGGGCGGATCTTAATCTCAACCGGGAACTGCGAACCGTCCTTCCGGCAATGGCTGGTTTCAAGAACGGCCTCTCCGCTATTCAACAGACCGCGGAGCTGCGCGGCAACCGATTCCGTTGTTGCATGGCCGGCATCAAGGTCAACAATGTTACAAGCACGCAGTTCTTCATTGGAATAACCGAGCTCCCGGGAAGCCTGGCCATTAGCGGCAATGATTTTCCCGGTCATGTCCGAAATATAGACAGGATCGGAGAGGTTATCGAATATATCCCTGAAACGCTGTTGGCTGACGATGGCATCCTGCTCCGACCTGATCCGCTCATCGGCTTCCATTTTCAACTCGGCAGTCCTTTCTCTGACCAGATCTTCAAGGCTCTCTCGGTATGCCGTCAGCTCCTCCTCAGTCCGTTTCCGCATGCGAATTTCTTTCCCCAGCCGCCGGTTCCAGAGCAAAGCGAGCAGGATGGTCGCCGTTAATACGGCGACAACTTTCCAGAGCAGGGTATAATCGATCCCTTTTTCGTATTTCAACCCAACCCATGTGTTGTAAATTGCATGCTGTTCCTCATCCGGGATCGCAGCGAGCGCCTTGTCCAGTATGGACAGCAGAAGGTGATTATCCTTGCCGACCCCGATCTGCAGCAGCGATTTTGGCTCCTGAAGCCTTCCCATCAACTGCAGATTTGCAAACAGCTCCTTCTCGATCAGGTATATGGCTACCGCACGATTTCCCGCATACGCGTCGGCCTCCCCCCTGGCAACGGCGTCCAAAGCCTCCGCGGTGGAGTCAAATTCCCGCACGATGACATTCGGGTAGCGCTGCCTGAAATGGGTGACATTATGAAAGCCGCGCTCCAGCGCCACAGTTTTGCCTACAAGATTCTCTTCCGAGTTGAAATAGGCGCCCCCCTTCCGCCCGACAATGACATGGGGAATACTGATGTAGGGTCTCGTAAAATTGAACAGCGCGTGCCGCTCCGGCCGGTCGGTTATATCCATCAGGGCATCTAACTCACCTCTTTGGACCTTATCATAATTCTCCTTGAACGGGGCCGGGCGTATCTCAATTGCTCCGTCGAGCCGTTTGTTGAGAGCTTCAACGTAGGCCGCCCCGATTCCCTGCGCTTTCCCGTTGTTGTCCGTAAAGTTTAGCGGCGGCCATTCGCTCATGGTCCCGATGGTGATTACCGGATGATGCGCCAGCCAGGCCTTTTCCTCAGCGGTCAAACTGATTTTATAACTCTCCGCACACACCGCGGAAGCGAGGCACGCAATTATGGCACACAGCATGGTCAGTTTTTTCAGCATCGGCCGTTCCCGCCTTCTTAAATTGGTTTACTATACCTGATAACAGTGCCAGTTCAAGCAATTAGTTACCGTTTGCCCCGGTTTGCCGTGGGCAGCCAAGAGATCCTGCATGGCATTTTTTCCTTATCGTGGTTATAGTCGCATACATGGAGTTTTCGGATACACAGCATAGCGGCAATGTCCCCCCCTGGAGGCCTGTTTTCTCAGGAGGCGACACCTCTCTTACCAAGAGTCAGGCGCGTTCCTGGGCGCTTGTGCTCGACTCCCGCTCCATCCCCTGCTGCATCGAAGCGGATGGTGAGGGATGGCTGCTGCTGGTGCCTGAAAACCAGCTGGAGAGCGCCCGCCGCGAGCTGCGCCTGTTTGAGGAAGCCAATCAGGGTTGGCCACCCGCCCCCCCTGCCACGCGGCAACTGGTTGAGAACACCCTGCCGACGATTTCGGTGCTGATCCTTCTGGCGACTTTTCACAACCTGACACTGATCGGCCTCTCCCTTCCGGGGCGGGGCATTCTCGACCTCTCTGAGCTCGGCGCCGCCCATGCGGCGAGCATCAGGGGCGGTCAACTGTGGCAATGCATCACCGCGCTGACCCTCCATGCCGGACCGGTGCACCTGCTCGGCAATCTGGCAATCGGCGGTGTCTTCATTATCCTTCTCTGCCGCGAGCTCGGTTCCGGATTGGCCTGGAGCCTGCTGCTGGCTTCCGGCACTCTCGGCAACCTGATCAATGCCTGGGTACAATCACCGGAGCACCGTTCGGTAGGCGCCTCCACCGCCGTTTTCGGCGCAGTCGGCATTCTTGCCGCAATCAGGCTGGTGCGCGACCGCCACCACCTGCAGCGGCGCTGGTTCATTCCGGTTGCAGCAGGAGTGGCGCTGCTGGCAATACTGGGCACCGAGGGGAAGAATACCGACCTTGGTGCGCACCTGTTCGGCTTCGGCACCGGCATACTGTTCGGGATGGCTGCGGAATTAATGGTGGGAAGATACGGGCGTCCGGGAGGTGTGGTGAATTTCCTGCTGGCGGTTCTGAGCATGGCTCTGGTGGTTGGGGCGTGGTGGGCGGCGATTGTCTTCGGCTGATTCGCTGCCGCTTATCCAAAGCGGTAGATCTGTGCGCCATTCTCGTACAGTTCGATCGGCCCATCCTGTGAGACCTTGATAACCTTGCCGAAATGTGACGCGGCGCAGGCGGCCGTCGTCCTCCCGCCACCGGCCACCATCTCCGTGGCGTGGGACGTATCGATGATGAAACCGGTATCAACCAGTTTCCCCTTCGCGTTGAACACGGTCAGACCGTCCGATGAAAGAATCCTGAGAAGAGTCCCGGTCTGCTTCAGCTCACCAATGCTCCTCTTCTGCACCCTCTCTATCAGCAAGCGCCCGATCGGGTCAGAGCCGCCAACCGCCCCTTTTTTCAGCCCGGCAAGCTTTTTCCCGCTGCCGCCGTACACCATGACAACCGTGCCATAGCGCATCTTGGAGAGTGCATAGAGCGTCCAGATGAGGTCTTCAGCCGACTCCGCATCAATGCAATCCCCGAGGAACGCCCGGAAGATGTCCGGATCAAAGATGCTCCACATCCCTTTTCTCCGCACCATGATCCGGGCCGGGCTGGTGAGCACCTCGATATCCGAAGCCTCGTTCACCGTGACGGCAAATGCGCCCGCCCCGCATCTCCTGATGATCGAAAAGAGTTCCCGCTGGGTCTGCCGCTCCACCTCATTCATGAGTGCGGTGCCGGAGATCGTGACGATACCGTTTACCTGCATCTGAATACCGGCCAAAAAGAACAGGTTCGTGCCATCGATGAAGCGATAGGTCAGGGGATTGTCGAAAAAACCGGGGCCGATGCTTTGCGAACTTTTCAGCGGGACCAGGGTATGTTTGCGCTGTTTCATCACGGCGCGGAGTTCTGCCGGCGTCGTGCGATGGATGATGACGCCGGTGGTAGCCGGCTTGCCCTCGTACTTCTGATAGGAAAGGCTCTTTAACAGCTGGATGAGCTGCTGAATGGGCCAGAAGCCCTTGTTGTGATCCACGCGCAGCGAGCGGGCCACCGTGATGTCCATGATGGAGGAGAGGAGCGCCGTGCGGAATTGCGCCACATACCCCTCCTGCCTGAATCCGCCGTAGAGCATGGAAAACGCGGTCAGCAGCTCTCGGCAGAAGGACTCTTCCATGCGGGTGAAGGGAACGCTTTTACGGGTTGCGCTGAACATGAACTCGCGCCCGTCCGTCAATACCGGGAGGGAGATGCTGTACACCTCACAGAGCAAAGGCTCGGAACCGGGCGACAGCACGACCTCCGCACCACCGAGAAAGGAGCTGATATTATCGCTCATCGCCTCAAAAATTGTCATCGGCATCGGTTCCGGCCCTCCATGGAAATAGTAATCATCACTGCCCTACACCAGCGTCAACTCCAGTTTGTGCTTCCGCTTCTCCCAATCAGGCATCACTTTTTCCAGCAACCGATAAAAATGTGAGCTGTGATCATGGCATTGCAGATGGCAAAGCTCATGAGTGATGACATAATCGATACATTCTTTTGGAGCACGAACCAAGTCCGTGTTGAGGGTAAGAGTTCCACTGCTGGACAAGCTCCCCCACCTTTTCTGCATGCGGCGAATCTGCAGACGGGGCTTCAGCAGACCAAGCTTGTCAAAATATGACCAACAGCGACCAAAGCTTTCTTCAAACCTGGCAGCAGCCTTTGCAGCATACCATCCATCCAGCAATATTTTTACTTTGTCTGGAGAAACGACACTCTTTACTTCAACAGTAAAATAGCCACGAGACAGTTTTACTGTATCCTGATTCCCGGCACTAATTGCAAGTCGAAATTGCCTGCCCAGATACAGGTGGGTTTCCCCACCGACAAACTGCCGTGATGGTGTCCTCGGATCAAACTGGTGGAAATAGTGCTGCTGTCTCAGTATCCACCGGGCACGCTTGACAACCCTTTTCCGCACCTCTGCCGGATCAGTCCCGAGCGGCGCTTTCACCACAACGTTACTGTCGGGATATACCTCGATTCCCAAGGTTTTTCTGGCAGAATAGAGCACTCTGAATTGAACCTTTTCCTTGCCGTAATGGACGAGGTTCATGTGCTTCTCCGGTGCCTGGTCACCTGCATCGTCTTATCAATGAGATCGTCCATCTGGTCAAGGCTGATTTCAACCCCCTTATTGCCTTTCACCTCGTCAAACAGATAATCGTCGATGTCGTTGATGGCCTGTTTTTGAGCGTCATCGTCGTCCCAGAATTGCACCTTCCAATGGCGGTCCAGAATAGCCTGAATAGCCAGTGCGGTTTCAGCGGCAATTGTCTCACAGCTGTTCTGTTCCAGATCATGCTGTTCGAAGAACGGCTTCTGAACGCCATAGAATGCCATCGCTTCTTCGTTGCCGATGAGGGCACCCGGTATGTCGTCATGGTGACGGGTGACAACATGGGTGCGGATGTCGGATACTTTGTTAAGGTAGTCCAGATCCGAGATACGCTTGGCCCGGAAATCCTCAATGGCCTGCTGAATCATTTTGGAAAACTTATCATAAAAAGCCGGGTCTTCGGCCATTTTTTCAGTGATGACCCGTTTCGTTGCATGGGCAATGGCATCAGCCTTTGACGCCGTGGTTTTGCCGTAGACGCCCTGTTCTTCCTTCACCACGGTGAACATTTTTTCGTCGAAAATGTTTACCGGCTCATTCAACTGGATCACTTCATTGGCCTGGATATGGGTGTCGAGCAGTTTCCTGATTTTCGGCTCGTAATCCCGGTAGTCGATAGCCTCGGCATAACGGAGCTTGACGGCGGCTTTCAGGTTGTGGAAGCGCTTCAGATCTGCCTTGTAGCGGTAGAGCTTCCCCTCATCGACCGTCGTAATGAACGCTTCGGCCGAGAGGGCAATACTCAGGGTCTTGCTATATTCAGCCAAGCAGTGATAAAAGTCTTCCCGCACGGCATCATCGGCCAGCAGCACCTCATACGCCTCCTCATCGTAGCTGTTCTTGACCTCCTTGAAGATGTCCCACAGGTCGGAGTAGCGCTGGGGCAACGTCTCGATCTCGGCATTTATCGAAATCATAGACCCTTTCAGGTCGTCCTCGTCATACCCTTCAAAGGCGCTGTACATGGTCAGAGCCTTGTCCAGCTCGCCCAGCAGCCCCACATAATCAACAACAAACCCTTCGTCCTTGTTCTCGGACAGCCGGTTGACGCGAGCTATCGCCTGCAGCAGGGTATGTTCCCGCAACTCTTTGCAGATGTAGATGACCCGGTTGCGCGGGGCATCAAAACCGGTCAGCAGCTTGCTCACCACGATCAGAATCTCCGGCTCCGATCCGAACTTGAACTGGTTGATGATCTGCTTGGTGTACTCATCCTCACTGCCGTAGCGTTTCATCATCTTCAGCCAGAACTTGACCACCTCGTCCGTCGGCTCGTCATCGGTCTCGTCATACCCTTCGCGGCTGTCCGGCGCCGAGATGACAACCTCGGAGGAGACAAAGCCAATGGCTTCCAGATGTTCCTGATACTTCAAGGCCACGGCTTTGCTCGGGGCGACCAACTGGGCTTTGAAACCGGTCCCCTGCCAGTTGGCGCGGAAATGCTCGCTGATGTCGAAGGCCCGCATGTAGACGACCTGATCGGCCTTGTTCAACATCGATGCCTTGGCATATTTCCGCTTCAGGTCGGCCTTTTGCTCCTTGGTCAGTCCCTGAGTATGGCGCTCGAACCAGAGATCGATGGCAACTTTGTTCTGCTCCATCTCCACATGGCGCCCCTCATAGAGCAGCGGGACGACCGCCCCGTCCTCCACCGCCTGGTTGATGGAGTAGTGCGGTTCGATCAAGCCGCCGAACTTCTGGAAGTTATTCTTCTCCTTTTTCAAGAGCGGCGTGCCGGTAAAGCCGATGTAGCAGGCGTTGGGGAACATCTGCCGCATCCGCGCCGAGAAGTTGCCGAAGTTGGTCCGGTGGCTTTCGTCGATCAGCATGAAGATATCGGGTGAGTCATCCTGATATTTCTTGAGGTTCAGCGCCTTGTCGAACTTGTGGATCAGCGTGGTGACGATGCTGGCCTTGTGTTCCGCGACCAGCTCCATCAGGTGCTTGCCCGAGGTGGCCCGGTTCGGGTCCAGCCCGCAGGCGGCAAAGGTATTGCCCAGCTGTTTGTCCAGGTCGTCACGGTCGGTCACCAGCACAATGCGGGGATTGGTGACACAGGGATCAAGAGCCAGATTTCTCCCCAGCATGACCATCGTCAATGATTTACCGGACCCCTGCGTATGCCAGATGATGCCGCC
>JAQUIG010000052.1 GCA_028683435.1 Desulfuromonadaceae bacterium | reverse complement strand
AGTCTCATGCTTACGGCTAAATCGGACTAAAAGGAGACATTATGAAAAAGACCAGTATTCTGTTCCTGCTTCTCTCGGTAGCTTTGATCGGTATCACCTCACCGGCATCCGCGGAGGAGAAACCTGCAAATTACGTGATGCTCAAGGGGGGGATCTATTCGCCCAGTTCCTCTTACCACCTTCGTGATTTCAACAACGGCGACAGCTTGAGCAATCTGGACAGCAAGACCGGATTCGCCGGCGAGGTCGCATTCGGACGTTACTTACTCCCGATGCTGGCCGTGGAACTGGGAGCCGGCTATTTTGAGAGCAAGGGATCACCGGCGGCACAGACCGGCGAAACGAGGCTGAAAGTTGTACCGCTCGTTGCGACCGCGAAGGTCCTGCTGCCGCTCGGGATATTCGAGCCGTACGGCTTGTTCGGCATCGGAGCCTACATCAGCGATCTTGACGTTGATGGCAATAGTGGTGATTTCCACGGCTCCACGGAAATAACCTACGGATTGCACGCCGGAGCCGGCTTGAACGTCAATTTACAAAATAATATGTTCGTTGGGGTTGAGGGGAAATATCTCTGGGCCGAGCCTTCATTCGGCGGTCAGCATCTCGAGCTTGACGGGTTTATTACAACCGCCCAGATCGGATACAGGTTCTAAAAATTTACTCCCTGCAACTCGACGTTGAAAACACCTCTGGTATGATAAATAGAACCGATGCCATGAAGTTCCGTTGAGCCCGAGGCAAAGAATCCGGCAGAGACGGTTGCAGTAAAAAATCAAAACAGAGGAGAAATACCATGAAATCCAGTACGAAGGACCAGGCAGAAGGGATGCTCCACCAAGTGAAGGGTACAGCCAAGGAGATCGCCGGTAAACTGACCGACAACCCGAAGTTGGAGGGTGAAGGTACCGGTGAAAAGATCGCCGGCAAAGTCCAGAAAAAGATCGGTCAGGTCGAGAAGGTTTTGGAAAAGTAGTGAAAACTTAAAATCAACTTCATCAACAACAAAAAGGAGAACGACGTATGAAAGCATTATATTCTATATCTATGGTAGCAACAGCCGCCATGCTGGCGGTCAGCGTGCCTGTACATGCTGCAAGTACGGACAGCCGCATCGAATCATCCGCCAAGCAGTCGTATGTATTCAAGACCTACCTAAAAAATGATGATATCAAGGTTCAGTCCAAGAACGGCGCCGTCACCTTGACCGGCACGGTCCTCGAAGAATCCCACAAAGCATTGGCCCATGAGACCGTGATAAGCCTTCCAGGCGTCAAGAGTGTAAACAACAAACTGGAACTCAAAGACGCAACCCCAAGCGCAAACTCGGATGCGTGGCTCACAGCAAAAGTAAAGACCACCCTGCTGTTTCATCGCAGCGTGAGAGCCGGCACAACCGAGGTTGACGTTAAAGACGGCGTCGTGACCCTGCGCGGCGTTGTTGCCAACCAGGCGCAAAAGGGCTTGACAACTGAATACGCCAAGGATGTGGAAGGGGTTAAAGACGTAAACAATGAGATGACCATAAAGGGTGAAAAAGCCAAGCGGACCGTCGGCGAAAAGATTGATGACGCTTCCATCACCTCTCAGGTCAAGATGACACTGCTCTATCATCGTTCAACCAGTGCCATTAAAACCAAGGTCACAACCAAGAACGGCATAGTCACATTGAGCGGCACAGCCGAGAATCTGGCCCAGTTCAACCTTGCCGCCAAACTCGCCGGCGACGTAAACGGCGTGAAGAGTGTAAAAAACCTGATGTCAGTAGAGTAGTGAAACTGCGTGACCACGGCCGACCGGTTTGTTGATGCAATCAGTCGGCCGTGGTCATTTTTATCGTAGTGGATGCTCTCGACCTTAATTAGAATTTAACAGCCACAGATATCGGTATGTACCTGAATATGGGACAAGAGAGTATCAGCATGGGAATCAGCAAAGAAAACAGCCTGTCAGCAGCGGCCACCGAGCTTCGCTACCGCGCGGAAGAACAGTTACGTGCGGAAAAGGGCGAATTGCATCCATCCCTGACCGGGGAAGCAGCAAAGAGGCTCGTCCAGGAACTTGAGCTCCACCAGATCGAACTGGAGATGCAGAACGCAGAGCTGCATCAGACCAGGAATGAGATGGAGATGGCCCTTGAAATGTGCACCGATCTCTACGAATTTTCCCCGGCAGGCTACTTTACCATTGACCGTAACGGGACCATCAGGGCAGCCAACCTCAGCGGTGCAACCCTCCTCGGGATCGAGCGTTCACTGCTGCTCGGCCGACACTTCGGATCGTTAATCGCCTATGAAGCCCGGCAGCTCTTCGCTGATTTTCTCGGGAAACTGTGCTTGAGCCAGGGGAATGAGTCCTGCGAGTTGGAGATCACGAGAGTGGAGAATTCCCCGCTTTTTTTGTATATCGAGGCCGCTGCCTTCGAGTCAGGGGAGGAGTGCCGCATTACGGTCATCGACATCACCGAGCGGAGACGTGCTGAAGATGCACTCGCCGAAAAACGACGGGAGCTCGAAGAGATCAACAGCTCTCTTGAGCTGCGCATTGCCCAGGCCCTCGAGGAACTGCGCCAGAAGGACCAGATACTGATTCTGCGCGACCGTCAGGCCCTTATGGGCGAGATGATCAACAATATCGCCCACCAATGGCGACAGCCGCTGAATGCGCTCGGCCTCATGATACAGCAATTGCCGATTTACTATGGCTCGGCTGAATTCAACCGTGAGTTTCTGGAGGAGAATACCGGAAAGAGCATGGATTTGATCATGCACATGTCGCGGACTATCGATGACTTCAGAAACTTCTTCAGGTCTGACAAGCAAGCGGTTACTTTCAGCGCTAATCAGGTAATCGCGCGCACACTCCCACTCATTGAAATGAGCTCTCAGGAGCAGCAGATAAAAATTACTCTCGATCCTGAAGGTGATCCGATAGTTAACGGCTATCCCAACGAGTATGCCCAGGTACTCCTGAATATCCTGATGAACGCCCGTGATGCGCTGGTCGAACAGAAACCGGGCGATGCCCTGATTTCGATCCGCACGTTTGTGGAAGAGGGCAAAACAGTCGTAACGGTCAGCGATAACGCAGGCGGAATCGCCGACGATATCATTGACAAAATATTTGATCCCTACTTTACCACCAAGGGACCGGACAAAGGGACCGGGATCGGTCTTTTTATGTCCAGAAACATCATCGAGAAAAGCATGGGAGGCAGACTGACGGCGCAAAACAGCGGCAATGGTGCGGAGTTCAGGATCGAGGTTTGACACAGAGTTGGCACGCATCTGGTTTTATGTCGAGTTTTCCTCATAAAAGAGCCGGCATCTGGTGCGCTGTTGCGTGAGACTGCTCTGACCGGGACAAATAAACTAAGCCGATTCAAAGGAAAAAGGAAGAATCAATGAACAGGGCAAGAATCGGCGACAACTATGAAAAGCAACCTTTTTGGAAATTGATCCTTGGAATCCCACTGGTCTATCTTCCTCTTATTACGACCGTACCGTTCGTGGTTATAGGGATTTTTCTGGTTAAAATGCATCTGAAATATGTCGGCGGCATGGATATTAAATCGTATTGGGATTTTGTTCCCGCCTGGAGGTCTCATCGGTATGAAAATACCGCACAGCCAACCATCAACGTTTCCAGGTTTCATCCGGCACACTACCGGATCTTCTGGGTCCTCAACTGCAAACACTATTGCCCGATGAGCGTCGCGCTCTTCAGCTATGCTTCGTATCTGGTGAAAATAGTGGAAAACTGGTGGTGCCCGTTTGCCCATGATCAAAAACATACCTATGTTGAAGGCGCTATCGACAACTCCTTTTGGCATGTAGATCCGCAGGAACTCGCAAAGCTGCATCCGGACGATAAACAAAACCCGATATGGAATGAAAAATATGGTTTGGGTCTCACCCTGAGTAAGCCGGTGATCAAGATGTGATCTGCCGGATCGTGTATTTACATGCTAACGTTATGACTCCTTAAGTTTTTCTGGAGGGAAACCATGATGATGACCATCAAAACTTTCGTTCTACCACTTCTGTTCGTATTGTTCCTGAACATCGGTGCTGGATGCGCGACCTTGCCGGACGTCTCTGAAAAGATTGATGGGGCACCGACTGCACAGGGCAATCGTCAAATTGTTTCATCCAAAGGAGCGTTATCCCCCCAACAAAGCAAGGCGGTCATGGAACGACTGAAGCGATCGGTTGGCCCGACTGACGTCCTCGAGCGCCACACCGCCGTGGTAGAATCGGTCACGGAAAGTCCGCTGACGAAGGGGAACAAAGTCACTCTGCTCGCCGATGGTCAGGGCACCTATGCGGCAATGTTCAAAGCGATACAGAACGCCAAAGAGCATATCAACCTTGAAAGTTATATCATCGAAGATGATGAGACAGGGCGCAAATTTGCCGACCTGCTGCTGCAAAAGCAGGCGGAAGGTGTTCAGGTAAATATAATTTATGACAGCGTGGGAAGCCTGAATACCCCCGCTGCTTTTTTCCAGCGCCTGAAGGAAGGGGGAATTCAGGTTGTCGAATTTAATCAGTTAAATCCATTGGAGGCGAGCGGGAAATGGGGAGTGACCCACCGGGACCACCGCAAGATTCTGATCGCCGACGGCAAAGTTGCCATTATGGGTGGCATCAACATCAGCAAGGTTTATTCGAGTTCACCATTCAAACGGAAACGAAACAAAAAGGCGCCCATTCACTGGCGTGACACGGATGTGCAAATTGAAGGCCCGGCCGCAACTGAATTTCAGAAGCTCTTTTTTGACACCTGGGTGAAGCAGAAGGGGCCGAAACTTTCCGAACGAAACTATTTCCCGAAGATAAAAGCGAAGGGCAACGCCCTGGTGCGAGTGGTCGGCAGCACTCCAGGAGAGAGCAACAGGATCCCTTTTATTGTCTATGTGTCGGCGATCACTTTTGCAGAACATTCCATCCACATGACCAATTCCTATTTTTTCCCCGACGACCAGATCATAAAAGCCCTGGCTGACGCTGCAGGGCGCGGCGTCGATGTCAGGATCATTCTCCCCGGTACCACCGATTCTTCGTTGGCATTACATGCACAGCGACATTATTATACCGACCTTTTGAAATCAGGAGTGAAGTTGTACGAGCACAGCACCTCACTGCTGCACGCTAAAACTGCAACTGTTGATCAGGTCTGGTCAACAGTCGGCTCAACCAACATGGATTTTTTGAGCCTGTTAAACAACGACGAGGTGAATACGGTGGTTCTGGATAAGGAGTTTGCCGCCGAAATGGAGAAGATGTTCGTCAGGGACCTTGCCGATTCGAAGCAGATCCAGCTGACCGAGTGGGAAAAAAGACCTTTCCTGCACAAGGTCAGGGAGTGGTTTGTTAATTTATTCGTCCGCTGGATGTAAAGTCCGTAAACGTCGGGTTCATTACGGTAAAAATGGATCATGTGAGTAATATGCATACGATTAAAAATATTCCAACGTACTTCCTCCTGCTCGCAGCCGCGGTTCTTTTTTCTGCCGGCTCAGCCTCAGCTGCGCTAAGACCCAGCCATGGCGAAGAACGGCTGCTCGATACCTATCGCAGGAACATGACCGGACTGAGTAGAAACAGCTTCGGCCTTCCCCTTGTTGTAAACTCCTTTGAGCAAGGGGACAAAGTGCATGTCGATGTTTACGGTATTTTCGATTATCCCTTCAGCAGCGTTGCGGACTACCTCAAGGTTCCGGCAAACTGGTGCGACATTGTATCCCTCCACCCGAATGTCAAGGCGTGCACCTACAGGGGACTGCCAGGCGGCCAGCTGTTGACCTTCTATCCCGGTAAAAAAGTCTACCAGCCTCCGGATGACACCCGTAAAGTGCTGTACCGTTACCGGGTTGTCGCCCTGCAACCACGCTATCTGAATATAGATCTGGCCGCCGAGGCAGGCCCTTTCGGCACGAAAGACCACCGGATGAAATTCGAAGCGTTGCCGCTTGATGGCGGCAGGACGTTTGTTCACGTCAGTTATGCTTACAGCGACAGCGTTGCCCTTCGCCTCGCGACAAAGATCTATTTTGCAACTCTCGGTCGAGGCAAGGTCGGATTCACAGTGACCGGAACGGACAGCAACGGTAGACCGGTGTATATCGGCGGACCGCGCGGCGCGCTCGAACGGAGTGCCGTCCGCTACTATTTGGCGATTCAGACCTTTATGGATACTCTGCGCTACCCCGAAGAAAGTCGTTTCAGCAGGAGAATCAGCCAGTGGCACGACCTTACGAGCCGTTACAGGAAACAGCTCTTCGACCTGAGTAAAAATGAGTACATCGCATTCAAGACGGCAGAGCATAAGAACCAGGTGAATCTTCAGCGGCAGGTCGGTACGGCTCTTAAGTGACTGCTTGAACGTCAGTCACTGAAACACCCCGCCAGGGCGGCATCGCTCTCAAGCATAACACGAATCTCATCCACGCAGTCACGTGACGAGAGTACCGTATAGAAATCCTTCTTGACCGTCGGCGCCTGTCGGACGGCCTCGATCCACTCCGCACTGCTGAACGGATCGCGCCTGACCGCATTCCAGAAACCGCTCGTTTCGAACAGGTTGCGGATCGTGTCTGTCTGCCCCCCCTGCAGCCTGCTGACGATGTAGGCGGCAACGCCGACCTGCAGACCGTGCAGTCGGGGGCGGGCCGAGATCCGGTCAAGCGCGTGCGAGATGAGATGTTCACTGCCGCTGGCCGGCCTTGATGAACCGCAGACCTCCATCGCGATGCCGTTCAGCATCAGTGATGTCCCGAGCAGCCTGGCCCCCTCCTGATCCCTGGCCGGCCGGGATATGAACTGGAAGACCGTGGCATCGGAGAGGAGGGCCGAGAAATCATTGACCGGTTCGCCGACCGCGTGAAAGGCGAGCTTCCAGTCCCGTACTGCGGTAAGCTTGGCGGCCAGATCCCCTACCCCGGAGAGCCAGAGCTGTTCAGGGGCGGCCAGACAGAGATCGGTGTCGATTATCACCCCGAAGGGGATGGCGGCCGGAAGTGACCGTTTGCTTCCCGCAACGGTCAGGCTGGCGCCCGGACTGCAGAAGCCGTCATTGGAAAGTGACGTCGGTACGGCTATATTCGGGAGACGTCCCAGGAAAGCCACATATTTTGCCACATCCAGCGCTCTCCCGCCGCCAAGACCGATGACCGCCGAGACATTTCCGGGGAGGGACACGAAGATACTCTGCGCCTGTTCGAAGCTGGCTTCGGCGGAGTCGAACCACTGGGCAACCCACACATCTCCTCCTCCCAGCGACTTTCGCGCAGCGGCGATGATGCCGGCCGGAAGGTCGCCGGCGGCGATAACAGCTACCGTACCGAATCCGCAGCGACTGCAGTAGATGCCGAGTTTTTCCAGCGCGCCGCTCTTGATCTTGACCAACCCCGGTATGGCGATGGTCGTGCGTGATGCAATCATGCTGTACCTCCACATAAATAACCTGCGATATCGCGCCACCGTTCAAAACGCACAAACGCTTCAGAACGGCTTTCAAGCTCTTCTGCCAGCCACCCACGCGCAAAGCGGCGATCTGGCGGCAGCAGCAGTACCGGAGCCAGGTCGGGGCGGCCGTCGCCGGCAAAAGCGGTGTCAACGCCCTGATCAAGGTAGTGCCGGACAACGGCAGCCTTGTCGATTCCTGTTTCAGCAGTAAAGAACGGCGACTGACTCGGCAGTTTTATAAAAAGTCCTTGGCCGGGAATAAACTCCCCCGGATTGGCGTGGATGACGGTATTGACACCTGCCCGGAGCAGAATCCGCTCGATATAGAAAGAACAGCCGGCAGAGGCGATCACCAGCGCCCAACCTCCCCGCTGCAGGCGATCAAGATCCCCGGCCAGGCCGCTTTCTACCCGCATCTCCGCCAGCATCGCATCGAGTTCCATTTCGTCAATTTTTAACCCGGAAAAAATTTCAGACAGCGCATCGAAGTGGCTTGCCTGACCCTGTTCGTAGCGCTCCCACGGCGCTGCTGACCCGGGCGGCAGATGGGACAGGGCTACCCGGAAGAAATCGCGCTTAGTCATGGTCCCGTCGAAGTCGCTTACCAGTATCTTGTTTTTTACCTGCATTTCGCCTCCGGTCGCGCTGCTCCTACACAGAGTGCCGCATAGATACGGGCAGCGGATGACACCTCCTCGAAAAACACCCGCTCGTCGGGAGTATGAGCCGTTTCCAGAGAACCGGGACCGAGAATAAGTGGCTTTACACCCGCCGCAAAAAAGAGGTTGCCGTCGGAATGAGAACGGAAGGCATCCATCTGTAACGGCAGGCCAAGCGCCGGATAGACCTCCCGCAGTATCTGCGCCATACCGTTGTCCGTGCCAAGGTTGTAGCCGGCGGAGGAAAAATCGAAAGTGACGTTCAGATCCAGCCCTGGAATGGTCCGGTCAAAGTTGGCGACAATCCGGCGGATCTCATCCTGGAGGACGAACGGGTCATGTTCGGGGGGGAGGTGCAGATCAATCCAGGTTTCACAACGATCCGGGACAACAAAACCGGCCCGGGACGATCTCATCTCCCTGATTGAATAAACGATCTCCGTTTTCGCCCGGTCGAATAGCTGGTCATTCCCCAGCAGCAACAGAACACGCAGCATTGATTCAACGGCATTATGCCCAAGTTCCGGGAGCGAAGAGTGGCTGCGCAGGCCGCGCGTAACGAAGCCGGCCTCGAGGTAACCGTAATGGGCGAAGCTGGCTGCAAGGCTGGTCGGTTCGCCGATGACCACCCAGGGCGGGCGGAAGGTTTGGAGGAAGATCTCGCTGCCGTCCCCGTTTTCTTCCTCTCCCACTACCAGTAGCAGCCCGACTGAAGGTCGCTCCTCAGGTCCCAAAGCCTCGGCCAGCGCCAGCCAGGCCTCGACCATGGCGGCGCATCCCCCCTTCATATCGGCGCTCCCAAGGCCCAGTATGATGCCGTTTTCCTCCTGCGGCCCAAATTCATCGAGATCCCAGGCCGGGACGGTATCCACATGCCCGACCAGGTAGAGCCGCGGTTCACCGCTCCCCATGGTAACACGGAGGTTATAGCGATCATCGTCCACTTCCTGCCGTTCAACGCTGAAACCTGCCCGGGTGAGGATCTCTTCCAGATAGATCTGGATATCCTCTTCCTTACCGGAGGGGGAATAGATATCGAGCATTTCGAGGAACGTTTTTCGCAGCCGCTCCGGATTTATGGCCTGCCAGACTTTCTCGAGGCGCGCGTTCATGGTTTTTTTACCGGATTTTTTTTGCTCTTGCGCGTCAGATTGAGAGACATATAGACGTGTTCCTGAATATCCCCAAACCCCTGCTTTTGAAAGAAGCGGAGCGCCGGTTGGTTGTCGGCGGATGTATCTATGATCATCATCCGCACCCCCTGTTCCTTCATCCGGTGCCTGATCTCCTTGAATAAGCCGCTTCCCACCCCTCCCTGCTGAATATCGGTACGGACCCCCAGCCAGACGAGGTAGCCGTATTTCCAGGGAGAATTGTGTTTTGTGACGGTTGTCCCCAGGGCGAAGCCGAGAATAGCGCCCCCCGCCTCCGCCACCAGACAGAGTTCGCTGTCCGAATTGAAGTAGGTAGTGACCTCGTATTCGTCCCAGGTCCGATAGAGACTCTGGAAAGATTCGGCGGTAAAGACCTGCTCGCCGATATGAAAGACCGCGGAAAAATCGTCGATTGTCATTTCACGGATACGAAGGGTGTCTTTTCCTGCTGACGACGTTTCTGACATATAAGTAACCTCATTGTGATGATAGATTAGTAATTCCCTTTCGATGCACAAACCATACCCTCAGTAATAACAGCCGTCAAAGCAATTTGAGAGGTGGTTTGAGGAGCCAGCGAAGATTCTCATCAAGGCTACCCGGAGGCGTTTTAAAAAGCGCATATGTAACAAGATTGCGGTTTAAAAAAATACAGCTATACTTGGCACACGGAGGTTTTTTTGCTGCAACTCATACATAATGGCGCGTCTACCTGGGCAGATGCCCGGCAGATCGGACGAAATGAGGGAAAAAACGGAGCGGCTGAATGGGACATAATTCCACAAGCATCAACACAAACCACAATATATGACAGTTACGTCAAACATGACGGATTTCGCCGGTTCATTTGCCTCAGCACCGCACGCTCTCTTTCCATTTTAAGCTGTACAATCAGGCTGTTGTGCACGCAGTCTCTGCAGACCTTCTCTGGCACGCAAGTTGCGATGCACCTTAGCGGCAGAACGTAAAGCACAGTCGTGCTGCCTGCCAATTTACTTAAGAAGGAGCGATAAAAATGAAAAAATCACTTTTGGTTGGAATGGCAATTCTGATGCTAGTGGCCTCGATGCTGTCTGGCTGCCTCCTGGTACCGGTGGATGACGGTTATCGCGGTGACAATCATCATCGTGGCGGGCATCGCAGTGAAGGCCATGATCGTCGTTAAGGGCATCAGGATCTAATGGATTTTCCGGGATAGAGCCAAAACAGAGATTGCCCTCCCTGTAATCTACCCCGGAATCTAACAAACAACGCGCCGAAAATATGGTAGAATTCCCGACAAAACAATTGATGTCATGTTTTCTCACAGACGTTATATTCTATCATCCCTTAAACGGGACGTATGTGGTTAATCCCGAATTCAATCCTATCCTGAAGAGCGTCTGCGTATGCCTTATTCCACACCACTCTGCACACGTACTTCCACTGAACGATACCGCGGAACAATCCGTGCGGTTTTCGCCATTCTGGCGCTCTGGCTCTCCCTTGCCGCACCTCTCCATGCCGCTGAACCGGTCGAGGTCGTCGTTACCGGCATCGAGGGTGATGCGCTGAAAAATGTCCAGGAGTCGCTCGTTCTCCCCGCAGGATTGGTACGCGAAGGGACCGTTGACCGCAGCTGGCTGGAACGTTTCTCAAAACAGGTGGAGGGAAAAACCAGGAGTGCACTGGAGCCGTTCGGCTATTACAACGCACTGGTAACAGTTATAGTTGAAGCGACCGGAGAAGGCTATCGCCTGCTGGTCAAGGTGGCGCCGGGGGAACCGGTGCGCCTGGCTGAAGTAAAGGCCGCCATCGTCGGTGCGGGCAAAGATGAAAGGCGCTTGCGCAGGCTGGTTGAAAAGTTCCCCCTGAGGGAGGGAGACGTGCTGCTGCATCAGAGCTATGAAGTGGCCAAGGGGGCGCTCAAATCTCGAGCGCAGGATCTCGGCTATCTGGATGCGGAATTTTCACGGCACGAAATCCGCGTCACAGAATCCGCCACAACCGCAACGATTGAACTCCTTCTTGATACCGGTGAAAAGTATTATTTCGGCGAGACAAACATCCGGGGGGCTCCCGACTATCCGGACAGTTTTCTGCACCGCCACCTGACCTACAAACCGGGCGAAATATTTTCCTATCCCCATCTCGGCGAAACGCAGCGAAACTTCACCAACTCAGAGCGTTTCAAAGAGGTGATCATCATACCGGAAAAAGAGGACGCCGAAGCGTTCAAGGTACCGATAAATGTACAGCTGAAAGCCGGACCGCGCATAAGCCTGCGCCCGGGGATAGGCTACGGCACGGACACCGGTGCACGTTTCACCCTCCGGTACCGCGATTTAAACATGTTCCACCTGGGGCATGAATTGTATTCCCATCTCTATATTGCCGAACGACTCCAGGGACTGGTAACCGGCTACATCATCCCCAGTCCGAAAGATGTCAGAAGTTCCACAACGCTGCAGTTGAACCTGCAGCAGGAGGATACGACAACCTATTACAGCCGGATAGCGGCGCTGGAACTGGACCGTAACCGGAGTCTCGGCAAGGGGAAACTGCTCACCGCCTATATAAAGGCCCAATATGAAGATTATACCGTGGGTGACCAGAAATCCACCGCACGCCTCCTGCTGCCGGGGGTCCGTTTTTCAGACAACCGTTACGACAACCTGATACGTCCCCGGCGCGGTTTTCGCTACGGAGTTGATCTGCGCGGCACACACCAGGCGCTCGGTTCAGACACCGCCCTCGTCCAGTTTCTCGCCGAGGGGAGCCATCTCCTGCGGCTCCCCTGGCGCCTTTCCCTGCATACGCGCGCAAAGGGTGGCGCAACCATGCTGAACGATCCCCTCAGCGACATCCCTCCTTCGCTTCGCTTCTTTACCGGCGGCGACCAGAGTGTACGCGGTTATTCCTACCAATCCCTCGGGCCGCGCAATGCCTCCGGCCAGGTCGTGGGGGGTAAGCAGCTCCTGGTCGGCAGCATTGAACTGGAGCGGGCGCTGCGCAAGGATTGGGGCGTTTCGGTTTTTTACGATGCCGGCAACGCCTTTAATTCGTTCTCCAATGTCACCATAGCCCAGGGGGCCGGCGTCGGCCTCCACTACTATACCTCGGTAGGAGGCTTGAACCTTTCCGTGGCCCGGCCGCTTGGGGTGGACAACCCGTCGCTTCATATCCACTTCACCGTGGGGTTCGAACTGTGAAGCGGCTGACCGGACGAGTGATCGGCGCGGCGCTGGCGCTTGTTCTGACAGGGGCCGCAATTGCGGCAGTCGTCTGGATCGGCGCGACGACGAGCGGCGCCCGCTGGCTCATGACATCGGTGCTCCCCCTGAGCGGTATCAGCTTCTCCGCCCAAAAGATCGAGGGGAAAATAGCCGACCATCTGCTCCTCACGGAGGTGCGGGTCGATCTGGCCGGGCAAAAACTGGAGATCGGCGCCGCCCAGCTGCGCTGGCGGCCGCTCCTGCTGCTGTCCGGCACAATCGCCCTCCAGGAACTGACTCTCAATCGGATACGGATTCAGGATAACACCCCGCGTGACAACAAACCGCCCGCTCTGATCTGGCCGAGAGCCTCCGGAACTGCCCAGCTGTTTGATGTACGTATCGCCCGATTGCGGGTGACAGATCTCAGCTATCGCCGCCTGCAGGGACAGCCGCTGCCGGTGACGTCGATTGCCGGCTCCGCAATCTGGCAGAATGGGATCCTCTCCATCACCGGTCTCGAAGCGCTATCCACTTCCGGCAACATACGTGGCAGCGTCTCAGTCGGCTTTGGTCGCCCCTCCATGACGGCAGACCTTGTTCTTTCTCTGGCGCAGCCACTGGCGGAGATGGATCGGTTTCATCTGCAGGCGCGTCAAAGCCACGGCACTGGCGCCGAGCAGCTTGCCGGGACCCTCACGGTTGCCGGGAGTGCCGGTGTACGGAAGCTACTGGAGCTTAGCGGCGATGTGGGTATGACAAAGAGCGCCTTCAATCTGCGCCGCCTCCGGCTGATCAGACCAGGACAAAAAGGAGTGATAACTGCCGATGGATCGCTCGCGTTCACCCCACTGGAGTCGCTGCTGTCATTGCAAGTCACGGCTGATAGCCTCGACCTTGGCCCCGAGTTTAACGTGCCGACAAACCTCTCCGGCAGCATGAAGTTTACGGGGACGCTCGACAGCTATCGGGGCGAAGTCAAACTTGCCAACCTGGCCAGCGGGTGGCAGGCGGCATCTGTTTCCGCTGTCTATCAAGGCAACCGTGAGGGGATGAAACTGGCGCCGATTAACGCCACGGTTCTTGATGGCTCTCTGGCGGGAAACCTTGATATGGACTGGCGGAACGGTTTTGCGCTGCAGGGAGGTATCAGCGGCAGAAATCTCAACCCGGCCAGGGTTGACCCAGGCTGGGAGGGGGTGGCTAATTTTAATGCTGCCGGCAAGCTGGCCTGGTCCGGGAAGTCGCCGGTTTCGGGTAGCGTCAGCGGCGACCTGCTGGAAAGCAGTCTGCACGGACAGCTGCTGACCGGCGGTCTGCAGGCGAAATTTGCCGACAACAACCTCTCACTAGCCCGCTTGGTACTGCAGGGGAAAGGCTTTGACATACACGCCTCGGGGGAACTGAAACAGCGGATCTCTCTCGCTGTGCAGATCAGCGACCTTTCCCGGTTGGTTCCGGGAGCGGCCGGGACGCTCCGGGGAGATGGCTGGGTGCGCTGGCGCGACCGGCAACTCAACGGAGCCATCGCAGGGGCGGGGAACGGGCTTGACTACGGCGGAGTGCGGATATCCGCCGCACTCCTGAACGCCCGACTCATGCAGGGCGCCGGTTACCCCCTGCATGTCACCGCATCGCTGCGGGATCTCCTTTATGACGGTTACAAACTGCATACGGTAACAGCCACCGCAGACGGGACGCTGCAGCGCCACACCCTGAACGCAACACTCCGTTCAGCCGGCGCCGAAGCGCAGTTGACCCTTGCGGCAGGGTACAACGCCGACCTCTGGAAGGGAGAGGTGACCCGTCTCACCGGCAGTGACAGCAGCGGAGCATGGAAGCTGACCGCTCCGGCGTCATTTTCCGTAAGTCCCGATAAATTTATCCTCTCCCCCCTTGCCCTTTCAGCCGGTGCAGGTGAGCGTCTCGAAATCGCCGTCGATCTGGGATTAAATCCGCTCACCGGTCAGCTCCGGGCTCAATGGTCCGACCTGAACCTGGCCAGAGCCACCCCCTATCTGCAGGGTATGAAGATCACGGGAAGCAGTAACGGCAAGCTCCGGTTAGGCTTCCTCCCCGAAAAGCGGCTCACCCTGGCAGGGAGCGCCGCCGGCAGCGGGACATTGTCCAGGCAGGGAGGGAGCATAACCGTGCGGCGGAGCACGGTAACATTTGACGGAGGCGAACAGGGGATGCGGATGGCGGTAGATATTGATGCGGCAGACGGCGGCAGCTTGAAAGGGAGCTATTCATCAAGCATTCCGCTCCGCCTGGCCATGCCTGAGAGGGGGGAACTGACGGCCGAATTGAGCGGGATAGACCTCGCACTGTTCGAACCGTGGCTCCCCGAGGATACCAGAGTCAAAGGGCGCATCAGCGGACGGGCCAAGGGGCTGCTGTTCCCGGGACAACGTTTTGAGCTGGATGGAAACGCCGTACTTTCCGATGGGTCGTATCGTCAGGTAAGGCCTGATGGAGAGCTGAACCTGGCCTTCAAGTCGGCAACCGCTGCATGGGGGTGGCGTGGAGAAGCGTTATCCGGCACCATTTCCCTGACGATGGCCCAATACGGGCAGGCCCGGGGGAGCTTCCAGCTGCCGGTGCCGGCACATTTTCCGGTTGCCGTCAACCCGAAGGGGCCTTTACGGGCCAGCCTGACCGGACAGGCCCAGGAAAAGGGAATTATTACCGCCCTCTTCCCTGGATTGGTCCAGGAAAGTTTCGGAGAACTTGACGCCGAGCTTGCCATCGGCGGGAGTTGGGAAGTGCCTCAAATAGAAGGAAAAGTGCGGCTGACCAACGGGGGCGCATACCTCCCGACCGCAGGTATCAGCATCAAGGATGTCCAGCTCGCGGCACGCCTGGAAAAAAATCTGGTCAGGATCGATGCCTTCCGGGCTGTGTCCGGCTCCGGCCATATCGAGGGGACAGCGCTGGTCACCCTGGACGGGTGGAAAGTACAGAGATATAAGGGGACCATACGCGGTGAAAATTTTCAGACAGTCAATTTCCCCGAACTCCAAATCACCAGTACACCGAAGCTAAGCTTTGAAGGGACTCCTCAAAAAATTAAGCTGCGCGGTGAACTGGCTCTTCCTGAACTGAGAATAGTCGGGGAGCAGTCACGCAAGGTCGTTACGCCGAGCAGCGATGTCATTCGGGAGGGAAAGGTCGTGACGACAGAAAAGAGTTCTCCGCTGCTTTTAGATGTCCAGGTCCGAGTTGTGCCTGGCGAGAAGGTCTTCGTCAAAGTTGCGGGGATAGACGCCCAGCTGGGGGGGGCGGTGGATCTGTCGATGAGCGCTCTCGACAGGATTACCAGCAGGGGGGAGATTAAGGTCGTCAAAGGGCGCTACCGGACCTACGGAGTAAACCTTGAAATCGTCCGCGGACGCCTCTTCTTTGCAGGGGGTCCGGTGAATCGCCCGTCTCTGGATTTCCTGGCGCTGCGCACGATTGGCGACGTGCGGGCCGGCGTGACGGTGGCAGGCACTCTCCAGAGGCCGGTCACCAAGCTCTACTCCGAGCCGCCCATGCCGGACGTCGATGTTCTGGCGTATATCGTCCTCGGGCATCCGCTCGGCAGCAACGGCCAACAGACCGGTCTTCTGACCCAGGCTGCCGGCGCACTTCTCACTTCCAGCCAGGCAACGGTCCTGCAGGAGCAGATAAAAAGCCATCTCGGCTTGAGCACCCTGGAGATCCAGGAAGGTGTCGGTGGAACCGGCAGCTCCATGGGGTACAAGCCGCTTCAGGTCACGGCCCCCGGGACAATAGCGGCAACGCAGCAGCCCGGCGTAACCGAGACTGTGCTCACCGTCGGCAAGTATCTGACCCCGCAAATCTATATCAGCTACGGAAAGTCACTTTTTACCGGAAGCAACCTGTTCCGGCTGCGTTACGATATTTTCAAGAAGTGGCAGATCGAAACACAGACCGGGAGCGGCGAGAGCGGCGTTGATCTTTATTACAAGCTGGAGTTCAAGTAGTTTCAATCCAACGGAAACTGCATGACAACGCCGATACGGCTGCTCCTTGATTCAAGGGGAGATCCCGCGTCAGCCTTGTGCAGCTTCGGCACCGCATAATCGATCATGATCGTCGGCTTTAGGCCGAACATTTTTTCAATTGCCAAACTGAGAACGCCGACCGGATCGGTAGCTACCAGCGACACGTGATCGTACCAGCGCAACTCCTGCTTTCGCTTGATGTATTCCCGCCAGGGTTCGAAGATGAACGCACCCAGCAGAGAACCGGCGACAGGAGTGACAATCAGATCCTGAATGGAGGGTTTCTCGTAAAAGCACTCAGGACCGAACTCGTACAGTGTCGATATCAGCGTCGAGTAAAGGAACGAAGAACCTTTATCAAAACCACGCTCTCTTGCACGGGTGTAGTATGTGGCTCCCCAGTATGGGTGGAGGATATAGTTGATATAGAATTTATCATTATCAATGACGGGATGAATAAAGTTATCGCCGTACTTACTGAAACTGTTCTTTTTTTCCTCACTGCTCCAACCGGAAACACTCTCCGGCAACATCAGTGTAACCGCTGCGGCCACAACCTGAGAGCCGAATAAAATCCCCGTATCACGCCAGAGACCGTTCCAATCCGGAACACGATTTTCTACGACAGATTGGTAAGATAACGATTCGTAGGATTCTGTTTCATCAGCAGACGCAGCTGCAGCATCGGCAGGTGCGGAACTTTTGTCCGCAAATGCAGCGTTACTGATCTCTGCATTTTTGTCACCCTCCCCTCCCTCTGCGCTGTCAGCATTCTCTTCGGCAATGCCGCTAAAATCAGTGACGGTGGCGTGCGGGGTAAGCTTATCATGGTCAGACGGAGAGAGTGTCCGTGCGGATGACTCCGTGTGGAGAGCCAACAGCAGCAGCGCGGCGCAAGCAAGCCGGACAACAGGTCCGGGCCTGCGGATTACAGGATTGACAGCATTAAGGTACACGTAGGCCTCACATTTATTGTTACATCTGGTTGGTTGTGGCAATGTTTTTACTTCTGAACAGCGGAGGAGGAGATGCAGAAGACTGTCTATACGGCAGCAAAGTCCTACCATCTTATGAACTGATTATCCTTCCAACTACTCGTAATTTTTCACACCTTCTCCACTATTGCAAGTTGTTTTCCACGTCGTTTACGAAAAAGGGCGCACCTCTGTGCGCCCTTTTTATCGGACCAAGCTGCCATTTCGCGCTTTAAAGAACCCTTCGCCCCTGAATAACGCGCACCAGCACGACTATTATTGCAATCACCAGCAGAATATGGATCAGGCCGCCCATCGTATACGCGGTAACCATACCTAACAACCAGAGCACTACAAGTATTACACAAATCGTCCACAACATAATATTCCCCCTTTATTGGTTTTGCTTTCAGCAGCGTTAGCCACTGCAGTTTTTACGCCTTTTTAACACTCTACGCCGAGCTTTCTGATATACAAATTACCTGCTTACTTCCCGCCATATAATTCCGGCTTCATTTCATCCAGAGCGGATATTACCGGGTGAAGAGATGCTTTTAAAGACTCCAGATCCTGAATGGTTTTAGTGGCGACCGGAGTTATCGTTTCGATCCCTCTGGGGGTCAAGTCGTTGGAGAGGTATATGCGGATTTCCTTCAGATCAGACATGGCGGCAAGGTATGAAACCTTGACTCCGGCGCCTGCTGCAGGTATCCGGGCATAGATCTCGGATAACTTGAGGCGGCGTTCTTCGCTTAGCTCACGGATCTGGGGATTTTTATAAGCGATCCCCTGTTTTTCCCATTCGGCAAAGTACTCCTTGCTATTCAACTTCATCTCATCCAGGCGTTTGATCGCCCGATTACCCTCTTTTTCCAGCTTGCTGACATTGTCTGAATAAGCGCCGAATGCTTTTTCCAGATCGGATTGTCCCGGCATGACAAGGGATTCAAGTGATGCAGAGGTAAGATCAACCTGGACGACCATTTTCCTCATTTCGCTATCCACGTCCTGTATTGAGTCGGAGGTGCTTGACGCCCGATCCATGCCGGTCGTTGCGCAACCGCCGACTAATGAAGCGGTCCCGAGTAAAAACATGGTAAAAAAAGGTAGCGAGCAGTTTCCTAGTTTCATGATGTTCTCCTTTTGAATATGCATTAGTGGCAAACCTTTGTAAGTGTATCCCTCTTTGTTGGTATTTCAATAAATTGGATAAAATAAAGATTATACTACTTATTTGCAGATGACATGCCAAGAGCATGAGACAATTCATGGCATTGAATTAAACCTGTAATATCAGAGTATTAGGTTAACAGAAGAAAGTAGGAGAGGAACATGAAGCGAGTCGTTATGCCGCAACATCTGGTGGGACCTCAATATATTGCGGGCTGTTTTGAAGGTGGCGGGTAATCTGGATATTCCACAAGAGGGTACGCGCAAAAAAAGACTCGGACGATGACGCTCAAGCCTTTGTATTATTTGGTGCGCCTTATTTTTTGGGGTATCAATGCCCGGTTGAGATACTGGCCTCCACAGCAAAGCGCTTGATTTTGCGGGTAGTTGTTTTAGGGAATTCATCTTCGCGAATCGTAAATTTGCGTACCCGCTTGTAATCGGCCAGCCCGTTACATAATTTCTGGACTTCAACCCGCATCAACGCTTCAACATCAGCCTCGCTCATCTGGCCGTTACCGTCAATGCGGCACTGATTGTCGAGCGCCTCCTGATGAGGGTAGATGATTGCATGAATTTCCTCGGAGGTCGTGCCGACCCGGTGTCCATACACCATTACCTCAGCGATAAACTGGCTTTTGAGAAGTTCGTTTTCCACCTCTTCCGGGTACACGTTCTTGCCGTTTGGTGTTACGATCAGATTCTTGACCCGGCCACTGATTGTTAAAAAACCGTCAGCGCTGAAAAAGCCAAGGTCGCCGGTGCGATACCAGCCATTAGAAAGCACTTCCGCTGTCGCTTGCGGGTTCTTATAATACCCCTGCATGACGTTAGGCCCTTTTACGACAATCTCGCCTACCCCTTCATCATTTGGACCATCAATCTGCACCTCAACACGATCAAGCAGGCGCCCAATCGTGCCGAGCCGCCTGGCTCCCGGTTGCTCTGCGCTGATGATTGGCGCTGTTTCGGTAATGCCGTACCCTTGATAGATTAACAAACCAAAATCTGTCATTCCCTTGGCTATAGCTGGATCAAGCGCCGCTCCGCCGCTGATAAATATGGTGCCGGAACCGAAAGTCTGCCGCACCTTCGATGTAATAATCGTCCTCGTAAATGGGACAGAAAAGAGTAGTCGAGAGAGTTTTTTTGAATTAACGTTTTTTGTGATCCGGTCCAATATCATCCGATACACGGCCGGAACGGCCAGAAAGAAGGTCGGCTTGACCTCCGCCAGATTTTCTCCCAGCTTTTTAAGCGATTCACTGAAAGAAACCTTACCACCCAACGAGAGCGGCAGCAGAACGCCGCATACCTGTTCAAAAACATGGTTAATAGGTAAGAACGACAAGGTATGAATGCTGTTGTCGAGCCGGAAATGTTGTGCAGCCCCCTTGATATTAGAAACTATATTGGCGTGACTGAGCATAGCGCCTTTGGAGCGACCGGTCGTTCCGGAGGTGTACAAAATGACTGCCGTATCAGCGGGATCACGCGGTTTTTCAGGGAGAGGGGCACTGTGGCAGATTGAGTTCAGCGACAGGAGTTTTTTCTCACGGTTAAGCTTGTTACGAAGCCGTTCTGCCGGGTCAAACGGGTCGACTGACTCTGTTACGGCACCTGTCGCAGAGTTGGAAGGGCATAACAGACGAAATGTCTGACGAGCCAGTATTTCCATTGCCGTACGCCGTTCCGCCGGGATATCTACGGCGGCGACCAGACCACGCCACTCTTCAACCAATGCATCGAGCAGTTGCACCGCCCGGGAATCTGCACCGTCAGCAGCTGTCGGTGTGAGAGTTATAATGCATTCCAGGACCGGGATATCCGAAAACATCTCCAGGAGCAGATCAATACATGGTGGTGCGCTGAATACGAAACGGGCGTCACAATCAGTCAAAATATGCCGCAGCTCCGCAGCTTTCAGCTCCTTGTCGATCGGCACAACAACACCGCCGGCCTTTAAAATGCCAAGGTAGGCCGCAACCCACTGAGGCGACGAAGGCGCAAGCAGAGCGGCGTGATCACCGACATTGAAACCGTTCTTGATCATACCCGCAGCAACCCGGTCGGACAGTTCCCACAGTGCGCCATAGGTCATGTCGTGCCACGCCCCGGCGAGTTTATAGCGCAACGCCGGCTGTTCGCTATATTTCTGGCAACTTTCCCTGATCAGGGAATCGATCGTCTGCATCTCCACCCTCCAAAACGGTGTTTTGGGTGTATCGTAGCATGGATGATTTGTATTTTAAAGCATTCCCTGTGGTCGGAAGACAGATTTAATGCACGAATTCATGGGCGATGCCGTAGCGTTTGTTTTGAAGATGTTACGGTTTATAAACCTTCAGCAGCGCCTGTGCCATCTCGGCCGGGCTGTCCGCCACGCTAATGCCGCACTCCCTCAGGATCGCTACTTTTTCCGTTGCCGTCCCCTTGCCGCCGGAGATAATCGCCCCGGCATGCCCCATGCGCTTGCCGGGAGGGGCGGTGATGCCGGCGATGTAGGCGGCTACCGGTTTGGTCATGTAATCGCGGA
>JAQUIG010000051.1:19836-21319 GCA_028683435.1 Desulfuromonadaceae bacterium | reverse complement strand
AAAGAACTGTGGGTGAAGATCCATTACCCGGCTACGGCCCGGTAATTCTATCGAACCGCCCGGTGCGGACCCGCATGCCGGGTGGTGTGGGGGCTGGGGGAGAAAAACCCCCGGCTACCCGATTGGGATAATCGTTTCAAATCATTTGTATAGATTTGAGACTTGATCCCTCATATTTTTCTTCTAGTTTGCCCCATCGTCATCCCGCCAACGACGGCGGATACGTCGGGTATCTCGGGGATCGAAGAAAGTATAGCGGCGGCTTGGTAACAAACAGGACGAAAATTATTTGATAGCCTGGCCCTGGCTCTTGATGGTCAGGATCTGCCTGTTGTCATCCACGTTGGTAATGGAGATCAGGTAGGGCTTGGCATCGCTGGACACTACGAGGTAGTAGTTGCCCGAAGTCAAGCTGCTCACGTAGTCGAGGGCCTTATTTACATCGATAAAGGCGGACAGATCTTTCACAGTCGTGGCGGCATTGGCGGCACTGACATCGCTTACGGCGAAGATCATGGCGGTGCTGGTGGAGGACATGTACTTCTTGGTCATGTAGTTCATGGACTGGGTACCATAGGGGGTCATAATGGCAGTGCCACTGTAGATCAGGTCGATCGCATTCGCCACCGTGTCAGTCACACCCTTGGAGGTGTAAATAGCATTGGCATCCAAGTCAAGGGAAGAACCGGCAGCGGCAATCGCGCCACCCAGCTCGAAGGAAGTGTCAACCAGAGCGGCGCTATAATCAAAGCCTTTCAGATTGTCCAACAGAGCTTCCTTTTCGGCATCGGTCAGCTCTTCGCTACCGGATTCTACAGCAGCGGTGGCGCAAGTAACCGTAAAGTTAACAGGTTCGTGTTCGATATCCAAGGTATCGACGGAACCGGTCACAGCACTGATACCCAACACCTTGCCGGTTACCTGCACGGTCAGTTCGACCGTTGTTTCGCCATCGGCGCAAATTTCGCCCATGTTGCTCTGGTAAATGGTCGCGTCAAGGCCATAAACACCATCGGCAGCAGCACCGTAGTTCAGCTCAAGAAGAGTATTGAGAGAGTTGTCGGCTTTGATGTCCTTGACTTCATAGGCGTAGATAGCGCCTTCGATCTGGGTGTTGCCCTTGAACAGCGAAAAAGTCACATCATAGATGTCTTTTTCTGCGGTCAGGGTACCGTTGATCTTCCATTTGCCAGCACCGTCGGAATCGACGGTGATCGGCGTGCGGGAACCACCATCACCACCGCAAGCCACGAGGGAGGCGGCTACGCCAAAAACACTGAGGCCATTGGCAATTTTTTTCATCATGTTCATAGTTTTTCTCCTTGGAAGGAAACCATATGGGGACGTAATTGTTAAGCTACATTGTAGTAAAACCATAATCGGCAAGCTTTGAAGAAACTTTTTGGAAATTGTACGTTTTCTGAACATGCCCATTCAGTTTATTATATTTAATTTTCCTCAATTCCATAAGTACCAACCCAAC
>JAQUIG010000051.1:0-19736 GCA_028683435.1 Desulfuromonadaceae bacterium | reverse complement strand
GCTACATTGTAGTAAAACCATAATCGGCAAGCTTTGAAGAAACTTTTTGGAAATTGTACGTTTTCTGAACATGCCCATTCAGTTTATTATATTTAATTTTCCTCAATTCCATAAGTACCAACCCAACTCGTAGATCACCGGTTCACGCGCGCGCATGAACCGGTGATCTACCCATTTGGAATATATAGCCTGTGATCATGAAAGGACAGCAATTGTATCATTGCTGTCCATCCTGCTCTGCGGATAAACTCTTACACCCTCACCAACTCATACGCTCTGCTCCCCAAGCCGATCTTCTCCCCGTGCTCCAGCTGTACCTCCCACGGTATCTCCGGCCAACAGCCACGGAACTTGTCGCCACCCGGCTCGTGTCCCGTTTGAAGAGCCGTCCCCTCGTTGCCGCGCGCACCATTTACCAGATCGGCGCAGGCCTGATCGATCGCGACCGGATCGGTCGAAGCGCAGATGCCGATGTCGTTGACAATCGGGGCGTCGGAGTGTCCGTAGCAGTCGCAGGCGGGCGACACCTGGGTGATGAAGTTGAGGTAGATCGCCTTGCCCTCCTTGCCGGTCAACGCCCCCTTGGTGTATTCAGCCATCTTGCGCATGACCAGGTCGGAAGCTTCATTCCACTGGATGTTGATTGCCTTGACCGGGCAGACGGTGATGCAGCGCGAGCAACCGGTGCATTTTTGCGGATCGATAACTGCTTTACCGGCGGATATGACGATCGCGTCATGGGCACATGAGCGGGGACAGATGCCGCAGCCGATACAGACCTTGGCGGCGACTACCGGCGCTACGGTGGAGTGCTGCACCAGTTTTCCTTTCCGGCTGGCACACCCCATCCCGAGGTTCTTGATCGCACCGCCGAAGCCGGTCAGCTCATGGCATTTGAAGTGAGTCATGGTGACAATCGCATCGGCCTCGACAATCTCGGTACCGATGTAGGTCTTTTTCAGCAATTCGCCGTCAATGGCGACTTCGGTTTCGGTGACACCGCGCAGCCCGTCGCTGATGATCAGCGGCGCGCCGACGCAGGAGTAATCGAAGCCGTTTTCGATGCCGCAGACCAGAGCCGACACCGCTTCCTTGCGCTGGCCGGGATAGAGTGTCGAAGAGTCGGTCAGAAACGGCATCCCCCCCAGCTTCTTGATCTCCTCCACGACCCGCCGGGCAAAGACCGGGCGGAGATAGGTGTGGTTCCCCTTTTCGCCGAAATGGATCTTGATCGCAGTCAGGTCCCCTTCGGCGATGACCTGCCGGAGCCCGGCAACGGTCAGCAGTTTTGCTATCTTGTCGAACAGGTTTTCCTTGTGGCTGGCACGCATATCGCTGAAATAAACTTTGCTCATGTTTTCCTCCGTTTAGTCCGTAAAAATTATCCGGTTCAATGTGGCTCAGTACCAAATTGGTGGTAGAATACCCGCTTGATCGACTGCTGGCAAGAACAGTTCATATCACCCCTGAAGAGTCTACAGCTTAACGCGATGCCGCTCATGCATCATGTTTGTTTCTCTGCCAAAGATGTTGCTTTGTAAACACCCAGCGGGTATCCTTTTCGTGAGCAAGGGGGCACTATTCGCCGGCAAACCGGATTTTAATGACCTGGCAGCGGTCTCCTTCTGCGCTTTATGGAGAGATGTCTGCCGGGAGTAAAACCCCAGGGAGAAGTTTTTTATGGAGAGTCGAAGATATGTCACTTAATGGCGATCTGGAACATTTCCCGATAATCGATGTCATCCAGCTGCTGCACGGCTCCCGGAAAAGCGGTGTCTTTAAACTCTCCAGCGAAAAAGGGGAGAGCCAGCTGGTGTTCCATGACGGAGATCTTGTCAGCGCCAACTTCCTCAACAGCCGTGTGCGGATCGGGCAGGTTCTTGTCAGCGCGGGCGCCATAACCGAAGAGCAGCTGGCAGAGGCACTTGATATCCAAACTAATGCCGGAGACGAGCGCAAGCCGCTTGTCATTACCCTGCTCGAACATGACATGGTTGATGAAACAGCCGCATATAACGGCATAGAATCATTGATCGAGATGACAATCGTTGAGGTGTTGACCTGGAAAGAAGGACACTTCTCTCTGGATATCGGCAAGAGCAACAATGTGGATGGCTATCATTTCTCCCGGACAAAATTTCCGCAACGAATCCTGCTGAACGCGCAGGGGATTCTGATGGAATCGCTGCGTATCTTTGATGAAAAGGTGCGTGATGGCACCATGGGTGAGATCCTGAGCATCGCCGGTGTCAGTAACCTCGATCTGGGTGAGGAACAGCTCGGAATCAGCGCGCCGGTCATTACGTCGGGCGTCAGTGACCAGGACGAAAAGCCGTCGCTGCTCCAGCAACTCCTTGCAGAGCAGCGGGATATGATCCGTCGCTGCAGTGATCACAGCTACCGTGAGGTGGGTGCGGTCAAGAAGCTGATTGTTGACGAATTCCCGCAGGGTGAGAAAGAGCAGAAACGGCAGCTGTTATCGCTTCTTGCCGGTCCCGTACCGGAAGGGCACGTTCCGGATGCGCCTCTCGGCATTGCGGTGATAGTCATCACTCGGTCGCCGCTGTTGTCGACGATGTTCAGATCGATATGTTATCAGGAAGGTGTCTATGCGGTTTCGTCAGATAACATAGCCTCGCTTGATATCAATGTCAGACTGCTGCTGTGCCAGGCGCTGCAGCTGGTTGTTTTTCTCGATGCTCCGCATGAAGATGCCACGCAGGACACGGTACAGCTCTGCAAGGATCTGCAAAAATATCCGCAAGCATCAATTGTTCTGGTTGCCTGTGCGCATTTCTGGACCACGCTGGGACTGCAGGCGCTCAGTTCTGGAATACGTTCAATTATCCCGCGCCCGTGCAAGGAATGTGCGGAAGAGACGTCGCTGCAACAGGCAGTGGCCTTCTGCTCGGGTTTGGGAGCCTTCCTCCGAACCCTGTCGGCGGAATACGGTAGCAGCGTTGATCAGCGCTTTTTTGCCTGCATCTCCCGGCTGCGCAGCTGCAAGACGCGTGGAGAGATAACGGATGCGATTCTTGATTACCTGATCGCACTGTTCGAGCGTGCCATCGTCTTTTTGGTGACTGAATCAGAACTGGTAGCGGAGCACTCTTTCGGGGTCATGGGGGAGAAGGGTGAAGGGGTGGTCCCCCTTGACAACCTGCGTATCCCGCTTGATGATCAGCCTGTTTTTGAGGATGTCATTAAAAATGGTCAGATGTACTACGGATTCCATAGCGATTCAACCTGCCCTCACCAGCTGTATCGAGCCGTCGGCAGGCCGGATAGCCCGGAAATGCTGGTTTTCCCCCTTGTATGCGCAAACAGCGTCGTTGCTTTCATTTATGCCGACTTCGAATCAAAGCCCGCCTCATCTCCATCCCTTCATCATCTTGATGCACTGGTACAATACACAACTGCACAGATCAGCGTTTCGGCATATCGCGGCAAGCTGAAATTGCTGCTGGAACAGCAGAGAATGCAAGGCGCGCCAGGATCATAAAAGCGGCGCGCCGGCGTCCCCCATGGATCTCCTGTCGGGGCTGTTATCTCCTTCAGACGTTACAATATGGTTGCAATCCCTGTGGGTGATACTGTACAAAACGCCTCTATGAAATTTACCATGAAACAGTCCCCATTATTTATCGCAGTGCCTGTTTTCCTGATCGTCGCAGCGCTTTTGAATGCAACCATTGCGGTTGCTGATGTCCGGCATGATGCAGAGTCGGCGGTATTAAGCCTGCAGCAGAATCCTTCTGCACAAAAGTATCCGGACGATATGAAAAGCCTCGATCTGGTTTTTGAGGTGGCACGGCGTTATTTTTCGAATAACGAACGGGAGAAGGGTGACAAATTTTATCTGCTGGCGCTTCAGAAATCGCAGATAATAGAGTCGATGCTCAGAACGCCTGAAGTTTCAAGCTTGCAGTCATCCCCTGATCCGGACCTCCCGAAGAAAACAGCAGGAGATGAGCCGGCTTTTGAACCAGCGACCGGGCAGGATTACAAAACTATTGTCGGTTCAAAAGGCGTTTACATTGTAGAGAAAATCGATACTATCCGCCGGGTTGCTGCAAAATTGGGGGTTACCCGGCAGCAGCTTCGCAGCATGAACGGTCTGGATGCCAAGGCTTTCCTCAAGATCGGGCAGAAGCTCGCCTATAATAATCGTAAAATCATTCCTCAACGGATGAAAAATGGCATTATTGTCAATATCCCGGACCGGACGCTGTATTATTTTCAGCAGGGGGTTCTCGTCTCGTCACTTCCCGTGGCGCTTGGTTCACCGACTAAAAATGAAAAATATGTGTGGCAGACGCCGCTCGGAAAGTTCAGAATCACGGCAAAAGTGAAGAACCCAACCTGGACAGTACCGCCATCAATTCAGACTGAAATGGAAGAGCATGGTAAGGAGGCAGTTGCCAGCATGCCCCCCGGTCCGGAGAATCCGCTGGGTAAATATGCGATAAGAACCTCGCTCCCCGGCATCTTGCTGCACAGCACAACCAGGCCGTCTTCAATTTACAGTTTTTCCAGTCACGGCTGTATCAGGCTCTCCCCGAGCCAGATGGAAGAGTTCTTTCCGCAGATAAAGGTGAATACCAGGGGTGAAATAATTTATAAACCGGTTAAGCTGGCCGTGACCGAAAATGGACGGATTTTTTTGGAAGTGCATCCTGATGCTTATCACAAAGGGGCCAGCCTTGTCGCTTTAGCCCGGGAGATGGTAGAAAAGCATAAAATTTCGGAGATGGTTAACTGGGATAAATTAAAGTCGGTTGTGAAACAGAAAAACGGGGTTGCCGAGGACATTTCATTGTAAGGGAAAGTTCTGCCGGATGTGCATATGTATGAAGGGGGCGCCACAACAGGCACCCCCTTCTGTTTAAAACAGATCGAACAAATTTGTTTTATCGTACTCAGTCGGTTCCGTCCCTTTGATAAAGCATTCCATTACAGCCCCCGGCGTACCGTCCTTGGCAAGCTTGCCGGTCCGGGGGTTGATCAGGATAAACGAAACATTTTCCGGTGCCGCAAAATCTTCGGCAGGCAGGGAGGTGACCGCTTTTTGCATGAAGTTGCCCCAGATCGGGGCGGCCGCCTGTCCGCCTGTTCCCGCGCTTCCCAGCGAGCGCTCCTGATCATAGCCGACCCAGACGCCGGTTACCAGTTGCGGGATATAGCCGACAAACCAGGCATCCTTTGCCCCGTTGGTGGTGCCGGTTTTTCCGGCAACCGGCCGTCCCAAGATGGATGCACGGTGACCGGTGCCGCTGGATACGACGCTCTGCATCAGGTTTGTTATGACATAAGCCGTTTCTGGCGGTATTACCGGGACCGGCACGGGGGGCGGTGTTTCCTGAAGGATGGTGCCGTCGGTGTCGGTTACTTTGGTAATGAAGTATGGAGGGGTCAGTACGCCGCTGTTCGCAAAGACAGCATATGCAGAGGTTAATTCAAAGGGAGAAATTGAGGCTGCTCCGAGTGCCAGTGCCAGATTGGCCGGAATCGGTGATGTGAACCCCAGCTTCTTCGCGTACTCTGCCGTGTACTGAGCTCCGACCTGCTCCATTATTTTGACGCTGACGATATTGATGGAGTAGGTCAGCGCCTCACGCATGGTTACGGGGCCACGGAACTCATGATCGTAGTTCTGGGGCTTCCAGACTCCGCCGGCGCCGTCCGGATATTCGACCGGTGCGTCCTCAATGATCGTTGCCGGAGTCAGCCCTTTGTCAAGGGCTGCGGCGTAAATTATCGGCTTGAAAGCAGAACCGGCGTTTCTCTTGGCTTGCATGGCGCGGTTGAACTGGCTTTTTCTGAAGTCGTACCCACCAACCATCGCCTTGACTCCACCACTGCGGGGGTCAAGCGAAACCAGAGCCGCCTGTACTTCAGGTGTCTGATCAAGTGCAAACTGGGCCCCTTCCTTGCCAAGCTCAGGGGATACGACCGAGACCTCAATGACAGAACCGAGTGTCATCGCCTTGTTTCCCTTTTCAGGTTTGCCGTAGTGGTTAATCATGCCGAGCCTGCCGCCCCACGCCATATTCTTTCTCGAAAGTATGCCGTTGCGTTCTCCGACCCTGATCAGAGCGTCACCTCTTTTAGGGTTGAATCCGACCACGACGCCAGGATACGTTTCACCGGTTTTAAGGGTAACGGAATCAATTGAGTCCTCAACTTTACTGCAAAAGGGGTCGACCTCAGTTTCACTCAAATATTTGGTTGGTCCACGGAACCCCTGGCGCTTGTCCACCTCTTTAAGCCCCTTGCGGAGACTGTCGTAGGCGGCCCGCTGCATACTGGCATTCATGGTGGTGTAGATCTTCAACCCTCCCTTGTACAGTTGTTCTTCGCCGTATTTCTGCTCCAGTTGGATCCGTAGATGTTCAAGAAAATAAGCGGCCTGTTCGGTATTGACCTTCTTCATCGGCTGCAGGACAATTGGGGTCTTCCTGGCGTGGTCCGCCTCGGCCGGTGTTATGTATCCCTCCGCCGTCATGCGATCAAGTACATACCCCTGACGTTCACGGGCTCTGTCAAGATGTTTGATGGGGGAATAGGCGTTTGGAGCCTTCGGCAGGCCTGCCAGCATGGACATTTCGGCCAGGTTGAGCTCTTCGACGTTTTTGCCGAAATAGGTTTCTGCTGCCGCCTGGACACCGTATGCGCCGCCCCCTAAGTATATCTGGTTCAGGTAGAGGTACAGAATTTCATCCTTGGAGAGCCGCTCCTCCATCCGCTTGGCGAGGATGGCCTCCTTTATCTTGCGGGAAAACTTTTTCTCCGGCGTCAACAGCATCGATTTTGCGACCTGCTGGGTGATTGTAGAGGCACCCTCTTTTTTACTCATGGACATTACGTTTTTGAAGGCCGCCCGTACAATTCCCAGATAGTCGATCCCCTTATGGGCGTAGAAATTGGAATCCTCCGCCGAGACAAAGGCCTGAATCAGTCTGCGCGGCATCTTGTTGACCGGGACCACGATGCGGCGTTCCAGATAAAATTCTCCGACGAGAGTGCCGTCATCGCCAAAAACCTGAGAGACGATAGGGGGCCTGTAGTCGGTCAGTCGATCGATTCTGGGAAGCTTTGCCATCAGATAGAATACGTAGCCCGACAGGCCGAGGAGGGCTACGACAGCCAGCGTTACCGTCAACAACAGCGCTGCTGATAAAAAGCCCTTGTTTGAGGTGGGAGATTGCATCTTTCTTTGCATAGAACTAACCTTCCTGAAGAACTGCTGACGGATTTAGGGGTGACATCAGTCGCCATGTATGTAACTGCAGCAAATTAACATATGATTTCAGGAATTCAAACATATTCAGCTCGGGGAGCGCTCAACTCGGCATGGCGATAGCTGCTGCGGCATCAAAAAAACCGTGCCACGGGCGGGTTGTCTATGGTATTACGTTCATATTGCATACGTGTTATTACAGTTGTTGAGGAGATTATATGTGCGGTATTGTTGGATATATCGGTGATCAGCAGGCAACCCCGATTATTTTGGAAGGGCTTAAAAAGCTGGAATATCGCGGCTATGACTCAGCCGGGATTGCCACGTTGGCAGATGGCGGATCAGCCATCCGCAGAAGTCAGGGGAAGCTGATTAACCTCGAAAACTTCCTGCGGGATCAGCCGCTCGTCGGAACGGTCGGTATCGGTCATACACGCTGGGCAACGCATGGCCGGCCTTCTGAAATAAATGCCCATCCGCACAAAGCCGGTCCGGTTATTCTTGTACATAACGGCATCATTGAAAATCACCTGCAACTGAAAAACCAGCTGAGACAGGTTGGCCACACGTTCAAGAGTGAAACGGACAGCGAAGTCATAGCGCACCTGATTGAAGAAACGCTCCATACCGAAGCCGATTTTGAAAAGGCTGTCAGGCAGTCGTTGGCACAACTGCGCGGGGCGTATGCTGTTTGTATCCTCAACGAAAAGGAGCCGGGTTGTCTTCTCGCTGCCAAGCAGGGGTCGCCGATGGTTGTTGGGCTCGGCGAGGGAGAATTTTTCGTCGCTTCCGATGTCCCGGCCATTTTAGCCTATACCCGTGAGATGGTGTTTATGGATGATGGTGAGATGGTGATCTTCAGAAACGGTTCGGCCCATTTTTCAACTATCGCAGGTGCGCCTCTTGATAAACAGGCGCGCCATATCGACTGGTCCCCGCTGATGGCCGAAAAAGGGGGGTACCGGCACTTCATGCTGAAAGAGATCCATGAACAGCCGCGTGCCGTACGCGACACCATCGCCGGTCGGCTGCTTGAGGGAGACGGGGATGTGCACCTTGAAACGCTGCAATTCAGTGATCGTCAGCTGGCGGCAATCAAGAGGATTGTCATCATCGCCTGCGGCACCTCATGGCACTCGGCTCTGCTTGGGAAATTCTATATCGAGGGGCTCTGCCGGATTCCGGTTGAAGTTGATTTCGCCTCCGAGTTCCGTTACCGCAGCCCGGTCATGGATGAAAACACGCTGGCTATTGTCATCTCCCAGTCGGGGGAGACGGCCGACACTCTGGCGGCCCTGCGCGAAGCAAAATCGCTCGGCGCCATGAATATGGCGATTTGCAACGTGGTTGATTCTTCCATTGCCCGCGAAGCCGCCGGGGTGATTTATACCCATGCAGGTCCGGAGATCGGCGTCGCATCAACCAAGGCTTTTGTGACCCAATTGATCGCTCTGTATCTCTTCACGATCCGTCTGGGACGTGCCAACTGCACGATTGATGCTGTTCATGGTCAGCGGATGATCGCGTCACTTAAGAAAGTATCCGGGCTGCTGGTGGAAACCCTGAAGCTGAACGAAGAGGTGGAATCAATCGCTAAAAAATATATGAACGCCCGAGATTTTCTGTACCTCGGTCGTGGCAAAAATTTCCCGATCGCCCTCGAAGGGGCGCTGAAACTTAAGGAAATTTCTTATATCCACGCCGAAGGGTACCCGGCCGGCGAAATGAAACATGGGCCAATCGCCCTGATTGACGAGGAGGTCCCGGTAGTTGTGCTGGTGCCTAAAGGGAGCACCTACGAAAAAACGCTCTCCAACATGGAGGAAATTATCGCCCGTGGCGGTCGTGTGATTGCCGTCTGTTCCGTCGGCGATGAAGATGTGCGTGACAGGGCGGAAACGACCATTGAAATTCCGAGCCTTGACGAAGATCTTGAACCGCTGCTGCTGTCGGTGCCGCTGCAGCTGCTGGCGTACCACATTGCCGTATTGAAGGGGACCGACGTCGATCAGCCGAGGAACCTGGCAAAAAGCGTTACGGTAGAGTAAGCGGATACGATGTCTGGAATACATGGTTTGCAGTAGTACAAAAAACAGAAGGGCTATCCCCCAACCCTGGTTTGCGAGATAGCCCTTCTGTTTCACCCCTTCTTTATAGTAGGGGTCCCAAAAATTTTCTTATACCATACCGTCACTAACACCCACAACCAGACAAAAACAAGTTGACATTTTTTTGTCATCTGATATACGAATATTCGAATATTACTAAGGGAGCTTCTGTGGATTTTGATGATGCCAACAAATGGGCTGAGTTTCTAAAAGCCCTTGCCCATCCGACCCGTCTCCAGATAGTCGCGGAGTTGCTTAAAGGTACCAAGTGCGTAACCGACATTCAGGACATCCTGCCGGCGTCCCAGTCCAATATCTCACAGCATTTGACAGTGCTACGCCATGCCGGGATTGTAAATTTCGCCCAGGACGGCTCCCAGCGCTGCTACTACGTGAGTCGCCCGAAGCTGGTCTCGACGGTTATCGGCCTACTGGAAGAGGGGGAGCCTGTCATCTGTAAAGCTAAGGCGGAGATCGAGCAGGAGAAACATTCGTCAGGAGGTAGCTGCTGTGTGCGATAGCTATCGACTGAAGTTGTCACCTTTTAAACGAAAGGAACGTATGTAATGAATGTACCAGAACATCACAGTTTGATTATCCTCGGTTCCGGGCCTGCCGGATATACCGCAGCAGTCTATTCAGCCCGGGCAAACTTGAATCCTGTCCTGATTGTCGCTCTACAACCGGGGTGTTTTTGCTGCCGGTGATGTGCAGGATCATGTTTGCCGTCAGGCAATCGCATCTGCAGGCAGCGGCTGTATGGCCGCACTGGATGCTGAACATTACCTGGATGGACTGCAGTAGGTCATCAACCAACACACAAAAGGAGGAAACATATGAAGATCAAGATTCAATATTGCGCATCTTGAGGACATCAGCCCCGTGCAGCGAGTCTCGCTGCAGAATTGAAGGAACAGTTGAAGACAGCAGAGGTCGAAATGGAAATTGGGCCACAAAAAAGTGAGTTTGCCGTATTTGTTGATGAGGTAGCGGTTTTTTCTCGTTTGGAACAACGTCGGTTTCCTGAAACTGACGAGCTGGTGGAAATTTATAACAAAATAGTTCAGTAGCAATCAAAGGAACTCAAAATAGCAGTACATTACCTTTAAGCCGTTGCCATTTGGAAAGGAGCGGAATTGGACTGGGATGAATGCTACAGCGAACCGGGGTTTGCCCACGGGATAGCGCCGAATGAATTTCTCGTGTCAGTGGTGGGCAGGATTCCGAAAGGAAAGATTCTCTCTCTGGCAGAGGGTGAAGGCAAAAATGCCGTTTATCTGGCGTCTCTTGGATATGAGGTCACCGGAGTTGATGGTTCAATAGTCGGCCTGCATAAAGCCGCTGAGCTGGCAACAAAGCGTGGTGTAATTATTACGACAATCCATGCAGATTTGGGCCGGTTTGAGATAGAAGCTGAACAGTGGGATGGAATCGTTGCCTGCTATTGCCATGTGCCTTCGGCAATCCGTGTGCCACTCCATCACGCTGTGGTGCGGGGATTGAAATCCGGTGGTGTCTTCGTGCTGGAAGCTTTCAGCAAGGAGCAATTCATCTACGATACTGACGGCCCTCATTCTCTCGATATGCTCATGAAGTTGGACGATCTGAAGCGAGAACTTGCCGGACTGGAATTTGCTCTTGCTGTTCAGATTGTGCGGGAAGCCCAGGAGGGGAGCCGGCACAGCGGCCTCACGTCGGTTATCCAGCTTGTTGGCATCAAGCCGTGAGATGAAAAGAAGGTGTAACCATCAAATCAGAACAAAAGATAAAGTGGGGTTAGATTGCATGAAGAAGACAGACGAAACCGCCCGCTATCTGAAATCCTGCAGGAGTGAGTTCTGGCGGAAGGTCTTTGAGGCTGAGCTTGGTTACCTCCTGAAGCAGCTGACTTCTGGTGATGAGATCCTCAGCGTGGGATGTGGCCCGGCGCATATAGAAAGCGGTCTGGTTGACCACGGTTTTATGGTGGTTGGACTGGATGTGTCCCGCGAGGCATTGGCCTGCGCCCCTGATTCCGTCAGGGCTGTTGCTGCCTCTGCAGAGGAGATGCCGTTTCCCGATGCCTCTTTCAATGTGGTGCTTTATATCGCTTCACTGCAATTTATTGAAAATTACCGCAACGCTCTTGAACGAACGGCTCAGGTTCTTAAGCCGGGCGGAAGGCTGATCGCCATGCTGCTCAACCCCGCTTCGGAATTTTTCAAGGCCAGATACGCCACAGCAGATTCCTACGTTCGCAAGCTGAGACATGCCGATCTGCAGGAGGTTGAACAGGCCGCCGCAAAATGGTTTGACACACAGGGGGAGTATTTTCTCGGGGTTGATGGTGAAGAACTGGTTGACAGTACCGATCCGGCATCCGCAGCGTTGTATGTAATCAAAGGAGTAAAGAGAGCCTGACGGGCTGCGTGCCCACTGGGCGTTTTGGCAGTATACAACTTGATTTTTCACGAGTATTCTTTCCTGCAGATTATTATGAAGTCAGGGGAAAGGTTGCCATGTCATGAAAACATCACTCGATTCATTCAAATCCGCTGCAACCTTGGCGGTGGGCAGCCAGAGCTTCCGCATCTATAAGATTGATGCCGTCGAACTGGCAGGCGCTGCTAATGTCTCCAAACTCCCTCGCACTCTTAAAATTCTTCTGGAAAACCTCCTGCGCAACGAAGATGGGGAAACCGTCACAAAGAATGATATTCTGGCCTGTGCCGATTGGCTGGAAAAGCGCACCTCAACGGTAGAGATCGCCTTCCGCCCTGGTCGTGTGCTGATGCAGGATTTCACCGGGGTCCCTGCCGTCGCCGATCTGGCCGCGATGAGGGACGCGGTTGCGGCTGCCGGTGGCAATCCGGAGTCGATCAATCCCCTGATTCCGGTCGATCTGATCATTGATCACTCGGTGCAGGTTGACAGCTACGGATCTCCGGAATCATTCCAGATCAATGTCGAGCGTGAAATGGCGAGAAACCGGGAACGGTATGCCTTTTTGCGCTGGGGGCAGAACGCCTTTGATAATTTGCGGGTTGTCCCACCCGGAACCGGCATCTGTCATCAGGTCAATCTGGAATATCTTGCCAGGGTCGTCTGGCAAGAGGTGGATGATGGCGGGGCGGCAGTTGCGTATCCCGATACCCTGCTTGGGACGGACAGTCATACAACCATGATCAACGGGCTTGGTGTGCTCGGTTGGGGCGTCGGCGGGATTGAAGCAGAAGCGGCCATACTGGGGCAGCCGGTATCAATGACCATTCCGGACGTGGTCGGAGTACGGCTTGATGGGAGGTTGCAGCCGGGAGTGACAGCAACCGACCTGGTTCTGACAGTTACCGAGCTCCTCCGCAAGGTCGGCGTGGTCGGAAAATTTGTTGAGTTCTACGGTTCCGGTCTCGATGGGCTGACGATTGCCGATCGCGCCACGATTGCCAACATGGCGCCCGAATATGGCGCCACCTGCGGCTATTTCCCGGTTGATGCCGAAACGATCAACTATCTCCGCTTTACCGGCCGCGAAGATGTCACCGAAATAGTGGAAACCTATGCAAAGGCACAGGGGTTATGGCGTGACGCGGATTCTCCTGATCCATTGTTTACAGATGTTGTTGCCGTGGATCTTGCGGCTGTCGTTCCCTGTCTGGCAGGCCCCAAAAGACCCCAGGACCGGGTTCCGCTCCCGGAACTTCCTGCCGTAGTCTTGAAATCGCTCCCCCATCGACAGGAAATCAGAACGGCTCCTGTCCACGATCCTGGTGCCGATCTGCGGGATGGTGACGTTGTCATCGCCGCCATCACCTCCTGCACCAACACCTCCAACCCGGGTGTTATGCTGACGGCCGCCCTCCTTGCCAAAAAGGCGCGTGAGGCCGGACTTGCGGTCAAGCCGTGGGTCAAGACATCACTCGCCCCCGGTTCAAAGGTCGTGATGGAGTACCTGCGCCGCTCCGGACTATACGAGTCTCTGGTCGCGCTCGGCTTCGATCTGGTTGGCTACGGCTGTACAACCTGCATCGGCAATTCAGGTCCCCTGCCGAAGGCGGTCGAAAACGCCATTGTCTCAGGGAATCTTGCCGTTTCAGCGGTTCTTTCCGGCAATCGCAATTTTGAGGGGCGTATCCATCCGCTTGCTAAATTGAGCTGGCTCGCCTCGCCGCCGCTGGTTGTCGCCTTTGCCCTGGCCGGCACGACCCGTATCGATCTCACTTCTGAACCGCTCGGTAACAATGCTGACGGGCGACCGGTCTACCTAAAGGATATCTGGCCGGGACAGGGTGAAATAGATGAGCTGATCGGAAAAATTACCCCAGAGATGTTCCTTCTTGGGTACGGGGATCTGTACGCCGGTACCCCTGAATGGAGGGGGCTTGATAACAGCAGCTCCCCAACGTATCCGTGGGACAGCAGCTCCAGCTATGTCAAGCACCCGCCGTTTCTCCAGGGTGTCCGGAATGGCAAAAATACCCGCTTGGCAGGTAAGATGCGCATCCTTGCCCTCTTCGGTGACTCGATAACCACCGATCACATCTCACCCGCAGGGAACATAGCGTCCAGCTCTCCGGCAGGTCTGTATCTGCAGCAGATGGGTGTCGCCTCCTCCGATTTCAACTCCTACGGTTCGAGGCGCGGCAACCATGAAGTGATGGTGCGCGGCACCTTCGCCAATATCCGCATCAAAAATGAAATGACCCCTGAGCATGAGGGGGGCTTTACGATCCATCACCCGGATGGCGTGGAGATGACTATTTTTGACGCTGCGGAGCGGTACGGCGCTGAAACGGTTCCGCTGGTGGTGGTCGCCGGGAAGGAGTACGGTTCCGGTTCCAGCAGGGACTGGGCGGCAAAGGGGCCGCTGCTGCTCGGTGTGCGCACCGTCATCGCCGAGAGCTTCGAGCGGATCCATCGCTCCAACCTGATCGGCATGGGTATTTTGCCGCTGCAGTTTTTGGAAGGGGAGAACAGAAAAACGGTTGCTCTTGACGGGAGTGAAACTATTGAGTTCACGATCACAGGGTCTGATATGAAGCCCGGCATGGATGTGGCGGCGTCAATCAGCCGCCGGGATGGTTCGGCCACAACCATCACCCTTAAAAGCCGCCTGGATACGGCCACCGAAGTTGCCTACTTCAATGCGGGGGGGATACTGCAGCACGTTTTGAACGGAGTTCTGGCGAGGGTGAATCATGGTCGCTAACAAGGTATTTATCGAGTTCATCGGTATATGTACCGTTCTCCTGTCGGGGGTTTTCGATCTGACCACGCTGTTGTACAACAGGTCCAAATGCCGAAAACGTCTCACAGTATAGATTTATATGCCGCAAAGCCCTCTGCCGTTACTCTCAATCATCATCCCGACTCTCAATGAAGCAGAGTGTCTCCCTCTCCTCTTGGAGGATCTCAAAAAACAACAGCATGTCTCCCTTGAGATCATCGTTGGTGATGGCGGTTCCACGGATGCCACCGGGTCAGTGGCGGTGGGGCATGGCGCTCGCTTCATAAACGCCAGGCGGGGCCGAGGAGCACAGATGAACTCCGCCGCAGGATACGCATCCGGCGACTTGCTCCTCTTTCTTCATGCCGACTCCCGAATTGACGCTCCCTTTCTACTCGCCGATGCCGTGAGTGCCATAACTTTAAAGCCGGGTGAGCGTGATCGTATCGCAGGTCACTTTCCCCTGCGGTTCATGCGCAGTACAGGACGCAACGCAATGGCCTACCGCTACATTGAGGAGAAGAGCGCCTTCAACCGTGTTAATACCACAAACGGCGACCAGGGTTTGTTGCTCACGAATATTTTTTTCAGATCTTTGGGCGGTTTTGATGAAAGCATGCCGTTTCTGGAAGACCAGCGCATTGCCGAGAAAATAAGGTCCGAAGGGGAATTGATGACACTTCCCGGTTATCTCAATACTTCGGCACGACGGTTTGAAGTGGAGGGTTTTCACCGCCGTTACATCCTGATGAGCATGATGATGGGGCTGCACTCTGTCGGGGCGGAGGGATTCTTTGCCCGTGCCCCCGAAGTATACCGGGTACAGCAGGACACCGGCAGGCTTTTGCTTTCACCTTATTTTTGTCTCATCTGGCGCATGATGCGTGACGAGTGGGGCTTCGCAGGAACGCTTCGCATCTTTTATCTTCTTGGGCGGTACATCCGACGGAACTCCTGGCAGATGTTCTTTTTCATTGATGTCTGGTTACGGTCACGGCTTGGAGCAGGACGCTATCCATTCCTGAAATTTCATGATCGTCTGTTCTGGCCCTGTACCAATTTCAAGCTGTTCGATGCGGTGACCGGCGTGCTCTGTTTTGGCTGGTTTATGGGGATTCTGGCACCGGCTTTCTTGTTTTTAGACCAGAGAGAGCAAATGCCGCGGGAACGATCAACCGGAAACAGCAGCCGGATTTGACAATACACGCCAGACCGTTATAATTAACGTTGATAGCTTGTTACTGCTGCTCCCAACAAGGTGACATCTATGGCACCCCAGTATATTGCAAGCCACAATCTGGCCGCCCTGCTGGACAGGCTGCGCCGGTATGGCGAACTGCACGGTCCCGTCCGTGGCGACGACGAAGTTGTGCGTTTCGCCGCAATTGCTCCGGGGACACTTCCTGACCTTTCTGCACTTCGAACCCTGCTCCCCCCGAAAAAATACCTGCTGCACCCTCAGGAAACTATTCTGAACTATACTGCGGCAGCCGGTTATCAAATGCCGGCGGAGGAAGTCCGTCCGTTGATCCTGTTCGGGGTTCATCCCTGTGATCTTGCGGGGATCAACTACCTTGACCGGGTCTTCCTGGGTGACGCCCCGGATCCGCTGTATGCAGCCAGGCGCTCTGCGCTGACTCTGATCGGCATCTCCTGCACTCCGGATGAGTTCTGCTCATGCCACATTTCACCCTCCCCGCTGAATGCGTTAACCGACCTGTCTCTTCAATCGTTGGCTGACGGTTATGCAATCAGCAGCGGTTCACCCCGGGGTGATGAACTCCTTGAAGGGGTGAAGGAAATTCTTGAAGAACGTGATATCGCCGTGCCTGAAGACACCCGCCGTTTTTTTGGCCAGGTTGCCGCAGAACCGCTCCGCCAGGAACTTGATGCAACGCTGCCTGATTGGCAGACGCTTGCCGATGCCTGCCTGGGATGCGGGGCTTGTTCAATCTGCTGCCCAACCTGCTACTGTTTCGATGTGTTGGAGTTCGGCGGGCTTGATGGCCGCTCTGCAGTCCGGTTGCGGCAATGGGACAACTGCCTGCTCAAATGCCACGCCGAGGTAGCTGGCGGCATGAGTTTTCAGAAAAATCGGGCAGAGCGCTTCCGGTATCGCTACCGTCATAAATTTCGCGGTTTCGGACCGCTTCAGGGAATCCCCTCCTGCGTCGGCTGCGGTCGCTGCCGGGTTGTCTGCCCGGCCGGGCTCGATCTGCGGCCGCTGGCGGAGCGGCTGGATGAGGGCCGCCATGAACAATAATGTTCCTTTCCCTGCAGTGGTTTCCGCAATACGGCCGCTGACGGTCGAAACCTCCTTGATTACGCTGGATACAGATCCGCATCATCCGGTTGCAGCATCGTTCCTTCCGGGTCAGTTTCTGGAATTATCACTTCCGGGAGTCGGTGAGTTTCCGGTGTCATACTGTGGCTTTCCATCGGTAGACGGCAGCATCGAACTCTGCATCCGGCATGTTGGGCATGTCACGACACCGCTGCAAACCGCAGCACCGGGAGATGGCGTCGGGGTGCGTGGTCCTTTCGGCCATGGATTTCCGCTATCAGCTTATAGCGGGCTGGATCTACTGCTGATCGCCGGAGGTTTGGGGATGGCTCCGCTCCGCTCACTCCTTTTGGCACTCCTGAAACAGCGTGGACTTTGCGGGCGCCTGACCCTTCTGTATGGTGCCCGCGAGACCGGGGCGCTGCTTTTTCTTGATGAGTTGCTGGAGATGCAGAAACGCGGGGTGATAGAGTTACAGCTGACAGTCGATCGGCCCGGGTACTGCCTTAATGGTCCTCCGGATTGCCGGGTTGCCATGCTCCCTGATCTGATGGATCAGCTTGACGTGGACCCGGGCCGGACCTGCGCCGCAATTTGTGGCCCCCCGGTTGTTTATCCGCTTCTGGTGTCCGGTTTGCGTCTGCTGGGGCTAACTGATAACAGGATTCACCTTTCTCTGGAGCGGCGCATGAAGTGCGGCGTAGGGCGCTGCGGACACTGCGCTGTCGGAACCCGTCTCTGCTGTGCCGATGGCCCGGTGTTCAGCCTTGCGGAACTGGCCGGAACAGAAGGGGCTATTGTATGAAAAAAATGCGGGTTGCCATAGCCGGGTTGACGGCCTGTTCCGGTTGTCAGTTAGCCTTGCTCAATTGCGAGGATGAGCTCCCGGAGCTGTTTGAAAAATTTGCATTTCATTTCTTTCCAATGGCCTGTTCGCCAGCTCTGCTTGAAGGGGAGTATGACGCTGCGTTAGTTGAGGGGTGCCTCTCCATGCCGCACGAAAAAGAGCTGCTGCTGGAGTTACGGAAAAGAAGCGTACATCTGATTGCGCTGGGGACATGTGCCGTATGGGGCGGGGTGGCAGCGCTCCGAAATGGTGAGGATCGAGAATGGTTGCGGCAGCAGGTCTATGGTCATAACCCGGTCGCCTCTGAAACATTTGAACCTCTGCCGCTGCATCGAGTGGTGAAGGTGGATGCTGCCGTTACCGGCTGTCCGCCGGAAAAGGAAGAGCTGCTGAGGCTGCTGGCGGGGTTGACTCGGGGGGCGCTTCCTGTCGGTATTGACTACCCTGTTTGCACCGAATGTCGGATGCGGGAAAACCTTTGCCTGCTGACGGAGCGGGATATGTTCTGCCTTGGCCTGCTGACTCTGGGCGGCTGCGGTGCACGTTGCCCAAGTTTGGGAGTGCCGTGCGAGGGGTGCCGGGGACCGGTGCCGGAGGCCAATCTGGCAGAAGCCCTTGAGATCTACTCTGAAAAAGGGTTTGGTAGAATCACGGTACTAGACCGGTTGCGTCGCTTCTGCCCGGAGTGGAAACTATGAGCAACGGCAGCAAGATTGACATACTGACCAGGGTGGAGGGACACGGCTCTGTTGAGTTGGTCCGGGATGGTGGTCGAGTTGTGGATGCTTGCCTGCACTTGAGCGAATCTCCGCGGCTGTTCGAGGCGTTATTGGTAGGCAGGCGTTTTGACGAGATCCCGGACATTGCCTGCCGGATCTGCTCGATATGTTCAACGGTGCACAAGGTGTCGGCGCTTCAGGCGGTTGAAAAGGCGCTGGCGGTTAACATCTCGCGGCAGACCGGCCTTTTGCGCGAACTGGCGGTGCAGGGGGGGCAGATCGAAAGTCATGCACTGCATATATTCTGCCTGGCATTGCCTGATTATCTGGGGGTTAACGGCATTCAGGGCCTAGTCGCGCATGAGCCGGAAAAGCTGCGGATGGGGCTCAAGATCAAGAAACTGGGCAACTTGATCCAGGAAACCATCGGCGGGCGTGCCATCCACCCGTTTAATCTGCTAGTTGGTGGAGTGGGGAAGGTGCCCGGAGCAGATCAGCTGCTGCATTTGAAAGATCAACTTGAGGAACTTCGTGACGAAGTGACTGCCAGCATTGCCTATGTATCAGGTCTGAATGATATTCTGCCTCCGCTGTCAATGCATCCTGCCTGTGCGGTCAGTGGTGGGCCGCCGCTCTTTGGTAACCGCCTTGTCACGTCCACGGAGACCATTGCCGTCAACTCGGCGGCAGCATGGCTGGACGAGCAGGTTGAAGCACATACCTACGCCAAGGTCAGCCGCTTTGGCGGGAAAATACCCTTTCTGGTGGGACCGCTGGCCCGTCTTACATTGGCCATGCCGGCTGCATATGCACACTATTTTACGGACACTTCGATCAGATCAGCCATGAAGGCAAGGGTAATTGAACTTCATCTGGCGGTGGAACGTGCACAGGTGCTGGTAGATCTGCTGCTGAATGACGGTCTGAAGAGGGAACAACCTGTGGTTGCCATTGTAGCTCAAGGCGAAGGCACTTCAGTTATGGAGGCTCCCCGAGGAGTGCTGCTGCATAGTTATCGCTTCGACGACCGGGGCGTCTGCTGTGCCGCAGATATCATTACCCCGACATCGATCAATCAGGGCGCTATTGCCGTATCGCTGAAAGAACTTATCGTCGTGATGGATGGCGCCGAATACGAACAGATCAGAACTGTCGCCGAAATGCTGGTCCGCTGTTACGACCCCTGTATCTCCTGTGCTGTACATTAATTTGATATTGGTTATTTTTCTTTTGACATCATCGGATTATGTATGATAGAAAGCGAGTCCCTTTTGGAGCGGAAGTTTCTTGGGGTTCTCAGAAAAAGGTTTCTGCCGGAAAGAAAGTTGTTGACAG
>JAQUIG010000010.1:74928-79833 GCA_028683435.1 Desulfuromonadaceae bacterium | reverse complement strand
TGAAGCGGGACACGGCCTGCACTTTGTGATTTCCCAGAAACAGAGCCTGCTTAATTACCATGCCCCGCTCCCCCTTGCCGAGACCGCCTCGGTTTTCGGCGAAATGCTGCTGACCCGCAGACTGCTCGATAACGAACAGGATCCGGTCGTGCGTCGGTCGCTGCTCTGCGCCAAAATAGAGGACATCATTGCCACCACCTTCCGCCAGACCGTGTTGACGCGTTTTGAGCTGCGCCTGCACAATGAGCGCGCTGGCGGACTGCTCTCGAATGACCGCATTGCGGAAATATGGCTGGAGGAGAACGGCAAGCTGTACGGCGATTCCGTCGAAATGATTCCCGCCTATCGCTGGGGGTGGAGTTACATCAGCCACTTTATTCACAGCCGTTTCTACTGCTACTCCTACACATTTGCCGAGCTGCTGGTACTGGCGCTCTTTCAGAAGTATCGCGAGGAGGGAGAGTCGTTCAAGCCTGGGTACCACGCCCTGCTGGAATCGGGCGGCGCGCTTTCACCGGCCGATACCGCCCGTCTTGCCGGCATCGACATCACCGACAGCGGATTTTGGCAAAAAGGGTATGATGTTCTGGCAGATTTGATTGAAGAGTTGAAGCTGATCGCCTGATTCAGGGTGCACACGGTATTTCGAGGATACAACTATGGTCGGACATGAAAAAGAGCTCCTGGAAGCGCTCGGCAGCGCACAAATTCTTACCTCGATGATTACTCCGGCGGTTCTGATATCGGCGTGTGGAACGCTGATATTTTCTACGTCAGCGCGCTTGGGACGTATCTTTGACCGGGTAAATGTCATGAAGAGTGAAGTGGAGGCGATAATAACAGGGAATATTTCGCACCCGGAAGAACGGATGGAACATCTCCACGGACAGATTGAACTGCAGAGACGGCGGGCAATGCTGGTCCACAAGGCGATGGTATCCCTGTACACAGCGACGTTGCTCTTTGTAGCTTCAAGCCTGGCCATAGCCGTTACTGTTGCCTACGGCAGTGCCGAACAAGCCTGGATTCCGACGGTATTAGCCCTCAGCGGCGGGCTTTTTCTCTTTGCAGCGTCTGCGGCGTTGCTGTACGAAAGCCGCTTTAATCTCCGCTTCGTTCACCGTTCGATCGATTTTATCGAATTTCTGCAAAATAAAGCGGAGAAGCAGGACAAGTAGCCTGTTCCTCCGCCCGTTTTTTTTACCCCTTCAACCCGATCTCTTTCGCCAGCGCCCGCCAGGCGGGCAGGCTCCGCTCAATCATACCGATATCAAAGCAGTAGGCGATCCGGAAGAAACCAGGGGCACCGAAGCCGGCACCAGGGACAAGCAGGATGTGATGCTTCTGGGCCAGCTTGACGAACTCAACATCATCAGCCAGCGGCGATTTTGGAAAGATGTAAAAGGCGCCATCCGGCTTGACCATACTGAAACCCATTCCTGACAACTCGTTCACGAGCAGATCCCGCTTCGCCTGATACGCGGCAATATCTACCGATTCATGCTGCAGTTTGGTCACCAATCGCTGCATCAGCGCCGGGGCGTTGACAAAACCGAGGACGCGATTACTGAAAACCGCTCCCTCCATAAACTGCCCGGCTGTTGCCATGCGGGGATTGGCAGCAAGATAGCCGATTCGCTCACCAGGAAGGGCCAGATCTTTGCTGTGTGATGTGACGATGATCGAGCTTTCCACCAGCGGGAAAATATTCGGCACATGCTGACCATCAAAGGCGATGCGGGCGTACGGTTCGTCGGATATGACATAGATCAGGTGACCGTTCTTTTCGTGTATTTGTTTCAGAACATCACCGAGCCGATTCAGGCTTTCTGCCGGATAGATGACGCCGGTCGGATTGTTGGGGGAACAGATGATGATGGCGCGGGTTTTGGTCGTGATCGCTTTTTCGATGGCATCGATATCAAGCTGGAAAGTGTCGCGATTCGTCCAGACCTCAACCGGGACGCCGCCATGGTTGTCGATGTAAAATTTGTACTCGACAAAGAAGGGGGCCAGAATGATGACCTCCTCCCCCGGATTGAGAATGGTCTTGAGCACCACATTGAGAGCGCCACCGGCACCGCAGGTCATGATGATATTGTCGGCCGGGACTTTTAGGCCGGAGTCTTTGGATATCTTTGCCGCTACGGCACTCCGTGTTTCGCCGTACCCGGCATTGTTCATGTAGCGATGCATCCCGGGCAGCGGGTTCTGCGCCAACTCCAGCAATTCACGGCTGAAGGATTCGGGTGGTTCTACATCAGGATTACCAAGGGTAAAATCATAAATTTTATCGGCACCGAATTCCTGGCGTAGGCGCTCCCCCTCCTCGAACATCTTGCGGATCCAGGATGATTTGGATATCTGACTGGCGATCTTCATAGAAATTGCCATTACAATTTCCTCCATGGTAATTTTCCTGATATGATAACAGCGGCGTGATTTTACAACAAATCATGGATAAGTCAATTAAAATATATCGAAAGCTACTGATTTTATTAAACAATTTACCTCACAAGTAACATACTTTGGAGCTGGTGCAGTAATCAGGTATATTTTTATCATAAAATCATCTTATGGTTTACCTGCAAAAGAGGAAGAAGATCTGGTATATGAAGGGCAGTATGAACAAATGACCTTCGGGTACACTGTTGCTGGAGATTCAATATGAGTGATCGAATTCAAGAATCGTCACGATCGGAAATCATTCGGATTGTAGCCGTTTACTCACTATTCGGCGGGCTCTGGATCTATCTTTCAGACACTTTTCTCGGCCTGTTTATAAGTGACCCTGCTGTCATGTATCATGTGTCCATGTATAAGGGACTCATGTTCATTGCCCTTACCGCGACGCTCCTATATGCTCTCATTGCCGGTTATATCAAGCGAATCAGCATCCATATCACCGAAATCAACCGGGCACAACAGATGCTGGCTCGTCAGAAGGCGTTACTGGACATCGTCTTCGATGGGACGACTGATGCTGTATACATAAAAGACGCAGAGGGGCGCTACCTCCTGGCCAATTCCGCTGTTGCAAAATTTGTCAAGAAACCGATCGAAGAGATAATTGGCCGGGATGATAGCGAGCTTTTCTCCACTGATGATGCGCAAACCATCATGGCTAAGGATCAATGGGTAATGGCTCAACCCTACCCGCAAACGTATGAGGAGCATGTCACAACTTCCGATGGAGAGCGGTATTTTTTGTCTACCAAAGGTGCCGTATTTGGTGAGGACGGAGCAGTAACCGGTCTTTTTGGCGTTGCCCGTGAAATCACCGAAAGAAAGAAGATCGAAACCGAACTTCGGATCGCAACCATCAGCATAAATAACATTGCTGATGCCGTGTACTGGATACTCCCTGACGGTAAAATATGGCGGGTTAACAATGCCGCCTGCCACATGCTCGGTTACAGCCAGGACGAGCTCTGCAGTTTTTCAGTACCGGACATATGTCAGACTATCCCGCAGAACAAATGGAGTGATCACTGGCAGGAACTGAAACAGGCAGGAACCGTAAAAGTCGAATCTCTTCATCGTACAAAGGATGGGCGTCATATCCCGGTTGAGATCTGCGCCAATTACATCGTATTCGAGGACAAGGAATTTAATTGCGCGACGGTCAGGGACATATCAGAGCGCAAAGAACAAGAAAATGAAAAATTGAAAATTGAAAAGCTGGAATCACTTGGTGTCCTTGCTGGTGGCATTGCCCACGACTTTAACAATATTCTCACCGGAATTATGGGTAACATCTCTTTTGCACAGAAGTTCATCGATGCGACCCACAAGGCATTCAAGCCACTGGTTCAAGCAGAAAAAGCGTCGGTACGGGCACGAGACCTTTCCCATCAGCTCCTGACCTTTGCTCGGGGTGGAGAACCGATCAAGAGAGATGTTTCAGTCCGGCAACTGGTGAATGAATCAGTCTCTCTGGTCCTTAGCGGGTCAAAGGTGAAGGGAATGGTTGATATTCCAGAGACAGTCCACACAATCGAAGCGGACGAAGGTCAGATAGCACAGGTATTCCACAACATCATTTTGAATGCCACACAGGCAATGCCAAGAGGCGGGACACTGTCCGTTACGGCGCAAAACGTGGTACTCGGCAGCACAAATGCGTTGATGCTCAAGCCGGGATCATACGTAACAATATCCTTTGCCGATGAAGGATGCGGCATATCAGGTAATGACCTGAAAAAGATTTTTGACCCCTATTACACGACAAAGTCGGCAGGGACCGGGCTTGGCCTCGCATCGGTCCACTCGATAGTAAGCAGACATGGCGGGACTATTGATGTCAGCTCCACTGTCGGTCAAGGCACAACTTTCACCATCTATCTGCCATCAACCGGTGGAACCTCTGCACATCATCATTCCGACACTGCCGGGCAAACTGCTGGAATTCATACGGGCGGTTATATACTTGTCATGGATGACGAGGAGATTATCCGGGATCTTACCGCTGACATGCTCACATACCTCGGTTATCAGGTAACAACCTGTAGTACAGGCACTGAGGCGATATCACAGTATCTGGCTGCAATGAAATCTGGCACCCCTTTCTCCGCGGTAATTCTGGACTTGACAATACCAGGCGATATGGGAGGCAAGGAGACGGCGGAGCGGATTCTTGCGATCAATCCCGATGCGTGCCTGATCGTTTCAAGCGGCTATTCAAATGATCCAATTATGGCCGACTTCAGTACCTACGGTTTCAGTGGCGCAATGTCGAAGCCGTTCAGTATGTCTGAATTCGAGCAGACGCTAAACGCACTTCTCCCAACTCACTTGAAATCCTGATTAAATGATAAACCCGGCAGACTCGCAGGACAAAAAGCTGCACAGAGGCAAAGCGTTTTTTGTCGTAGTATCAGACATTCAGCAACAATCCTTTCAATT
>JAQUIG010000010.1:0-74828 GCA_028683435.1 Desulfuromonadaceae bacterium | reverse complement strand
AAGGCACGGCAGAAAATCACCGTGAACGAATGGAATGAAGGTAGAATATGAGTAAAGATCGATACTGGCGGGCGATAAGCATTGATAGCATCTTACCGGAGCACTTCCCCAACGTGGCCCTGTTTCTCATGAGTGGTGGCAATTACGTACTCTACAAAGCTCCTGACAGAGTATTTACCGTAGACGACTATAGTCGTCTGAAAAGGAATAATACGGAATTTCTCTATGTCCGCAGCGGCGACATGGAGTCTATTAATGAATTCATGGAACGCGGTTTAGCGAAAATGCTCTCCAGAGACGACCTCAGCGGAAACGCCAAGGGCAGAATACTCTATCAAACATCGGTGAACTGCTTGATTGACCTGTTTGAATCACCGGAAACAACCGACAATCAGATCCGATGCCGCAACATGGTTCAACATATCTTGCAGCAATTAGCCACTGATACTCATGCCTTAGAATCACTAAAATCAATAGTAGGTCACAATTTCTATATCTTTACCCATTCAGTCCAAGTTGCTGCTCTCTCCCTGCTGGTTCACAGCGAGTTGTTTACACTGGCACATGATGAGATGGTTGATATTGGAACTGGTTCTCTTCTTCACGATTACGGCATGACCTTCATTACCAGTGAAATTCTAGAAAGGAACGATGCCCTTTCCGATATTGAATATTACAAGGTTAAACAACATACCCAGCAAGGGTATGAGTATTTTAAACACAGCGGGAATTATAGCGAGATTGTGCTCAATATTGTCCGTTATCATCATGAGCGATATGACGGAAATGGCTACCCAACCGGTATCAAGGGTGATGACATCCCGCGAAGTGGTCAAGTGGCGGCAATTTGTGATGTTTACAGCGCCTTGACCATGGACAGACCGCAACGAAAAGCGAATTCGCATACCGATACAATCATGATCATGCGCGAGGAGGCCAAAAAGGGGGCCTTTAACCTTGAGCTATTCAATAATTTTCTGGAGATTATCAACGAGAGAAACGTTGGTTAGGTATCAGTTTCATGTACAATATCAATGTCAAGCGGGAAGTGCTCCAGCCAACGTGACTATTTTATCTACTTTATTCAGCATGTCAAATGGTTACCTCCACTTCACGGAGAACGCACATGGAAATTCCTCCGTATCCTGAATCACGACCACTTACAATGACTGACAAACCGCTTCTGGACAGGCTATTCGACGATATTCAGCCGTGCATCTCTGAGCTGACCTTTGCCGGGCTCTATCTGTTCCGGCATGCCCATGAGTATAGACTTTCTACGGCGGATGATTCACTTATCGTTCTGGGCAAGGGGTATGACGGAATAAAATATTTCCTGCCACCTCTTGGCGGAGATGTCCCCTCGGCGTTGAAGATCTTGTTTGCAGACGGCCAGACTCTGTATGGCGCTGATGATCAGTTTGCCGCCCGGTATCTTACCGGTGAAGCTGTTCAGATTACCGAACTCCGCGATTCATACGATTACCTCTATTTGCGTGAAGAGCTGGCAACATTACCTGGAAGCCGCTTTCACAAGAAAAAAAACCGGATCAGCTATTTTACCAGCCGCCATATCTTCACTGTCACTCTCTTTTCCAGAGAGCACCTCAATGGCTGCCTGGACATTCTGGATAAATGGTTTCAAAGCTTGATGAAAGAAGCCGGGAGCTCACTTCATCTGGAGGTAGAAGCCACATCCGAGGCTCTGCAGTCCGCCGAAGAACTCGGCCTTGGGGGGATCGTCGTTATTATTAACGATAAAGTCGTAGCTTTTGCGCTCGGTGAGCGCCTTAACAGGGATACCGCTGTGTGTCATTTCGAGAAAGCAGATCCCTTTACTGAGGGATTGAATCAGCTTGTAAACCGCGATTTTGCAAGGCTTCTTTTTCAGGAGTGCCGCTATCTGAACCGTGAGCAGGATCTGGGCGACACCGGTCTTCGCAACGCCAAGCTATCATATCATCCAATTGAACTCGTGAGAAAATACTCCGTAAAATATCCCGATATTAAAGATTTTGTTGCACTTTACTAAAAAATATAGTAGAAGACTTGTTCTTTTAAAGACGGCATTTTTTGCCGAAATCTCCTTGTTCCGGCTAGGACCGGGGCTCGAATCCGTGAGGAGGATTATCAATATGAGGAAGTACGAAACAATTTTCATCCTCCAGCCTGAACTGAGTGAAGACGACATCAAGTCGGTCACTACAAAGGCACAGGACGTCATCTCGGCGTACAAAGGCGAGTGTTTCAGAATGGATGACTGGGGTATCAGGAAACTGGCCTATCCCATCAAAAAATGCGCCAGAGGCCGCTATTATTATCTTCGATTTGACGGAGAGAGTGCCCTTATCGCCGAACTTGAGCGTCGACTAAGACTTGACGACAAGGTATTGCGTTACCAGAGCGTAAACATCACCGACCTGCCGGAGCGTGCTGTACCGGAGAAAAAAGCCGAACTGCCTGAAACCGTAACGGAAGAGACAACAGAAGATTCAGTTGCCGTTGAAGAAACACCCGCCGCTGAAGAAGCCGCTGAATAATTTTATGGAGGAGATATACTCATGAGTGAAGCTACGCCAACACCAGCACCGACACCAAGACCAACTTCATCCTATCAGCGTCCTGCAAGTTCCGGTCAGCGCCCTACAGGTGGACCGGGACAGCGTCCTTCAGGCCCAGGCGGACAGGGTGGACCACGCAAGAGACGACCTTTTCAGCGCCGTAAAGTCTGTCGTTTCTGTGCAGAAAAAAACCTCGTAATCGATTATAAAGAGCCACGTACACTCCGCTTTTTTATTACTGAGCGCGGTAAAATTGTTCCGCGCAGAATTTCCGGGAACTGTGCAGCACATCAACGGCACATCACTGAAGCCATCAAACGTGCCAGAAACATCGCTTTACTGCCGATTGCAGCCAATCACGCAGTAAACTGATAGCAGCTGCATGAGTCTTAAAACACCAACCGACCACAACCTGCTCGTACGCCTGAAAGCGTCATTGCTTGGAGTGGTCGGTTCGTTTGTTTTATTTGCGGCCTATCTGGCTGTACCACCTCTTGGAATTTTTTCCGGGGTACTGGCACCGTTTCCCGCCGCATATAACCGTTTGGTTCATGGCCGTATACCGTCACTGATTGTCATACTTGGTGCAGCTACCGCCATTACAGCGCTGTTCGGCGTTTTCGCCGGGGGACTGTACCTTGGTATGTGCGGCATGATAGGGTTTTTTATGCCGGAACTCCTCCTGCGAGGCGTTAGTGCCAGCCGGGCGCTTTTCTGGACTACGGCAGCTAATCTGCTGATTTTCACCTTCAGCTTCATTGCTTACAGCGCTGTTTCCGGTATTAATCTGCAGGGTTTGATTTCTACCGAAATTTCAGACAGTCTGAAACAGGCGAGCGCCCTATACGAAAAAGGCGGCGTAACGGGAGAAGAGCTGGAACTTGTCAAACGTTCCATGTCTACAGCTGCCGATCTGCTGCAGCGCCTCTACCCAGCTCTTGTCACGACAATGCTTATTGTCATAGCTGGTTGCAACCTCGTTCTGCTTAGAAAGACGACCGAAAAAACTGCTGTAAATCTTAACATTGGTAATTTCATCACCTTCAGAAATCCGGACATGCTTGTCTGGATTCTGATTGCGGCCGGATCTGCACTGTTGTTGCCGGTGCCTACAATAACAACACCGGCACTCAATATTTTGCTCATTGTCATTATGCTCTATTTTTGCCAGGGCATGGCTGTCATCTCTGCTTTGATTACAAAATATTCTGTTTCAGCCCTGTTGCGGATACTTTTGTACGTAATGCTTATCATCCAACCTTACCTGCTCGCACTTGTTGCCTGCATTGGATTGTTCGATCTCTGGGTTGATTTCAGGACCCCAAAAACACAGGAAAACCTGTAACATACTTGACAGGCTCGAAAGGAGAACAGAAAATGAAAGTAATTCTGAATGAGAATATTGAAACGTTGGGTCACATTGGTGACATCGTAAAGGTAGCACCAGGTTATGCCCGCAACTACCTGCTCCCTAAAAAACTCGCAGTTCTGGCAACAGACGGCAACGCCAAGGCGCTTGAACACACAAAACGTCAAATGGCTTACAAGAAAAACAAGGCGCTTGATTCCGCTAAAAATCTCGGAGCAAAACTGGAAGCCCTGTCAATTGTTCTGTCGCATAAAGCCGGCGAGGAAGGAAAACTGTTCGGCGCAGTCACGAACATGGAAATTGCCGCCTACCTGAAGGCCAACGGCTTCGAAATCGATCGCAAAAGCATTATTCTTTCCGATGCTATCAAACACACCGGCGAGTATTCTGCATCGCTGAAGATTCATCCGGAAGTGACTGCTACTTTGAAAATTACCGTCACTGCCGCATAATCCTGGCGTCACAATTTAAAAGAGGGCCCGCAGATTTAAGTTCTGCGGGCTCTCTTTTTTTGTCCTATCCTCCGCAATTGTTGTACGCCCATACCTTTGCTAACTTGCAGTTATATCTCGTTATGGTATGCTGTACGCATGCCTGAATCTGCCATGACACCATATATTCTGGAATCCCTCCGGAATCCGGCTGCATATCCGGTTCAGACCCGCGCGGTAGAACTTGTTCAGACACATATTTCCTGGCTGTTTCTGACCGATACACATGTTTTTAAACTCAAAAAACCGGTTAATTTCGGTTTTCTCGACTTTTCGACACTAGATCGCCGTCGTTTCTACTGTTACGAGGAACTTCGTCTCAATCGGCGGCTCTGTCCGGATATATACGAACAGGTTATAGAGCTTCGTGAAACAGATGCCGGTGCCGCGTTTGTTGGTAACGGGAAAGTGATTGAGTACGCTGTCATGATGAAGCGGCTCCCCGCTGACAGGATGCTGGACAGACTCGTTGACAGCGGCAGAATTTCAGTCGAAGAGATTCAGATAATAGTGTTTGAAATAAGCAGATTCCACTCAAACGCCGCCACTTCGCCGCATATTTCTCAATTCGGCTCTCTTGAACAGATCCAGTACAACTGGCGAGAAAACTTTGAGCAGGCACTCCCATTCCAAACCACTACTCTTCCGCTGGATGTCTTCGAAACCATTCGCTCATACGTTGAAACATTTACCACCTCACACTCCGCTCTTTTTGCTGAACGTATTAACAATGGCTATATCCGTGAATGCGACGGTGATATACACCTCGGCAATATCTGTCTGCTTAACAACGCTGCTTATATCTTCGACTGCATCGAATTCAATGAACGCTTTCGCTACTCCGATACGGCTGCCGATATCGCCTTTTTGCTTATGGACCTTGACTTCCACAGTCGTTCTGACCTGGCTGATGCGGCGCTGACGGCATATATTACGGCAAGCGGCGACTCAAGCATTGCAAAGGTAATTACTTTTTACAAGGTGTATCGCGCCTTCGTACGCGGAAAAGTCGAAAGCATGCAGCTTCAAGATGCCGGTATTGCACACAAAGCTCGCGCTGCCGCTGAAAGAAACGCCATCCGCTACTTCCGGTTGGCACAGGGCTACTGCTTGAGAAGCGTTCTCCCCCCTACCCTGTTTATCACCTCTGGGACAATGGGATGCGGAAAGAGTACTCTGGCAGGCCAGCTTGCATTTGAGCTCGGCCTTGCAACCTTCAACTCTGATACAATACGTAAGCAATTGGCAGGAGTGCCGCCTGAAACAGCGGTCAAGACAACATTTGGAGCGGGACTATATTCGAAAGAAATGAGCCAAAGAACCTACCGGAAACTGGAGCAATTGGCCGACAATGAACTTGCCTCAAGGCATTCAACCGTAATTGATGCGGGTTTCGGAACACGTGACGAACGAGCTGAATTTGCCAGACTGGCGGCTTCTCGAGGTGCAGAATTTATCATTCTATTTGTACAATGCCATCCCGACGAGCAGCGACAAAGATTACGTGAGCGTTCTTCACATGGTGACTCAGTTTCCGATGGAAGAGTTGAACTGCTGGATCAACAAACAAAACTTTTTGAGCCCCCTGATGTTTCGGAAGGCAGGATCATTTCAATTTCCACAAACGAGGGAGCAGAATTCACTTTAAAATCAATTTATGCAAAGCTGTTCCGGTCATGAAGCGACTGCTTACACAAATACTGTCCCGTCTGCAACTGCCGGAATCATGGGTTATTTTTTTTATTCTCGGCATCATCATGATGACGTTTCCGTTTTTGCATATTTTCAACAAACCGGTACTTCTGTTAGGTGTGCCGCTGCTGTTTCTGTATTTAATAGCGGGATGGGTAATTTCGATTATTGTCATCTACCTTTTCATGATTGCCAGTCACCATAAAGACAAGTCGACTGATGAAAAGGACGAATTATGAACGGAGCTATCTCATCAGTTGCCGTCATAGCGATTATTTACACAGCACTGATATTTCTGATAGCATGGTACGCTCACCATCGCAAAGAGATCGGGCGGAGCATAATCAGCAATCCGGTCATTTATTCTCTCTCCCTTGGAGTATACTGCACATCATGGACCTTCTTCGGCAGCGTCGGAAAGGCAGCGACAACAGGGATTGATTTCGTGCTGATTTACCTCGGTCCCTCGCTAACAGCATTTTCCTGGCTTTTCCTTCTCCGCCGCATCATCAAGATAAGCAAAGAGCATAACATCACTTCGATCGCTGATTTCCTCAGTCGGCGCTACGGGAAATCACCCTGGCTTGGGGCGCTTGTCACACTAATCGCCTTTCTCGGCATCATGCCCTATATTGCACTGCAGTTAAAAGCGGTATCAACCAGCTTTTTTATTCTCAGCGGTTCCCAAAAAGACCCCAACGCTTTTATAACTCTTGCATCCGGCACTACCATTCCTATTGCCCTGCTTCTGGCTTTGATCCTGGCACTTTTCAGTATTATTTTTGGAGCAAGGAGGCTTGTATCATCAGAGCGGCATGAAGGTCTGATTGCAGCTATAGCTTTTGAATCACTTGTCAAGCTAGTCGCCCTCCTGGTTGTTGGATTGTTTGTCACCTACGGCCTTTTTGATGGTTTCATTGATATTTTCGAACGATTCAAGAACATTAATCCAGAAAAATTCTCGCAGTTATTCACATTTGCAGTTTCCAGGAATGATCCAAATTACATATCAACTTTTACGCTCCTCTTTCTATCAATGGGAGCTGTGATGCTCCTGCCGCGACAGTTTCACGTCATGGTCATTGAAAATTCAGATGAGCGTCACATTACTACCGCGATGTGGCTCTTCCCTGCATATATGTTTCTGATCAACCTGTTCGTCATGCCGATTGCCATCGGTGGCATCCTCACCACCGGCAGCAGCAGTGGCGCTGACTTCTTTGTTCTTTCCCTCCCCCAACTCGCAGGATATCGCAGTATTGCCCTGCTCGCATTTCTCGGCGGTTTTTCAGCGGCCGCCGGAATGGTTATGGTTGAATCAATCGCCATATCGACCATGTTACTGAACCATATCTTCATGCCGTTTATCGTCCAGTGTACTCCCAGAACATGGTTCCCTATTTTACTGATTAACCTCAAGCGGTTTGGAATACTTCTGGTCGTATTAATGGGATATTTCTATTACCGGATAATAGGTGACTCATACACACTAGTAAATATGGGGCTCATCTCTTTTGCAGCAGCTTCGCAGTTCATGCCGGCCATGCTTGGGGGGCTTTACTGGAAACGCGGCAACAAGGCCGGAGCAATCAGCGGCATCCTGCTTGGCTTTTTGATCTGGCTTTATACCTTGTTGCTCCCTTCTTTCAGCAAATCTGGATGGATTTCTGATACGCTGCTTTCAAACGGTCCCTTTGGCATCACGTTGCTTAAACCGACCGAACTATTCGGTCTAACCGGCATGGATCTCTGGAGCCATTCCCTGTTCTGGAGCATGCTTTTCAATGTCAGTTCCTACATCATTTGCTCGATACTCTTAAATCAGAATGAACAGGAGCGCGATCAGGTCCATAAATTCATCGGCGTTTTTGGTAAGGAGGAGGCCCAGCGTCGTACCGAGCGAAAACGGCTGTCAAAACCGGTTACAACTGAACAGTTCATTACCCTCTTGAGCAAGTTTATCGGTGAAGCTGAAGCCCGGCGGGCACTTCTCATCTATTCAAACGGTCGGGAGATCAGCGGAGATGGAGCAATTTCCGAGTTCGAGCTTCCTGACCTGAAGCGTTTTACAGAAAAAACCTTGGCAGGTTCAGTCGGCGGCGCGGCAGCCGGAGCAATTGTAAACAACTTCCTCTCAGATATCGGCTCCAGTATGGAGCCGGTTTATGACATTTTCAGCAGCGTCCGCACAAATCTTGACCAAAACCGCGAATCGCTCTTTGTGCGCCTAAAAGCCTCCGAGATCATCAATCGCACGTTAGACCTGCAGGTAATCATGGATGACTTGCTCAAGCTATTGGTTAAGGAATTCAAGCTTGATGTAGCACTGATAGTTAAAAAGAATGATAAAGGCACTTTTTCAATCGTCAGTATCCAGGGAGAAAAACTTCCACTAACCAATCAGTCTCACCCATGTCTAAAAAATATAGCACTATTAAATCTGGTTTATCACGACCACAAAACACATTTTATAAATGATCTGCGACTAGATCGTGCTGCTATCACGCTTGATCCAAATGCGGATCAAAGTTACATTTCTTGCGCTCACATTCCAATCTACAGAGAAGGTGAACCGGTTATCGCCGTACTTTCCCTGCTATCTAAATCTATAGCCGGCCTCTTTACCCAGGAATTCATCGAGCTGCTGTCAAGTCTTGCAGGTCAGCTTGCTCAGGCTATCACAATTGTGCGGGAGGTTGAAGCCAAGCAGCTTGAACGGAGTCAGAAAGAAGCGGCTCTTCTGAAAACTGCCAGGATCACTCGCGACATGGAAATCGCCCAGCAGATTCAGAAATCTTTCCTCCCAGATTCCGCGCCGTCAATAGCGGGTGTAGATATTGCCGGGCGCTGCATTTCTGCTGCTCTTGTCGGAGGAGACTACTATGATTTTTTTCTCCGCAGCAGTCAGATCGTTGACATCGTCATTGCCGATGTTTCAGGTCATAGCGTCGGTGCTGCTTTGATAATGTCGGAAGTCCGCACACTGCTGAGAGCAGAGGCCAATTCAATTCACCCCCCCTGTGCCGTCCTTGGAACCCTCAACAACCAGCTACACGAAGATTTATCCCGGGCTGAACTGTTCATCACCATGTTTTATGCAGAATACAATGCAGAGACCGGCATACTCAGCTACTCTAATGCCGGCCACAATCACCCGGTTCTCCAGCGCAGGGACGAGTCTGTACCCAGAGAACTGGATACGGAAGGATTGATACTGGGTGTTAAAAAAGATATCCTTTTTGAAGAACGAACCGTTGAACTTATGGCCGGTGATGTTCTTCTTTTCTACACAGACGGCCTGACAGAAGCATGCAACAGCCAAGGCGATATGTTTGGCCTATCAGGTGTGTACAGCCATCTCAAAACGTGCCTTCATCTCTCTTCCGATGAAATCCTTGATTCATTTTATGCCAAGATTCAAGAATTTACCGGTTCTCAAAATCTCCAGGATGATATATCCTTTATAGCAGTAAAAATACTCTGAGCATAAAGGAGGACGGCATGGATCTTAAAATTGAAAACACAGATGGGGTTGCCGTGCTGTTTGTCAGGGAAGACCGCCTTGATGCAAATAATTCTGAAGAGCTTAAAACAGAATTACGACGCCTTTTTGATAATGGCACAAAAGATCTGGTGATTGATCTTAAGGAAATACATTTTATCGACAGTTCAGGCTTGGGGGTACTGGTTTCAGGTTATAAAAACGCCTCTATCCTGCACGGCAGCCTCAAATTGTCCAATTTGCAGTCACAGGTAAAGTCAATGTTTGAGTTAACCAGACTTCACAGGGTTTTTGATATTTTTACGTCTGTTGATGACGCATTGCAGAGTTATCGGTAATACCCTGACGTAAAGAGGGGAAACAGACGCCGTGACGGGAGACGTATGAAAAATGACATTGACGTTGATATCAGAGTACCAATTCACACCCGCTACTTGCGTATGATCGGCAGGATTGGTGAAGAAGTGGCGAGGGAGACAGACTGTCCGGAAGAAATTCGGGAGACATTACCCAACTTGCTTGCCATCGTTTTGACAGAAGGGGTCGTCAACGCTATAAAACACGCACACAGCGCCGATCCGGAGGGGGATCTTCATGTTCGGATTAACGTTTCCAAGAAAGATCTGGTGGTTCGTATCTACGACACCGGCATCGGCTTTGACCTGGATGCCGTACCGCCCCCCTCCCTTACTTCAAACGGACTTGAGGAAAAGGGGCGCGGAATATTCATTATTCGTTCACTGATGGATACGGTAAAATACATACGATCTGATGACGCAAATGTTCTGGAGATGAGAAAAAATCTGGTTTAGTGCGGTTTCGTCTCTATCCCCCAATCGGTCAGCCAAGGGTGGATAAAATGCACCCTTGGTTGACCGTATTTCAAAAAAGAGGTGAACTACTCCCTGACATAAATATCAATATCAGTTTCGTGAACCATACCCATCAGACGGGCATATTCAGACTCGATCATTTCATAGTGATGATGTGTTTCCTTGGCATTCAGCTCATAAACGGCTTTAATTTCGGGTACATCTATCTTTGCAGCAGTTTCCAGCAACGCTTCTTCGAGGTTTTTTTCCCGCTCCATTGCCAGTTCGAGCGCTTTCTGTTCACTGAAATCTGCTGTAATCAGGCGAGCAATGGTTGAAACCCAGCTTGATTCATTATCCGGGGCAGCATCCAAGAACATATTGAGAGAAGGTATCTCCGAACCTTTATAAATTTTATAAAACTGAGCAGCATGCTCACGTTCCTCACTGGCGAGCAGCTCAAAGGTACGACGCGCATCGGGATTTTTCATCTTTTGTGCACCAAGCTGATAAAAATTCATGGCATTTTTTTCAGTCTGGATGGAGCGCTTGATCGCCTCTTGAATATCTATACTCATAGTCCTGCCCTCCTTAAGGTATTTTTTTAAAAAATATCACATTGGTCAAGTTTGTCAAGTTTTTGCTAACCACCCGAACATCCAAAGCCATTGACACGAGCGGTAATCGCCATGTAAAAGAGACGAACAATACAGATAAATCAGAGAGGAAACTCATGGCTGTTGAACCAAACAAGATTATTTATTCAATGATGCGGGTCAGCAAGTTTTATGACAAGAAGCCTGTTATAAAGGATATATCGCTATCCTATTTTTATGGTGCAAAGATCGGTGTACTGGGCTTAAACGGTTCCGGAAAGTCGTCTCTGCTCAAGATTATGGCGGGAGTAGACAAGGATTTCAATGGTCAGGCGGTACTATCACCGGGATATACCGTGGGCTATTTGGAGCAGGAACCACGGCTTGACGAAACAAAAACGGTTCGACAGATTGTCGAAGAAGGGGTTCAGGAAACAGTTGACCTGTTGGCTGAATTCAATGCCATCACCGACAAATTCTCAGAACCGGATGCCGATTTTGAAAAACTTTGTGATCGCCAGGCAATCCTCCAGGAGAAACTGGATCACCAGGATGCCTGGGAACTGGACTCACGTCTTGAAATGGCTATGGAGGCACTTCGCTGCCCGGATGGAGATGCATCGGTAAAAGTCCTTTCCGGCGGCGAGAAGCGCCGCGTTGCTCTCTGCCGTTTGTTGCTCAAGAAACCGGACATTCTGCTTCTCGACGAACCGACAAACCATCTGGATGCCGAAACCGTTGCCTGGCTGGAACATCATCTGCAAAACTACCCCGGCACGGTTATCGCTGTTACTCACGATCGCTATTTTTTGGATAATGTAGCCGGCTGGATATTGGAGCTGGACCGCGGCGAAGGCATCCCCTGGAAAGGGAACTATTCTTCCTGGCTTGAGCAAAAACAGAACCGCCTGGCCAATGAAGAGAAACAGGAATCAGAGCGGCAGAAAACGCTGAAACGCGAGCTTGAATGGATCAGGATGTCACCGAAAGGTCGGCATGCCAAGTCGCAGGCGCGTATCAGCTCCTATGAAGATATGGTTGCACAGGGCAGTGAAAAACATGCACGGGATCTTGAAATTTACCTGCCACCAGGCCCGCGGTTGGGAGATATCGTTATAGAGGCAGAAAAAGTAGCCAAAGGGTACGGTGACCGGCTGCTTGTTGAGGATATGACATTTCGGTTGCCGCGCGGCGGTATCGTCGGCGTTATCGGCCCTAACGGCGCCGGTAAGACAACACTCTTCCGCATGATTACCGGACAGGAAAAAGCCGACTCCGGAACGTTCAGAATTGGTGACACGGTTCAGCTGGCGTATGTTGATCAGAGCCGGGATGCGCTCAATCCGGACAAAACTATCTGGGAAGAAATTTCAGAAGGGCAGGAAGCGATTCAGTTCGGCAAGGTGCTGGTAAATTCGCGGGCATATGTTTCACGCTTCAATTTTTCCGGCAGCGATCAGCAGAAAAAAGTCGGGACACTTTCAGGGGGTGAACGCAACCGGGTACATCTGGCCCGGATGTTGAAGAGCGGCGCCAACGTAATCCTGTTGGATGAACCGACCAATGATCTGGATGTCAACACTATGCGGGCTCTTGAAGAGGCCCTTGATAATTTTGCCGGCTGTGCTGTAGTGATCTCTCATGACCGCTGGTTTCTGGATCGTATAGCTACACACATTCTGGCGTTTGAGGGTGATTCTAAAGTCGTCTGGTTTGAAGGGAATTATTCAGAGTATGAAGAGGATCGTAAAAAACGGCTGGGATCTGCTGCCGATATCCCGCACCGCATCAAGTACCGCCAGCTGACAAGGTCCTAATCAGTTTTGCTGTTCCATACTGGTCCGCATCAGTTCGATAAATGCCTGCCTGGTTTCCGGATCTTTAATGGTTGTTGATTGCGCTTCAATCAACAACAGCTGATGCGGGGTGAGTTGCCGGGGAACTACAATTTTGTCCGGCACTTCGGCGGCCGGTATTTTAACCCTGCCCGCTTTAAGCACAATTTCGCGGACGACCTCAGCCCCGAGACAGCCGTTGAGTTTTTCTTTCATCATGGCGGTCATGAAACGGAGTTCTTGCAGCCAGGGTGCACTGGAGACCGCTACGGTCAATTTACCGTCGATGATCCGCACCGGTTGCGCCCGACTGGCAAGTGTTCCTCCGACAACATCCGGCCATATACGCCAGATTTCCGCTTCACGCAATCGTTCCGCTAGCCCGAAGCCGACCAGACTCTCCTGCACCAATCCTGATAACGGGCGAGGAAAAGCCATCTTAGGGCGCTTTGACATTTTGCTTTCTCCGGCGGCTTACGGAACCGCCAATAATCTGCCCGGCTATTGAGCCGCCCAGTGTTAAAGGGATAATATGCCAACTGAGACCCGCTTCGATGCGCAACAGCACAATAAAAGGGATCGGCAGATGAATAAGAAGAAACCACATGAAGGAATATTTGGGATAATTTTGACGAATATAACCACATGGGATACTAACAATTAAAGCTAAAACAACCAGTCCTGTAATGACAATTGCGCCTTCCATGTACATCTCCTTTCCGGGCATAGTAGGAACTCATACCGCTTTTGTCAATTAGCATTACACATTAGGTCTGCATCGTTAAGCTCAAATTACAGGAGATCATTACATTGGTTCAAAATGGACAGTTACTTGCTGTATTCAACTCAGCACATCGTGTCATGAAAGCTGAAAACGTTCTCAAAAGTTTAGGAGTTACAATTCTGCTCATACCTGCCCCCAGAGCGCTTTCAACCGACTGCGGCCTGGCAATTTGCTATAACAGCGATCTTTATGACAGCGTATTGCAGTCTCTCACTACCAAAGATGTTTTGCCGGACGTTATCTATCTTAAAGAGACCGATTTGCGCTATAAGCCGGTCTGGAGTGCCGAGAATATTAAAGATTCAGGTGATTGAACAGATTGTTGCTCCCAGATGTACATACCATGCTGAACATCACAAAACGAAACCAGCCAATGACATAATGTCCTCCGGCACCCCGCCTAATACGGCTTTAAAAACAAATAGTTCTTGACAGCAGCGGGGTGCACCTTTATAGTGACCCCCTTTTGGAATAACTCTGTATCCGAGGCAGAATAACCTACGATGTTTGACAGCCTATCCGACAAACTGGAATCAGTCTTTAAAAAGCTCCGCGGTCAGGGAGTAATGACTGAGGATAATATCAAGGAAGCTTTGCGCGAGGTTCGTCTGGCTCTCCTTGAGGCGGATGTTAACTTCAAGGTTGTCAAGGATTTTGTAGAAAACGTCCGGCGCAAGGCGGTTGGTACTGAAGTCCTGAGCAGCATGTCACCCGGACAGCAGGTAATCAAGATCGTCCACGACGAACTGGTTGCCATCATGGGAGGTGGTGAAGACAATTCACTGGACCTCGCGGCAAAACCACCTGTAGCCATTATGATGGTCGGCCTGCAGGGAGCCGGTAAAACCACGACATGCGGTAAACTGGGCAACCTGCTCAAAAAGCAGAAACGGCGACCATTGCTGGTGCCGGCCGACGTATATAGACCGGCGGCCATTGAACAGCTTAAAACGGTAGGGCGCCAGCTCGGCCTTGAGGTTTTTGCTTCAACCGTCGATCAGAAACCGCTTGATATCTGTATAAGCGCCATGAAATTTGCTGAACTGAACGGCTACGACACCGTTATTCTCGACACAGCAGGGCGTCACCAGATCGATGACTTCCTGATGAACGAGCTGCGCGAGATTAATGAAGCTGTTCAGCCGCGCGAAATACTTTTTGTGGCTGATGCCATGACCGGCCAGGAAGCGGTTACTATTGCCAGTGGTTTTAATGACCGTCTAGAGATCAGCGGCGTTGTCCTGTCCAAACTTGACGGCGATGCAAAAGGTGGAGCGGCACTTTCCATCAAAGCGGTTACCGGTAAACCTATTAAATTTGTCGGGCTTGGTGAAAAGCTGGACGCATTGGAAGTTTTCCATGCTGACCGGCTCGTCTCGCGTATTCTCGGCATGGGTGACGTCCTTACACTTGTTGAAAAGGCACAGACCCTTTTTGACGAGAAAGAAACAACCCTTCTTCAGCAGAAGCTGAAGAAAAACCAGTTTGATCTGGAAGATTTTCTCGCACAGATGCAGCAGATTAAAAAGCTCGGCTCAGTTGAATCAATCATGGGAATGATCCCTGGTATGGGCAAAATGATGAAGCAGATGAAGGGTGCCCAGCCAAGTGAAAATGAAATAAAGCGCATTGAAGCGATTATTCGCTCGATGACCCCGGGTGAACGCGCTAATCACGGCATTATAAACGGCAGTCGGCGTCTACGGATATCGAAAGGGAGCGGCACATCAGTACAGGAAGTCAATCTGCTGCTTAAACGTTTTACTGACGCACAAAAAATGATGAAGATGATGCAGAAACTTGGTCCTAAAGGTCTACTCAAAGGTATGGGGGGACTTGGCGGACCTGGGAAAGGAATGATGCCTTTTCGCTAGCCCAAGCATGAGACCCGTTCAAAAATATAACATCCAAGAAGTACAAAATCAGGAGGAAACACCAATGGCTACAAAAATCAGGCTTGCACGTGCAGGCGCTAAAAAAAGACCTTTCTACCAGATCGTTGTTGCCGATGGGCGCAGTCGCAGAGATGGCAGCTTCATTGAAAATGTCGGTACATACGACCCTACCAAAAATCCGGCAGTTGTTAAACTGAAGGTCGAGAAAGCAGCCGCATGGCTCAGCAAGGGCGCCCAGCCTACCGATACGGTTCGTCAGCTTTTAAAGAATGCCGGACTTCTTGGCAAGGCCCCTGAAACTGCCGCTTAACGTGTCCAGTACCCTCCGGTTCGCCGGTCACTCTATATGAGCATCAGAGGATACCGTCATGAAGACTCTTGTTGAAGGCATTGCTAAGGCACTGGTCGATGACCCGACTCACGTAAATGCAACCGAGGAGACAGAAGAGGATACTCTGGTCATAAGCTTGACCGTCGCCAAAGAAGACATGGGACGCATCATCGGCAAGGAAGGACGGACCGCCAAAGCGATCCGTACGATCCTTAATGCTGTATCGACAAAAGACAACAAGAAGGCAATCCTCAAGATTGTAGAATAAATGACAGATCAGGATGAATTGATTCCGGTAGGGAAGATCATTGGTACTCACGGAATAAAGGGTCTTTTGAAGGTCTTCTCCTATTCCGGAAATATAAACAGTTTGCAGTCTGCTGAAACTACGTTCCTTAAAGGGAAGGACGGTATACTTTGTGAGTACGCCGTCAAGAGTGTTTCTGCACATGCCGGCGGTTTCATTATAGGTCTGGATGATTTTTCCGACATAAATCAGGTTCTCTCCATGAAAGGATCAGAGGTTTGCCTGAAGCGAAGCCAGTTGCCTGTCCCGGATGCTGATGAATATTACTGGCGTGACCTGATCGGTCTTGTTGTTCAGACCGATCAAGGAATCGAACTGGGTGAACTTGTTGATATCTTTGAAACCGGCAGTAGTGATGTCTATGTTGTACGCGGCAGTTCCAAAGAGTATTTAATCCCGGCTATTGCCGATGTAATTGCGCATATTGACATAGCGGGGAAAAAAATGATTATTACCCCGCTAGACGGCTTGCTTGATCTATGAAGTTTGACATTCTGACTCTGTTTCCCGGGATGTTTTCCGGTCCATTTGATGAAAGCATTATCAAACGGGCCAAAGATAAACAGCTCATTGACATTTCGCTGCACAACATCCGTGACTGGGCAACAGATCGCCATCAGACGGCAGATGATGCCCCCTACGGCGGTGGTGCCGGAATGGTCATTAAAGCCGGCCCTCTGGCAGCATGTATTGAGTCGGTAAAATCACAGCGCCCGGCATCAATAATTGTGCTCACATCTCCCCAGGGAAGGCGGCTTACCCACAGCGTAGCCATGGAACTTGCGGAACGACCTGGATTGATTATCGTTTGCGGCCGCTATGAGGGGATCGATGAGAGAATCCGTTCGATCTACGCTGAAGACGACATTTCACTCGGTGACTTTGTCCTTTCTGGCGGAGAAATTGCGGCTATGACGATTGTTGACTCCGTAACCAGATTGATTCCCGGGGCGCTTGGAAGTAATGAATCAGCTGAATCTGACTCTTTTGGTGACGGCTTGCTTGAGTATCCGCACTATACACGTCCACCTGAGTTTAAAGGTCTGACCGTTCCTGACACACTCCTTTCGGGAAATCATGAACTGATCAGAAAATGGCGCCGCAAGGAATCGCTGCGTAAAACCAGATCACTGCGACCCGATTTGCTAGGAAATGCCACACTGACACGGGAAGACCGGAAGATGCTAATGGAGATTGAGCAAGAGGAAGCCAATGGTATATAACCTCTTGGCAAATAGCAACCTGGCTCTCGCCCTTGTTCATTATCCGGTTTACAATAAGCACCACGAGGTTGTCACCTCTGCTTTAACAAACCTTGACCAGCATGATATCGCCCGTTCATCAAAAACATTCGGGCTGGACCGATTTTATATTGTGACCCCTTCCGAGGAACAGCGAAAGCTGGCTGAACGGATAAGCGGCCATTGGCAACAGGGATGGGGAGCCGCCTATAACCCGGATCGCAAACAGGCACTCGATATCGTCCGGGTAACTCCGACGCTGGCAGCAGCGGCAGCAGACTTTCAAAACGGTTTTAATAAACCGGTCAGAATTGCAGTTACCGGTGCGGCGTCACGCTCCGGTTCGACAGCTCTGATAACGTTCAGGAAACTTCTGCAGGAAACGGATCAACCGTATCTGCTTCTGTTAGGTACCGGATGGGGATTGACTGATGAATGTTTTTCAACAGCTGATCTTATACTTGAACCAATCGCAGGAAATGGAATTTACAACCACCTCTCGGTTCGTTCTGCAGCAGCAATAATGCTTGATCGGCTCAGAGGAATCGAACGCGAAGATACATAAACTCACAAACAGAGCATCATACCAGGAGGAAAGTACCCAATGAACACCATCGATTTTCTGGAATTTGACCAAATGAAGAAAAATGTAATCCCTTTCAAGGTCGGGGATACGGTAAAAGTGCATGTACGAATTGTTGAAGGTGACAAACAGCGTATCCAGGCGTATCAGGGCGTTTGTATTGCCCGCCAGAACGGTGGCGTACGCGAAACGTTTACGGTACGTAAGATTTCCAATAATATCGGCGTTGAAAGGACATTCCCGCTCCACTCCCCTAATATTGAAAACATTGAAGTCATGGTTCGCGGTCATGTCCGTCGTGCCAAACTCTACTACCTGCGCAAGTTGCGCGGTAAAGCAGCCAGGATCCGCGAGAAAAAATACGTACCGGTTGCCAAATAGTTTACAAAAAAGCCCCGCATTTGCGGGGCTTTTTTGTATGAGTACGGAGAAGCTCTTTTGCGCTGTTCTGGCAGAAATTATTTTGTTAACGCACGTATCCGTTTATAAGGCAGGACCGATTATGGCAAATCAAGGCAAGTTGTTTTCAGCAGAACCTCTCGACACACTGAAGTTTGAAAAAGCAGCGTATATCAGCGGCTACAGGTATGTGGCAGGAATTGATGAGGCCGGCCGAGGGCCACTGGCTGGTCCAGTCATGGCTGCAGCAGTTATTATGCCCCCCGGTCTCTCGATTATCGGTGTTGACGATTCCAAAAAGCTCACCCCCGTCAAACGAGAGAAACTGTTTGATATCATTATGGCGCAAGCCCTCTCTGTTGGGGTCGGCATCATTACACCAGCAGAAATAGACAGGATCAACATTCTACAGGCCACTCGCCGCGCCATGCTGGCTGCTGTACAGCAGCTTTCCCCCCAGCCGGACTACCTGTTAATCGATGGAATCAGTACCATCGACAGCACGGTCCCCCAGAAAACCATAAAAAAAGGTGATTCCTTAAGCCTTTGCATAGCGGCTGCCTCAATTATTGCCAAGGTAACCCGTGACAGGTTGATGATCGAAATGGATGCAAAGTATCCCGGATACGGTTTTTCCGGGCACAAGGGGTACGGCAGCGCCGTTCACATGGAAGCGATCAGGGTACTCGGCCCGTCCCCCATCCATCGTCTGACTTTTGGTGGTGTCAAGGAGTATGTTGAATGTACCTCTTCCTGATAACATTCCTCATTCTTTACGGAGGCATGCATCTTTATGCCTTCTTAAAACTACGCCATGCTTTTCAACCACAGCCACTTGTAAGATGGCTTCTGATTTTCTGGATGAGCGTCATGACAATCATCCCGCTTCTGGTGCGGGCGGCAGAGCAGTTCCAGATGGAGAGAACTGCCTTTTTTTTCGCCTGGCCCGGCTATCTCTGGATGGGCTTCCTGTTCATTTTCTGCTCAACCCTGCTCTTCTCAGATATTGTGCATATCTTCTATCGCGTCATAATCCGTTATTTTACCATACAGGTGCCGGAGCATATTTCTAAACGAAATGCATACAGATGCGCTCTTGTCGTGGCACTCTGCGCCAGCATCTATGCATTTATTGAAGCGGGTCGGGTCCGCACCGAACATGTCGTTATAACCTCATCGAAACTTTCTCCTTCCCTGTCCGGAATAAGAATTGTCCAGATATCCGATCTCCACATCGGCCTGCTGCTGCAAAAGACTCGCCTCCAGCGTGTTTTAGCTACGGTCAGGGAGGCTAAACCTGATATTTTAGTATCAACAGGTGATTTAGTTGACGGTAAATTGAACCGCGCTGACGTAATTTCCGGTTTAAATCCATTAGCAGCATTGATAGCGGCTGTTCCGGCACCTTCGGGCAAGTTTGCCATCATCGGCAATCACGAAGTTTATGCCGGTCTTCCCCAGGCTGTTGCCTTCAGCCGTGCGGCCGGATTTATGATGCTCCGCAATCAATCATTGCAGCTAACGAGCGGCATAACAATATCGGGCGTTGATGATCGTGCCGCAAACTTTAAATCGCCTTCCGGCGCAGCCAGTGAAGCCGCTCTTCTCAATTCAGTGTCACCCGGTTCGTTCCATCTGCTGCTGAAGCACCGACCGGAGATCCTCGCGGAAAGTGACGGACGCTTCGACCTGCAGCTCTCCGGGCATGTTCATGGTGGCCAGATCTTCCCGTTTAATTTCATCGTCAGGCTCAGGTTTCCTATCCCGTGCGGTACAAGCAGAACCCCTGCAGGATCAAGCATACATGTATCAAGGGGGACCGGAACCTGGGGACCTCCCATGCGTTTGTTTGCTCCACCGGAGATCACGGTGATTGACATAATTTCCGCGCACCATCGATAAGGTCCTATTATTTTGGATTTATTTCAAATACGGTTTTACTTCCAACGATAATAGGCTATAAGTGGTTTCAAAATACACGGCTCTAACTGGATTAAAAATGGACATCGCAACCAGACACCCCCATGTTTCATACCCTGAAAACGGGATGATCACAAAACTTCTGCTGGCAGAAAACATCATCTCGCCACAACAGCTTGCTTATGCTGTCCGGGTTCGCAGCAAACTGGCAACTCCCAAAACAATGATCGATTCTCTTCTTGATCTTGGCTACCTGACGCGAGAGACCCTGCAAGAAACTTTGAGAAACAATCGAGTCAACATTCGTCTCGGAGACTTCCTTGTTGAGTTGGGGTATCTACGTGAAGCAGATTTGAAGCAGGCGCTTGGAATGCAGAGTGAGTCCACAAACAAACAACGCCTGGGAGAGATTCTGATTAATCGCGGTTTCATTGAGGAGAGAAGGTTTTTAGAAGCCCTCTCGTATCAACTTGGCTACCCATTAATTGAGCTCTCCTTTGTAGCAATAGATCGCACGCTGTTCTCGGTCATCCCTCTCGCCATTTGCCAAGAGCTCGACATTATCCCTGTCCGGCGTGAAGAATCTTTTGTTGTTCTTGCACTATCAGATCCGCTTGACCAGAAAGCGCATGATTGCGCTAATAAATTCCTTGGGGACAAAGCCCAATTTGTCATAGCCTCCAAAGAATCTATCCGTGACACTCTCAAAGCCTTGGAACGTACGACAAACCAGCCGGTTCTGTCTGATGAAAACACAATTATTGGTATGATCAATACTCTTTTGGATGACGCCCTTCAGGAAGGCGCAAGCGACATTCATATAGAGCCGATGAAAGATCGGCTCCGCGTACGCTTCAGACTTGATGGGGTCATGAACCACCATAAGGATTTCCCCAAGGAGATCGCTCCCCAGCTATCGACACGTATCAAAGTAATGGCGCAAGCTGATATCGCCGAAAAACGCCGCCATCAGGACGGCCGCATACTCTTTAAAAGCCATAAACACGGAATTGATCTAGACTTGCGTGTCTCGATCTTCATCACTATTTATGGTGAAAAAATAGTGATGCGGCTCCTTAACAGTAAAACATCATTGCTGGATATCAATGAGATAGGTATGGCACCGCGCATGCTGGAGCATTTTATTTATGAAGCGGTCGAAGTGCCGTCTGGAGTCATGATCATCACCGGACCAACCGGTTCCGGTAAAACATCCACTCTCTACAGCTGTGTAAATTACCTGAATGACGTCAACACCAGTATCATCACTGCCGAAGATCCTGTTGAAATAGTCATTGACGGAATTTCTCAGTGCTCCATCAATTCAAAGATTGGCGTTACCTTCGAAGAAACCTTGCGGCATATAGTCCGACAGGACCCTGACATCATAGTTCTCGGAGAGATTCGTGACCATTTTTCCGCAGAGACGGCCATTCAGGCAGCGCTGACCGGACATAAAGTATTAACAACCTTCCACACAGAGGATAGTATAGGTGGTTTGATTCGTCTGATGAATATGGAGATTGAAGCCTTCCTTATTTCCTCCACTGTTGTGTGCGTGGTTGCTCAGCGCCTGTTACGCCGGGTCTGTCCTGAATGCGCCGAGCCATATATTCCATCAGCACTTGACTTGAGCAGACTGAATGTATCAGCCAACGATCTGGTGGGGTCCGAATTCAAACTCGGGCGCGGTTGCAAAGCATGCCGATTCAGCGGTTATCGCGGCCGTGTCGGAGTTTTCGAACTGCTGGTAATGAATGAGATGGTGAAAAACGCCATCCTGGATAAAAAAAGCTCGTACGACATCCGTAAAATAAGCATTGAAACATCCGGAATGGTGACCCTGATTGAAGATGGTCTGGTCAAAGGAGCTCGCGGGGAGATTTCACTGAAAGAAATCATCACTGACCTGCCGCGACTCGGCAAACCGCGGCCCCTGGCTGAATTGCGAAGAATACTGGGAGTGACACAATGATTCCAACTGAAAAGCCGCTTATTGAATTGATTAAAGAACACCTTCAGGGTGATCTGCAGGGTTTGCCGGTATTCAATACTGTCGCGGTTAAGCTCCAGCAGATGCTGGCTCGTCGTGAGTTCAAGATGGAAGAAGTTATCGAAATGATCAGTGAAGACCAGTCTCTTGCAAGCCAGGTTCTAAAGGTTGCTAACTCATCTTACTATGCCGGACTTTCATCAATTGCCACAATCAAGGATGCAATTGTCCGACTGGGAGCTCAGGAAATTGCCAACATGGTTATGTTGGCGTCTCAATATGAACTGTACCGTTCTGAAAATGAATATCTGAATGAGTCAATGCAGAAGCTCTGGTTACATTCACTTGCCTGTGCAACAGGAGCAAAATGGCTGGCAAAAAAAACCGGATACGCTAACCTGGTTGCCGAAAGCTTTATGGGCGGATTGTTACATGACATTGGTCAACTGGCCTTACTTAAAGTACTTGATGATATCAGCCGTAAGGGGGAATCAAAAGCTGCTTTTTCCGATACACTGATCAGTGAAATTATTGATCGGATGCATGAAGATGTCGGTTACCAGCTTATGAAATCCTGGAGTCTGCCGGAAGCATACTGTTCAATTGCAATCAATCATCATAAAGAGGATTTTGACGGGAATGACATTTTATTGGTCATTGTAAGACTGTCTGACAAGGCCTGCAAAAAAGTCGGTAAATCTCTTCATTCAGACACTTCTATATCGCTCATTTCTTCTCCTGAAGCACAGTATCTCGGAATAAAGGAGATGGCTCTGGCAGAATTGGAAATTACCGTAGAGGATGCAGGAGATTTGCAAATAATATGACCGTTCAGCCACCTGGCTATTTAAGAAAGCGTGCAACTGCCCGGTTATGTTCTTCAAGAGTACGAGAGAACTGATGGGTGCCATCCTGGCGGGCAACAAAATAAAGGTAATCGGTTTCAGCCGGCATTATTGCCGCCTGAACAGCATCCCTTCCCGGGTTACCGATCGGTCCTGGGGGTAGACCTTTGTTGAGGTAGGTATTATATGGAGATGGCCGCAAAATATCTGTTTTGCTCACCTTGCCCGAGAATGCACGAATCCCGTAAACAGCCGTTGGGTCACTTTGCAGCGGCATGCCGATACGCAGTCGATTGTGGAAAACCGACGAGATCAGCGGTTTCTCTTCCGCAGAGACAGCCTCTTTTTCTATTATTGACGCCAACGTGATTATTTCGTGGCGGGATAGCTGACCTGTACCGTTTTCCTTTATGGCTGCATAAGAACTGTTGAATTTACCTATCATCTGTTCAAGCAGCTGTTCCTCGCTTCCACCCCGCGGGAGATTGTAGGTAGCGGGATACAGGTACCCTTCGGCGCTGGCTTCGTTGAGACCGAGCCGTAACAATAGCGCCTTATCACGGCATTTTTCAAGAAATGACTCCTTTCTAAAATACCCCTGCTGATCCAGTAACTCAGCAGCCTGATACACGGAATAGCCTTCAGGAAGGGTAAATTTTCGGAAGTCCACCTCCCCTGAAACTATTTTTCTCAGAATTATATCAGGGGTCATACCATCACTAAAACGGTATTCACCAGCTTTCAGTCGATGGGCATCTCCTCTCAACCTGGTCATAAGAACGAAATGCCACGAGCTGCGTATGACACCACCGGCTTTAAGTTCATTGGCCAGTTTACGGATTCCGCTCCCTGGAGGAAACGAAATTTCACTGACAAGTGAACCTTGGCCGGGAGGTACAAAAAGTGGAACAAGATACCAGAGAAGAAAGATAAGCAGGAACATACGAACGGCGTTCACGAAGATAACTTTGGGTGATAGAGTGGCTGGAAACATGAGGGCATTATGGTAATATTTTTAAAAGGAGTCAAGAGCCCTAATGGGCGATGCCAGTGGAATGGTAAATGGTAAATGGTCAAGAAACATAGAGTGAAAAATAAAGAGAGACGGCATCCATACAAAAGAAAGCCATCTCTCTTTTAAATAACAAACTATATCACTATAGCAACATAGGCATCAGTGCGTGGCCTTCCACAACCAGTCCGGTACCCTTGGCCTGGAACTCGTCATACGAAGCAGCGCCGTTTCCCTCCCCTGCCCCGCCCCGATAAATTACAAAAGGGACCGGATCGGAAGTATGGGTCATCAACTTCACCGGTGTCGGGTGATCAGGCATACAGAGAACGACGTAGTCATCGAATTTCTTGATTCCTTCGAGGACTGTCCCAACCACCTGACGGTCAAAATCTTCGATAGCCTGTAGTTTATGCTGCATAATGCCGGCATGTGACGCCTCGTCCGGAGCTTCCACATGAACATAAACAAAATCGTGATTCTCAAGAGCAACAAGAGCCGCCTGACCTTTACCGAGATAATTAGTATCAATATAGCCGGTGGCACCTTCAACGTTGATGATATCGAGACCGGCACAGACCCCGATACCCTTGATCAGATCGACCGCCGAAATGACCGCTCCGGTCAAGCCGAACTTTTCCTGGTAGGTTCCAATCTGTGGGCTCTTGCCATGACCCCAGAGCCAGATTGAGTTGGCCGGCAGTCCTCCCGCTTCTTTACGTTTTTTGTTGATCGGATGGTCATGCAGCACCATCTGGGCATGATTCATGATATTATTAAGCATATCAGCACCATCGCCGCTGGGGAGATGATCAAGTATCGCCTTACCGGTAATATCGTGGGGTGGGGTTGCGCGCATGCCGTCTCTGCCGCCGCGCCAGACCATAAGATGCCGGTATCCTACGCCGGCATGAAACTCTATTTCAGGAGAACCGAGTTCCTTCTGGAGCGTTTCAACCAGCTCACATGCCTCTGCGGTAGAGATATGCCCGGCAGAAAAGTCCTCCATATAGATCCGGCTGCCCTGCGTCTTGAGCGTTATCAGATTCATGCGAAAAGCGACATCATCGGGGCCGAGAGCAACGCCCATGCTGATAGCCTCTAAGGGCGCACGTCCGGTATAACAGGTACGAGGATCGTAGCCGAATACAGACAAATTTGCCACATCACTGCCGGGGGGCAAGCCATCTGGAACGGTGTGAGCAAGGCCAACCTGACCATGCTGCGCCATATAATCCATATTAGGAGTCGCTGCATACTGCAGGGGGGATTTATTTCCGAGTTCGCTGTAGACGATGTCCGACATACCATCGCCGAGCAAGATAATGACCTTCATAGAGACCTTTCAAGACGAAATGAGTTGCTGCTGCCGATATATTAGTTTCCTATCCCATCATTTGTCAACCAATCACAGTAATTTGATGAAATCCTGATCCAAAGGTTGCTCCCTTACCGGCATTAAAATAGCTGCCAAGGAGTAACAGAGAGAGCATCGGCTCAACAAGGCCGTTACATTCTACCGTGCCGGTCAAACCTCCTCTGTTCAAACGTTTGGACCATGGCGGTTGTGCGTAGTGTGTTTTATCGTCAAAAACAGCGACGTTTTGGGCAGTTTCAGACAATCGCACAAAGTCAAGATCCAGTTTTCCGGTCCCATAATACGCATACAACGATGAACAGCGCCTTAGCTGTGAGCGTAAAAACATGGCAAAGTCAAAGCGATGCGAAATGGAGCCGTTGCATAACAGACGCAACGGTGATTTCAGACTCAATCTGACAGAGTCTGAATGAACACTGTTCTGCAGGACATGCTGTCCGGAAAGAAGGATTACACTCTCGGGGAGCGATGCCTGGCCTGTAATCAGATGCCGGACACCCAGATAATCAAGGCTATAGGAGCGCAGTGTAAAATCCGCAGGATGCAGAACAGTACATACACTGACTTCAACCATACGGAGCAACGCAGTATGAAAGAATTCAATAAAATTAACTGCACTACCAACAACTGCCATACCGACAGTACACGATGATATATCGTCTCCATTATAGTTTATATACAAAGTGAAAGGTAATGATGGTTTTTGATGCAGGCGTACAATTTCAGCGTCTGACGACAACTGTTGACCAAATACGACCCGATAAGGACACCGGTTTTGCAGATTGCAGGAAGTACATGGCTTCTGCATGGTATGGCAGCATAACGCTTTAAATTGCTCTTCGAAATTCCGCAACGCATTGTAGAGTGTAGCGATCAATTGTACAGAACTGTGCGCAGCGATCTCACATTCAATCCGAATAAAATCTAAATCCACGAAATCCCAACTCCCTCAAAAAAACAGGGGCAGCCATATAGGCTGCCCCAAAAACAGAAAACAAGAAAATTCAACGGCATCAGGCAAACTGTGCCTTGATGAATTCGCGGTTCATACGGGCGATGAACTTAACATCAACCCCTTTAGGGCAAACAGCTCCACATTCATAATGGTTACTGCAGTTACCAAAACCACATTCACTCGCGGCTGCTGTCATTTTCAAAACTCGAGCGGCAGCTTCCGGTCGCCCCTGCGGCAACAGGGCCAACTGAGATACCTTGGCACCGGTGAAGAGCATGGCGGCACCGTTAGGACAGCCAGCGACACAAGCACCGCAGCCTATACATTCGGCTGCATCCGTTGCTTCTTCAGCAATCGGTTTGGGAATCATTACAGCATTACCATCGGGAACACCGCCGGTATGACAGGAGGTATAGCCGCCAGCCTGAATGATCGTGTCGAGAGCGGCACGGTCAACGATCAGGTCCTTGACAATCGGGAAGGCGCGTGCACGCCATGGTTCAATGTAGATGGTATCGCCATCCTTGAATTTACGCATATGCAGTTGGCAAACGGTTGTACGTTCCTGCCCGCCATGCGGTTTACCATTAATTACCTGTGAGCACATACCGCAGATACCTTCACGACAGTCATGGTCGAATACAATCGGTTCTTTATCGGCATTAATCAGGTCTTCATTTACGCAGTCGAGCATCTCCAGAAAGGAGTGGTGCGAAGTAATGTTTTTTGCTGTGTAAGTCTCAAACTTCCCTGGATCGGTGGCACTCTTCTGGCGCCACACGATCAGTGTCAATGTCATGGTCTTGTGATCGCTCATTATTTATAGCTCCTTACCGCGAGATGAATAGTCTCGAATTTCAGGGGTTCTTTGTGCAGTTCAGGTTCTTTATCATTACCTTTGAACTCCCATGCACCAACGTAAGAGAAATCGGCGTCGTTTCGTTTGGCTTCACCGTCAGCCAACTGGTGTTCAACCCTGAAATGTCCGCCGCATGACTCTTCACGGTGCAGGGCATCTCGAGCCAACAGTTCGCCGAATTCAAGGAAGTCAGCTACACGACCGGCGTTTTCAAGCTGCTGGTTGAGGTCAGCGCCACTGCCGGTAACCTTAACATTTTGCCAGAATTCGTCACGAAGCGCAGGAATTTTTTTGATGGCATCTGTAAGGCTCTCTTTAGAACGGGCCATACCAACATCATTCCACGTAATCTTGCCAAGCTCACGGTGGAATTCTGTGACGGTCTTTTTACCGTTGATGTTGAGTAATTTATTGGTTTTCCCTTTAACGTCTTCAACTGATTTTTTAAACTCAGTGTTGTCTACTTTGACCTCACCCGGTTTTACAGTGACCAGATAGCCGCCGATGGTGTAAGGAATAACAAAATAACCGTCGGAGAGACCCTGCATAAGGGCAGACGCACCCAAACGGTTGGCGCCATGCACCGAGAAGTTGGCTTCACCGAGCACAAACAGGCCTGGGACGTTGCTCATCAGATTATAGTCAACCCAGAGCCCACCCATGGCATAGTGTGGTGCCGGGTAGATACGCATAGGACGCTTGTAGCCGTTCTCGTCGGTAATTTTTTCATACATCTCGAACAGGTTGCCATAACGCTCACGAATAGTATCTTCACTGAGACGCTTGATCGAATCTTCAAAATCAAGATAGACACCACGTCCGCCAGGACCGACGCCAAGGCCGGCATCACATGCTTCTTTGGCAGAACGGGAGGAAATATCACGTGGGGCCAAATTACCGAAGGAGGGGTACTTGCGCTCGAGATAATAATCGCGATCGGCATCAGGAATCTGGGAAGGGAGCTTCCCGACATCTTCCTTCTTCTTGGGAACCCAGATACGACCATCATTACGCAGTGACTCAGACATAAGCGTCAGCTTGGACTGATATTCGCCAGCCTGCGGGATGCAAGTCGGATGAATCTGTGTGTAGCAGGGGTTGGCGAAGAAGGCACCTTTTTTAGCAGCTGCCCAGTTAGCCGTTACGGAACACCCTTTTGCGTTGGTAGACAGATAAAACACGTTAACATAACCACCGGTTGCCAGACAGACAGCATCAGCCGCATAGCTTTCCAACTCACCGGTAATAAGGTTACGGACTGTAATACCCCGGGCAACTCCGTCAACAACGACCAGATCAAGCATTTCACGGCGGTTATACATCTGGACCGTACCGGCCTTGATCTGACGTGAGAGTGCAGAGTAAGCACCTAACAGCAGCTGCTGTCCAGTCAGTCCGCGTGAATAAAATGTACGTGAAACCTGGGCACCGCCAAAAGAGCGGTTATCAAGATAGCCGGCGTAATCACGGGCAAAGGGGACGCCTTGTGCCACGCATTGGTCGATGATGTTGTTGGAAACCTGCGAGAGACGCCATACGTCTGCCTCACGGGCGCGGAAGTCACCACCCTTGACGGTGTCATACATCAGGCGCATGATTGAGTCGCCATCACTCGGATAGTTCTTGGCGGCGTTAATACCACCTTGGGCAGCTATGGAATGGGCACGACGCGGACTATCTTGGTAACAAAATGCTTGGACATTGTATCCGAGTTCGCCAAGCGAGGCGGCGGCGGCGGCGCCGGCAAGGCCGGTACCGACCATGATGATGTTATACTTACGTTTGTTGGAGGGATTGACCAGCTTCAGGTCGAAGCGGTGTTTATCCCAGCTTTTTTCAATAGGTCCGGTTGGACATTTGCCATCAAGTATCACAATAACCCCCTTAACCTTTCAGAATGCCGGCAAAAACTGTCAGCGGGATGATAACATAACCCAGGAAAAGACCGAGAGCAACCAGAGTACCGAGTCTAATGATGATCGGTTGGCTCCTGTCGTTACTCCAACCCATGGTTTGGAAGAAACTCTGGATGCCGTGTGAAAGGTGCAGGAACAGGGCAACCATCGCACCGGCGTAAATGAATGTTATAAAGAAGTTTTTAAAACCGGCGACAACCATTCCCAGCACATTGGGTACCATCTCATTGTGCAACGGAACAAGATTCTTTAGAGCAGCTGTTTCAGGATTCACCACTTGGAATGTAAAGTGTGCCAAGTGATAAACTATGAAAAGTGCAATAAGAGACCCGGTCCAGATCATGTTCTCACTGGCAAAGGTTGTTTTCTGAGTGGACTTGACGGCATACTGCTTAGTACGTGCATCACGGTTTTCAAGAGTAAGTTGAATCCCGAACCAGATATGAACACAGACTAAGGCCAGCAGGGCCAGACGAAAGCCGATGATTATTGGCAACGGCAAGCTGTGGAGGTGCTCGGCATAGGCGTTTATACCACCATTGAGCCACCCGAAGATGGAGCTGTTACCGAGCAGATGTACGACAGCGAACAGAACCATGGCCTGGCCTGTGATCGCCATCAGGATCTTTCTGCCGATGGATGACGAGGTAAATTGCATAGCATTCCTTCCTTTTAGATAGTGTTGTACTTCACGAAATAACTTTTCTTGCTACGGCAGGGCTCTTGGAGAGTGCTAGAATTGTGAATCGGGGGACCACGCCAATAGAATTTGGAGACAACTTTCATTCGTAAACCTCCTTGAGAATGTCATACGGATGCGTCGATTAAAATAAGTGGCGCACTCAATTAAGATGTAACAAGCTCATAACCGGGCTGATACTAAACATCGTTATAATAAAATGCAACCATTTTGTGTATACAGACTGCATTTAAATCAGTTTAAACAGCTAGCCGATACCCGTCACACACAAATTGCATTTTGATGTCTGTTCTGATAGTAAGATGTCTGAGAAATAAACTCTGCAAGCTATCCAAAATCAGAGTTTTGGAGATTTTATGAAATTTACGCTGCTCAAAAAAGACCCCCATTGCTCAGCGCGCCTTGGAGTTGTCAGTACTATGCGCGGTGACATTCAGACCCCGATTTTTATGCCTGTAGCAACCCACGGTGCCATGAAGCCGCTTACTCCGGCACAAATCAAAGATACGGGCGCACAGATAATCCTTTCTAACACGTATCATCTGCATCTGCAACCGGGAGAGGGGCTGGTAAAAAAGGCTGGCGGCCTGCACAAGTTTATGGCGTGGGATAAGCCGATCCTGACCGACTCAGGGGGGTTTCAGGTTTTTTCCCTTCCCAACAAGCGCATCACCGAAGATGGTGTCTTTTTCAAACATGAGATTACCGGGGCGGAAATATACCTCGACCCTGCTACCGCAACCCGAATCCAGCAGGATCTGGGCGCCGACATCATCATGGCCTTTGACGAATGCATCCCCTACCCCTGCGACAGATCCTATGCGGAAAATTCAACGAAGAAGACCATCAGGTGGCTGAAAGAGTGCCAGAATGCCATGACGGATAACGGCCAGGCCCTGTTCGGCATCGTTCAAGGGAGTGTTTACGAAGATCTGCGGGAAATGTGCGCGAAAGAAATGCGCAAGCTCGACCTGCCGGGGTACGCCATCGGAGGGGTCAGCGTTGGCGAAGGGCTTGAACTCTTGAAAAAGATTGTCGGTTTTACTACCCCGCACCTGCCAGAAGACAAACCGCGCTATCTTATGGGTGTTGGTCTGCCCGAGGACATTCTTGAAAGTGTCGAGCGCGGCATCGATATGTTTGACTGCGTAATTCCGACCCGCTATGCCAGAAGCGCCACTCTTTTTACCCGTCGCGGCAGAATCCGTCTGACCAACAAAAACTACAAGCGTGACTTTTTTCCCATCGACCCGAGCTGCAGCTGTTATACCTGCCAGAATTTCAGCAGAGCCTACCTCCATCATCTCTTTGTATCCAACGAAGTCCTCTCAGCAGTGCTGTCGGCTATCCATAATGTTCATTTTTATCTGGCGATGATGGCCGAGATCCGTCAGGCTATCGGTGACGGAAAGTTCATGGAGTACAAAGGTGCATTCCTGGCCGAATACCAGCAGGGGGAAAAGCGAAAATAGTTCTTACCTACTCTTACTAATCTTATCTTCTGATCTTCTGCTCCAGCTCCAGATCGAGCTGTTTCAGGCGTTCCATGCTCTGGCGCAGCTCTTTGTTATCTCGGCTTAATGACAGGTTTTGATTGCGCAGGTTCTTGATTTGGCGCTTTCCGCTCCTCAATGCAAAGGCCTCCTGCAGGTACGCAGCCAGCGGCGCCCCCTGTTTGGCCCAGATACTGCCAGGAAACTCACTGAGAAGCCTGTCAAGCAACTCCCTGGCGTGCGAATCGCCTCTCCCCCCCTCATTACGCAGACTTAGAAGTGACAGGCGAAACAGGGCCTCGTCTGTCACCCCTGTCAACGGAGGGGCATCGACGACACGTTCCAAAAGGTCACGCGCACCGGACTCGTTTCCTGAGCGCAGATACTTCAAAGCACCCGCAAAATTACGTTCCTCAATGGAAGTGTCCATCCTCGGCAGTGAGCTCGCCATTTTCATGAGAGACCCGCACCCGCTTATAATCAGGGCAAACAACAGCACCGTTGCCAACATATTGAAACGCTTAGACTTAATACTCACAGATCTTCTCCTTTTACCAACTATCACAACATTACTTCCAACGTTTTAAACGCCAGTATGGTATTACACACTGGCACCAATTGCAACGATCAGCTGTTGTATTGCGCAGTGAATCCATTTGTATAAAAGCTACTGAAGTTATAATGCAGAGCTATCAACTGACCTGCACCAGCAGCCAAATAAGACAATTTTATTGTATTTTTTTCTCAAGATGCTAGATTTGCCACGACGTCACACTGGTGGCCAGTCATTCATCCATTGGAGAAATTATGGCCGGTTATGAACAAACCTTCTTGGAACAAATCACCAACATTCAAGGCACTGATTTTTCAACCTGGGCCGGTTGGGAAAAATTGATGTCGTGGACACGGCGGCAAGCGTGGTCAAAGGATTTTCTCGGGGATGATAAAATCCCGGCCCGCTTTCTGCATCCAACAACTCTTGCCGAAGAATTGACTAAATATCTGGGAGGGTAAACAAACTTATCTGGTTTTTCGCAAACCTAAAACAGCTGACGCGTTGAAAGGGCCGTTTTTTGTCACATATAGTAATTAATTCGACTCATACCCAGTACAATGCGGCAATAATCCTTGACGTTCGACATCTTCTGAATTATAAATATTAGCTCTGGCGGAGTGGTGAAATGGTAGACACAGCAGACTCAAAATCTGCCGATCGCAAGGTCATGCCGGTTCGAGTCCGGCCTCCGCTACCAGGATAATCATTAAAAAGCACCACAAACTCATTGAGATTGTGGTGCTTTTTTATTGTCCCTCACATTTTTTTCCGATACAGGTTGCTGTAAATATTTATTTTGGTAAAATTTACAAAGATCATGCAACGTTTTCGGATCAATAATTAATGGAGGTAAAAAACTATGAATGTATTCGATTTCGCCATGAAAATGGAGCTTGATGGCAAAGCGTATTATGAAAAACTGTCTGCAGACACAGCTGATGTTGGGTTAAAAGGCATATTCACCCGTTTGGCCGAGGACGAACAGAAGCATTACGAAACAATCCAGGCAATTAAAAAGGGAATGAACCCCGAAATGGCCGACTCCACGGTACTTGAAAGAACTAAGAACTTGTTTGAGGTGTTAAAGGGCGACAAAAGTGTTGCCGCAACCCTGAATAAATCCTTGAATAAATCCCTGGAAGGTTACCAATATGCCAGGAAATTAGAGGCGGACAGCGTCACTTTTTATGAGGATATGGCGAAACAGGAAGACAGCCCTGAAACCGTACAGCTCCTGCTCAGAATTGCAAACGAGGAGAAAAAACATTATAACATACTTGATAATCTGTGTGATTTTACCTTGGCGCCGCAATACTTCCTGGAATGGGGTGAATTCAGTAACCTGAAGGGGTTGTAAACAGAGGGACACTTTCACCCAGACCATGGACGACACTGGTGAAAGCATCCCGGTTTGCCAGCTTTTCCGCCCCGAATCGCGCGACAAACAGAGCTTGAACAGACGGAATCCGCGAGGTACCTCCGGTCAGAAAAACCGTATCAATCTGCGCCGGCAGCAACCCCGAGCGTTCTATTACATCATCAATGCAGGCCGCTATCTGCTCGAAGTTATCCGCATTGAGCATCTCAAACTCCCCCTTGCCGATTCCCTCGTTGATGCACAGATCGCGATCCGTAAACTCTATCGTGGCATGTTCCTGTCGTGAGAGCTCACACTTGGCCTTTTCAATAGCCTGAAACAGTAAGAAACCGAAATTATCGTTGATAATGTTTTCCAGGTGTTCGATCGCCTGTCGGTCATCGGTGGTACCTTTGATCACGCGGATAAGCTCCCTGGTCTTGCGCGCCCGCAAAAGCGGGATTCTATGCCACTGGCAGAGGGTGTAAATGATGCTCTTGGGGATATTATTCCAATCATCCTTCCCCATGGTTTTGTAGCGTGCATAGCGCCCGAAATGGTGCGCCACCTTATCCCACATGACCTGCGAATCAAACTTGTCACCGGCCACATAGACGCCACCCAGTGAGAGCACGTCACTGCGCCGGTCGGAGCGGGCAAAGGCGCCCCCCTTGACTCGGATGACCGAGAAGTCCGAAGTGCCACCGCCGAAATCGCCAATGAACACAGTCCGCTCCTCACCAGCTTGCAACGTACCTTCAAAGGCCAACGCCGCTGCTACCGGTTCATACTGGAACCAGATGTTTTTGAACCCTGCCTTACGTGCGGCTTTTTCAAGGCGATGCTCGGCCACGGCGTCCTTGGCGGCATCGGGCGAAAACACCACCGGCCTCCCCAGTACGACACTATCGACGGTGTGCCCCACGTGCGCCTCTCCACGGTCCTTGAGCTTCCTGAGGATAATCGCCACCAGATCATCGATTGTGTAACGTTTGCCGAACACCTCAGTGCTGACGAAACTGGTGTTCGGCAGAAATGTCTTGATCGACTGCATAAAGCGCCCGGCAGCGCCTTCGCCGATGTATTGGCGAATGGCCTCCTGCCCGGCGTAGATCTCGTTTTCCTCGTTAAAATAGAGTACCGACCGCATCAGTTTCCCGCCACGATCGTTGCCATCCACGGCAATCACCTCCACCGTGCCGTTCCTATACGCCGAAAGTGCCGAGTTGGTGGTACCGAAGTCAATCCCGAATACGATCTGCAATTATTCACCTCTTATATTCCGAAATGCATTCCGCTTACCACCCATCGGCTTCCATAGTTACAAAACAGGTGTATACTTGGGGCAAAAGCGCTCCTCCAAGGAGTTTACCATGCCCGCTCCAGAGTACGACATCATAATAGTAGGTACCGGTCCAGCCGGTCTCGGCGCCGCCTTCCAGCTATCCGGACTATCCCCTTCCATCTCGATCCTGATGATTGACTGCGAGCGGATCTGTTCCGGCGGACTGTTGAATGACTGTAAGCAGAACTACACCTACCCCATCGGCTTTGCCGCTGACAACTGGACCAAGGAAGAGGCCGAGCGGCTCCTCCCGATGGTGGAAAGTGTGCTGCAGCCAGCCATCAAGAAAAAGCGCAACGTGGAGGTATACCGACGACGGGCGGAGCGCCTCGGCGTGACCCTTCTCGACGTCCGTCAGGCTCACGTCGGTACCGACCGCAGCCGGGTACTGATCCAGCGCCTGCTGAATGAGCTCGCGGGCAGCGGGGTGCAGTTCATTCTGGAGCGGGAGGTTACCGACATATTCGATAATGCCCGCGGGTCGGGGGTCGTCATCGCCGGCGGGGAAACACTGCTCGCCCGGAAGGTAATCGTCGCTCCCGGACGAAAGGGGTTCAGTTTTCTCCAGCAGGTGATGGAGCGGATGGGGATCACCTACATCGACAACGTAGTGGACGTGGGCGTCCGCATCGAAACCCGGCTGGATAACTATCCCATCGTCAACGACTACTACGATCCCAAATTCCACTTCCCCGACGGGGTGCGCACCTTCTGTACCAACTCGGGCCATGCGCGGGTGGTACTGGAGCAATACCAGGGCTTCAACCTGGTCAACGGCCATGCCCTCTCCGAGGATCAGGCGGGGAACGATCTGGTAAATTTCGCCCTGCTCAAGACCATCGGACTGAAGGCCCCGGTCCGTAGCGGCCAGCAGATGGCTGTCTTTCTCGCCACACTTGCCAACGAGATCGGCGGCGGCAAGCCGCTCATGCAGCGGGTGGGAGATTTCCGTATGGGAAGGCGCTCCACCGCCGAGACCTTCAACGAGGATCTCTACAACTTCCCCCCCAGCTGTCCGGTCACGGCCGGAGACCTAGGTCTGGCGGTACCAGCCAAGATCATGCGCCACATCTGGAGTGCAATGAAGAAGCTCGACACCATCGTTCCCGGCGTCCTGCATCCCAGCACGATCATGTACTACCCGGAGATCAAGATGTACGCCAACAAGCCCGCCTTTCTCGACCGCCACTTCCGGGTGAGCGAAAACGTCTATATGGTCGGTGACGGTGCCGGTACATCGCGCGGCATCACCGGCGCCTGGGCCAGCGGGATAAGGGCGGCAGAGGGGATTCTGCAGAGGAGTTAACGTGTACTTAATAGACTCTATAACTGTGTCAATAATTGACTTTTCCGGTCCTTATATTCGCTTTCATCAATAAGACCTTTATCAAATAGTCCTTTTAGTTTAAGTAGTTTACCTTCAACGTCTTCGCTAGGTAAAGGCACTTGGCTATTAGTATTTTGAGGTGTTGCCATTGAAATATTAGTGCCGCCAGCAACAGCACGCATTTCTTCAAGCTCAAGGTTCCGCTTTTTTTCCCACCAGTCCCTTTCAATTTCCTGAAGCCGAGTATAAAATAATTTCGATTCCTGCAAGGGTAAATCCGTTATTATTACCGATCCAGCATTATTTCCTTTGTCGGCATTTATCGTTATTGTCCCCCCGCTTAACACAGACGTATCAAAGCGTGCATCTTTCATATCTCTGAAATAATAATCCTTAAAGCTGGAGTTGAGCATGCCGTGGTCATAGACGATGATTCTCAGGTTTGTCAGAATCAATGTCTTGGCACTGGTGGCAACGGCTTGCGTTATCATGGAAACAAGCGACTCACCTTGAATCAGTAATTTCTTCAGTTCTTCTTCTGATACAGATAAAAATTTCGGACGAATATTGTTTTTTGTTTGTTGTATCTTTTCAGTTACTTTGTCAAATATTCCCATTCCGCTCTCCTCATAAACTGTAATCTTACATCATAAGTATCAATGCATCGGCTTGCTTCTGCTTAATAATTATCAGGACAAAAAAAGACAATCCCCCGCCCGGGCAAGCCCGAACGGGGGATATAGTACGCCTTCAGCCTCTCAGCCTCAAGCTTTTCATCACAAGGTCTTACTTGTATTCAGCCATCTCATCGAACTGCAGGTACTTGTAGATCTTTTCCTTGTTCGGCTCGATCTTATCCTTGTAGATGGCAAGAAACTCAGCCGGTGTCGGCAGCTTGCCGAGCAGTGCCGTGACCGCCCCAACTTCTGCGGAACCGAGATAGACCTTGGCGCCGTTGCCGATACGATCATCAAAGTTACGGGTCGAAGTCGAGAACATGTTGACCCCGTCCGGTACGCGAGCCTGATTACCCATACAGAGTGAACAGCCCGGGATTTCGATACGGGCGCCAAAGGCACTGTATACCGAAAAATAGGCTTCATCTTTAAGCTGTTGTTGATCCATGCGGGTAGGAGGTGTAATCCAGGTGCGCACACTCGGGTTGAATTTACTACCCCGCCAGATTTCGGCAGCTGCCCGGTAGTGACCGATATTGGTCATACAGGAGCCGATAAAAACGTCGTTAATCGGTGTCCCGGCAACTTCTGAGAGGAGCTTGACATCATCCGGGTCATTCGGGCAGGCCAGAATCGGCTCGGTAATCTCAGCCAGGTCGATCTCGATGACTGCAGCATATTCAGCGTTTTTGTCAGCTTCAAGCAACTTCGGAGCTTTCAGCCATTCATTAACGGCATCGATACGATTCTGCAGCGTCTGGGCGTCCTGATACCCTTCTTTGATCATGTTCTTCATCAGCGCCACATTGGAACGCAGATATGTTGCCACAGAAGCCTCGGAAAGCTTGATGCATCCTGCTGCGGCAGAGCGTTCTGCAGCGGCGTCGGTCAGTTCGAAAGCCTGCTCTACGGAAAGGTCAGGGAGACCTTCCATTTCGAGAATGCGGCCGTTGAAGATATTGATCTTGTTCTTCTTCGGCACGGTCATAAGACCTTGTTTGATGGCCCAGTACGGAATTGCGTTAACAGCATCGCGCAGGGTGATACCGGAGTTGAGTTTCCCTTTGAAACGGACCAGAACGGATTCCGGCATATCAAGCGGCATGAAGCCCATCGCGCCGGCAAAAGCGACTAGGCCGGAACCGGCCGGGAACGAGATGCCGATCGGGAAACGGGTATGGGAGTCGCCGCCGGTACCTACGGTATCAGGGAGCAGCAGGCGGTTCAGCCATGAGTGGATAACACCGTCGCCCGGCTTCAGAGGAACTCCGCCACGCTCAATAATGAACTGCGGCAGGGTCTTGTGCATCTTGACGTCAGACGCTTTCGGATAGGCGGCAGTGTGGCAGAAGGACTGCATGAACATCGGCGACAAGAATTTGAGGCAGGCAAGTTCTTTCAATTCGTCGGCGGTCATCGGACCGGTTGTATCCTGCGAACCGACCGTCGTCATCTTGGGGTTACAGGCTGTGCCGGGAAGGACTCCGGCAACGCCGCAGGCCTGACCGACCATTTTCTGTGCCTGGGTATACCCCTGGCCTGCTTTAGGTACCGGGTTGACCGGCAGTGTGAAGATGTCGGTTGCAGCAAGACCCAGGGCGGCACGGGCACGGTCGGTAACGGCGCGACCGATGATCAACGGAATGCGCCCGCCGGCACGGAATTCATCAGCAAGGGTGTTAGGAGCTATTTCGAATGTGGAGAGGAGTTCGCCCCCTTCACTCTTGATCTCACCTTTTTTGGTATCGATAACAATTACGTCACCGGTATTCATTTTTGTCACATCCGCTTTCAGCGGCAGTGCGCCGGAATCCTGGGCGGTGTTGAAGAAGATCGGGGCGATAACGCTGCCGATGATAATACCTGCAGTTTTTTTGTTCGGCACACAAGGAATTTCCTGGCCGACACACCAGAGAACCGAGTTACAGGCAGATTTACGCGAAGAACCGGTGCCGACAACATCGCCGACAAAAGCGACCTGAAAGCCATCGGCACGGAATTTGGCAATGGTTGCCAATCCATCAGGAAAACGGGTTTTACCCATTGCAAGAGCGTGCAGCGGGATATCAGGACGGCTCCAGGCATCGCCTGCAGGGGAGAAATCGTCGGTGTTGATTTCGCCTTCAACCTTGTATACCTTGACCTTGATGATCTCGGCCAGACCCGGTTTGCTCGTGAACCAGTCGGCGTTGGCCCAGGATTGAAGAACTTTTTTAGCAGATGCATTCGTCTTGGAAAGCTCTACAACTTTCTCGAAGCCGTCATAAACAAGAGTCATGCCGGACAGCGCACAGGCAGCTTCGTCAGCCAGTGCGGTATTTGACAGTGCAGCAATCAGCGGAGCGACGTTGTAACCACCCAACATGGTGCCGAGCATACGAATGGCATCAACCGGAGTAATCAGCGGAGATTTCTTTGTTCCCGCAACGATATCGGCAAGGAAAGCAGCTTTCACTTCGGCAGCAGGGTCAACGCCGGGAGAAACACGGTCTTTGATCAGGGTAAGCAGGAAAGCTTCTTTTCCAGCAGGCGGATTAACCAGTAATTCACAAAGGCTGGTTGCCTGTTCGGGGGTCAACGGGAGTGCGGGAATGCCTTGTGCCGCTCTCTCCTTTTCATGTGCAAGATACGCTTCAATCATCTAATATTCCTCCTTGGTGGGATATATTCTGCGGTGTTTATTATCGGTAAATCGCGGATATAAATCGCATACTGTATACACTTTTCAGAAATGTTTTGTCAAATCATAATTGAACGGAATCAGCCACTTTAACAAACAGCAGGATAGTTATCAACGCGTTCATTTCAGAAACGGCAGATGGCAGTCACTCTGGTCCGCTTAAGATCCTGATTTATTTATTCAGTTTCACGTTTTTTGCAAATCGTCCCTGCACAGACGCCAGAGTTGCATAATCCGGATATTTCCGCAGTTGGGATTTAAGTCTGGCAATGCGCTCGGAAAGAGGCGGATGCGTTGAGAACCATGACCCCTTCTTATCAGTGCTGGACACTTCCAGCTTTTGCAGTTTTTCCAATACCCTTATCATCGCGGAGGGATCGTATCCGGTGCGATAGGTCGTCTCCATTGCAGCAAGATCGGCTTCGAACTCCATTGTTTTATCAAGCCCCTTGTCAAACAGAACCGTCTGCATATCACCTATGGCCGCTGCAAACTGTTTCCCTTTGTCTCCCTTGACGCTGGCAGCCGTTATTGTCCCTACTCCTTGAAAAAATTGGGCGCGCTGGGTGCTTTTCAATGCGTGTTTCGCCGACACGTGTCCGATTTCGTGAGCAAGCACTGCCGCCAGTTCGGCCTCATCATCCAAAATAGAGACCAGAGCGCGACTGATGAAAATGACCCCTCCCGGGACGGCAAAGGCGTTCTGCACCGGGCTGTCCAGTACCGCGAACTGATACGGGATCGTCGCACGCTTACTGTTGCCGGCAACCGCAGTTCCTACCAGGTTGACATACCGCTGCAGCGATTCATTTTTCACCGGATTGCCGAAACGCTGCAACCCTTCAAGAGCCAGGCTTTCACCAATATAACGCTCTGTCTTATAATCTATTTCTTGCGAACTTGATAATAGCTGGCTTGCACCTGAAAATATTTTGCGCTCTTTTGAGTCCGGATTGGCGAAATTCTGCATCTTGTCAAAAAAGCCTGCTGAAGCCGATGTAGCCGAAACTGACACTACTACCAACGCACCTAATAGGAAAATCCTCATTTTTTACCCCCCTGTATCTGGGCATATTCGCCTATTTTCCCCTCTTTCAGAAATGCTTTCAACTCATTGGCACTAACTTTACGTTCAAGTACAACATCTAGGGATTTCTTGTACATTTCCGGGGTGCCACGATCTTTTGCGTACTGGGCCGCTTCCGGAGAAAGGCCACGGATACTGCGGGCACTGTCGGCTTTGGCCGTACTGATCTGACTCTTCTGCATCGATGCGCCGAACAGGCCGCCACCGTCGCCGGAAACTTCAGCTGCCGGTGGTGTATCGGAAACCCGCCCCGTATACAGCCACCCCTCTTTTCCGGTTGCCGTCCTGACCTTCAGCCAGCGACCGCCGGACTCGATAACCGTGACCGCCGTGCCGATCTGCATATCTGCTATGTTTTCTGACGTCGCCGATGCATCGGCTTTTAGCGCCGTACCCTCGCTCGACACCCACCTTTTTTCTTCAGCAATCGCCACAGAAGCTGCCAGCAACAGAGCCAAGACAGCAACAATACTACGTGTCATTCTCATCTTCTACCCCCTTTACATTTTGAACTTTTTAGTAAGTTAGAAATTATTTTTTGCGCTTTTTGGCAAGAAAATAATTTCGTTAACGCACTTATCCAGTTTATCTGGGTTAGGAACTGCCAGATTCATCATCGTTGTCACAGCCGCCAGTATACTTCTCATACCACCGACTGGCAAACCGTTTCTTGATCTTCTGTCATATGCATTGGACCTCTGCCGTTATAAATAATCCCCCGTCAGTACAAACGCCCCCCAATAACCGGGATGCGGATAACGATTTTTGACATGCTGCATGGCCCGGATCAGACTCTCGGCTTTTCCGTAACTCATATAATTGCGATAGAACTGTTTCATCATGATCGCCGTCGAAACGTCGCTGACCCTCCAGAGGCTCGACATCAAGGAGTGGGTGCCGGCAAAGATAAACGCACGGTTCATCCCGACGACATCATCACCGCTTCGTATATCTCCCAGCCCGGTCTGACAGGCGCTCAACACGACCAGATCGGCACGAATATCAAGTCCGAAGACCTCTTCTGCCTGGAGCTTGCCGTCCGCCTTCGCATCCTTTGTCAGACGAATTGCGGAGAAGAGCGGGTTGACCGGATCGAACTCGCCATGAGAAGCGATATGTATAACACCGAATTCGCTGATATGCTCCCGCACCCAGCTCTCGGTGGCGCGTTCGCGGGTCAGGGTTGTAACGTCCGGATAATTCCAGCGCAGGGTTCCGGCTTCCCGCTCGGCGAAGGGGAGATCAAGGTTCGGATTGCCGAGATCGGGGTTGCCGATGGCGAGAATGTGGAGCTTTTTCTCTGGACTTCGTCGCGCCAGAGTATATTTCAAGACCGACGTCGCTGGGAGATAAAACAGCTTCTGCCGGTCGACCAGATAATCCCTCCCGTCGCTCAGGGTTGCAAACGCCAGGTAATGAAGACTGCCGTGCGGAACTATTCCGACCGCCTTGATCGAAGGACTATGTGCGAGCGGCTCTGCCACCAGCAGGTCATACAGCTCGCGCGACTGTTTTTCCAGCGGCTCCAGATTCTGCAGCATGCGACGGTAGGACGATATTTTTGCGGCCAGATCTTTGGCCGGGATATTCTGAATAATCAGCGTTGCCCGCTCCCGATCGATCTTCCAGCAGAGGAGCCGGTCCTGCAGCTGATAATATGAGAGGAGAACAACACCAGGTTCAAGGAGTTTACGGATATCATCAAGCGACGTCGGGTTCACCTTCACGAGGGAAAGCAGCTCCGGGCGCTTGCGCTCAATCTCGATCAGCAGATCCTGATAATCCCCGCGCAGCTTTTCAAGCGCCGTGGTATAGCGGTCCCGCTCTTTCTGGTTCTTCGCCTGAACCGACAGATTTTCCTGTTCAAGCATCTGCTCCTTAAGCCGGTTCTGGCGGTCATACAGTTCCTGCTCGGCCGACCCGGAGAGTGACAGCCGCTGACGGCCGAGAATATCGATCAGGTTGCGGGAACGAGAACGTTCCGCCACTGCAAACGCTTCGTCACCTCTCCCCAGATCGACCAGCAGAGTGACAAGCCCGGAATAGACATCCATCTTGTCAGCGAGGAAACCATCTTTCAGCTGATCCAGCTTGATCTCGGCGCGCAGACCTTCAACCGTATCCAGCGCCAGCTGGTACGAGCCAATCGCACCGACCGAATCACCGGCGATTTTCTGCAGACGAGCGAGGCCGAACAGTGCCCGCCAGCGGACTTCCCGCAGCAGCAGCGCATCGGCGATTTCAAGCGCACTTCGATAACTGGCTTCAGCGGCAGCCGGCTGTTTCAGTTCTGTTTCTGCATCGCCGCGCGCGAGTTGAATCTTGGCGAGATTGACCTTGTCGCCGATTTCCGCCGCCATACCGGCTGCTTCACTAAACTCCCGCAGCGCGGCGGTCGCATCCCCCATCTTCAGGCGGGTCTGACCGAGATTACGCAGATCGTACGCCATCGCCCAGCGGGAGCCGAGCTTACGGTCTATCGCCAGCGCTTTGCCAAGTGTTTCCAGCGCCTTGGCATATTCCCCCGCTTCACGCTGCACGAGACCGATGTTGTTGAGCGTCGTCGCAACTTCATCACGGCGGACCGCCAGCTTTTCGGCACGCTCCAGCGCTCCGCGCAGCTCCAGCAGAGCGCGTTTGTTGTCCCCCAACGTCCACCAGATCAGACCGCCGCTGTTCTTTGCCATTACCTGCTCAAGCGGCCATTTTTCGGCCAGGGCATTTTTCTCCACCTGCTCTCGCAGGTCGAACGCTTCCTGATAGCGCCCCTGGAACCAGGCGTTATTGGCCTGCTCCAGCACGATCCGCATCTTTGTGCGCAGATCCTTCGCACCAACCTTTGTCAGCGCATCGTTATATAATGTGTCGGCGGCCGGGAAGTTGCCGAGCAGACGCTGGCAGCGCCCACGTTCGAGGAGCGTTTCAGCTTCCAGCGGAGCATTGGCTTCCCTCGCATAGATTTCCCCGGCACGGGCATAATACTGTTCGGCAACGGCATACTGGTTGAGGCGGAGGTCATGGATGCGGCCAAGATTGCGGAACTGTTCGGCCAGAGAGACATCATCCTTCAATGTCCGGCGGAGACCGGCCGATTCCTCGAAAAAGGTGCGGGCCGCGCTGAAATTGACCGCATTTTCCATCACGACGCCAAAGTCCGCCAGCGCCGCCGCCTGCTCTTTTGCCATACCGAGATCGGCAAAGATGCCGACACTCTCATTGAGAGAAACAGCCGCAGCGGCAAAGCGCTCGCCATTCGCCTGCAGCAGTCCGAGGCGCAGCAGCGCATCGGCATGTTCGGGCGAATACGGCTTTTCCTTGGCAAGCCCCTTGACCAGCTCATCGGCATGGACAATTGCCCTGTCGGTAAAACCGGCGGCAAACGCGCTCTCTCGGGCATAAAGGTGCAACTGGGTGCGATGCTTTGCCAGGGAGGGGTTTTCGGCGACTATCGCCAACGCATTCTCAAACAGGGAGAGCGCTTTCGGGTATGCAGCGGCGTTATGCGCCAGTACGCCCGCTTTGCCGTATTCGTTGAAACGGCTTTTACCCAGCTTTGCCGCCTCGGCCGCATCCGGCCCCCAATCACCAAGAAGGAGCCAGCCCGGCTGCAGCGTTTTACCGGCATCACCGAGCGACTGACGTGCATACGCAGCGACGAATCTTTTAGAATCGCCCGGTGCGCCGTCAGACAGAAGGAGCGATGGCACACCCATCAGCGCTGTCAGATGCCCCAAGCTGTAAATGTGGCTGAAACCGGCGTGCGGGACGACGACGAGGGAAAGATTTTCAGCTGCAGACAGCTCTGAGAACGGGTGGCGCTGGCCACTTTCATCTTCCCATAACGGCAGCAAATAGCCGCTTCCCCCGATGCGTGACGGCACTTCCGGGAGCAGCCCGGCATGAGCCGGGAGTACGATGGAATGGGCATCGGGCAGGCGGTCATTCATCCGGGGTGAAACAAGCTTGGTAAATGGTTCCGCCGCCGGCCACCAGCCGGCAGGATCGATAACCTGACGGCGGAACGGTTTACGCTGGGAAACCGACTGCAGCAGGTGGGTCGCGCTTAGCCCCCAGCTGATTACCGGGGCGCCTGCAAAGCGGGAGGGATCCTCGTACGCAGCCAGAACGTGCGGAGTAGCGGCAAGACGGGCATTGAGCGCTGTTGTATCGACAGTTTCAGCACCTATTACACCCTTTCCGCCGACCGTGAAGAGCAGCCAGCGCGTGCTGTCAAGCGGCGTGAAGCGGAGCAGTATCTTCCCCGGCAGAGTTTCCAATACATCGATCAGCTCGACCGGTTGCGGAGAAAGCATGCGGCAAAGCCTCCCACCTTTTCCTGCTGCGCACTCACTGTTGAAAGCCCGCTGGAGGTCATTGAATCGCTGCTGAGCGGCCTTGAATGCATCAGCTTGAGTTTGCGAGACGTTCACTTCCTGTGACAACCTGCTCAGTTCAACCGACGCCGCCGCAAGACGCAACGCGCCTTCCCCGGCCAGAGCGTAATATGGCGGAACCCGTTCGAGCCTTGCGCCGAAGAGATCGTCAACGACCGCCTGTTCCTGCTGAAGCCGGAGTTGCAGATACTCCTTGTCGGCAGCCGTCGCCTTGGCAACTGCAGCACGCAGCCGGTCGATCTCGACCAAGTGGGGTGCGGCGGCGCGGAACTGACTGGTGGTCACCGGATCATCCAGCCCGAGAGCACCCCGTCCGAGCAGCTGAATCCGCTCCAGCTCACTCAAACGTTCCAGCAGTGCAAACGCCTGTTCGGGGTTTTTGGCGGCGAGCTTTTCAAGCTGCGGCGCAAAGCGCTCCAGCAATTCGCCGCGCTGCAGGTCATGCTCTGTCAGCGGCAGATGTTCGATCACACCGAGAGATTCATCATAGCGTCCAAGGGCGGCAAGAGCGCGCCATTGGAGCGAATACGCAGCCGCACCGTCGGCTTCCTCCAGAGCGGCGTAGCGAGACGCCTCGGCAGCATTGGTCAGACCAAGCGCCGCAAGAACCGCAGCGCGGTTAAGCTGGGCGGTCACCCGCTGGCGTCGCTGCTGATGGAGCAGGTCCGGGTCACTGCTGTCGGCCACGATGGAGAGTGTCCTGTCCCACCGTTCCAGAGCCTTGTGTAGCAGCGCCTGACGACTGCCGTCATCGGCTACGGCAGGGGCCAGCCTGGCGAGAAGCGCTCCGACATCATTATGATAGCGCCCATATACGAGCGGCGGAAGAGCGGCACGCGAACCGTCAGCAAGCCGCGAAACACGCGCCTCGGCGCCGAGGAAAGCGGCGATGTCAACCGGTTTCGGATCGGCTGACGGCAGTTCCCCCCAGTTAACCAGATTGAGCATCGCGCTGATCGGGTTGGCTCCTTGCAGAGCCAGGAGCGTTGAGCGCTTAAAACCTTCCGCCGCATTTTTGAGGTTGCCCAGCGCATAATCGATGTAAGCGACCCGGTGGACAAGGAGCGCAACCCCGTACCGGTCACTCACGGCAATTTTATCGTTATCGGCCGGATACCGTTTCAACTGATCCTCCAGCAGAAGGGAAGCGGCCGACGGGTTACCCAGTTCGGAGTGGATGCGGGCCAAATAGGTCTCAGCGAGCCGTTTTTCCTGCTCGGCGCTGAAACCGAAGGCGGCAGAGGTTGAACCACCCTTGTCGAGGGCCACGGTTGCGGACAGTGCCACGAGGCCGCCGCTCCGTTTTGCCGGTACTTTTGACGTGGGAGGATTTGTCTCTATCAAAGTCAGCAACTCGGCAAAGCCGTCTCGGCTCAGGCGCAGCAGGCGCTGCTGTTCCTTACCGGAAGCGGCATGCGCCTCCTTGTACGTGGCAATACTGGCCGAACGGCGGTTGGAGGCGAGGTTGCCGCTGAACCCGAGCCCACTGTTCAGCCTGAAGGCGGCATCGAACTGCTCACGGGCAGCGGCATAGCGATCCGCTTCAAGATACGCCAGCCCGAGCCGATCATGGATCTCCGCAGCCGTCTCCACCAGGCGAGGCACGGCCTCCAGTTCTTTTTCCACACCGGCGAGCATGCCGTTCAGTTCGGCAGCGCTTTTGTCAGCATCTTTGCTCCAGGAAGGTGCAGAGGCCAGCAGGGCCCGTTCCCGCTGCAGCAGAAAGCGGATTGAACGGTCGAAATCGCTCCACCCGGCCGAAGGGGGTGCCTCCGGTGGGGACGCTCCCAGTCGTTCCAGCTCGGCGGTTATCGCCTGCTGCTCTGCAAGGGAGGCTTGGGCTGACGAACTAAGCCCCGTTCCGGAAAACAGCCGCTCCACGACCCGCCGCGACAGACGGCCGAACAGATCGAGCGGCCGGGACGGATTGAGACGTTCCTCCGCCAGCTGCAGCGCCCTCAGATACCCGGCGATGGGCGCTTCTTTCTCGTGCATCTGGAACGCCACCGCGGCATAACGCTGCTGAAAGATCAGCTCCGTATCGGGATTGTCGAACGGGATCTTTGCGGCGAGTCTCTGGCTGTAAAACTTCCAGGCGGTCGCCTTGCTGCCGAGCAGAAAAGCGATATTGCCGATATTCAGATCGAGGTTGGCACGGTTTTCCGGCTGCTCCAGCGGCCGGTTGAGCAACCAGGCGCAACGGTAATGTGCGAGCGCCCTCTCTAATCCACCCCGTTCGCCATGCATCGTCTCGGCGATCTCGGCAAGATACCCCCTGGTCTGGGGAGGATACTCCGATGATGGCATCCGCTCCGCAGCCCTGGCGATCAGGCGGTCAGCCTCCGCCAGATTCTCCTTGCCCGGCAGATAGGTCAGGGTAAGCCCGGCTGCATAAAGGAGCACCGGATCATCCGGATAGGAGGAGAGCATCTTCCGGTACAGGCCGAGCAACTCCCGGGCCTGCCCCATCGCGGCAACAGATTTGATGTAACCGCGATGCGCTTCGACACTCCGCCCGTCATAGCGGATCAGATCGAGAAAGATCGAACGGGAGGCGGCAACCTCCCCGAGGCGATATAGATTTTCACCAGCGGCGACCGTTTTTCGGATATAGGCGCTCCGGGCAAGTTGGTAGAGCGGCGTATCCTCCGGCTGCAGGTTCATCTCCGTTTCATACAGCGACTTCGCCTCTGCGTAGCGTTCCTCGCGATAGAGCACTTCCGCCAGCGCAAAACGCGCCGCAGCGGTCGGTGTCGGAATAACGGGGAATTTTTCAAGCACCGTGCGATAGGCATCCTTTGCTGTGGCCCACTCGTTAGCCCGATACGCCACGTCTCCCTGGCGATTCCAGGCACCCATCGCCAAGCGGGGGAGCACCGTCCGGTATCGTTCGGCCAGTGCTGCCAGCGCACCCTGGTCCGGACGATCACGGGGGGAAACCTGATCGAGGATGGCAGTGATCGCCGCTTCGGCCCACTCTTCCTGATCACCGTAAACCGTGGCAACCTCTACCAGAGCCGCGATTGCCCCCGGACCACCTTCAAGCTTTGTCAGCAGCACGGCGCGGCGCAGGGCCGCCTCCGCCTTCAGCGACCGGGAAGCATCTTTGAGGCGGGACACCTGTTCAACCCGTCCGACAGCAGCCAGCTGGTCAGCGGCACCGCCGCCGAAATCGGCCAGGAGACGGGCCGCGTCGATCAGATAGCGCGCCGTGGCGTCATCCCCCTGCCCCTCCGCAACATCTTTCATCGCCTGTTCCGCACCGTGGAGTATCTCCTGCCGCCGCTGAAGCAGCACGGTATCACTGCACCGCTGCGCCGACTGCACCCTGATCCGGGCGATTCCGGCCAACGCCGCTTCACGTGAAAAACCGGCGTAGCGACGCGCAACAGCTCCGTACTGTTCACCGGCTTGAGCGGTTTCACCACCCCGCTCCATCAGTCCGGCCAGCGCCAGTCCGGCCAGCGCCCCCTCGCGCGTCGGACGGTCCTCCCTCGCCAGAACACGGTAGGCAGCCAGGCGGGCATGAGCCGGGTCAGGTGGCTGACGCTCCAGAAGTATCTGCGCCAGTGCCCACTGCTCGGCGGCGGTCCCGCGATCCGGAATTTCGCCGGATGCAGGGAGAAACATAACCTGCCCCCCTCCGGCCAGACCGGCGATAAAGTAAAAACGATCCCCCGCCGGAAGCGGTGCCACTGCCATCAATGCTGCCGAGGTCAGTGGAGAAACAAACGGGAAACCGTCACTGCCGTCTCTTTTGAGATGCAGCCGGTAGATCTGCCCCGATTCCTGGCCGGTTGCGGCGCTCCCAACGGCTGCGGAGTGTCGGGTAAAAAGGATCGTATCCGGGGTTTCCCAGACCGGATAGAGATCACGCCCGGCGCCGCTCGTCAGCTGCGTCAGTCCCCCATCACGTTCGTTCCAAAGCCAGAGATCGCCGCTCGAATCGGTTTTGCGTGAGACAAAGAGCCAGTTGCCTCCGTCCGGCGAAGGGGCCGCAAAAGCGGCGTCGATACCGAGCGGCAGCGTCTCGCTCCGATTATCGTCAAGATGAAGCCGCACCAGTTCCCGCATTGCTGAGCCGGGGAGCTGACGCTGGTACACGAGCGCCGACCCGTCAGGCGTAAACACCGGCGCGTCATCGGCCGATTCCCGGCCGGTCAAGCGCCGGGGAACTGAATCAGACTTTATCAGATTCAGCAGCCAGATATCACCCTTGACATCATCCTCTGTATCAACAAAAGTGACGAGCGTTCCGGCGGAATTCAGAGCCGGCGCGGCAAGACGAACCTGGCTTGCATGGAGCAGGCGCGGCAGTTCCGGAACGGCGGTGAAGGAGTAGAGCCAAAGCTCGTCCCCCTTGTCCCCCCGTTCAACCGTAACCATCCGCGTGCCGTCGGCAGCACGGGCAACGTACAGGACTTGGCGGGAGCTGAAAATAGCAGGCTGAGGGGAGATTTCCGGACGGGATCGCGGTGCCGGACGGGGCGCCGCCGGCGCCAGCAGCTCATCGCCAAGTGGCAGAGCGGCCGCGGTAGAAGAACAGTTTAACAGGAACAGTGCGAATAAAACGGCAGTCCTGTAAAAAACATTTAAAACAGGTTTTTTTAAGCTCATAACGTACTCCACCGACCATCAGGCTCCTGCACCTTGGAGCCGGGTGCGCTGTTCTGGCGGTTCAGTCGGGCGAAGACCTTTCTGATGGCGGGCAGATCCTTGCTCGTAAAGTTTTCATTGGTCTGCACCACCCGCATCATCAGGGTCTCACGAGACAGGTTAACCTCCTTTACCACCTGTTGAAATTCTGCTTCGCTGTAGTTGGCGGCAAACGACTTCAGCTCTGCGGATGCAACTTTCGGGACTTCACGGGTGAATGGGGTTAACAACCCCTCCTGATTCTCGCCGACCCATCCGAGACGTTTGAAGCTCTCGATATCATCGGCATGAAACGCAATCGTCTCCATCGCCCTGGTGGCGTCAAGCTGTTCCGGTGTATGACGCGGAGGCGTTTCAATTTTACCGGTCGGAGAAACGCCGCGCACCGATGCGACCAGCAGCATATCTTCGTTCAGGCTGTTGTATGTCCCGAGCACCTGATTTTCCAGCGACGTCCGTTCGCTGACGACATTGACATCGACCTTGGCGAGCGTGCATCCCGATACGAAAAGAACCAGGGCGAATAATATTTTTTCCAGATTCAATATTTTATTTTTCATAATTCCTCCGCTTCAATGAAAGTTCCCCTTTTGGACCGACAACCAGCGTATCAGCCCGCAGCAGGTCGAGAAAACCGCGCAGCGCCATGATCGTTTTTCGGTTCTTCACCAGTTCCTGGCGAAGCGGCAGTTCGGAAATCCGCACGCGCTCGACCTTCGGCAGATCGACCGCAATCCCTTTAATCAGGACCTCCCCCTCCATGCTGAAGGCACCATCGACCGCGTTGGCCCGCAACCCCTTCAGGCGGCCATAGCGCAGCATTTTGCGCTGGGCAACAAGCTGCTCGTTGCGCTCGTACGGGTCAAGACTGAAGAGCGCCCGTTCAAGGGTATTGGCTCCGATCTTGCGCAGATTCAGCGCCAGCCGCAACTGTTCAAACAGCTCGCGCTGCTCGGGTGTCAGCGGCACAGACAGACTCATTTCGCCGGTGATTTCCGCATCCTCCCCCGCCTCCAGGCGTCTGGTTTCTTTCGGCAGCAGATTGGTAACATCAAGATTTGAAAATGAACTGGACGCCGCAACAACAGGTATCTCCGGGCGCAGATCTGTCACCCCGCGGGCAAGGAGTGTCCCCCCGAGCAGATTCGCCTGAAAAAAGGTGAGACCGCTGCTTTCCGGGGTAAAGAGCAGGTCACCCTCCAGCGCGGTAAGCTCCAGCGGCATGCCGGACACCTTGGTCGTTACACGACGGATTGAGAACGAACGGACACCGCGAAGGTCGCCGCGCAGATCGTCATGGATCCGCCCGATAATTTCAGCAGCACCGGGGTTGGCGGTCGGCACGACCGCCGGCCGGACAAGGGAGGTAGAGAGCGGCGTCCAGATGTCACCTTGTGACGGAGCGAGGGCATACACGCGATTAATCGCGATATCGGAGCGAAGACCTTCGATCTTTGTACCGTTGGCGAGTTGGATGCCAAAATCTTTCGATTTCAGGGAGCAGTGAAGCGCAAGCTCACGACCGGCGCTGAGGTCGGCCCGAAGTGTACCGCTGACATCCCCCGCAAGATCAAAGCCGGGGAGAAGCTGTTTCAATCCGCGAGCGAACTTTCCGTCAACGTCGGCTAACAGAGTGGCGTCCAATCGCTTGATCAGTGTCGCCGTGCTGAACGGCTCTTTTTCATCCAGCAGCGCATCGATGCGGCTGACGTTCAGCGCGGCTTCATGTGAGACGGCCAGCGGATCAATCTTCAGCTCTTCCCGCAGACGAAACTCCCGCCAGTCGGAAAGTCCCCCGTTAAAGACACATGAACCATGCTGGGGTGGCATTTTACCGGCCGCCCCCGGGAGGTCGCTCACTCCGGAGAACTCCACCCCACCCTTCAGGCTGACAGACTCACCATTTTTTGTTGAAACAGCCCGGATATCAGGTTTTGTATGCAGACCTGATATTGTGATCGCCCCCCCGGCCGAAGGAAGCGTGGCGGAGACATTATCAAGCTTCATACTCAGCTCGAATTTGTCAAAGAGCGCCAATCCGGCCCGGGCCCTGCGTAACGGATGTTTCTCGGCAACAAAAGCCTTTTCCGGCAGTGGTCCGGCCAGATCCCAGAGCGCTGTCATTACACCGTCACCCTTCAAACCGGCCGGAACAAACGGGGCGGCAAACGGCATGGCGCGCCGCAGGTCAAGCCGTGCAGTGCCTTTTGTTACGAAACGCCGGGGCGACATCCCCGAAAGCGCCCCCTCGGCACCCAGCTGCAGAAAATCACCCGCCGAGACCTTCGTCTCAGCACGTTGCAGTGTCGGCCGTACATCTTTGCCAACCGGGAAACGAAGGCCTTCCGCTGTCAAAGATGCAGCAAACGGGACCGGACCGTATCGTTTGCCGGATTGGACTCCCCGTACGGAAGCAGCAGTAACGGCAAACTCCGGCAAATTGACCTCAATTTCGCCATTCTCGGAGGCACGAACCAGAAGCCGGAGCTGTTTATGGGTTTTTTCAATAATCAACTGAGTCCCAAGTGAGGCGCGGTCAAGATCAATTGTTTGCGTCAGCAGAGCGGAAGCGGCAACTTTACGCGACGATCCGCTTTTCAGGTTGAGGTTGTTAACCGCCACCCCTATCTTGCCGCGTCCACCCTGAACGATGAGCGGGCGAGCACCTGATAGCGCGGCACGCCTGATGCTCCAGAGCAGCTCCGCAGTCAGCTTGGTCGGCAGACTGACGGTCAGCGGACATGCCGCACTTTCAAGGAGCATGTAGATATCTTCTGCGGTCAGTTCCCCACTTTTAAGAGCCAGCCGCATCTGCGGTATTTTGACGCCGAAGCCTGCAACGGCAAGATCACCGTTGTTTCCGGGCCCTTTCAGATGCAGCGTCAGAGAACGGAGGAAAACTTCACCGACAAGATTTTTGACGGGAGTGTCGTGAGCAAGGAACGGGGCAGCCAGGAGGAGTGTCCTGGCGAGATCGAGCCGCAGAGGGCCGAACTTTACATCAAGCGTCCTTTCCGGCGACGTCGGGCTGGTGACTGTTGCGCTCCACCCGGCATTTATAAGGCCCGGCATGTCGAGAAAGCCTCCCGGAAAATTGACGAGGTGGCGGGTATGATCGACGTCAATCTGCTGCTGCAGTTTTAGATCAAGCGGACCGACCCGTTTTGTTTTCAGTAAACCGCCGCGTGCGGCCACTCCGGTGCCGTCAATAGTCAGCGTGGCATGAATATCGCGGTCCGCATCGGCCTTCGCCAGCAACCGGAGTTCAACAATCCCCGCCAGCTTCGAAACAGCCGGCGGCACAAACGGCTGCAAAACCGCCAACAATCGGGGCAGATCCAGCTTGCAGCGGGCGGCAAAACCGTCACTCTGGCTGAGTCCACCGGACAGCGTTATGTTTGTGCCGGGCGCAGCCCCATCGACGGCAAAAAGCGCAGATGAGGGACGAATCCGCCGAGTTTTGGTTACCAGATCGCTCACTTTCGCGTTGAGGCTGACTCTCCCCATCTCCCGCCCATCGGCCGATACCTGGCCGTTAAGCTCAGCCGTAATCGGCCTGGCTGCAAGCGAAGGCATCGCATAACGGAACGAAAAATCCTCCAACCGAAGCTGCTTTCCCGGTGCCCGGTACACGATCTGCAGCGGTGCCACCTCAACCATGACGCGCAGGTCAACAGGCAGCGGAAAATCGAGCTCCTGAATGCGCTGGATCGACTCTGCCAGCAGAGTCAATGGATCTTTGGCCGGTGGCGGGAGTGGCGCTTTTTTGGGGACAGGGATGAGTTCAGCCCGAACGTTTCGAATCAGGATCGTGAGGTCGATGCCGAAGCGCCCGTCGGCTGCACGGCCGATGGAAGGGATGATAACAATCCGGTCAATATTGGTCTTAAGAAATGGCGGCGGGCCTTCGCCGAGCTTGAGGGCGGAGAGCGTCAGGCCGTCTGCCCAGGTCACCGCGAGGTTCGACCAGGACACCTGACGCTTCAGGTGGGAAGAGAGCAATTGCTGAATCCGGATCTGTGCCGCATTGCTGCTGACAAGGGTCGGGAGGAAATAAAGGAAGATCAGCAGCGTTAAAAAACTGCCGGCAACGACTACTGCTGCGATTTTAAGGGCACGTACGATATGTACTCTGCGCATGAGAGTGCTCATAGAGATGCGTTAAAAATATCCGGTAACATCCTTAGATTCCTCGTATTGAATTTCATCGTGACCGGTTACTCCTCGCCGCTGTCCAGGCCGAACTTGGCCAGCCGATAACGGAACGAACGAAACGACATCCCGAGAAGCTCACCCGCTTTCTTTTTTGCTCCACCGCTCTTCTCAAGCGCCTTGAGCAGATATTTTTTCTCCAGATCCTCCAGCAACGGTTCAAGCATTATCCCCCCATCGGGGATATCGCAATCGGCGGTGAGGCAGGGTGGTCTGGTGACCAGAAGCTGTTGCGGCAGAGCACTTTCAGAAATAACCGCCGGGGCGATAATCAGACTACGTTCGATGCAGTTCTCCAGTTCGCGGATATTCCCCGGGAAGGGGTGATTCATCAGTGCCTTGAGGGCTCCGGGTGTGACTGATACCGGCACGGAGGCCCCACCCCCCTGATATTTCCGGCAGAAATGTTCTACCAGCAGCGGAATATCCTCAATCCGCTCCCGAAGCGGCGGCATAACCAATTGCACAACGTTGATGCGATAAAAGAGGTCTTCCCGAAACGACCCTTCCCGGACCTCTCCTTCAAGATCACGGTTGGAGGCGCACACCATCCGGACATCGGCCTTGCGGGTCTGGGCATCCCCCACCCGCCTGAATTCACGCTCCTGCAGCACCCGCAGCAGTTTGGTCTGCAGCAGTAACGGCAGTTCGCTGATTTCGTCGAGAAAAAGCGTCCCCCCTTCGGCCTGTTCGAACAGACCAGGCCGATCACTGACCGCGCCGGTGAATGAACCTTTTTTATGCCCGAAGAGCTCACTCTCAATGAGGTTTTCCGGGATGGCGCCGCAATTGACGGCGACGAACGGCTTTGACCTCCGCGGGCTGCAGGTATGGATCGAACGGGCCGCCAGTTCTTTGCCGGTTCCACTCTCGCCAAGTATCAGCACACTGCTCTGACTGGCGGCAACCTTCCGGATCATGTCAAAAAGTTCCTGCATACGCCGACTTTTGCCGATCATACCGCAGAAGCTGTCCCGTTCGCTGACACTCTTTTTCAACAGAACGTTTTCACGCTTGAGCCCCTGCTTTTCAAGCGCATTTTTCACCAACTGCTTGAGTTCCTCGTTCTTGAACGGCTTGCAGACATAGTCATAGGCACCCAGTTTCATCGCCTCCACCGCCTGCTCGGCGGCTGAAAAGGCGGTGAGCATCAGCACGGCGGTTTCGGGGGATTTCTCTTTGATGCGGGCCAGAAGTTCTATGCCGGAAAGACCGGGCATGTTTACATCTGACAGCACCAGATCAAAGTAACCAGACGCCATCGTACGTAACGCCTCCTCGGCGGAACCGGCGACGGTCACTGCATACCCCTCCCGCTCCAGCAGGATCGAGAGAAACTCCCGCATACTCAGTTCATCATCGACGACAAGAATTTTTATCTTCATTACAACTCCTTAGCCAATCCTTCTTAAACCATCGGCAATCTTTATCCTGACCGCACGCCAGGCGGGAAAGATTCCGGCAACGCCCCCTACGATCAGAGAGAAGAGCAGATCCATATAGATGGTTGAACGATCAACCTGGAACACCGGGAAATAGTTCCCCATGACCTCGCCGAATTTACTCGCGACCGGGAAGGTCAGCAGTATGCCGAGACATCCTCCCGTTGCCGCAATAAAGAGCGATTCACCGAAAACCATGCCGGCGATGTGATGCGCCTGAAAGCCCATCGCCTTGAAGATCGCGTACTCCCCGATTCTTTCACGGGCCGTCATGGCCATGGTGTTGGCGACCACCACCATAATGATGATAATCACGACAAAGGATACGATACGGATCGCCACGACAATCGCCTCGGTCATCGAAACAAAACTGAGCTGAAAGGCTTTTTCCGTTTCTGTCAGGGTTTCTGCGAGTGAGTTTTTGAAGCTTGCGTCAATTGCCAGGGAGACCTCGGCGGCATTTTGTGGGTTTTTGAGACCGATTATATATACACCGATCTGATTGGCCCGCCTGGCAACCGTTTTTTTGAGTGTTTCGTTCAGGTACTCCCACTGAAAAAAGAACTGTGATTCATCGGTTGATTTTTCAGCGCCGCTGTAGATGCCCCGAACGACAAACTCCCAGGTCCCGGGAAATACGGTCCCCTTGAGAGGAATTGAATCACCGATCTTCCAGCCAAAGCGCTCGGCCAGCTTTCTCCCGATTACACACCCTTTCCGATCCAGTAAAAATGCCCGTTTTTCCTCTGCTGTCAGGACGAATTCCGGATAAAGCTCCAGGTAACTACCCGGCTCAATGGCAAGGCTGGGGAAGAAGTTCTTTTCCGTGATATAAACACCGCCGAACCAGTTGGCGTATGAAACCGCCGAGACTCCTTCGATACTCCGGATACGTTCCCGATACGAGACTGGCAGCGAAAAAACCAGTGAAATAGCGTTCCGGGTGATCAGACGGGCGGACGATGCGGCGTTGGCTCCGGCATACCAGGCACTGATGACCGTCTGCAGAAGTCCGAAGGCCAAAATAGCAACTGTTATCCCCAGAATCGTCAGCAACGTCCGCAAGGCATGGCGGAAAGCGTTGCGGAAAAGAAGCTTAAGGATAAACATCAGTCAGCAGCCCTTTTTCCAGATGGCGGATGATATGCGCCTTCTCGGCAGCGCGTGGATCATGGGTAACCATGATGATTGTTTTCCCCTGCTCCTCGTTCAGGCGGTCCATCAGGCCGAGAATTTCCCCGGCAGAGAGCCGGTCGAGGTCGCCGGTCGGCTCGTCGGCCACCAGAATGGTAGGATCGGTGACGATCGCACGGGCGATCGCCACCCGCTGCTGCTGGCCACCGGAAAGCTGCGACGGATAATGTTCCATACGGTCAGTCAGGCTGACAACGGCCAGGGCGGCTTCAACATGCTCGCGGCGCTCACGGCGTGAAAGCGAGGTCAAGAGCAGCGGCAGTTCAACATTTTCGTACGCGGTCAAAACAGGTATCAGGTTGTAAAACTGGAAGATAAAGCCGACATGCGCCGACCGCCACCGCGCCAGCTCCGCCTCGTTCAGCGTCGCAATATCGATGCCGTCAATCACGATGGACCCGCTGTCAACGGTGTCTATCCCGGCGATCAGGTTGAGCAGCGTTGATTTTCCCGACCCTGACGGCCCCATCAAGGCCAGAAACTCACCCCTGACGATCTCGAAAGAGATCCCTTCCAGCACCGGTATCGGCTGATTACCGCGCTGGTATGCTTTAGAAACCGAGTTAATCGAGACAAGAACCTTTTGTTGTGGGGAGGCCGGCATGGTTATTTCTTCTCCGGAAAAGAGATTCTGCTGCCGTCTTTCAACCTTTCAAGCGGTTTAAGCGCCACCTTATCGCCCGATTTCAAACCGGACACTTCAAGCAGATCTCCCAGTTTTGCCACTGGTGTCACGGGGGTAAACCGAACCTTGTCACCAACCACCAGATAAACGCCGCTACGGCCGTTCCTGGTTACAACAGCAGCAGGATTAAGTACGACCCTCGCTATTTTGTCCCCGGCCTGCGCAGGGCGCTGCAGAAAAGCAACCTTGGCACTCATCTCGGGAAAAATACGCCGATCCCGCTCCAGAAAACGGATTTTAACCATAACCGAGGCTTTGCTGCGATCAGCGGTCGGCACGATCGTATGCACAACCCCCTGGAAACGGCTGCCCGGCAGCGCGTCCAGGATAATCTCGCACGGTTGCCCCTGCCTGATCTGCGCCAGATTGGATTCGGAAACGTCCGCCTCAACCTGCAATGAGGCAAGGTCGGCAATCGTGACAACCGCCGCCTTGGCATTTGCCGCCGCCCCCAGCGGGGTGATGATATCCCCGACATCGGCGTTTTTGGTCAGCACCACTGCATCAAAAGGAGCCCGTATCAGACTGTACCCGAGATTAACACGGGCCCCTTGGAGTCCGGCTGCTGCAATCGCTATCCCGGCCTCGGCACCGGCTGTTGCCGCTCCGGCACGCTTCAAGCGGGCTTCGGCAATATCATACTCGGCCTGCGATACGATCCCTGCCGCCAGCAGCTCTTTATGACGCTGGAACGATTTTTCGGCATCAGCCAGTTCGGCCCGTGACTGTTCGCGGATCGCCTTCGCATTCCGGAGAGCAGCCTCTCCCTGACGAACCGCCGCTTCCAGATCCTTATTCTCAAGGCGGGCTATGATCTGCCCGGCAACAACGCTGCTCCCCTCCTCAACGCCGATCCATTCCAACCTGCCGGTAGTTTTGGAAGCCACCGCCGCCTTGCGCTGGGCCACAACATAGCCACTTGAATTAAGAAGCGTAAAAGATTGCGTCGGAAAGAACAGGGAAACGCTGCTCGTTTCAATAGTTACGGCGCGATTATGAAACATGGCGAATACAGCAGCGGTAGCAGCTGCCACAATCAGAACAACAATCAGACGGGTGCGGTTGCCCACCTTCCGCGGGGGCGGGGAGAAGCGCGACTTGTCTATCGTAAGGGTCTCAAGCGGATCAACCGGCATAGTAAACCTTTGAACAGAAGGGCTTGGCAATGAAGTGCCGTTTTTTGTCATATCACGTTTACACGCTGTTGTGAAGCATTGTTGCTCGATCATCACTATAGCATCGAATTTGAAAATTATTATCCGGGAGCTGTTATTTCCCATTTTTTATGGTATAGAAGGATAGTTTACCGGGGAGCGTTTTCTCCGGATCACTTTAATCACGCAAGGGGGCTGTACATGAGTGAGATTGTTGATGTCTATGCCAGAGAAATTCTGGATTCCCGTGGTAATCCGACTCTGGAAGTTGAAGTTTTTCTCGAATCCGGTGCTTTTGGACGGGCCGCCGTGCCATCAGGCGCTTCGACCGGCGAACGCGAAGCGATGGAGTTGCGTGACGGCGACACATCCCGTTATCTCGGCAAAGGCGTTTTGCAGGCGGTAGACAACGTGAACAACGTCATCGCTGAAGAGGTGATCGGCATGGAAGGGGACGACCAGATCGGGATCGATATGAAGATGATCGAACTGGACGGCACCGAATTCAAGACAAACCTCGGAGCCAACGCTATTCTGGGAGTTTCGCTGGCGGTTGCCAAGGCTGCAGCCGAAGAGGCCGGACAGCCGCTGTACAAATATATCGGCGGAGCCAACGCCCGCGAGCTGCCGCTGCCGATGATGAACATCCTCAACGGAGGGGCACACGCCGACAACAACGTTGACATCCAGGAATTCATGATCATGCCGGCCGGCGCAACGTGCTTCAAGGAAGCGCTCCGAATGGGTGCGGAAATCTTCCATGCCCTGAAGGGTGTCCTTAAGGGAAAGGGGTACAACACCTCTGTCGGTGACGAAGGAGGCTTTGCTCCCAACCTGAAGTCAAATGAGGAAGCGCTGGAAGTCATCATGGAGGCGATCGTCAAGGCCGGATACAAGCCGGGCGAAGATGTCCTCCTGGCACTTGACGTTGCATCTTCCGAACTGTTTAAAGATGGAGTTTATACACTGGAGAATGAAATACAGAAAGTGAAGAGCCCGGCAGAAATGGTCGATTTTTACGAGAACCTGGTCAACAAATACCCGATCATCTCGATCGAAGACGGCATGGCAGAAAACGACTGGGACGGCTGGAAACAGCTGACCGATCGTCTCGGCAAACGGATCCAGATCGTTGGAGATGACCTGTTCGTGACCAATCCTAAGATCCTCAAAGAGGGGATACAGAAGGGGATCGCCAACTCTATTCTGATCAAACTGAATCAGATCGGCACCTTGACCGAAACTCTGGAAGCGATCGAAATGGCCAAACGGGCCGGTTATACGACCGTCATTTCCCACCGCTCCGGCGAAACCGAAGACACAACGCTGGCGGATCTGGCCGTGGCGGTCAACTCCGGACAGATAAAAACCGGCTCACTCTGCCGCACCGATCGCGTTGCCAAATACAACCAGCTGCTCCGGATCGAAGATGAGCTCGACAACACGTCCCTGTTCAGAGGACATGACGTGTTCTACTGCATCAAAAAATAGAGCATAACGGAAACAGACACAAAAGGCGGGGCATGCTCCGCCTTTTGTGTATCTAGCGTGGGACGGGAGGAACACATGCGGAAAGCGACTAACCTTTGGGATCGGTATCAAAAACATCTCTGCAGCTGCCCTGAGATCGGACTCACGCTTGATATCAGCCGCATGAAGTTTGCTGACAGTTTTTTTAAAAAGATGGAACCGGCAATACAGGGTGCGTTCTCCGAAATGCACGACCTGGAGGGGGGGGCGATAGCCAACCGTGATGAAGGTCGCATGGTAGGGCATTACTGGCTGAGGAATCCGAGCCTTGCCCCGTCTCATGACATTCAGGGTGAGATCGAAGCTGCGGTCGAACAGATCCTGTCCTTCAGTTCAAAAATCCACACCGGCGCCATCTCCGCCCAGAACGGCACCGTTTTTAAAAACGTTCTTATCATCGGTATCGGTGGCTCTGCATTGGGGCCACAGTTTGTGACCGATGCGCTGGCATCTCCCGCCGACCGGATGAGGACATATTTTCTCGACAACACAGACCCGGACGGCATCGACAAGGTATTTGCGGAGCTGGGCTCAGGAGTTTCACAAACATTGGCGGTAGTCATATCAAAAAGCGGTTCAACAAAGGAAACCCGCAACGGGATGCTGGAGGCCAAAGCTGCCTACGAGCAGGCCGGTCTCGATTTTTCACAGCACGCGGTGGCGATAACCGGCGCCGGGAGCGAACTGGACAGGTTGGCGCGGGCCGAAGGATGGCTGGAGCGCTTCCCTATGTGGGATTGGGTCGGGGGACGCACCTCCGTCACCTCGGCAGTCGGGCTTCTCCCGGCTGCGCTGCAGGGGATAGATATTACGAGGCTTCTGGCAGGGGCGAGGGGCGCCGACGAACTCACCAGCAGGACGGCTACGGAACAAAATCCGGCAGCTGTCATGGCTTTAATGTGGCACTACGCCACGGGTGGGCGCGGTACAAAAGACCTGGTCATGCTCCCCTATAAGGACCGCCTGCTGCTGTTCTCCCGCTATCTGCAGCAGCTGATCATGGAATCGATCGGCAAAGAGCTTGACCGTGATGGCGTGGTCGTCAACCAGGGGCTGACGGTGTACGGCAACAAAGGCTCTACCGATCAGCACGCCTATGTGCAGCAACTGCGGGACGGGGTGACAAATTTCTTTGTCACATTCATCGAAGTACTGAAAGATCGGGAGGGGAGTTCGCTGCTCGTCGAGGATGGGATTACCAGCGGAGATTTTCTGTTCGGATTTTATCAGGGAACGCGCACGGCGCTCTATGAAAATGGCCGGGAATCTATGACCCTCACCATCAATCAGATCGATGCATTTACGGTTGGCGTTCTGATTGCGCTGTTCGAGCGGGCTGTCGGGTTCTATGCCAGCCTGATAAATATCAATGCCTACCACCAGCCCGGTGTGGAGGCGGGCAAAAAAGCGGCCGGCAGCGTGATCTCCCTCCAGAAATCTGCCGTGGACCTGTTACAACAGGAACGGCGGGGCATGACTGCGGGGGCGATCGCCTCTCTGCTGGAAAAGCCGGACGAAGCTGAGATGATTTTTGCGATACTGCGGCATCTGGCGGCCAACCCTGATCGGGGAATTATTCAGAATGGCGCCGAGCAGATGGCGGAGGTCAAATTCAGGATCGCACCTTAACCCCTCGGTTTGAGCCTGCGGGTCGGAGCGGCGCTCCAGGGATCGTCAGGCCAGGGATGCTTGGGGTAGCGGCCTTTGAGCTCTTTTTTTACCTGTTGATATGAGCCGTCCCAGAACCCTCTTAAATCCCTGGTCACCTGAATCGCTCTTCCGGCGGGCGAAAGCAGATGCAGCAGCACCGGGACCCTCCCGCCGCAGACACTCGGCCCGAGCGCCAGGCCGAACAGCTCCTGAAGCTTCACCGCGAGCACCGGGATTTCACCTGAATAATCGATTCTGATCCGCGAACCGCTCGGAACAAAGAGGTGAGTCGGCACCAACTGGTCCAGCTCACGTTGCTGCCTATAATCCAGGCTCTGCCTCAGGATCTCTGCAATATCCAATTGAGCTATTCTTTTGGCTGAGTTGATCCCGTCAAGATGCGGTGCCAGCCATTCTTCAAGCGTATCGCAGAGCAGCGCATCCGAAATGTCCGGCCAATCCAACTCCGGAAAAGCGGTGTGGAGTAGCAGCAGTCGTCCTTGCAGCTGGCGGACCGTTTCAGTCATCGGCAAGAGCACCAATCCCGATGCACGGATCGCACCGATAACAGCCGGCACCGCCTGATCTGCTGATGGAATAACCGTCTCGGCAGAAAGGAGAATACTCCCGAGACGTTCCAGCCGCCTGGCTATTACGCGCCCTTCACGATCATCCCAGCCCACTTCCGTTTCACACCGTATATGCCGCGAGCGTTCCTCGCGGATAACAGACTCAGGTATTTCAGCGGCAAGGTGGATGATAGCTTCAGCCTGATTTCCGGCATCAAGTGCCAGCGCCACGATATAATCAGCAGTTCTGACAGCGCTCCGCTCGGAAATACGTGCCCCCCGCCCGCTGGCAAGCAGATATCCATCCGCGCCCCCTCCCCTGCGCCGTGCTGTACGGTCAGGATACGCCGCCAGCAGCAAGCGGGAAATACGATCATCATACCGGTCAAAATTATCTTTCGCTTCAGGGACGCCCAGAAACTTCTCCAGCTGTCGAGCAACCCGCTCCACATTTTTTACAGCCGAAAGATCCATTCTACGGTCATGATATCCTGACGAACGCCAGTTTATAAAAGCCTCCAAACGCTCGGCGATGTCGGAACTGCTTATCTGGGGCGGACTGCTGCCGGCAGCTGAGCGGAACAGATCCCGTTCCGAAAGAAGCGCCGCTAACCTGCACCCCAAACCGGGGCAGCAGAGTTCACGTGAGCGGAACAGCAGCCGACCGAGACGCGGATGAAGCGGCATCCGCACGACCTCACGCCCGAGCGCCGTGATCCGGCCGGCGGCATCAAAGAGATCCAGTTCGACAAGCAGACGGCGGGCCGACTCCTGAGCTGCAGCAGGGGGCGCATCGAGCCAGCCGAGCTGCAGCGGATCAGCAACCCCCCACGCCGCCAGTTCAAGCAGAAGCTGTGACAGATCGGTGACACCGATTTCGGGTGGCGTGTGTGGGACCATCGCGTGGAGCGTGTGGGGAGTGTAGAGACGATAGCAGACGCCGGGAGCGGTGCGACCAGCCCTCCCCGCCCGCTGCTCGGCAGAGGCACGCGATTCGCGAACGGTGACCAGACGGTTCAGGCCGTTGCCGGGATCATACTGCAGCCGCCGCGACACGCCGCAATCAATAACGGTCCGGACACCTTCGATGGTCAGGCTGGTCTCTGCGATGCTGGTGGCCAGCACTATTTTTCGGTACGATCCGGCCTGAAGGGTCTTTTGCTGCTCGGCAATCGGCAGATCACCATACAACTGACAGAGCACGATATTTCGCTGAAGAACTCCGGATTCTGCCATTCGGGCAGCGCAGGCGCGGATCTCGCCGGAGCCGGGCAAAAACGCCAGGATATCCCCTTCCGTTTCGTTCAGCGCCCGTATGATCGCCGCAGCCATCCTCTCCGCAAGCCGTGCCCCCCCTTTGTCATCAAGGTATATCATTTCAACTGCAAATGCGCGGCCTTCGGAACTGATCACCGGAGCGTTGCCCAGCAGCCGGGAAAGCGGCTGAAGATCAAGTGTTGCCGACATGATCATGATTTTGAGATCTGCGCGCAGCTGCTGCACTTCCCGGCAGAGAGCCAGCCCGAGATCGGCATGAATGCTCCGTTCATGAAACTCGTCAAAAATGACCAGCGCCACACCGGTAAGCCCGGGATCACTCTGAATGCGGCGGGTCAGAATCCCCTCGGTGACCACCTCAATACGCGTTGCTGCAGAGGTGCAGCTGTCAAAGCGAATTGAATAGCCAACCGTACGACCGACCTCTTCACCGAGACAGCTCGCCATCCAGCGGGCAGCCGAGACCGTAGCTATCCGCCGGGGCTCCAGCATAATAATGCGGCCGGCCTCGGGAGGAAGAATGTCAAGCAGAGCCAGCGGGACGCGCGTGGTTTTTCCCGCACCGGGCGGTGCATGAAGAATGATGCTCTGATGATTACGGATAGAGTCGAGTAGATCGGGAAGGATGTCATCAATCGGGAGTTTGGGCAAAACAGGGGACATGTTGGGATACGACCAGTGAAAATGGTGGGCACAGACGGGATCGAACCGTCGACCTGCCGATTAAGAGTCGGCTGCTCTACCAGCTAAGCTATGTGCCCATTTAAACAACGCTACATCGAAGAGAAATTTTTACGCTTCCAAGAGCAAGAAGTCAAGTACGACATAAAAAGTGGGGGGCCTGTCCCTTTTCATGACTGTCGCAATTACAGCGGTTCTTCATTCATGGCACCGATTCGATACCCCTGCAGATCGAGTGCTACGTAGGTAAAGCCGGCCGCTTTCACCAATTGGACTACTTCGTCCCGCAGGCTTCCGGTCGCACGCTCAAACTCACCTTCACCCAGTTCAATCCTGGCCACACTCCCGTGATAGCGAACCCGCAGCGTCCGGAATCCGAGACCCCGCAGCGACTCTTCGGCCATTCCGACCTGATCGACCCGCTCAGGGGTAATAGCGGTACCGTAGGGGAAACGGCTGGAAAGGCAGGCAAGGGCCGGCTTGTCCCAGGTCGGAAGCCCCATGTCTCTGGAAAGGTCGCGGATATCCTGTTTGGTGAAGCCGGCCTCCTCCAGCGGGCTGCGCACCTGCAGCTCTTCGGCCGCTACTCGCCCCGGACGATGGTCCTCGGCATCGTCGATGTTGGTACCGTCCAGCACATAACCAACGCCTTCCCGACCGGCAATCTCCCTCAGCTTGCCGAACAGCTCCCTCTTGCAGTAATAGCAGCGGTTGCGGGGATTGTCGCGGAACTCCGCTATATCAAGCTCCTCTGATACGATCACCACATGCCGACCGCCGATCCATCCAGCCAGCTCGCACGCTTCATTCAATTCCCGCTCCGGATAGGTCTTTGAAGCGGCCGTAACCGCCACCGCCCGATCGCCCAGAATCTCAGCCGCCACTGCAAACAGCAGCGTCGAATCGACTCCGCCCGAAAAACCGATCACGCAGCCACTCATGTCGGCAAGAATTGTGCGGAGTTTATCTGTTTTGTCCTGAAGCAAAATGCTCATACAGAGTGGTTCCTTACGTATTTCGATGAAGTCGGCCATCCCCTGAGGGGGTGCGCTGCTGGGCGATAAACAACATTCTCACAATGTTTCTGGTGCGTCAATCTTTGATCTTAGCTTACGCATTGATTCTTTTCCTGTGCGGTGCGTTGTTCCCGCTTTGGTTTATTACTTTCAGAAGGAAGACGCTGCCTAAAAGAGCCCTGCCGGGCTACCGGTTCCGCCAGCCCGGCAGGATCAGGCGGTGGCGGCTGTTAAGGTGGCCACACTGTGATTAACAAAACCGTAGTTGGCAAGGTCACGGTCGGCTCAAACAGGGCGGTGATCAGGTATGCTCGGGCAGCTTCAGAAGTGATAGGAGAGGCTGGTCAGCAGCGTGTGGGCGTTATAGTCGAGGGTGGAATCGTCCGAAGACCTGGTCAGACAGGTGTAGCCGATGTCGACCGAAAGCCTGTTTATCGGGGTCCAGCCGATTCCTGCTTTCAGTTCTTGCTGCAGGTCGCTCCGTTTTGCCACACCCGAACCGGGCAGGTCCTTGAAGCTCTTCCAGATAAGCCGGTCGGAGAGGTTTATCTTTATTTTCTGAGTAGCCAGGTAGACGGCCCCCAGGCCGTGTCGAAGAAATCGATAGATATGGTTGCCTTCACCCCGACCTTCTCGCAAACACGGACATACTGTTCCAGCCGGTCCAGCCAGTTGCGCGGCATGATGAAGATGACCTCATCCACCACGTTTTCGTTGAGAATGCGTGAGATATCGTCAAAAACGCCAATCACCTGCGAAGCGCCGATGGAGCGTCCCAGCATCTCCTCTTCGTCGATGAAGCCGAGGATCTTGAGTCCCCACTCGGGGTGTGATTCAATGGTTTCGGCAAAGCCCTTTGCCCTGTGGTTGGAACCGACAATGAGCACCGCCGGGAGAAGTTGAATCCCTTCTTTCTGATGTTCCTGAGATAGAGGAGTGCGAGGGATTTCTCGATGATCAACAGGGAGGTCGTTACGGCGAAGAAGATCAAGACGAACGTCCGCGACAGGATCTCGAGCTCGAACAGGAATGCCCCGGTGGAAAAGATGAGCGTCGCCACCAGTGATGCCTCGAAGATGCCCCAGCAGAGTCGGGTAAAGTGCAGTTCCCGCATCGAGTCGTAGACGCCAAAAGATTTGAGCGTGATGTTCCAGAGGGGTACGACGACCAGCAACGGGAGGTTGCGAGCCTTAGCCTCGTAATCGGCTTAACAATGAACGAGGTAGCCTCTCCTTCGTTGAGTGCTTTAATAACAGTATGTGGGTCATTCAGAGCGGAGGTCATGACAATGTTTGCCGTTAAGGCGGGAGGTATTTTCATTCTTTTTTCAATGGAATGGATGACCTGTAACGCCTCAAGGCCATCAATGACCGGCATCATTATATCCATGAAGATCACATCATAGGGGCGCTTCGACTCATGTGCCAACTGAAGGAGTCGATACCGTCCTGACCATTTACGGCAATATCGCAATTACCAAACGACGAGAGCAACTCTTTCAGGACCCGTCGAGATATAAAATAAGCTTCCACTATCAGGCATTTCACGGTACGTCTCCTTCTGTTACATGTTATGAGATTCAGGGGTCAGGAGGAGCACCAAATGACTTGCCCCCTGCTGGCTTTTGTGTGCAGTTTATGGGGCTATCATGATTGAATTGACCCCCGGTTTAATGTGATGTATCCGCTCCCTGAAAAACTGCCCATCATTCAGTGTGTTGATCACACAGCGGGAGATAAATCCTGAAGGCTGCCCCCTCACCCAGTTCGCTGATAACATGTATTGCCCCACCATGCTGGCGGATAATACCATAGACTATTGAAAGCCCCAGGCCGGTTCCATTGCCCATTACCTTGGTGGTAAAAAACGGCTCGAAAATTCTCAGCTGGATTGCCTTGTTTATTCCTTCTCCGGAATCAGAAACCGTAATCAGAGCATAGCCCCCCGAACGGTATCCTTCCAGCTCCTGCACTGTGCCATCATTTTCAATCTGTGACACCGCTATATTCAGGATACCGCCGTGCGGCATGGCATCGCGGGCATTGGCGGCCAGGTTCATCAGCACCTGTTCTATCTGTCCAGAATCGAACATAATCATGAGTGGGTTATCGGGCAGATATGTTGTCAGCAGAATATCCTCACCGATGATCTGGACAAGGAAGTCCTGTGTATTTTTCACAATTAAATTCAAATTTCGCGACTGTTTGCTGACTGGCTGCCTGCGACTGAAGGCCAACAGGCTCTGGTTCAGCTTGGCGGCCCGCTCGGCGGAATCGTTGATCAGGGAGATTAGTATCAGCTGTTCCGGCTGCCCGATTGCGTTCTTTTCAAGCATTGCGCAGGCACTGATAATTATGGTCAGGATATTGTTATAATTGTGTGCCACTCCTCCGGCTAGGGTTCCGATAGAATCCAGTTTTTGGGTTTGGCATATTGGGTCTTCCAATTTGTTTATCATTTTCACATGATGCATTTTGAACCCCGCTTCCAGAATTTAAGCCAGTGAATTTCAACCAAGTTTGTTGAAATGTGTGCAGAACCTGCCACTATCAGACAGCCAGACCAGAATCGGAGACTAGATACTATGGAGTTGGGACCAGGAATTTAACCACTGACTCTATCAATCAATTTTTTCCCGGTCCCTTTTCCTTGAATTTTAGTATTTCTCGAACTCGTCATCCAGATGATCCGGACCGGAATTTCCTAATTGCAGGTTTATTCCACCGGAGGGCTGTTTAGCGATTGCAGCATTTTTGGCATGAGCGACCTGGACTTTCTTCACCGGCTTATGACTGACCGCTGCCGTGCGACGCCCCTGGTTGCCGATATCAAAGAAGCTGATCGAACTCTGCAGCTGTTCAGCCTGGCTGGAAAGTTCTTCCGAGGTGGAGGCCATCTCTTCGGAGGCGGAAGCGTTCTGCTGGATGACCTGGTCAAGCTGCTGGATGGCCTTGTTGATCTGCTCGGCTCCGGTGTCCTGCTCTTTGCTGGAGGCGGTGATTTCCTGCACCAGTTCGGCGGTTTTCTGGATGTCCGGCACCATTTTGGTCAGCATTTCTCCGGCCTGCTCGGCAATTGAAACACTGCGGCTGGAAAGGCTGGATATTTCTCCGGCTGCTGACTGACTGCGTTCGGCCAGCTTGCGAACCTCGGAGGCAACTACCGCAAAACCTTTGCCATGTTCACCGGCACGGGCCGCTTCGATGGCTGCATTCAGAGCCAGCAGGTTGGTCTGGCGGGCTATCTCTTCGATGATCGAGATCTTGGTGGCGATCTCCTTCATGGCGGCTACTGTCTCGATAACGGCCTTGCCGCCTTCCTTTGCATCGACAGCACTTTTGATGGATATTTTTTCCGTCTGCATGGCGTTGTCGGTATTCTGGCGGATGCTGGAGGCCATCTCTTCCATGCTGGAGGAGATTTCTTCGGCGCTGGCGGCCTGCTCGGTGGCCCCTTGGGACATCTGCTGGGCGGTGGAGGAAAGTTCCTGGCTGCCTGAGGCCACGTTGTCGGAAGCCGACATGACTTCACCGACGACCTGCTTGAGTTTGTCGACCATCAGACTGAGGGCAGCCATCATGATGCCGGTTTCGTCCTTGGATTTGGATTCAACGCTAATGGTTAAGTCACCTTTGGCTAGAGAATTTGCAACTCCGACCGCCTCATTTATGGGGCGGGTAATGGCGCGGGAGATGAACAGTCCCAGACAGATCGCCAGCAGAGCACCACCAATAGATAGCCCGGTCATCAGGCGGGATGCGGCAGATGCAATCGCAGTATTTTCTTCGGCGGTCAGTTTGGCCTGTTTCAACTTAGCTTCCTGCTGCCTGTCAATCGCTGCTTGGTACTGGAATGCAATCTGTTTGCCTTCGCCTGTTAACAGCGCAATAGCTTCGGCATCTTTGTCTGCCTCGGCTAAAGCAAGAATTCTTACAAATACACCAGCGTAAATTTCACGGTTCTTTTTGTAGTCATCAAACAGCTTGCGACCCTCGTCATTCAGGATCGTTTTTTCAAATGCGTCCTGTTTTTCGGTGGTTTCGGCACGCAGTTTCTTGATGTTATCAGCAATCTTCAACATTTCCTGCTTATCATTGGTTGCAACGATATCACGCAGGTTAATCCGCAGGCGCTGAAATGACACAGCGATATCGGCCAGTTCCCCCAATGGCACCGTCATCTTCTCATACAGCTTTGTGTCGGCTTCATTGATCTGCTGAATCTTTTGAATGCCTATGAGGCCGATCACTCCGGCGATCAGGGCAACCAGAACGAACCCGGATATCAATTTAGTACCTATCTTGAGATTGTTAAACCACTGCATAGCGTATCCTCCTGGGATGGTGTGGGTATGTTGATTAATTGTTTGGATTCCTAACCTGAAACAGTAGCCAGTTCAGTTCCGGAAAAGACCTTGTCGATATCAAGTATCATCACGAAGCGGTTGTCATGCTTGCCCATACCCTTAAGGAATTCGGTCCTGAGATGCATGCCGATGTGCGGCGCCGCTTCGATCTGGGACGGTTCCATCTCGATTACCTCCTGCACGCTGTCGGCCAGCGCCCCGAGTACGATATTCTCGCCGTCCATCTCGACCTCGACCACGATAATGCAGGTGTTGACGGTCTGTGCGGTCCCCTCCATGCCAAACTTCAGGCGCAGGTCGATGACCGGCACCACGCAGCCGCGTAGATTGATGACTCCCCGCATGAAGTCCGGTACCTGCGGCACCTTGGTGATGTTGGTGATCTCCAGTATCTCCCGAACCCTGGCAACGTCGACGGCAAAAACCTCGTCGGCCAGCGTAAAGGTGAGATATTGGGTTGTTTCTAACTCTTCAGCCATTCTCTGCCTCCCCTCCTGCTTTGGTATGTACAACAGGCCTTTGCAGAAAGAGATTACAACAAGCGTGCCGGAGCAGTATGAAGGTTAAAATTAGTGCGTGGATTGTTATAAGAAGAGAGTTTACGGATTCAGCGAATTGATATATGGTCGAGGGCAATCTGTAACAAGTTACGCCTTTGGGTGTGCCATGTCACACCATGGTTGTGCCATGGCACAGAAAGGAAACAGAGGATACTATTGGCGGATGGTTCTGCGTGACCCTTGTTTCAACTTTCGCCAAGATGCCTGTACAATGTCCGGCGGCTGATGCCGAGCAATTCTGCCGCCCGGGATTTGTTGCCGCCGGCAATGTCAAGTGCTTCATCCATGGTGAGGTTTTTCTGAAGAGATTGCGAGTGGATCGTACTGACTGAAGCCGATTTCACCTGATTTAACGCTGAATCCCTCAACTCCTGCGGCAGGTCTTGTAACATGATAATGCCCGTTTTACAGAGAACTGCAGCATGCTCGACGGCATGCTCCAACTCGCGCACATTGCCCGGCCAGGTATGAGAGCGAAACGATGCCATGACATCATCCGACACGCCACAGATATCCTTGCCGAATTTGGTATTATACTTTGATATGAAGTGCGCGATCAATTGTTCAAGATCATCTAATCGTTCTCTGAGTGCAGGCAGCACCAAACGGACAACATTCAGCCGATAGTACAGATCCTGCCGGAAAGTGCCTTGATTGACCTTTTCAACGAGATTCTGATTGGTGGCGGCAATAATGCGTACATCAACCTTGATCGGAATCGACTCCCCAACCCGCTCAAACTCGCTCTCCTGCAACACTCTCAATAATCGCATCTGGACAGCGGGCGATACATCGCCGATCTCATCCAGAAACAGCGTGCCGCCGTGTGCCCTCTGAAAACGACCGATCCTGTCGGCAATCGCACCGGTAAACGCGCCGCGGACGTGGCCGAAAAGCTCGCTCTCCAATAACGACTCTGAAAGCGCTGAACAATTGACTTTGACGAACGGCTTCGCTGCTCGGCTGCCTGTGACATGAAGCGCTGCAGCAACCAACTCTTTACCGGTGCCGCTTTCGCCGTTTATCAGCACCGTAGTCGGCACATCAGCCAGGGCTTCAATCAGGGAATAGACATGCTGCATCTGCACAGAAGCGCCGACTATTCCCTGAAATCGCCCGTGCTTCTGGAGAGAACGCTCCAGCTCCACCAGATGGGTTTCATCCCGGATAACCGCCACCGCTCCGCTTATTGTCCCGTCCGCCTCGGTCACAGGAGATGCCGTTAAGTTAATGATGCGACTCTTCCCTTCCGGCGTACGACATTCAAGCCGGCGGATTTCACGGGGAGATTTACTGGAAAGCACTTCCAGCAGCGCAGTGTGGCATCCTCCTTTGCACCCCGGACGAATAGCTGCTACTTCGCTCCCGATCAGATCGCTGGTGTATCCGCAGATCTTTTCTGCCGTCGCATTGAAGTGGGCCAGACATCCATTCTTGTCAACCATGATAATGCTATCGGAAACAGTCCGGAGAATTGCGTCCATATTGGCACGGTACCGCTCCAGTTTATCGTTCATCTGCTTTACACTCAGAGCGTGACGGGTGATTAAAAACAGTGACTCCTGGCGTACCGGTTTGGTGATGTAATCAAAGGCTCCCAGCCGAATTGCCTCAGTAGCCGACTTGACCTCAGGGAAACTGGTAAACATGACAACCTGGGTAGTAGAGGATATCGCTTTTATGTCCCTCAGCAGATCTATTCCACTATCCCCGCCAAGTATGATATCCACGAAGGCCAGGTCGTAGTGTGCGTCCTGCAGACAGACAATGGCATCTACGTGACCAGCGGCGACATCAACCTGGTAACCCTCATTTTTCAACAGACATCCAATGGTGAAGCGGATACCTTCTTCGTCATCGACAAGCAATATGCGAGAGTTTGCTGGCTGTATCATTGAAATTTCGACCCCTTCTTGTCAAGAAGTGTAATCAAAGTGTCCTGCAACTGATTAGACTTATACGGTTTTTGAACCACTGCAGCGTGTTCATCGTTGGCAATTCCCCCCCAAATTCTATCATCACCGAAACCACTACAGATGACAATCGGAATTGATCGGGATATTTCACGCAACAGGCGGTAAGAATCGATTCCGGCCATCTCCGGCATGATCAGACCCATCAGGATCAGATCTACCTCGTTTTTACGCTGATTGTAGATATCAAGCGCTTCTCGGCCATTGGATGCGGTTATGGTAGAAAAACCCATCGCATTCAGCAATGCGGAACCGATGACACGCATTGTCACTTCGTCATCCACCAGCAATACTGTTCCCCTCGCCTTCGCTGAAGGGACAAACCCGGATGCCTGTATAGTCTCAATTGAGCAATCCTTGTCCGGCAGAGGAAAGTAAACCTGGATGGTTGTTCCGATACCCGGACCGCTGGTTAGTCGCAAAGCTCCGTCATGTGATTTAACAATTCCCAACACGGCCGACATTCCCAATCCGCGACCGGCGGATTTGGTTGTATAAAATGGCTCAAATACCCGCCTTTCATTTTCCTTGTCAATACCACAGCCGGTATCTGAAACTTCCAGACAGGCATATTTTTTAGTTGGAATGGTATTGCCCATAAAATCAGTATCGGATTGTCCAGTTTGTATATGGGTATTTTTGAGAGCAACTTTGATTGTTCCGCTCTTGTCACCGATAGCCTCGGCGGCATTGAGAATCAAGTTCATGACGACCTGCTGGATTTGAACATTATCCCCTGTTAGTTCCGGCACATCATGTCGGAGATCAAGTTTGACGGTCACGTTCTTTTTGATGGCTGATTTAAGCATTTCCACAACCCCATCAACCAGCGGCCACAGGTTGACCCTTACTTGAACCTGTGCACTTTGCCCTGCATACGTCAACATTTGACGACAAAGTCCGACAGCCCGGCTTCCGGCTGCTTCGATCTGTTGAACGTGTTCTTTAAAAGTCATCCCGGAATTTATTTCTTTATTGAGTATGTGGCAATGCCCCAGGATGATGGTCAGAATATTGTTGAAGTCGTGTGCTACACCTCCAGCAAGCACACCGAGACTCTCCATTTTTTGAGCCTGCTGAAACTGCCTCTCAAGTACCAGTCGATCTTCCTCTGCCTTCCTGATCTTGGTGATGTCATGCGACACACAGATGATACCAATGACCCGCCCATCGGTATCAAATCGCGGCATCTTATATGAGAGAAATATATGGAGACCATCATGGCCCTGCACGACTTCCTCAATCATCTCTGCCTGGCGCGATTCCATAATTCGCCGGTCGTTCTCATATATGGTACCCGCAATCTCCGGATCGGAATGAATTTCGGTATGCTGCTTTCCCACTACTTCTTCGAATGATTTTTCCATAAGGCGAAGAAAGGTCGGATTGGCCAGAAGGATTCGGCTGTAGCGGTCTTTAACAAAGATCGCGCCTTCTGACCCGTTGATGACTGCTTGCAGCAGTTCATTGCTCTCGAGTAGTTCGATCTCGACATTCTTGCGCTCGGTGATGTCACGACCCACGGATTGGATTTCAACAAGACGCCCATCTTTATCGAAAAAGCCACTGTTGACGAACTGCATCCAGTGGACTTCCCCTGAACCGAAATAGACACGGCTTTCTATGGCAACGACCGGATTTGACAGCGACAAGGTACGCAGTCGTTCTTCGACACGCGGAATATCATCAAGAAAAACAATAGATGGCCATTTGGCACCTTGTAGTTCATCTCTTGTTTTTCCAAAGACACGGCAATACACATCATTGACATATAGGAATGTTCCGTCTTCCTTGATCCGGCAGATTATTTCAGTCTGATCCTCGATCACCTTCCGATATTGCTCTTCACTCTGCATCAGCGCTAACTCTTCAGCCTTGCTCGCAGTTATGTCGTTTATTATGACAATTTGACAATTCGGTTCTTGCCCCTCCAACCACAGGGGGGAGACAGTCAGGCTCACCCAAACGATATATCCGTTTCGATGCATGTAACGTTTCTCCAGTGAGTAAGTCTTGATGGCTCCATCCAATAACCGGGCCGTATTGTCCAAATCAGCTTGCCGATCATCAATATGGGTAATATCCTGAAACCTTCTCCCCACCATCTCATCGGCTGAGTAACCGGTGATGGCGCAATATTTTGCATTGATCTTCACAAATTTGCCTGTGCGCGGATCAACCAGCGCCACACCGACTGCAGCTAGCTCGAAAACAGAGCGGAAGCACTGTTCACTTTCTCGCAGTGACTGTTCAGACTTTTCGAGATGCCGGATGTATCGGAAAAACAGGAGATAAAGTATCGAGGACGCCGCGATAATAAAAAGCAGGCCATGAAGTATGTCTATTCGAGATGATGTGATTGTTGGATCTTGGATAAGCCAACCGACGAAGGTTTCAGAGAAACATACCCATAAGCTGCTAAAAAAGGCAAAGATGGCAATAATTCGTAGGACGGAGTGATTGCTGTTAATATTTTGAGGTTTGTTAATAACTGAACACCCAACTACAATATGGAATTTCTTTCTTTGCAGAACCAATTACATATTCTTCTATTACAACAATATTAGATAGCAAATAGTCGTCCTGTTATTGATAACCGCATCAGCACTCGATTTTACCAGCCAAATAATAAAGACAACGCTTGTGCTGCAAGTCCACGGGCAAGGCAGCATAGGTCCACTTCCCCAAAGAGAGGCATCATTGGGACCCCTGAAACTTTTTCAAATAAGTAACTCAACTTTCTCAGTTGCAAAAACAGCATAACACACTGATATTATTAATAGTATAGCGTCTCGATCTCGATGTATAGTAAAATAGGTTTGTTCCCCAACAAATCAACTTACATAACGGTTCCCACCATCAGGTCCCGTAGAGGACTTGCACCTCCAAATCACAAATCAGCTACCACATCTGAGTTGATGGGGCTTACGCCCCACGCGCCCTACCGGGCGTACTATTAAAAAACCCAAA
>JAQUIG010000050.1 GCA_028683435.1 Desulfuromonadaceae bacterium | reverse complement strand
TGTCTGTATCCAGTGTCACTCAAGTGGCAAGACCAGGCCGCATCCACGCAACTGGAAAGCAGGGAATATTAAAGACAGGACCAATGAGAAGATGTGTTTGAAGTGTCATTTGCCGGGAACGTATTAACACTATCTAGATTAAGGAGGAAACTATGAGTTTTAAGAAGTTAAGCATCATGATGCTGAGTGCAGTATCTCTGGCTGCGTTTTTGGGTGGCTGCGGATCAAGCTCAAAAGAAGGTACAGTGTCTCTTACAGGTGATTCGGTGGCATCTGTTGGCGATACAAAGTGTATCCAGTGTCACAGCAGTGTGACAGATCCATTGACCGGTGAGGGAATCATTTCCCAGTACGAAAACAGCTCGCCACACAAAGACTCTGCCCATGCCAATAACGGCAACGGCTGTGAAGCCTGCCATGGCGGCGGAGCCCAGCACAACGGCGTGGGGCCGATTCCCTACGTTAACCCCTATGATGGCAACGGTGCACGTTGTGCGGATTGCCACAAAGGCAATTACGCCACCAACGCCCCCACTATGTTTGCTGATTCAAAGCATGCCAATATGGTAATTGAAGAAGGTAACGCTTGCCGCCGCTGCCATACCCATGAAGGTGCTGTTCTCGGGGCTACCTATGGCCTGACAGGTGATGCGGCCGTAATGGATAACGCTGCATATCAAGGAGCTGTGCCACTGCCCAAAGAGTACACCCAGTTCAAGTGTGGCACCTGCCACGAGCACGGTGGCGGCCTGCGTGCTGTAAAGGCGCGAGATATTAATGGCAACATCGTCAACTGGAACCCAAGTAAGAGCAACCTGCAGAATGATCAGTACAACCTCTGCACCAGCTGTCATGGGTTGAAGACCTATGACGGCAGCAAGACAATGGGATCAGGATCGCTTGCTTCGGGTACGGTTGAAGTTGGGCACCATGAAACCTCCTGGTACCGCATCATCGGCACTACACATAACAATATCACCGCAGATAACACAGTTAATGGTATTTCTGGTTACGTGATTCGTACAAAAGGTGAGAAACCTTGCTTCGACTGCCATGCCCATGAAGCAAAAACCAACACAGAGAATGCAACCGATGAAACAAAAGCCACTATTTACTCAGAATGGGCAAGTTCCGGCCATGCCGGCGGCCTTCTGAAGGCTAAATTTGAAGCTGCTGATGCCAACCCAGTTGACCCTACTCTTGGCAGAACTGATCCTGTCAAAGTTGCCCAAGGCTTGGCCCAGGTAGATGCCGTTACTGTCGCTAATACCAAGGCACTCGCATGGGCCCACTACAACTGGGATAAAACCACTAAGGACGATGGAAGCGACGATCGCGGATCATGCCAAAAGTGCCACACCGCCACCGGTGCTTCCAATATTCTGACATCTCCTGCTACTTACGATCCGAAGAACAACGACTTCTCGCATCTGGCCAGCTGGAAATCAACTACCGGCTCCACCCAGAACGAGGTTCTCTACTGCTGGGGCTGCCACAGTAACTCCGGTTCCGGCGTAGTACGCAATCCTGGTGCTGTAACCGCAGAATATAATTTCAATGGTGCTAAGGCCGTCTTCCCGGATGCCGGGACATCGAATGTGTGTATTACTTGTCATTCAGGGCGTGATAGTGGTGAGTCCATTATCGCTCTCGCTGATGCAGGTATGAACAACGTCAGCTTCAAAAACTCACATTACATGGCAGCTGCTGGTCTCATGTATGTGAAATCAGGATTCATCGCCTTCGTTGATCCGAACACTGTCATCGGCACAAGTACTTATGGCAAGTCGCTTACCTCCGATGCAGATGGCGGTGCTCTGACTAGTACCCACCGCAAGCTCGGTACAGCTGCAATGGCAACTGACTCCCACGTGGGAGGCCAGGGCCTCGTTACAGGCGGACCTTGTATTACCTGCCACATGTCAAGCAAGCACCATACTCTTGAGATGGATGCTTCTGCATTTAATGGTACTTGTGTGAAGTGTCATACCGCAGAGGGCACAACTACGCTGACCGCTGAAAATTTCAAAGAGGTCTTCATAGAAGAGCAGGCAGTGCCTTTCCAGAATGCCTTAACTTTGGCTCTGTCAGTTTTGAAGGCCAAATACAATATCAGTTATAATCAGGCTGCATATCCTTATTTCTATGACGATAGCTTGGCTACCGTTGGGGCAGTAAAAGATTGGACCCGTGGTGGCACATTGTCTGCTGCAGAGGCCAAGAAGCTTATGGGTGCATGTTTCAACATAAATATCCTGATGCGTGATCCAGCAGCCTACGTTCATGCCCGCACCTATGCCCGCAGATTGCTCTATGATTCTATCGACTTCCTCGATAACAAGATCATCGATATGTCTACGGTAACTACGGCAGTAGCAACGTTCCCCGCCATTTATGTCAAAGGGGCTACGGCAACCGACGCAACAACCACCGAGGCTGTCAAGTATCTTGCCGGTTACAATCGTACTTCTGGTGCATGGAACGCACTTGAGCGTCCGTAACCTGTATCACCATCCCCGGAGGCATCGTGCCTCCGGGGTCACCAATAGTCCTCATTTTATGGTGTACCGCAACCGGTAATGCCTTGCCGCCCCCTCTCGGGGGCGGCATTTTTCGTGAGCCATGAAAAAATCTGACAGCACACATACGCTTCCTATCAAGGTAATGCTGGCCGCCTGCATCGTGCTGTCCGTGCTGGGGCATTGCCTCGCTGGTATACTGTTTGAACGGTTCGGAATATATGATTTCGGCAAAGCGGTAGATGACCCGGCTGCGGTAATGGTTGAACTGAAAGATCCTCCTCTGGCAACCGCCTCACCACTGCAACCGCCACCCTCACCCTCACCAACACGGCATATTCGTACCAGGGTTGCCGTAGCCGCTTCACGTCCATCTCCGCCGCCCTCTCCGGCATCGCCGGAAACAGCTCAGTTGCCTCCTGAACAGCCCGAGGTGCCAGCAGCACCTCTATCGGGGCCTCCCAAGCCAAACATAATTGAGTCGGTACAAAACCAGCCTGAGGAATTTCGGCTGGACCCCGACCATATCGCGCCCCTGCAGCAGGAAAAGTTGGCCTACCAGATAAGCCTGCTGGGGATGCCGGTGGGGAGTGCACTGCTGGAAGCGACGAACAGGCAGGGGGAGTTGCGCATCACCACCAGCGTCCGCTCCAACAGTATCATGTCCGCCATCTATCCGGTAAACGACTCTACCGATACGCGGCTGATCAAGGGGCGCTATCTGTTGACCCGTATCCTCCAGCGGGAGGGCTCTCTGGTCAGCGACACCGGCTTTAACCTGATGTTTCACGAACGTAAAACCTTCTGGGTCGATCGTCTGAAAAATATTTCAAGCACGGAGCAGCTCGAACATCTGGACACACTTGACATTATTTCGGGATTCTATTTTATCCGGCAGCAGCCGCTCGAAGTCGGCACGACTATCTCCCTGCGCCTGTATGATGGTGACAAGAGTTCTCCGGTGCCGGTGGAGGTGCTCCGTCGGGAAAAGCTGCCGCTGCCCGGCATGCGCTCTGCCGAAACGCTGGTGATCAAGCCGCTGTTCCGCGAGAACGGTTTTTTCAAGAACAACCGGGAAGTATTGATCTGGCTGACAGATGACGAAAACCGCGTACCGGTGAGGGTCGAGGTGACGACTCCGGTCGGCAGGGTAGTTGCAGAACTGGTGTCATCCGAACGGACAGTCCCGTCTCCCCGTTGATAAAACAGATGCAGCAGCCGTTTAATTGTAAAACCGATTGATTTGTATTTATATATTGGTAAAATAAATCTCATCAGCAATCTAAGCATGAAAGGTGGTGAGAACATGGACACGGATCAGGTGAAAAAATTCGTAGCAGGGCTCGGGATTGCCGGTTTGGTGGCAGCTGTCTCGATTGCTGCACCGTCTCACGCTGCTCAAAGTGGTTGAGGTGGTGGAACGGGTGCCGGGAGCGCCCCTAAAGACAAGACAGAGGTGACTGAGAAGTCGGCAGAAAAGGTGCAAAAGAAGGATGCCAAAAAAGGTATAAAAATTAAAAAAGACGCAAAGAAAGATGCTGTAAAGGGCCTGAAGGAAGGCGAGAAGCCTAAAGAGACGCCCGGTAAAAGTGGTTGAGGCGGCTCATCCAAATAGCGCGGTCGCGCTACACAGCATCCGGGAAGGCCTTGATCATAGAGAACATGTCCGGTAATATCATGCCATGAAAACCTTATCCGAAGTTTTTCCCATTTGCCGTGTACTTCTTGGTGTAAAGTTCTGGAAGCACACGGTAGAGGGACATAACATGAATCCGGACAGCTTTCCGGAGTTTTTGGAACATCAGGGCGGGCCCGGAATGCCGTCGTTTTTGTCCGAGCTCGCCCGCATTGAACTGTCACGGCATAAAGCCATTACGGCAGAATTTACCCCTCTCGCAATACATTCATTCAGTCTTAATCCCTCTTTGCAAATTACTCCTGTCACGTGGAAAAATCTTGCCTCGCTCTGCGTGCGAGCAAAGAAACGCGACCTCGATAAGGTTGTTTCCGGAAATGAAATCATCATTACCTGGTGTCAGCCGGATAATAGAGCAATGGTGAGCTGCGCTGCAGAACCTGGTGACGTGCTGGCCATCAAGCTGGTGGCCGAGGACATTGACCCACTGGATGCAGCCCGCGAGGCCGGTGTCCCGGTAGGAATTATCGATGCCGTTATACGTGAAGCTGTCTGGAAGGGTCTGGTCATTTCGCCCCCATCGATGCTTTGCCGCGAACAGGAACGTGACGAATCGTCACCGGGTGAGGAGTGCGTGACGGCCGAGGTGTTTTCTCTGCAGTGGCATCTGACACAGGAATGTGACCTGCATTGCCGGCATTGCTATGACCGCTCAAACCGGCGGGCTTTTCCGTTCGAGCGCGCTTTCACCCTGCTTGATGAACTGCGTGCTTTCTGTCGCCGCCGGTATATCCGTGGACAAGTGTCGCTGTCGGGCGGCAATCCTTTGTTGTATCCGCATTTTTTGGATCTCTATCGTGCCGCTGCGGAGCGGGATTTCATGCTCGCAATTTTGGGGAATGCCAGTGACCGGGCTACAATTGAACGCATTGTGGAGATACAGATGCCGGTCTATTATCAGGTCAGCCTGGAAGGACTGGAACAGCATAACGATGAAATACGCGGGGCGGGCAATTACCGCCGTACGGTGGATTTTCTCCGGACGCTTACGGAAATGGGCGTGCCGAACATGGTGATGTTGACCCTGACCAGGCACAACAGAGGACAGGTTATCCCTCTGGCGGAAGAGCTGGAAGGTATTACCGGCGGGTTGACCTTCAACCGTCTGGCACTGTTTGGTGAGGGTGCCGGTCTGGAATTGCCGACTCCCGATGAATACCGCGAGTTTCTCGAAGCGTATGTCGCTGCTCTGGACAGCCACCCGGTTCTGACCCTCAAGGACAGTCTGCTCAACACCATTTTCGAGCGTGACAACAGCGGATTGTTCGGCGGTTGCGCCGGCTATGGCTGCGGAGCAGCTTTTAATTTCGTCTCGATCCTTTCTGACGGCGAGGTGCACGCCTGCCGCAAGTTTCCTTCACCCATCGGCAACATCCTCATCAACAGTCTGGAGGAACTGTATGCCTCCACGTCAGCGTGTCGTTACCGCGCAGGCAGCAGCGCCTGTTCCGGCTGCTCGCTGAATGCGGTATGTCGCGGGTGTCCGGCCGTTACCGCCAGTCTCGGGCTCGATCCATTTACTGCGAAGGATCCATATTGCTTCAGACACCTGATTGCTTAGCTGAATGATAAAAAACCCCTTGTACAGACCGAAACCAACAGGTATAAGTATTCGTATATTACGGTGATATGAACCGTTGTACTAGATCGCCGAGGAGTAAAGATGAAAGATATTTTGATAATGTTCGCAGTGATTGCCGCTTGGTTTGTGGTGCAGAAATACATCTTGCCATCTTTTGGGGTACGGACCTGAATGTCTAACTCCTGTGACCTCGGGGCCCGGGGTACAAATAAAACTGATTCAAAAGTAAAAACTGAAGAGAATATTAAACCGTGAGCCCTAACCGGGCCCTGTTCGCTATTTTTAATGGAATCATGACGGTCATTGAAACAATACTCAGAGATCAGCCCCGTCACTCGCAATGAACGGGGTTTTTTTAATGTGCAGAGGCTTGAAGAGTAAACAACATGTTTGAATTAAACAGGTTTATCGGAACGGATGCTGTCGCAGTTCTTGAAGGTGCCCTATCGTGAAAAAAATTATCTTTTACCTATGCATGGCGATGCTCGCCTATCTGGCCTACATCGCCGTTTCCCTGGCTTTGCTGCCGCCGGTCTCAGATCTGGCCGACAGGAAGTTCAGCACCACCATCCAGGTCAAGGATTGGCATGGCGACTATCACCCGTTTGTGGTAGGGCCGAAGAACCGCTACTGGACACCGTCCGGGCGAATTCCGTCCGAGATGAAGTGGGCAGTGATCCTGGCGGAAGATTCCAATTTCTATAAGCATGAAGGTTTTGATGTTAAAGCCATCAAGAATGCCATCAAGTACGATCTTGAGAAGAAGAGCCTGAAGCGGGGCGCCTCTACGATTACCCAGCAGACCGCCAAGAACCTGTTTCTTTCGCGGGAAAAATCAGTCTCCCGCAAGCTGAAGGAGATCTATCTGGCCTATCGGATGGAGCAGGAGCTGACGAAGGGGCGTATTGTCGAGCTGTACCTGAACGTAGTTGAGCTGGGACCGATGGTGTACGGCATCGGTCACGGGGCGCAATATTATTTCGGCAAACCGGCCTCAAACCTGACGCCGCGCGAATGTGCCTTTCTCGCCGCAATGCTTCCCGGCCCGCGGCTGGCCTACAATCCCTACAAGAATCTGGGGAAGGTATTGAAACGTTCAAACATGATTCTGCGGCTGATGCGGCAGAAGGGGGTGCTGGATGCGGGCGAGTATCAGGCCGCCCTGGCAGAGTCGCCCAATGTCGGCGGGATGCAGAAGAAGGTTGACGAGGTTATCAACACGCCGCCGGTGTTTGAAGCACTGTCGTCAGCCAAACAAGAGCCTGCTGAAGATCCGGCAGAAGATGAACCCGAGATGAAGGAAGATCATGACAACACACCAACCCCCGAAGCCGTCGTTCCAGAAACGACTATTCCAACTGAAAGTCAGAATGATAAAAAATGAATCAAAAAACCGATCTTAAAAACCTTACGTTACCGGCTCTGGAACAGTTTCTCCAGGGGCAGGGGAAAGAGCGCTTCCGCGCCCTCCAGGTATTCAAATGGATCTACCAGCAAGATGCCCACGGCTTTGAGGAGATGACCAATATCTCCAAGGCGTTGCGTGCGGAGCTGGGCGCAACAGCCTTCATCAGCAACCTCGAGCCGGAAGCGGTGGAGGAGGGGAACGACGGGACGCGCAAATACCTCTTCAATCTTGGTGACGGCCACGCGGTCGAATCGGTGTTGATCCCGATCGAGGGGCGCAATACGCTCTGTATTTCGTCGCAGGTCGGCTGTGCGATGGCGTGTGAGTTCTGTCTGACCGGAACATTCAAGCTGACCCGTAACCTGACCACGGCGGAGATTGTTAACCAGATCATGGCGGTTAAGAGGGATCTCGTCAGGAATCCTCCTGCCGTCACCCGGCCTTTGCCCACCCTCTCCCAGGGGGAGAGGGTAAAGGTTCCCCTTCTCCCTGAGGGAGAAGGATGGGATGATGGGGAGCTGGATGAGCAGGAAGAATCGCCAGCGGCGATCCGTAATATCGTGCTGATGGGGATGGGGGAACCGCTGCACAACCTTGACAACGTCATCCCGGCGATCCAGATCATGATCGACGGAAACGGTCTGCAGTTGTCCAACCGCCGGGTGACGGTCTCTACTTGCGGCCTTGTGCCGGAAATGGCGCGTTTGGGGCGGGAAATTCCGAACGTCAACCTGGCGGTGTCGCTGAATGCCACGACCGACGCGCTGCGAGACCGGATCATGCCGGTTAATCGGAGCTATCCGATCAAGGCGTTGCTTCAGGCTTGCCGGGAATTTCCGCTCCCGGGGCGCCGCAAAGTCACCTTTGAATATGTCATGATGGAAGGTATAAATGACTCACTGGATGATGCGAAACGGCTGCTGAGGCTGATCAGCGATATCCCCAACAAGGTCAACCTCATCCCGTTCAATGAGCATGAAGGGTGTGATTTCAAGGCACCTACCCAGGCGGCTATCGATGCCTTCCATACCTATCTGATCGACCGCCATGTCACGGTCATCACCCGCGACAGCCGGGGAGGGGATATCTCGGCGGCGTGTGGGCAGTTGAAGGGGAAGCTGGAAAAGAAGTAGCGCAAAACTCCATCGTCGCTCTTTAGTCCTTTAATGGATACGGCAGAGGAGTCATATGATTCCTAAATTTCAGGCAAAAAACCGCTTTCGGTTGAGCCCTGCAACAGGATCTGCATGAGCCCCCCCATTTTAAATAAGCACAGGCGCTGGACCATTTTTGCCACTCTGGCGTTGATGTATATTATGGTCTATTTTTATCGCGTTTCGCTGGCGGTCGTGGCTGGTGATATCTCACGTGAACTGCATCTGACGCCGGAGCAGCTCGGAACGCTCTCAGGAGTATTGTTCTACGTTTATGCCGTAGCGCAGCTCCCTCTTGGGCCGATGATCGATCGGTTGGGAAGCAGATTGGTGATCAGCGGCTGTGGCATTCTGACCACGCTTGGCGGGATTCTGTTTTCACAGGCCGACACGTTCGCGGTTGCCATGATCGCCCGGATGTTGATCGGTATCGGCACCGCTTCGGTATTGATGGCGACCTTTACGCTCTTCAGTCACTGGTATAGCAAGCAGGAGTTCGGGCGGGTCTCCGGCTTCATGGTCGCGCTCGGAAACCTCGGTAATCTTGCGGCTACGGCACCTTTGGCGCTGGCTGTCGGAGCCTTCGGCTGGCGTAATTCCTTTCTTGTTGCCGGTGTTGTGCAGGCGCTGGTGACACTGTTGGTATTTAGCAAGGTACAGGACAAACCGGACGGAGGCCCTGCTCATGAAGAGGCCGGAACGAGCACCAGAACTGGAATGATGTCGGCCTGGGGTGAAATTTTCGGAACCAGGGATTTCTGGCTGCTGGGGGGGCTTTCGTTTTCCTGGTACGGCAATTACCTGGCACTGCAGGCGTTATGGGGAGGGCCGTATCTGATGGAGGTACTGCATCTTTCCCGTGCCGCTACCGGCAGCATGCTGATGTTCACCTCATTCGGGTTTATCGCCGGCAGTTCATTCATCGATGTGGTCGCTCGCCGCTTCTTCAGATCCTACAAGAAAACCCTGCTGGCGGGGCAGCTGTCGCTGCTGCTGTTCATGACGGCCTTTCTGGGATGGGCGGAAGCCATACCGCAGCCGCTGCTGCCGGGTCTGTTTTTCTTCATTGGCCTTGCCGTTTCAAGCGGGGTGATGATTTATCCGATTATCCGCTCTATGTTCCCGGTCGGCATCGTCGGCACCGCGCTGACGTCGCTTAATTTCTATGTATTAATGGGGGCGGCGGTGACACAACAGGTCATGGGGGTCATTGTGGGCTCGTACGGAGATGCGGCAGGGGGGATGTCGGCGGGGGGCCTGCATGCGGCTTTCATATTTCCTGTAACGGCTCTGGCGTTCGCCATCATCCTCTACTCGCGTGCCCGCGAGTATGGCCAGCTGAGTTAACTGCTCCCGCTAATCCAGCTCTTCTCCAACCTCTTCCATCTCCCGCGTAATTTCCTTCAGTGCCGGATCGTTCTTGCGGAAAGCAACTACCAGCCAGTAGCAGAACGCATACCCGGCCAGTGCGGCAAAAAAACCGATCACCGAACTCCCCAGAATAATCGCAGTGGCATACTCTTTGAGAGAGCTCCACTCCAGGTTCCTCACTCGAAACACCGCCGGTGTGTTGCCAAGCATAATTTCGCCCAGTTTGTAACTGGCGGCCAGAACCGGAACAACCGTCAGGGGGGTATTGGCCCAGGAGCCGGAAATACAGGTCAGTTTGTTGAGGCGAAAGATAAAAGCCAAGGCAATAGCCAGGAATGTGTGCAGACCGAAAAAGGGGGTAAAACTGATAAAAACGCCCACGGCGAAACCGGCGGCAATGTGCCCGGGATGGGCATCCAGCGAAAGAATTTTTTTGAATTGCTTTTTGAGTCTGTCAATTGATATCACGGTATCCTCGATCGCCCCCAACTCTACGATTTTGAAGTCCATGTTGTCAATTGAATAGACTTCACGATTACGCTCATCTCTGATATAAGAAATAAATTGATTACGAAAGGAATTAACAGCATGAGCGAAACAACTATCGGCGTTATCGGCGGCAGCGGACTGTATGAGATGGAGGGGTTGGAGCAGATCGAACGGGTCAGGATCGAAACCCCCTTTGGCGACCCGTCTGACGAGTACGTCACCGGGATACTGAACGGGGTAAAGATGGTCTTCCTCCCCCGCCATGGCCGCGGGCACCGACTGCTCCCGTCTGAGGTCAACTACCGCGCCAATATCTGCGGCATGAAGACGCTCGGTGTGGAGCGGATTATATCGGTCTCTGCGGTCGGGAGCCTCAAAGATGCCATCGCTCCGGGACATATCGTGATCCCGGACCAGTTTTATGACCGTACCAGAGGGATCAGGAAGGATACCTTTTTCGGCGACGGGATTGTTGCCCATGCCGGTTTTGCCGATCCGGTCTGCTCCGATCTTTCTGAAACGCTCTTCGCCGCTGCGCAGAAAGCCGGAGCGACTGTGCACAAAGGAGGCACCTATGTCTGCATGGAAGGTCCGGCCTTTTCGACCCGGGCCGAATCGTTCTCCTACCTGACTCTCGGAGCCTCCGTCATCGGTATGACGAACCTGACCGAAGCCAAGCTGGCTCGCGAGGCCGAGATCTGCTACGGCATCATCGCGCTGTCAACCGACTATGATTGCTGGCACGATTCGCACGAGGATGTCACCGTCGAAGCGATCATCCGGATCATCCACCAGAATGTGGCGATGGCCAAAAACATCATCCGCCTTGCGGTGGCGGAAATCGGGTGTGAACGGAACTGTTCCTGCGGCAGCGCGATGCAGTATGCGGTCATTACCGACCGTTCCGCGATTTCTGACGCTGTCAAACAGAAGCTGGCGCCGATTGTCGGGAAGTATTTGTAACATGTTGTAGTCCCCTCTCCACGAGGGAGAGGGCTAGGGTGATGGGGATGGTGGCAACTGAAGCACCGCTGCCCCCTCATCCGGCCTTCGGCCACCTTCTCCCTCAGGGAGAAGGAACTAGTTGAGAATAAAATTTAATTTACGTTGTTGCCTGAGCAAAGACTACAAAGAAGAGGCTGGCACCATGGCGGTATCAGCCTCTTTCTGCATTCAGCGTATGAAGTTAAAAACTATTTCTGGCTGGCATACAGAGCCTGATCGATATCGGCGATGATGTCTCCGGCGTCCTCGATGCCGACCGAAAGGCGGATCAGGTCCGGGGATACGCCGCAGGATTCCAGTTGCTCTGCGGAGAGCTGGCGGTGGGTCGTGCTGGCGGGGTGCAGCACGCAGCTGCGGGCATCGCCGACATGGACCACCAGCGCCACCAGCCTGGTCGCTTCCATGAATTTACGTCCCGCCTCGGCACCACCCTTGATGCCGAAAGTCAGCACGCCGCTGCTCCCCTTGGGGAGGTATTTCAGCGCCCGTTCGTGGGTCGGGTGGCTGGCGAGCCCGGGGTAACAGGCCCAACTCACCAGCGGATGGGACTCAAGGAACGTCGCCACGGCCATGGCATTGTCGCTGTGGCGACGCATGCGCAGGTGCAGGGTCTCCAGGCCGAGGTTGAAGAGGAACGAGTTGAGCGGGGCGGGGGTTGTGCCGAGGTCGCGCATCAGCTGAACTCTGGCCTTGATGATGTAGGCCGACGAGCCGAAGGTTTTGACGTACTCCATGCCGTGGTAGCTGATGTCCGGCTCGACCATATCCGGGAAGCGGCCACAGCTCCAGTTGAAGGTGCCGCCGTCAACGATCACGCCGCCGACGCTGGTTGCGTGGCCGTCGATGTACTTGGTGGCGGAGTGCATGACGATATGGGCGCCATGCTCGAAGGGACGGCAGAGGTAGGGGGTGGCGAAGGTGTTGTCAACAATCAGCGGCGTTTGCATCTCGTTGGCGATCGCGGCAAACTTCTCAAAATCGAGGACATTCAAGCCGGGGTTGCCGATGGTCTCGGCGAAGAGGCAGCGCGTGGTGGAGCGGAACGCCTTCCTGATCACCTCGGCGGGCGCTTCGGGATCGACAAAGGTTACCTCGATCCCCATCTTGGGGAGGGTGACGGCGAACAGGTTGTAGGTGCCGCCGTAGAGCGTGCCGGCCGCCACCACATGCTGGCCTGCCTGGCAGATGTTCAGGATCGCCAGGGTTGTGGCGGCCTGCCCGGACGAGGTCGCCATCGCACCGACGCCCCCCTCCATCTGGGCGATCTTAGTTTCGAAGGCGTCAGTCGTCGGGTTGGCGAGGCGGGTGTAGAAGAAGCCGGCCTCTTCAAGATCGAACAGCCTCGTGACATGCTCGGCGCTGTCGTATTTAAAGGTCGTGCTCTGGATGATGGGGAGGATGCGCGGTTCGCCGGATTTGGGCTCGTAGCCCCCCTGTACGGCAATGGTGTCAATTTTCCAGTTCGGGTTCATTTGTGTCTCCTCTGGTTACTATTGTATGTTTTCAATAAATGTACTTATGCAGCGCGGCTACGACGAGCATTATACCTATCAAAATGACATTGGCAATCGTATTGTGTTTTTGTGAGCTTCCCGCTATTGTATGCTGAATTATCAGTAAAGGAGTCATTAACCATGCTTTCATACGAACAGGCCAGGCAGATAATTCTGGAAAATATAGCTCCGGCGGGGGTCGAGCAGTCCGAACTGGTTGATGCCATCGGACGCGTGCTGGTTGAGGATGTTGTTGCCCCCTGGGATATGCCGCTCTGGGACAATTCGGCGATGGACGGCTATGCGGTCCGCAGCACCGACTGCGCTGAAGTGCCGTGCAAGCTGAAAGTGACCGGCTACATCCCGGCCGGTATCCGTGGCGACGGGATTGAAGTCAAACAGGGGTGCGCCGTCAAGATCATGACCGGCGCGCCGGTTCCGGCCGGCGCCGATGCGGTCGTGCCGTATGAGGAGACGGCAGAGACCTCCGGCGAACAGGTTGCGGTTCAGGCTCCCGTCACTGCACGCCAGCATATCCGTTATCGCGGCGAGGATGTGCGTGCCGGCCAGACTGTCATTGCCGCCGGTACGATGGTCAGACCGCCGGAAGTCAGCATGCTGGCCTCCCTCGGGCTCTCCAGAGTTCCGGTCTTTCTCCGCCCGATCGTGGCGGTACTCTCGACCGGTGATGAGCTGATCGAGGTCGGGCGCACCCCCGGCGCCGGGGAGATCATCAACAGCAATGCCCTGGCGCTGGCGGCGGCGGTGCGCGAAGCGGGCGGCATACCGCGGGTCATTGGCATCGCCCGGGACAACCTGGAGAGTCATCGCGAAAAGCTGCTGGAAGGGCTAAAGGCCGATATGCTGGTGACTTCGGCCGGCGTCTCGGCGGGTGATCGTGATCTGGTGCGGGTGGTGCTGGAAGAGCTTGGGGTCAAACAGATTTTCTGGAAAGTCGGCATCAAGCCGGGCAAGCCGACCGCCTTCGGGGTCAAGGATGGGAAACCGGTCTTCTCGCTCCCCGGCAACCCGGTTTCCGGCCTGATCACGTTTGAGGAGTTCGTCCGTCCCGCCTTGCTGCGCATGATGGGGCAGCGTCAGGTGTTGAGGCCGACCTTCTGCGCCCTGCTGCGTGAGGACATCAGCAACAAGGAAAGTGACCGCACCATCCTCCTGCGCATCCGTTTGGAACGTGAAGGTGAGACTCTTTACGCATCAACATCCGGCAAACAGCAGACAGGGTTGCTGAAAACCATGGTCAATTCGGCGGCTATCGCCGTCATTCCCCCCGGGCGCGGCTTCATGGCGGCAGGTGAAGAGGTGGATGTTCACTTCTTCGGCAGTTACATCGATTTGATTTGAATATTATTTCAGTGAGGTTCGCATGAATGATTATCTTGGCGCCCATATGTCGATCTCGGGAGGGTTGTACCTAGCGGTTGACAGGGCCGTTGCTGCCGGCTGTAATGTCCTGCAGATTTTTACCCGCAACTCTAACCAGTGGAAGGGGAAGCCCGTCAGCGAGAGCGACGCCGCTCTGTTTCGCTCCAAGTTTGCCGCCTCCGGTCTGCGCGAGGTGGTTTCCCACGATATCTACCTGATCAATCTGGCCTCGCCTCCGGGGGAAATGCGCGACAAAAGCCTGGCGGCATTCCGGGATGAGCTGGAAACCTGTGCCCGTCTCGGCATCAACAAGGTCGTCATGCATCCCGGTTCGCACCTGACGGATTCACCTCAGGCCGGTCTGGCGCGGGTGGTGGAGGCCTTTGACCTGCTTTTGGGCGAGGTGCCGCAGTTTGAGGGGAAGGTGCTGGTAGAGACTACGGCTGGTCAGGGGAGCAATCTGGGGAGGACGTTTGAAGAGCTTGGTGCGATTATCCACGGCTCACGTTTCCCGGAAAAGTTCGCGGTTTGCTTCGACACCTGCCACACCTTTGCCGCCGGTTACGATACTGCTACCGAGGAGGGGTATCGAGACACGATGGAACAGTTTGACCGGATAATCGGCATTGATCGGCTGCAATGCTTCCATTTCAACGACTCAAAGAAGGGGCTCGGCTCACGGGTCGACCGGCACGAACATATTGGCCAGGGGACGCTCGGCCTGAATCCGTTCCGCTTTATCCTCAATGATCCCCGTTTCGCCACGGTGCCGAAAATTCTGGAGACCCCGAAGGGTGACCATAATGAAATGGATGTGATAAATCTGGCACTACTGCGGGGATTGGTCCGCTGAGCGGGAGTTGTCTATAATCTGTCAAACAGATATTCCAGACCGTTGACCTTGATTTCGTAGACCGTCCGCAGCATCTCCCCCAGTTTTCCGGGTGGAAACCCCTGGCCGGCAAACCAGACGACATAATGTTCCGGCAGATCGACAAGGCGGCGCCCCTGGAATTTACCGAACGGCATCTTTGTGGCCGCCAGCTCCAGCAGCTTCGAGTGGTCGAAGGATGGATACTCCCCTTCAGTTTCAATAGTAGAATTCATTTGTTAATTCCTCAGCAACTCGTTTTTCAACCTCAAACCAACCCCCCTCAATCCCCCCTTATCAGGGGGGAAGCCTTTAAGCCTCCCCTGATAAGGGGAGGCTTGGAGGGGTTTGCTTTTACAGCATCTTCCGCAGATACTGCCCGGTATACGACCTTGTCACCTTGGCAACCTGCTCCGGCGTGCCGGTCGCAACAATCTCGCCGCCACGGTCGCCCCCTTCCGGCCCGAGGTCGATGACCCAGTCGGCGGTCTTGATCACATCCAGATTATGCTCGATGATCACGATCGTGTTTCCTGCATCAACAAGGCGCTGGATGACTTCCAGCAGTTTGGCAATGTCATGGAAATGGAGGCCGGTGGTCGGTTCGTCGAGGATGTAGATCGTCCGGCCGGTGGCGCGTTTGGAAAGTTCCTTGGCCAGCTTGACCCGCTGGGCTTCGCCGCCCGAAAGTGTCGTCGCCGCCTGCCCCAGCTTGATATAGCCGAGTCCGACCTCTTCCAGCGTCGCCAGCTTGTTCTTGATACGCGGGATCGCTCCCATGAACTCAAGACCTTGCGAAACGGTCATGTCGAGCACGTCGGCGATAGACTTCCCCTTGAAATGCACCTCCAGCGTCTCGCGGTTGTAGCGCGCCCCTTTGCAGACTTCACACTCCACATAGACATCGGGGAGGAAGTGCATCTCGATCTTGATGATGCCGTCGCCGGAGCAGGCTTCGCAGCGCCCCCCCTTGACGTTGAACGAGTAGCGCCCCGGTTTGTAGCCGCGCAGCTTGGACTCGGGGAGATTGGAGAACAGGTCGCGGATATCGCTGAAAACGGCGGTGTAGGTGGCCGGGTTGGAGCGCGGGGTGCGCCCGATCGGCGACTGGTCGATGTTGATGACCTTGTCGAGATGCTCCAGTCCCCGTACATCCCGCACGGCCCCGGCCTTCTCGCGGCTGCGGTAAAGGCGCTGCCCCAGTACCTTGTGCAGGGTGTCGATGACCAGCGTCGATTTGCCGGAACCGGAAACGCCGGTGACACAGGTCATGACGCCGAGCGGTATTTCGACGGTGATGTTTTTCAGATTGTTTTCGGTGGCGCCGATAATGGTGAGCGATTTATCCGCACGCCGCCGCTTTTCCGGCACCGCGATGGTCAGCTCTCCGGAAAGGTAGCGACCGGTCAGCGACGCCGGATTGGCCATGACCTCCGCCGGCGTTCCCTGGGCGACGACTTCGCCGCCATGGACTCCGGCTCCCGGTCCCATGTCGATCAGGTGATCGGCCTCCAGAATTGTTTCTTCGTCATGCTCCACCACCAGCACGGTGTTGCCGATGTCGCGCAGGTGTTTGAGAGTGCCGAGCAGGCGGGCATTGTCCCGCTGATGGAGGCCGATCGATGGTTCGTCGAGAATGTAGAGTACCCCGACCAGGCTGGAGCCGATCTGGGTCGCGAGGCGAATGCGCTGCCCCTCGCCCCCCGAGAGGGTACCGGAGGTGCGGTCGAGCGACAGGTAATCGAGGCCGACGTTGACAAGAAACGAGAGCCGCTCGCGAATCTCCTTCAGTATCCGGCGGGCAATCTCCTGTTCCTTGTCGCTCAGTGTCAGTTCCTCAAAAAAAGCAAGGCAATCTCTTATCGAGAATGCGGTCACGTCGCGGATGGTGAGCCCCCCCACCAGCACGTGCAGCGCCTCCGGACGAAGACGGGCACCCTGACAGGTCGGGCAGGGCATGACGTTCATGTACTTTTCGAGCTCTTCACGGGACGTATCCGATTCGGTCTCGCGCCAGCGCCGCTGCAGATTGTTCAGAACTCCCTCGAACTCCTTCTGATAGGTGTGACGGCGTTCACCGTCCTCCTCCCACCAGAACTCGATCTTTTCCCCACTGGAACCGTTCAGGATCACGTCGCGGACAGATTTGGGCAGGTCCTTGAACGGGGTACGGATATCGAACGAATAGGCCTTGGCCAGCGCATCGAGAATCATGTGAAACCAGCCGGAAAGGCGTTTCTCCCACGGCGCGATCGCCCCTTCACGCAGCGATAGTTCCTGATTCGGGATCACGAGATCGGCATCGAAGTACATCCGGGTGCCGAGGCCGGTACAGTCGGGGCAGGCGCCGTGCGGGTTGTTGAACGAGAAGAGGCGCGGGGTGACCTCCTGATATGACACGCCGCAATCGACGCAAGCGAGCTTTTCCGAGAAGAGCATCTGGGCCGGTTTGGGTGCCTTCGTTTTCCCCCTCACCCTATCCCTCTCCCCCGGGGAGAGGGGATTCTGTATACCCTCGCCTTTAGGCCCCAGAGGGTCCTCCGGGAGAGGGTGGCCAACGGCCGTGTGAGGGGACGGCGCCATCACCTCGACCTTGACGACGCCATCGGCATGACCCAGGGCCGTTTCCAGCGAATCGGCCAGGCGCCGCTCTATCCCCTCCTTGACGACAATCCGGTCCACCACGATGTCGATGTCATGTTTTTTCTTCTTGTCCATTTCAATGTCGTCGGCGAGTTCCCGTACGGTTCCGTCAACCACGACCCGGGTAAAACCATCTTTTCTCAGCTGACCCAGCTCTTTTTTGTATTCCCCCTTGCGGCCGCGGATCATCGGGGCGAGCAGCGTCAGTTTCGTGCCGGGGGGCAGGTGCATGATCTGGTCCACCATCTGGGACACGGTCTGCGAGGTGATCTCCTTGTTGCAGGAGGTGCAGTGCGGCCGCCCCACCCGGGCAAAGAGGAGGCGGAGGTAGTCGTAGATCTCGGTGACGGTGCCGACGGTGGAGCGCGGGTTCTTGCTGGTTGTTTTCTGCTCGATGGAGATGGCCGGCGACAGTCCTTCGATCGACTCGACGTCCGGCTTTTCCATCTGCTCCAGAAACTGGCGGGCGTATGAAGAGAGCGATTCGACATAACGGCGCTGCCCCTCGGCATAGATCGTATCAAACGCCAGGGTGGACTTGCCGGAACCGGAAAGGCCGGTGATGACGACCAATCGGTCGCGAGGTATTTCGACGTCGATGCACTTGAGGTTGTGCTCGCAGGCGCCTTTTATGATGATTTTGTCGTGTGCCATGGTGAATCCTTCAGTCGCAAAGTGACGTTCAAATATATCACATATCGGCTTCAGTATGAAGCGACTTTGCAAAACAAAAAAAGATCCTGATGACAGTCTGGCGTGCGTGGCAAAATATTAAATTAGCGGTTATATGAGACCGATAAAATTTCTTTTCATGGTAATCCATGATATAAATAAGACAATTTAAGCGTTGGGTTACTGTCCGCCTGGTCATCGAAGGCGTTGTACGTCTCGGGAAAAAGCGAGGAATGCACATGATCTATATTTCGCTGATTCATAACATTGCCCTGCTGGTTTCCTTGACCTTCGTTCACAGCCTGATGCTCAGGCGTCTCAGGAGAGATGGCGTCGTCTATCCGATCCTTTCCGGTTTGCTGTTCGGCTTCGTCTGCGTAATTGTCATGATGACACCGGTGGTACTGCAACCAGGACTTTTCTTCGATGGCCGCAGTATCATCCTCGGCGTTGCCGGCATCTTTTGCGGCCCCCTGGCCGCCCTGATAGCCGCCAGTATCGCTGCCGCTTACCGGCTCTGGCTGGGCGGGATTGGTGCCATGCCGGGGGTCGGGGTTGTCATCGGGACTGCCGGCCTGGGTGTCGTTTGGTACTATGTGCGGTGTCGCCGGCAGTGGGCCATGCGGCCAGCGGCGCTATTTCTATTCGGGTTGCTGGTACATCTTCTGATGCTCGCCATCCTGCTCCTGACCTTGCCGGAGGCTGCGGTCCAAGCGGTAATCAACACGATTGCCCTGCCGGTGCTTTTGCTCTACCCGCCTGCGACCTTGCTGGTCTGTCTGCTTTTCCAGATGATGGCGCAACATATGCGTGACGAGGAAACGCTGAGGCAGAGCGAAGAACGGATGCGACTTTTCTTCGAACGTCAACTGGTGGGCATGGCGATAACATCACCCGGGAAGGGCTGGGTGCAGGTAAACGATAAATTATGCCGGATGCTGGGCTATATCCGCGAAGAGCTGGCTCTCACGACCTGGGAAGATCTGACCCATCCGGATGACCTTGCCCGGGATCTCGCCATGTTCAATCGTCTCATGTCAGGTGAAATCAACGACTATGCCATTGAAAAACGGTTCATTTGCAAAGATGGAGCGATTGTCTACACCAATCTTTCCGCTGGTTGTGTCCGCTGCCCCGATGGTTCGGTTTCATATGTCCTTGCCCATATTGAGGACATTACCGCGCGTACGCTATTGAGAAGCAAGCACGAAGAAGATCGGCACTTTTTACAGACCATCCTTGATTCCATCTCCGACTTTATTTTCTATAAGGATAAAAATGGCATCTTCATTGGTTGCAATGATGCCTATGCCTCGTGTTATATCGGTCTGCCGAAAGAACGGATCATCGGCCACCCTGATATCGACTTCATCCCTGACCAAAAACTGGTCGAGAAGTACATTGAATCAGATCGTCAGGCGATGGAATCAGGATGCCCCGTGTTGCTGAAACCCTGGATTAGCCGGGCTGATGGTCGAAAGGCCCTGGTCGAGGTGGTCAAGACTCCTTTTTATGACGCCGCTGGCCACGTGGCAGGTGTGATCGGGGTGGGGCGTGACATCACCGAGCACTATCTGGCGCTTGAGATGATCACCCGCGAGAAGGAGACCGCCCAGCGCTATCTGGACATCGCCGGCGTCATGTTCTGCGCCCTGAACAGAACGGGGGAAATTGTCCTGATGAACAAAAAGGGGTCCCGGATTCTCGGGTACCGTGACGATGAACTGGTAGGCCAAAACTGGTTTGATGTCTGCCTTCCCGAAGCGGTCCGCGAAAAGGTAAAGCGGATTTTTGCACTCCAGCTGGCCGGCAATCTCGCGCCGGTTGAGTTCTATGAGAACACGGTGCTCAACCGGAACGGTGAAGAGCGCCTGATCGCGTTCCACAACACGCTCCTGAACGATCAGGAGGGAATTAGCGGCGTACTGTTTTCCGGGGAGGACATCACCGAACGGCAGATGATGCAAGACGAACTTCTAAAAAGTCAAAAGCTTGAATCGCTCGGGGTTCTTGCAGGCGGTATCGCCCACGATTTCAACAATATCCTCACCGGCATCATGGGCAACATCTCCTTTGCCCGCATGTCACTTGCCACGCCCGGAAAAGTAGACAAACTTCTGGACAACGCTGAGAAAGCATCCCTGAGAGCCGCCTCTCTTGCCACCCAGCTCCTGACGTTTGCCAGGGGGGGGCAGCCGATCAAGAAAAGAGTATCGGTTGGTCCCCTTCTTGAAGAGTCCCTGTCATTGTCGCTGAGAGGGGCAAACGTGAAAGGGGCTGTTGAGATTCCCGGGCCCCTGGATGCCATCGAGGCGGATGAAGGGCAATTAAGTCAGGTGTTCAACAATCTTATTATTAATGCCGCACAAGCCATGCCAGGCGGCGGGTCACTTACTATCACGGCTGAAAACGTTGCCCTGGAGCGGCATAATGCCGTGTTGCTCCCGCCGGGAGAGTACGTCAAGCTGTCCTTTGCTGATCAGGGGTGCGGTATACGTGAAGAGGACCAGAAAAACATATTTGATCCCTATTTTACGACCAAATCCGGCGGCTCCGGGCTTGGCCTGGCTTCAACCCACTCGATTGTCAGCAAACATGGCGGGCATATCAGTGTGAGTTCGGTGGTGGGTAAGGGATCAGTCTTTACAATGTATCTCCCTTCGCACGGAGCGGTAATTGCCGTGCAGCGCTTGAACCAGAATTCCTGGGCCACAGACAGGCACGCAGGTGGCGCTATACTTGTCCTTGACGATGAAAAGCTTATTCTGGATCTTACTGCCGAGGTGTTGGAACATCTTGGGTACCAGGTAAAGGGCTGTGCTGATGGTGAAGACGCCATTTTGATGTATAAAACTGCCAAGGAGGCGGGTGTGCCTTTTTTTGCCGCCATCCTGGATCTTACCATACCGGGTGCCATGGGGGGGCTCGAGGCTTCACAGCAAATCATGGAATACGACCCGTCTGCCCGCCTCATTGTTTCAAGCGGGTACTCGAACAACCCTGTAATAGCAGAATACGGCAGTTATGGTTTCAGCGCGGCAATCACCAAGCCGTACAAGGTCGATGCAATTGCGGAGATTCTGGCTGAGCTGGCGCATCGGGTGCCAACTGGTATGCAGGGGGCTAACGGACTTTAGGAAGATGAAACAAAAAACCGTCCCAACAGAACGGCTGGTATGATGGGGATGTGCAGGGACTGGAGCCTTTTCAGTATTTCAAGCCGTCGCGGAGGAGTAGTGCAAACTGCTCCGCCGGTACCGGTCGGCTGAACAGGTAGCCCTGCATTTCTACGCAGTTGTTGAACGAGAGCAGTTCCATCTGGTCTCGCGTTTCAACACCTTCGGCGATGACGCTGAGCTTGAGGGTCTGGGCCATGGCGATGATAATTTCGGCAATGGCGGCATCGTCAGGATTGGTGGTGATATCCCGGACAAAGGAACGGTCGATCTTGAGCCGGCTGATCGGGAAATGTTTGAGATATGCAAGGGAAGAATAACCGGTGCCGAAGTCGTCAATAGCCAGACTGATACCCATTTTTTTGAGCTTGCGCAGGATGATGGCGGTATGCTCCGCGTTCTTCATGATGGCGCTTTCGGTGATTTCCAGTTCGAGCCATTCCGGTTCAAGCCCGGTCTCCATCAAGGTGGCCGCGATCATCTCGTCGAGGTTATATTGCCCGAACTGCTTCGCCGACAGGTTCACCGCCACACGAACCGCCGGTAAGCCCTGATCCTGCCACGCCTTGTTTTGCCGGCAGGCGTTTTGCAAGGCCCATTCCCCGATCGGGATGATAAAGCCGGTTTCCTCCGCCAGGGAGATGAATTTATCCGGTGCCAGCAAACCGAGGTCAGGGTGCTGCCATCGCAGCAGTGCCTCCATGCCGGTTATCCGCCCGGAACGGGCATCCACCTGGGGCTGATAGACCAGGAAAAATTCCTCCCGCTCCAGCGCCTTGCGCATGGAGTTTTCCAGCAGCATCCGTTCCAGCACCTTGATGTTCATCTCGCTGGAGAAAAACTGGAAATTGTTGCGCTCCATCTCCTTGGCCTGATACATGGCCAGGTCGGCGTGTTTGAGCAGGGTGTAGCTGTCGTCACCGTCCATCGGGTAGACGGCGATGCCGATACTCCCGGACGTGTAAATTTCCTGACCATCGATGTAGACCGGCTCGGAGATGAGCATCAGAATCTTCCTGGCAGCGACAGTGATGCCTTCAGCACAGTTTACGCCGGCCAGGACGGCTACGAATTCGTCACCTCCCAGGCAGGCCAGCGTATCGCTTTCCCGGATGCAGGCTGTCAGCCGCCTGGCAACCGCCTTGAGCAGTTTGTCGCCGACACGGTGTCCAAGGGCATCATTGATGGTCTTGAAACGGTCCAGGTCGAGGAATAACACGCCGACTAGCTGTTGATCCCGCGCCGCCTGCGCAATGGTAAGCATGAGACGGTCATGTAGCAGACTGCGGTTGGGAAGTCCGGTCAGGGCATCATAGTTGCTCAGCTGTCTGATCTCGCTCTCGGCGCGGATGCGGGCCGTGATGTCCAATGTTGTGCCGGATACGAGCAGGGTCCGGCCGTCGGCATCGCACTCCACCTCGCCACGGCAGTTGACGACAATCTCCTCGCCGGGGGACGAGATGATGCGGTAGACAAGGTCGAAAGGCTGGCCGCTGGTGGCGGCGGTGAAGATAACCTTCTTGAAGGCTGGCAGATCCGCCGGGTTAACCAGGCCGAAAACCCACTCCAGTTGTATCTGCTGGTGGTCATCCCGGTTCAGTCCGCAGAGGCGGAAGAGCTCATCGGACCAGAACACCTCGCCGGTCTGGACATTCCACTCCCAGCTCCCCATGCCGGCAGCCTTCTGGGCGCGTGCCAGCCGCAACTGGCTCTGACGCAATGCCAGCTCGACACGCCGCAGACGTTCGAGGGTCATCTCCAATACTCTGGGAGAACCGGTATCGTCTTCGAATGTCAGAAGATCGGAGGTATGTGTTATGCCCTGCGGGGTTTCGGTCACTGTTCTGCTTTCATGTTACGCGATTAAGCCCATCTATGAGCGGAAGGGATCACTGCTGTTGCGGTCTCTTCTTTAAACGCCACCCTTCCTTGTTGGCTTGCGGAACGCGGGAAATGGCAAGCGAATCGGGCGGCACATCGATCGTGACGGTGGTGCCGGCCGCCACCAGTGAGTTGCGGCCAACAGTGACCGGTGCCACCAGCTGCACGTCGCTGCCGATGAAGACGTCATCGCCGATAACGGTGCGATGCTTGTTAACGCCGTCGTAGTTGCAGGTGATCGTGCCGCAGCCGATATTGACGTTACAGCCGATTTCGGCATCGCCCAGATAGGTCAGGTGCGAGGCTTTGGACCCTTTCCCCATGACGATCTTCTTCGTTTCGACGAAGTTACCGATCTTGACCTTGTTGCCAAGGGTCGTGCCGGGGCGCAGATGTGCCATCGGGCCGATCGCCACATCCTCGCCCAGTTCTGAATCTTCCAGCACCGATGCGGCCTTGATATGGCAATCATCGCCGATCCGGCAGCCGGAGATGCTGACGCCACCCTCGATCAGGCACCCTCCGCCGATGACCGTTCCCCCACCGATCAGGCAGCCGGGGTGGATGGTCGTATCGGCACCGATGGTGACTCCCCGGTCGATGTAGGTGTTTTCGGGGTCGATTATCGTGACGCCGTTCAGCATATGGTCGCGGTTGATGCGGCTCCGCAGGATGCGCCCCGCTTCGGCAAGCTGGACGCGGTCGTTTACTCCCAGGATCTCGTCGGCATCAGGAGTCTGAAGAGCCAGGCAGGTCAATCCCTTCCGCACGGCAACCGCCAGCAGATCGGTGAGATAATATTCCCCTTGGGCATTGTTGTTGCCGAGCCCTTTGATGTTTGCGTAGAGAAAACCGGAATCGATGCAGTAAATGCCGCTGTTGATCTCGCGAATCTCCTGCTCCTCCGGGC
>JAQUIG010000049.1 GCA_028683435.1 Desulfuromonadaceae bacterium | reverse complement strand
TGGTGCCCGAAGCCGGAATCGAACCGGCACAGAATTTCTTCCGAGGGATTTTAAGTCCCTTGCGTCTACCAGTTCCGCCATTCGGGCTTAATTGCCAACGATCGATTTGTCAGCAGTTTACCCGTTCCTTAAGCTCTTTACCAGTTTTAAAGAACGGTGTCTTCTTTGACGGGATACGTACGACTTCGCCACTTTTCGGGTTTCTCGCTTCACGCCCGAGACGCTCACGAATGGTGAAGCTTCCGAATCCGCGTATTTCTACTTTATCACCGGATTTAAGGGCCTCTTCAATTGAATCAAAAACAGTATTGACAACAATTTCCGATACTTTAATATTCAGCGTTCCGTGTGACTGTACAACTTTTTCAATGAGTTCGCTTTTGGTCATACGTCCCTCTGGCACACAATAAATTAATTGGATCTGTTGTTTTGGCCTTTTTTCATCAAATCGCCAAACGTTGACGTAGACTCACCCTGTGACCCCATATATTGCTCAAAATCGGCTTTTTCTGCAGCAACATGTACCGACTTAATAGAGAGGGATATCCGGCGCTCTTTTGGATCGCAACTTAATACAACAGCTTCAAGCATATCGCCGATAGCTGCAAATTCTTTGGCTGAGGCAACTTTTTCACGGGATAGTTCAGACACATGAATCAAGCCTTCTATACCCTCTTCCAGCTCGACAAAGATTCCGAAATCAGTCAATGAAGTAACTTTGCCGGTGACCAGTACTCCGGCACGGTATTTACCAGGGGCAAGGCTCCATGGATCCGGCTCAAGCTGTTTGATACCGAGAGACAGACGCTCATTTTCGACATCAACCTTCAGAACAACCGCCTGCACAAGGCTGCCTTTTTCGTAAACATCGCCCGGATGCTTAATGCGCTTTGTCCACGACATATCCGACACATGTACCAAGCCGTCGATACCATCTTCGATGCCGATAAACATACCGAAATCCGTCATATTCTTGATCTGGCCTTCAATTCTGGTACCGGCAGGATATTTATTGGCAATTGAAGTCCAGGGATTTTCTGAAGCCTGCTTAAGTCCCAGAGAAATCTTACGATTCCCCATGTCGATACCGAGAACCACCGTTTCAACTTCATCACCGATATTCAGAATGTCGGCGGCACGGCGAACCCGCTTTGTCCATGACATTTCCGAAACGTGAATCAGTCCTTCAATGCCGGTCTCCAACTCCACAAACGCACCATATTCCATCAAGCTGACGACCCGACCGCGCACACGCTCTCCGATCGGGAACTTGGCAGGCACATCAATCCAGGGGTCTGCAAGAGTCTGCTTGACACCAAGCGATATTTTACCTTTGGCACGGTCAAACTTAAGTACCTTGGCGGTAATCTGCTGACCCGGCTTGAGAACATCCGTCGGTTTGCCTACTCTTCCCCAGGAAAGATCGGAAACATGAAGTAATCCGTCAACGCCGCCCAGATCAACAAAGGCCCCATAGTCGGTGACATTCTTGATTGTCCCTTCGACAATCTGCCCTTCCTCAAGTTTTTCAAGGGTTACATCACGTACTGCTGAACGTTCTTCCTCAAGAACGGCACGGCGTGACAGGACGATATTATCGCGGCGCTGATTGATTTTAATAACCTTGAAACTCCCTTTAACTCCAATATAGCTGTCGGAGTCAGAGGAGGGACGGATATCAACCTGTGACGAGGGGAGGAAGGCCTGGATTCCGCCAATGTCAACGGTAAAACCGCCATTCACCTTGCCGGTAATGGTGCCTTCAATGATGCCCCCTTCCTGACAGGCATCACCGATCTTATCCCATGCAGAAAGATAGTCTGCCTTCTTTTTTGAAAGGACATACCCTTTTTTCCCATCCTGGCGAGTCATCAGTACGCGAATCTTGTCGCCTACCTGTACCGACAGTTCGCCATCAGCATTGATGAATTCAGCGACAGGTACATGACCTTCCGACTTCAATCCGATATCAACGAGGACCGTATCAACATCCACGCGCACTACAGTTCCCTCTATGATTTTATCCCGTTCGGGACGATCTTTTAAACTCTCAGTGAAAAGCGCTGCAAATTCACTGCTTTGCTGATCGCCGTCGAATTCTTCATTCTCTTCTCCGGCAGCGTCAAGCCTTTTAAAATTCACCATTACACCATACCCCCTGGACGTTTATCGTTCTTCTGTTTTTATTGAGCTTGGCAATGTACCAATATGCTCTAAATATTTCAATCGCTTTTATTCAATTCCTCAATTTTGTTCATAACTTCATCAATGATCCACTTCGGTGTCGAAGCTCCGGCAGTGACCCCGACCCGCTCGGCACCTTCAAACCATGTCAGGTTAATCTCTGCTGCAGTTTCAATGTGATAGGTCCTCGGCTGAATCTCGGCACATATTTCAAGCAACCGGCGGGTATTGGCGCTGTTAAAGCCGCCGACCACCAGCATGCAGTCAACTTGACCGGCCAGCTCTTTTGCCTCTTCCTGACGGATTGCGGTCGCATCACAGATTGTGTTGTAAACACGGATCTCGCCACCCCGCAGCAAACATTCACACACAACATTTTTCAGATTTTCGAACGACTGGGTGGTCTGGGCCACCACACCGATTTTATTCGTTTTAGGGAGTTTTTTGAGATCTTCGCCGGTGGCAACGACAAAAACCTTCTCACCACCGTACGAAACGATCCCCTGAACTTCAGGATGATCCGCATCCCCGACAACAACTACTGCATACCCGTCTTCAGAGAGGCTCTTCACATGCTCCTGGGCCTTTTTAACAAATGGGCAGGTCGCATCAACAATACGCAGATCCTTCTGCTGCGCCTCGTTTATTTCTTCCATTTCGACACCGTGAGAACGGATAATAATGGTCCCATGTTCAAGGCCTTTGACGGAATCAACGACGCTGATGCCCAGTTCTTCCAGTTTGCCGACAACCTGAGGTGAATGAATAATCGGCCCGAGTGTGTACGTGCTCTGATCCTTGCCGGCCTCCTCAAAAGCCATCTGCGTTGCGCGTTTTACCCCAAAACAGAAACCGGCCTGTTGCGCAAGGACTATTTTCATAGCGAGGATTCCATACTCTCTATTTTATTACGACACATTGTAGCCATCTTGGTCAGCACCTCATCAATAGAAAGACGCGAAGAATCTATAGGAATTGCATCGCAAGCCTGCCTGAGCGGCGCGATATCCCGCTCCGAATCCTGTCTGTCGCGCTCGATCACATCGGCAATCGTACTTGCAAGCGTCACCGGCTCCCCTTTGCAGGTCAACTCTTCAAAGCGTCTTCTGGCACGCTCCTCCACGGAAGCGCTCAGATAAAATTTCATTTCAGCATCAGGGAAAACCACCGTGCCGATATCGCGACCTTCGAGAACAACACCTCCTTTGCTTCCCATCCGTTGCTGCGATTTCAACAACGCTTTCCGCACAGGTTTAAGCGCTGAGATGCGGGACGTCAGTAATGACATTTCCGGAGTACGGATCTTGTCGGTAACATCCAAACCGTTGGCACACACCAATTGCCTGCCGGAAACAGAGTCAAGGCGTATGTCAATAGTGCTGCAAAAAAGTTCGATGGCGGCGGGATCATCAAGCTCTACACCGGCACGGGCAAGCAGGAAAGCGGCTGCCCGATACATGGCGCCAGTATCGATCTGGATATAACCGAGACGCTCAGCCAGCAGCCGGGCAATCGTACTTTTCCCGGCACCGGAGGGTCCGTCAATTGCGATGACAATACCGTCTGGACGTGAAGGCATCAGCTATTTCAAGGCAACTTTTTCCAGCAGAGGGAAAAAGGTCGGAAAGGATGTTGCAATACACGCGATATCTGTCACGGTGATTGCAGCTGAGGCGACCAAGGCGGCAATCGCCATGGACATGGCGATACGGTGATCTCCAGAGCTGTCAACTATCCCGCCGAGGAGCTGCTCTGATCCGGTAATATCCATGCCGTCTTCAGTCTCGGTAACGGTGATGCCAAGTTTCCTGAGATTGCCGGCCATGGCGGTTATCCGGTCCGTCTCCTTTACCCGCAACTCCCTGGCATCCCTGATGGTGGTAACCCCTTCCGCACGCGCCGCTGCGACACAAATCACCGGAAACTCATCAATTGCACGTGGAACGACACCGCCGGAAACTGAGATCCCATTGAGCCGGGAGGAGCGCACCAGGATATCGGCTACCGGCTCACCTGAAACTTCACGCAGGTCCAGCAGCTGAATATCCCCCCCCATCCCCTGCAGGATATCGATTACACCGGTACGGGAAGGGTTGACACCGACATTTTTTATCAGCAGCTCGGAATGCGGCGTAATCAGGGCCGCCACGATAAAAAAGGCAGCTGATGAAATGTCTCCCGGTACGGTCACTTCCTGGGCGGTCAATTCAACTCCACCCCGGACCGTTACCCCGTTGTCATTTCTGGCCAGCGACGCGCCGAAGAGACGGAACATGCGTTCTGAATGATCCCGTGACAGACTCGGTTCGCTGACGCTTGTTTCACCGTCGGCATATAGTCCGGCCAGCATAAGCGAGGACTTGATCTGGGCGCTTGATACCGGAGATTGATAATTAATCCCTTTAAGAGGGGCGCCATTTATTGCCAACGGCGCTAACGTCGCGCCATTGCGGCCGGAAATTTGTGCCCCCATTCGGGAGAGAGGCTCAACAATCCGCTTCATGGGACGTTTTCGAAGGTATTGATCGCCAGTCACAACCGAAAAGAATGACTGGCCGGAGAGGAGACCGGTTATCAGCCTGATTGTAGTGCCGGAGTTACCGCAGTCCAGAACATCGCCAGGCTCATTCAGCCCATGCAGCCCCCGGCCGGTGATCTGAATCGTTTCTCCATCATCATTGATTTCAACCCCCATGGCACGAAATGCGTGCATGGTTGACAGGTTATCCTCGCCACGGAGAAAACCGCGAACCGTGGTGACGCCGTTGGCTATCGCCCCGAGCATGATTGAACGGTGGGAAATGGATTTGTCACCGGGGACGACCATCTCCCCCTTGACTGAAGCTGCTGGTTGTATGGTGGTTGAATTCAAAGGTTCTCCGGAATGGTGAGTGTAATTAGGCAATGCCGTCGCGAAACTTTTTTGCAGTGGTAAAAAACTCTGTCAAACCAGCCTGATCGCCGTTGTCTATCATCCCGCGCAGCTCTGCAAGGCTGGCAGAAAAACCGTCTATGCTTGCAAGCAGTGCCTCACGGTTCATCAGGGCTATATCACGCCACATGACCGGATCGGAAGATGCAATCCGAGTAAAGTCTCGGAAACCTCCCGCCGTGTAAGAGAGGACGTTTTCACCCTCAACATCGGCTGTGCCGACTGCACGAACGAGCGTGTACGCGATGGCATGCGGCAGATGTGAAATCTCTGCAAATATTCTGTCATGATGCCCGGACTCCATACTGCACACATCTGCGCCGGCGGCTGTCCAGAGACGTGAAACCGTTTCGATGGCGGCCGGATCAGAAGTCAGGCCGGGTGTCAGTATACAGCGTTTTCCGGTGAATAATCCTGGAAATGCCGCAGCAGCTCCTGAATGCTCAGTGCCGGCTATGGGATGGCCGCCGACGAAACAGCAGCCGGGCGGCATCAGAGCGTCGCACTCGCTGACAACTGCCGCCTTGACACTGCCACCGTCAGTAACGATGCAACTGGCAGAAAGTGCCGGGGAGATCTTCCGCGCGACATCCGCAATCGCACAGACCGGAACAGAGATAAATACGACGTCTGCACCTGAAACTCCGGAAACCGGGTCCGCGGCGATTTCATCAATTATTCCCAGCGAACGTGCATGAAGAAGATTATCTGTATCGGTATCGACACCGGTAATGCAATCAACGGCCCCAGCTCTGCGAAGCGCCAGCGCAAACGAGCCGCCGATCAGCCCCACTCCTATTACCGTCAGACGTTTTATGATCATCGGAGACACACCCTACATCGAACGCGGATACGATCCGAGAATTTTCAAAAATTGACAGCACTGTTTTAGTTCATCAAGAGCAGCATTGACTTCCGGGTCTGAAACATGCCCGAAAAAATCCAGAAAAAAGATATATTCCCAAGCCTTCTTTTTAAATGGTCGCGATTCTATCTTGGAAAGGTTGATGCCGCGAGAGGCGAATGGTTCCAACATCCGGTACAATATTCCCGGTTCATCTTTTACCGAAAAAAGCACCGAAGTTTTGTCGTTGCCGGAGCGATCACACCCTTTGCGGGAAATTATCAGAAAACGGGTGAAATTATTGACCTGATCCTCAATGCGACTGCGAACAACCTTTAGATCATAGAGTGATGCGGCTAGCTCACTGGCTATCGCAGCCGAGGTGTAATCATCGCTGACAATCTGGGCGGCAACTGCAGTAGAGGCAACATCGACAGTAGGAACTCCAGGCATGTTTTCATCCAGCCACTGTCGGCACTGGGCGATCGGCTGAGCGTGCGAATACACCTTTTTCACATCTTCAATCCGCCCGGTGCGCGAGAGCAGATCGTGGTGAACCTCCAGCATGATCTCGGCCGTTATCTGCAGACCACTCTCCACAAACATGTCAAGTGTATGCGAGACGACACCCTCGGTGGAATTTTCTACCGGTACGACGCCGTAAAGAGCCCTCCCCTTTTCGACCTCTTCAAAAACAGCCGGGATTGATTTCAGGGGGATCAGTTCGGCCGAAAGGCCAAATTGCTGCATGGTCGCCAGATGACTGAACGTCGCCTTGGGGCCCAGAAACGCGACCTTCATCGGGGATTCAAGCGCCAGACAGGCAGAGATAATTTCGCGATAAATGCTTTTCAGGGCATCATTCGGAAACGGACCCTGATTTTGGCTCAGGAGGCGTTCATAGATCTGGCGTTCGCGCCCCGGGACATGAAAATCAAGGTTATGGCCGGATTTCTGTCGGCCTACTTCAAGAACAAGCTGCGAACGCTCATTCAACAGATCAAGTATGGCATCATCAATACTATCGATACGCAAACGAAGGTCCTGAATGGTTAACGTATTCTTCTGCAAGGGAAACCGCCTGGTGGGTAGCCGTGATAAGAAGTTAAAAAGGAGGGTGAATATAAACCATGAAGTAAAAAAAAGCAATCAACTTCAGGGTGTCCGGCAAGAAATGGATCACAAAAGCAGAAGGGTCATCTGCCTGGCTCACTCATATTTGAATTGAGACAACCAGGCGTCAAAAACAGCAACCTTCTCTTCACCAAAAGGGAGCAGCTTTTTTCTCACTTGTGCCACGCTCTTGCGCTCTCCCAACCGCCCCGGTTTCTTCGAGTAGAATAAATCGGCAAAACAGATTATCCGCTCAGAAAGTGACTGCGGACACATATCCCGATGTGGAAGCGGCAACCTCTGGCGGATAATCTCTTCGCGGGTCAGGCCGACACCGGTATGGCGTTCACATACAAGTGCATGAAACGGGTAACCTTCCCTGTCCAGAATTGCACGCCCGAGAACACCGTGCATAATATACGGATGTATGCCATGCAGCCCGAGTCCGGGGGCATGTACCTGACAGACACCAATGTCGTGCAGCAATGAGGCTTCTTCAATAAAGAGGAGGTCAGCTCCAGTCATCCCCAGGCGAGCGCCAACCTCAAGCGCAAGATCGGCAACGTGCCGGCTATGTTCAAGGACAATTTCAAACGGCTTATCCTCCAAATATCGAGCCAAAAGTTCGATTACCCACATACAACAGACTCCAGTCAATATTTTGAAAAACGACCTGGTGCACCCAATAATCGGTGTCAATAACCCGGCCAGACATAGTCAACTACTTGTTTTTGTAGGATATTAAAATTTGGCACTAATTGTGCAGGCTAATAAAGCAGAAACCAGGAACAGCCGATTTACTACGCACATATTTCAGGAGTACATAATGTACGCAAAATTTCCATTTTATTCGGTTGCCCAAATGTATGCTCTGTCGCTGAACACGCCGGTTGCGATCATGCTCGGAGAGGATCATCTCTATTGGGTCGTTGACAGCGGCAATGCGACTAAATTCGTCAACGAGGGGTGTTCGCTGTTATCGCACGCCGCTTAGATGCTTAAGGAACAGCACACCCGCTGAGCTAATCTTCTTGATGCACAATCGAGCTTCTCCAGTTAAATGCCTCAAGCTGTGCGGTCAGTAGTTGATCGAGGGAAACTCCGCACTGCCCCAATAATACAGTTACCGTCTCAAAATCAGTTACCTCAAGTTTTTCAGCCAGCATCAGCATCTTGCCAAGCTTACCTTCCCGCTTTAAAAGAGCCGAACTGACATCCTCAGTCAGGTTTAAATTGGCAATTATCTCCTCCATCGGTATTTCAAACAGGACATCCAACAGTGATAGAATCCCCACCATGAAGGCCGTTTCGGCCTGTTCATCATTGCCGGCACGTCCAGCCGACTGCTTCAACATGACTTCCATCAACCGTCCGCGGACAGCCGCCATCTCGAGCAATGGGTGATTAATACCGCGTACGTCATGTTCGGAAAAGAGTGAAAGTTGCGTCCAGCGGCGCAGCTGATTCATTCCCAGCATGAGAATAGCATGGCGGAGCGTTTTGATTTTTTCACGCATTCCTAGTGCGACTGAATTTACCAGTTTCAGCAGATTATAAGAAAGACCTGGATGCTCTTTGAAGGTTATTTCAATAACCTCGATACTGGCACCCATTGTCAACTGCTGCAGCAGTTTCAGCAGTGCCATACTGGAGACATCCATTTTTTTACGATTGAGTACATCCGGCCTTGCAAAGAAATACCCCTGGAACAGATCAAACCCAAGATTATAGCAGATCTGAAACTGTTCTACCGTTTCCACTTTTTCTGCCAATATTTTGACTGGATACTTCCGCAGTTGGCTGACTAGCGCCGGTAACGCATCCATCCCTGTCATAAGAATGTCGATTTTAATAATATCAACGACAAAATATATTTCATTATTAGTGACATCAAACTCATGATCGTCGAGCGCAAGCAGGAAACCGAGCGACTTAAGTTCACGGCAGCGGTTGATCACCTGATCATCAAGCCGAATGATTTCAAGCAGTTCAAGCACTGTCTGACCTATCGGCAGGAGTTCAAGCATTTCTGACAACAACAGTCCATGGTGCACATTAATGAAGCCGAATTTCCCCCCCAGAACTTCATGCATTCCAAACGAAGCAAGCGCATGCGTGATCACATTAGAACTGGCATGGGAATAGCTTTCGAAGACGGCATGATCAATGTCGGCCGAACGAAACAGTAGTTCATAGCCAACTATTTCCTGGTTACGATCAAGAATCGGCTGGCGTCCTAAAAAAAACCTTTCAGAGGGAGTTTCCATTCAAATCCCATTAGTCCATTGATACAAACTGTATCTGAATAAAAAAACCGATTAATAGTAACAGAAGTAAGATAAACTTCAAGTGTCATAATTCCGACTTCCAGCTTTACATTCAGTTGCACGTCATGCTAGCCTTGCGAAAAATCGATACTGCCACGGTCGCCGGTCTTTCTGTATTGACACGTAATAGAGGACACAGGAGTAACATTATGAAACGAAAAGCGATCGCCCTCCTTTCGGGAGGACTTGACTCCATCCTGGCTGTCAAGATGATGCTTGATCTCGATATAGAAGTCGAAGCCCTGCATTTTACCTCTCCTTTTTACGCTTATACCGATAAGAACTCCGACTGCAGATCTGAGGTAATCGGTATTGCAAATAAATATAACATTCCAATCAAGGTAATGAACGAAAGAATGGATTATATTGAAATGGTTCGCAATCCTGCTCACGGTTACGGTAAAGGGTTCAATCCATGTATAGACTGCCGGATATACCTTTTAAAGAAAGCCAAGGAATACATGCTTGAAACAGGCGCTGATTTCGTGTTCACCGGGGAGGTGCTCGGTCAAAGGCCGATGAGCCAACGGCGTGACACAATGAGGGTTATAGAGAAAGAAAGCGGTTTGGAAGGGCTGCTGCTGCGCCCTCTTTCCGCCCGACATTTTGAGCCAACAATCCCGGAAAAAGAGGGGTGGGTAGACCGTGACAAACTACTTGCAATTGAAGGACGTTCGCGCAAGGTCCAGATGCAGATGGCTGATGATATGGATGTAAAAGAGTACCCACCACCGGCTGGCGGCTGTCTGCTGACTGAATTGTCATACATCCCAAAGGTTCGCGATGTATTCGATCACGCAGAAGAGCTTAATCTACGAGATTTCCGCCTGCTCAAAACCGGTCGTCACTTCCGCCTTGCTGCGCATAGCAAGGCGATCATGGGGCGGAGCGAAGGGGACAATAACCGGCTTGAACTCTCCAGGCAAACAGGAGAAGCCGCCCTGACCTGGCTTGACGGCAACACCCCGGTAGCCATCATCATCGGCGAGCAAGACGATGATTTGTACAAATTAAGCGCCAGAATTCTGCTCCGCTATACCAAAGCTGAGCCGGGTGCAGAGTGTCGAATTGAGTTACGGCAGAATGAATCGACACGAATTTTTTCTGTGCTTAATGACATGGAGCCGGAGGCGGTAGAGAAATATTTAGTGGCATGACAAATGGTCTATGACGGTTTTTACATTTCCAGGAAGAACCACGATTGTACTTTTATAAACGTAACGGGCCTCTGACATAATAGTCAGAGGCCCATTACGTTTTTTACCCCAACTTCAGCTCATCCAGGGACAACCGATAACCGGGGAGTAGTTTTTCCATAAAATAGATCACCTCGGGCAGTGCACTGGCAGACAGCTGTTCAAAATGCTCTGTTTCCGCCCGGCGGAACTCGTGATTCCCGCTCTTTCCCTCTTCAATGCACTTTGTTAACGCCGCGATCTTGTCGGCAGCCTTCACCAAGTGGATATACACGTCCTGATCATCAAAGAAGAACAAAGGTTCGTACTCTCTGGCGAGTTCCGGCGGCAGCATCGCCAAAAGTTTCCGGCGGGCCTTATCCTCCAATTGATGAAATGATTTTTTTAAATTCGGATCAAAGTGTTTGACCGGTGTCGGCATATCACCGGTAAAGATCTCGCTGGCATCGTGGAAGATTCCATACATTGCAGCACGGGAAGGATCGAGGGTCCCATCGAAATACGTATTACTGATCATGGCCAGCGCGTGCGCGATTATGGCAACATCGAGGCTGTGTTCCTGGATATTTTCCGGTATTGTGTTGCGCATCAATCCCCAGCGGCTGATATAGCGCATGCGGGAGAGAAAGGCAAAAAAGTCATATTGTTCCGGCTTTGCAGCTTCATTCATTACTATACTCTCTCGTACGGCTCGAACAGCCGTTTATATTCGTCCAACGCGAACCTGTCGGTCATACCGGCAATGTAATCGCAGACAACTCGCTGAAGCCCGAAGCGTTCGATGCGTGACTGATATTTCGGCGGCAGCAGGTTGGGATAGCGCAGATATGTCTCGAATAAACGGGTGATGAAAATTTCAGCTTTTACCCGCATCTTGTCAACCTTATAGTGTCGATAAAGGTTCTGGAACAGGAAGCGCTTGAGCGCCAGATTACGATCGGTTATTTCTTCGTTGAAATGAACTACGGCACGATTTACGCGCCGCAGATCATCGAGTGATGCTATGCTAAGAGCCGCAAGATTGGCTGATGTCGTTATACAGATATCGCTGATCAGCAATCCGATCAGTGCACTGATTGTCTGATATACAAGACGCTTATCGTCGATTGCCGGATATTTCTGACGCACACCGGAACATACTTCATGCCACAGGTCTATCTTTTCCAGTATTTCCAGCGTTATATAGCCTGATTTCAGACCGTCATCAATATCATGATTATTATACGCTATTTCATCGGCGTAATTAATAATCTGCCCTTCAATAGTAGGAACAATCCCCGGAAGAAATTCTGCCATTATTTCGCTGCCGGTGTCATATGGTGTCGAATGCTTGATGATCCCCTCACGCACCTCCCATGTCAGATTCAGCCCGTTAAAACCGGGATATCTCTCTTCCAGCTCATCCACAACACGAAAAGACTGCATGTTATGCTCAAAGCCACCAAAACCCTGCATCAGACGATTCAGGACATCTTCTCCGGTATGCCCAAAAGGGGTATGCCCCAAATCGTGGGATAGTGCCAGCGCTTCCGTCAGCTCTTCGTTCAAATGCAACTTGCGGGCGATAGCCCTGCCAATTTGAGCAACCTCAAGCGAGTGTGTCAGACGGGTGCGGTAATAATCCCCTTCATGATTTACGAACACCTGCGTCTTGTATTCAAGCCGCCTGAAAGCGGCGCAATGAATAATGCGATCCCGATCGCGTTCAAAAGCCGGACGAAGGTCGCGGAGCTCTTCCGGATGTTTACGTCCGCGTGAAGCGCTGCTGGTACAGGCATAACCTGCTAAATCACTTCGCTCGGTTGAGTCATTCATCTATGTCCCCTGATTGCCGAAATAACACGAGACGGCACGTTGTTTTTATCAGTTAAAGGTAGGGTACAGATAGGGATTATTCGAGTGGCGTTTTGAGCTGCTCCCTTTTTTCCCCGTAACCCCTGCGAGCGAAAAAACATCCGCCAGCTGCATCTTCCAGAGCCCTTCCTGGTGAGTCAGTTTAAACTCGCGAGTCATTGATCCAGCAGCACCGGGAGTACCATCAAGACCTATTTTTACATATACCGTGGCTTCGCTACTTTTTTCATTCAAAACCCTGAAATCTTGCATTTTCTGCCAGCAGCAGGCGGGAAGTATTGTCGATTCGCGCATATTTTTCACAAAAGTTTCGCGAGAGATTTTACCACGATGCGCTAACTGTTCAAAAAGATGTTCATACCGCCTTTCACGCCAGATATCAAGGGTGTCGGACATGCTTTTTTCGAGGGGGGACGCCGTTTCCGAAGCACTCCCCGTCCCGGCACCTACCAGTAAAAAGACTAAAACAACGACCGTAACAAGGCAAGAGTTGATATTCATTGTCACCCTCCTGAAAAAGTTACTGCATCTATAGAGTAATTATCGTCGGGGTGCAATTTCAAAACAACACAATGAAGATTTTTTTACCAACTGTTTCAAAGTTCACATATAATATTCAGGCTAAAGAGTCCTTCCATCCACCTCGGCAAATAACCGTAATTTTTGCATCATAACTTCAAATTTAGCCGGTTTGAGCGACTGGGCACCGTCAGAAGATGCGTGCTCCGGATCCGGGTGCACCTCCACAATCAACCCGTCAGCCCCTGCAGCCACAGCTGCATAGCTCATCGGAGCTATATAATGATGATTGCCGGTACCGTGAGATGGATCAATGACAACCGGCAGATGCGTTTTACCTTTCAGAACAGGAATTGCGGACAAATCGAGGGTATTTCGAGTGGCAGTCTCAAAGGTACGAATGCCCCGCTCGCAGAGAATAACGGATTGGTTCCCCTCGCTCATGATATATTCAGCGCTCATCAGAAGTTCTTGAATCGTCATCGCCATACCACGTTTCAGCAGCACCGGCTTGCCAAGCTGACCGACTTTTTTGAGCAGCGCAAAATTCTGTGAATTGCGGGCACCAATCTGCAATATGTCGGCATACGCAGCCACCATATCCGCTGTTTCAGGATCGATAACCTCTGTTACAAAAGGGAGCCCGGTCAGGTCACGCGCTTTAGCCAACAGCTTCAACCCCTCCTCTTCAAGCCCCTGGAAAGAATAGGGTGATGTGCGCGGTTTAAATGCCCCGCCTCGCAGAATATGGGCTCCGGCTTTTTTGACGGCAAGAGCCGATTCAATAATCTGTTCTTCACTCTCCACCGAGCAAGGTCCAGCCATAACAATGATCTGCGAGCCGCCAATAACAACATCGTCACTGATCCGTACCACGCTGTGCTCCTTCTTGACTTCAAGTGAAGCCAGTTTATACGGCTGCAGAATAGGAACCACATTTTCCACGCCATGCAGAGACTCCAGCGCCTGCAGAGCAGGCTTGCCTCGCTCGTCACCGATTGCCCCGATCACATCGCGCGTTGTACCATGAATTACATGCGACGTGTACCCCAACTCCTTGATACGCCTCAAGACTTCATCCTTGTCTTTCTTTGCGGCTCCCGCCTTCATTACAATAATCATCCCCTGTTCCTTTCCCACAAACAGCCAGGGCCGGAAGTTCCCCCCGGCCCTGGCTGATCTGAATAAACAGGCAGCAAAAAACCGGGGAGACTTTCGTCTGCCCCGGTTTGTGGTTTTGTGTGATAGCTTCTTAGCTTACACCTCTACCCGGGCAGACGGCCTGAAATAAAAGCCGGACCAAAAGTAAAAGCTGAAAGCGATATAGAAGCGGTTTGAGTTCATGCGTTGCACTTAATCATAGAGGCATCCCTGTTGTCAAGGGGTAATTAAGCCGTCAGCTCATCAACAACATCGACAAGCATCGGCAAATCCGGTTTCGTCAGGATACAGTTGGCGCCGAGGCCGATCCATTTGCGCTTGTTGTCCTCTGAGGCAAGTGAGGAAAAGATCGCAACGGGCAAATCCTTCAAGGAATCTTCCTTGCGTACCAGCGAAGTAAGGTGCAGGCCGTCCATCTGGGGCATTTCAACGTCAGTAATCAACATGTGAATGTATTTTTTAAAATCACACCCATCCTCTGCTGCTTTCTGCATGGTCTGCTGTATCATTTTCCACGCCTCGGCACCATTCTCAGCCTCAACAACCGTATATCCGGCAGATCGAAGACTGTTGCAGAGTGTCTTGCGTATAAAGACTGAATCGTCGGCAACCAGAACCGTTCTCTTGGCACGGTCGGGATTGGACTCCGCACGATTCATCATGAGAGAATCGAGCGGCTTGAGAGCACTTTCAGAGCAGAGCTCAGCAACTATCTTCTCAAAATCAAGTACAAGTATAATTCTGTCGTCCATTTTGACGAGACCTGTCACCTCATCACTGTGAACGGCAGCCGAAGGGGCTTCTACATTCTTCCAGGAGATTCGGTAAATTCTGGAAACGGAATGGACCAGTACCCCCACCATGAGATTATTAAACTCCAGGACCACGACCCGGTCTGCCACAAGGTCACCGGTCGATTTATTGAGTACCGTTGCAAGATTGATGATCGTGATAACCTTGTCACGCAGCTTGATCATCCCTTCGACACCAGGCCTGGCGTTGACCACACGTGACATTTGCGGTAGACGGATGATCTCACGTACTTTAGCAACATTGACACCGTAATAACAGGGGAGTACGGTGCCATTCCAGTCAACTTCGTCGATTCTGAACTCAACTATTTCAAGTTCATTGGTATCGCTCTCAAGAAGTATTTTACTCTGCTTCATGATTAAGTGCCTTTCGGAATCCATTAATTGCTCATGTATAACACATTTTTATATAAAATATAGTACGCAGTAAAAAAAAGATACTAACTTTGGATTGTGGCATTTTACCCGCCGCTACTTGACTCTCCGCAAAGCCTGTGTTAGCTTTTCCCTGATTTTTTCACATGAGGTACGTAATGTTCTTCCCACCCCGTGACATATTTTATGCACTTGCTGAAAAAGGTAATTTGATTCCGGTCTTTCGGGAAATCATGGCGGACATGGATACGCCGGTTTCGGCTTTCAGAAAGCTTGATGACGGACGTTTTTCATATCTCCTTGAAAGCATTGAGGGTGGTGAAAAATGGGGGCGCTACAGCTTTCTCGGTTCGGCACCATCTGTCATCATTCGCTCCAAGGGAAATCTGGTTGAAACCATTTCTAACGGAATCACTGTTCGGCAGGAATCCTCCGATCCGCTTGCATGTATTAAAGAACTTCTCGCGCAGTTCACCCCCGTTGAGGTTGAAGGTCTCCCCCGTTTTTTTGGCGGAGCAGTCGGTTATCTCGGCTATGATATGGTGCGGCATTTTGAATCTCTTACGACGAAAAAACCGGCTCTGCTTGACGCATATGATTCATATTTTCTGATAACTGACACAATCGTTATTTTCGATACTATGCGTCAGAAAATAAAAGTGGTTTCAAATGCCCATATTACCGAAAATGTATCTCTTTCAGAGGCATATACACGTGCAACCGAAAGAATTAATGATATCATCGGGCAGTTGCGCGCCCCTTTAGCACCGCAACCTGTTTCACCCCCTGGAAAACCGGCACAGCTTATCTCCAACATGTCCCGTACAGATTTTGAAGCTTCCGTCGAAAAAGCCAAGGAATACGTACGTTCAGGCGATATCATTCAGGTTGTGCTTTCCCAGCGCTTCAGCGGAGAGCTTACCGCCGACCCTCTCGATATTTACCGGGTCCTGAGAACCCTTAATCCCTCACCGTATATGTTCTTCCTTCGGCTTGACGACACGGTAATTGCCGGCGCCTCCCCCGAGGTAATGGTTCGCAAGGAGGGAGACCGGGTTGAACTGCGCCCCATTGCCGGAACCCGCCCCCGTGGAGCGACTTCCGATAGTGATGACCGACTGGCTGATGAGCTGCTTGCTGATCCAAAAGAGTGTGCCGAGCATGTCATGCTGGTGGATCTTGGCAGAAATGACTTGGGGCGGGTCTGCACAACCGGCTCCGTCAGTGTCTCCGAACTGATGCTCATCGAGCGTTATTCCCATGTCATGCATATAGTTTCAAACGTTCAAGGACAATTATCGGCTGACCGGGATGCCTTTGATCTGGTCCGGGCCACATTTCCCGCCGGCACCCTGTCAGGAGCCCCGAAAGTCCGTGCCATGCAGATCATAGACGAGCTGGAACCGGTGCGCCGCGAGATTTACGGCGGAGCGGTCGGCTATTTCTCCTTTTCCGGAAACATGGACCTCGCTATCGCTATCCGCACACTGGTGATAAAGGAAGGAAAGATTCACCTGCAGGCAGGCGCCGGCATTGTAGCCGATTCTGATCCGGCAACAGAGTGGCAGGAAACCGTCAACAAGGGAATGGCCGTTATGCGAGCGGTAGAAATCGCTGAGAAAGGTTTGGTCTGAATGCTGCTCATGATCGACAATTACGACTCTTTCACTTTCAATATCGTCCAGTATTTCGGGCAGCTAGGTGAGAACGTACAGGTTTATAGGAATGATAAAATATCATTGCCTGAGATAGAAGCCTTGAAGCCTGAAAGGCTTGTCATCTCTCCCGGCCCGTGTTCTCCGGAAGAGGCAGGAATTTCAGTCTCAGCCATTAAACATTTCGCCGGAAAAATTCCGATACTGGGAATCTGCCTCGGGCACCAGTCTATCGGCTACGCCTTTGGCGGCAAGGTACTTCGTAGCGCCTCCCTCATGCACGGCAAAACATCACCCATTCTTCATAACGGACAAGAATTGTTTGACGGACTTCCTAACCCTTTCCTTGCGACTCGCTACCACTCCCTGATTGTTGACCGTCCTACGCTACCTGATTGCCTGGAGGTCACCGCGTGGGTCGAAAATGGTGAAATCATGGGACTACGGCACAAAGAGATGCCGGTATGGGGGGTGCAATTCCACCCGGAATCTATCCTTACCGAGTGTGGAATGGATCTGCTCCGGAATTTCCTGTCTGTTAGCGGCGCCTGATCCTACTATCACCTCGCCCTCTCAAACAGTCCGGTTTCCCGGCATTTTTCCGTTGACTTTTATCGGCAATAATTGCTACAGTCACAATTCATTCAAGAACAAATTCAGGAGGAAGAAATATGAAGTGTCAGACCGTACTTGCAGGTACAGAGTGTACCTTTTGGGGAAAACAGGGGTGTATATTTCCAGGAGGCTCCTGCCAGATTATTGTTGAGAACTGTGAAGGGTGCGAGCGTATCGTAACCGGCAGCATTGGACAAGTCTGCAGCGCATATCCTGCGCCGGCAAAGAAATGGATCGGTGGCATCTGCAACTTTGCCTCCCATGTTAAACTTGATCTCTCAGTGGCTGATCTTAAGGTCAACCCGCTCAAGGCTTCCAAAAAGGCTGCCGGAGCCAAAAAGAAGAAATAGTTTTAGGTTCAATACTGTTTAACCAAAGGGGGAGAATTTCGATTCTCCCCCTTTATTTATGGAGGTCCCCGTATGTCGTACACCACCCTTACCTGCCCATCCTGCGGTTCAGCGGTAAAGCAGTATCAGAATCCATTCCCGACCGTAGACATAATTATAGAGTTGGAGAACGGCATCGTCCTGATTGAACGGAAAAACGAGCCTTTTGGCTGGGCTCTGCCGGGAGGATTTGTAGATTACGGGGAATCTCTGGAGTCGGCTGCTGTTCGGGAGGCGCTCGAAGAAACAGCGCTGGAAGTTTTTAACCTGCGGTTATTTGGATGTTATTCCGATCCGGCGCGTGATAGCCGGATGCATACAATTTCAACGGTGTACATTGCATCGGGGCGGGGCATTCCCTGCGCAGCTGATGACGCGGCGAATCTGGCTATTTTCAGACTGGATTCACTGCCGGAGAGGCTCTGTTTCGACCATGCCCGCATTCTTGCCGATTATGCCGCTGCATACACTACCTAACAACCGGACTTCGCAACGGGTAAGCGAGGGTATATCAATCCATGAGCCGTTGCCCGCCAGCGTAATATCATATGACCGCTGAAGCTTCAGGGTTGCGGCAAAGCAAAATTCAGCGCAGGAACTGCAGATATCAAGCCGCACTCAAAGCATTTGGCATAATACAGCATCAATCCGGCTTTCGCACGCTCATCAAGATCATAAGAGATATTATCTCGCCAATACGACAGCAAGCGGTCATGCCCCATCCAGCAAGCCTCCTTCGAGCGTGTCGCTATCTGCTCCAACTGACCGGGGACCAGCTCTTTAGCCGTAACCAACTGCCGGGCAAGAGTCCTCAGCTCCAACCCTTCGGCGATTTCATTGCGGCAGAGCCAGAGGGCAAAAACGAACGGAAGGCCGGTCCATGAGTACCACATTTCTCCAAGATCATACAGATACAGATCCGATTTTTCAGAAGAGTTCCGCAATGCCGAATCACCGATGAGGAGCAGGGCCGATGAATCGTCGTCTGTAACAGAGGCGCCTGGATGAGCCACTTCATAGCTGCATGAACAGCCATACCTCTGACTGAGCAGGATCTTCAGCAAATTTACGGAGGTGGCGGATTCAGAGCTAAGCAGGATTTTACAGCCATTGAGCTCCTCAACCGGCACTATGGAAAAAAGCAGTACGCTTGCAACGTCTCCGACACTGGCAATGGAAAGCTGCGGTAAGATCTTGTAGCGCTCCGGGTGATACCCATATGCAATAGACGATGAAGGGCATACATCAATTTCGCCCGTCAGGAGCATCCTGTTAAGCTCAGCCGGAACTCCCGTGATAAATTCATATTCTGAGCAGTGGAACCGCTCCCGCAGCACATAGAAAAGCGGGGTGCAATTTGCGTACTCTATCTCGCCGATTCTCAACATCAGCGGGTGGCGGAGTACAGTTTATCAGCATCACCTTCTACTACCCGAACTCCTTCCCGTTCCAGGAGCTCCCCGGTAACCTGCCAATAGCGGGTCAGGGCGTTTGCATACCCGACAACGGCATTAATCTGATTACTCTTTGCAACGTCCAGATCATTTTCGACATCCAGAACATCCTTGTTAGTCGCCAAGCCGACCTCGTTTTTGCGGATAAACGCTCGTAGCCGCTCTTCGGCAAACTTTGCCCCACGGTCAGCGACCTCAATCTGCTTATAGCCGGCTACAATTCCGCGTATAGCAGCTCTTACTTCATTGGCAGAGGTTTCTTCCAGACTGCGGAGTTGCAGTGATGTCTGCTCTGTTTTCAGCCTGCTCCTGCGATAATCGTTTTCAGCCGCACCATTACCCAACGGATATTTAAACTCAAGCCCGACCATCCAGACCGGGTAGTCATGATTAAGGACCTGTTCCACGTTCCGATGGTAGTCACTATCAAGGGCATTTAGTTGGGCAGAAGCCGTTAACGTCAGATCGGGGCGGGTCTTTTGACTCAGGTTTCTGGTTAGCAGCTCGTTCAGCTCCAGATTGCGTTTCTGTTCCCGGATATCAGGGCGATTTAAAGCCTTCTGAATCGCTTCATTTTCACTTACATCAAACCGCTCGCGGGGCGGCAAATCAACCGTCTGCAGATCACCGACTGTGGCATCCATCTGCAGAAGCAGGTGCAGAACGTCAACCTGATTACTCACTGCCAGTTCTGAGTCAATAAGTTCTTTTTCTCGAGTAGCAACACCGAACTCAGCATTAAGAACCTCCATAGCGGGCAGGACACCGGCCTTGACGCGTCCTTGAGTTTCGGAAAGAATTTTCCGCGCAAGTTCCAGCGAAACTTTTTTCACGTCTCGCTCTTCACGCAGGCTGTAGAGTTTATAGTATTCGGTGCGAACCTGCACCACAGTGGAAAGCAGAAGAGAATTGAACCGTTCGAGTGAGGCAAACTTTGAGAATCGGGATATGTTGATCGCTATCTCGGTCGCCTCCCGCCCGACATTTTTTAAAAGCGGCTGACTGATGCTGACTCCCAGGCCGGTCTGCCAACTCTTTGAGGGAATGACCACATTGTTGCTGCTGAATACGTTACCGTTATTGTACCCATTATTAAATGTAATGGCGGCAGTGCCTCCTGTCCAGAAAAGTTGGCTGAGAGAAGAATTAAGGTCCAGAGTCTGTGATTCAAAGCTGCCTGAGCTGTTCGTAGCTGTAGTAGAATTGGTATACCCCGTCTGAAGGGTTAAAAGAGGATCATAAATCGCGCGGTTCCGGTTAATTTCAGCCTCGTACTGGGCCGGATTGTAAAGTTCCGCCCGTACGTCCAGATTCTTCTCAACAGCCATGCGAATAGCCTCACTAAGGGTCAGTGCAAGCGAAACTTCAGCTGAATATGCCGCAGCCGGAAAAATAAGTATTGAAAGTGACAACAATATCGACAATCGCACGTCTTGGATTCCTTTCAAATAAAACAGGGCGAGGTCACTGTATGACCACGCCCATATACCATCGTTTAGACATCACTTAATCTCTGTTTTCGATATAGTCGACATAATCATCGGCTGACAGGAGATTTTTCAGCTCTTCAGGGTCATCCAGCGAGACTTCAAGCAACCAGGCGCCGTCATAAGGATCATCGTTGAGCAGTTCCGGGTTGTCCAGTACTTCATGATTGACGCTACGGACAGTACCGCTGAAGGGTGCATAAATTGAAGCAACAGTCTTATGTGCTTCAATTGATCCAATTGAATCATCCTGCTCTATTTCATCTCCTTCATCAGGCAGCTCCACCCCGCTGACTGTCCCAAGTTCGTCCTGGGCAAAGTCTGTAATACCAATCACTGCCGAACCGTTTTCAATCCTGATCCAGATATGTTCCTTCGAATATTTCAGTTCTTCAGGAAAATCCATGGTATCTACTCCAGCACGATTCGTTCAAGGAAAGAGGTGTCGATATCACCATTAATAAAATCTTTATGGGCCATGATGCGTTTATGGAAAAAGATGGTCGTTTTAATTCCTTCAATGCGGAATTCGTCAAGCGCACGTGCCATCCGCTTGATAGCCTCCTCACGAGTATCTGCGTGAACAATCAACTTCCCGATCAGCGAATCATAATTGGGCAATACGCTATACTGGTCATACACAAAAGAATCAACACGGACACCAAAGCCACCTGGTGGATGATATGCGGTGATTTTACCAGGACAGGGGGTAAATTTAAATGGATCCTCTGCATTAATGCGACACTCTATAGCGTGTCCTCTGATCTGAATATCCTCCTGTTTAAAACGCAGCGGTATTCCGGCAGCTGAGCGGATCTGCTCCCGGACAAGGTCTATACCGGTAATCATTTCGGTCACCGGATGCTCAACCTGTATCCGGGTATTCATCTCCATGAAGAAAAAATTATTCTGCTTATCAACCAGAAATTCTACCGTGCCGGCGCTATTGTAACCAACGGCGGCAGCTGCCTTGACGGCAGCATCTCCCATAGCCTTACGAATTTCAGGCGTGACAACAGTAGAGGGTGCTTCTTCGATTAACTTCTGGTGGCGACGCTGGATTGAACAGTCCCGTTCGCCCAGATGAATCACATTGCCATGCTTGTCACCAAGTATTTGAATTTCAACGTGACGGGGTTTTTCGCAATATCGTTCGATATAAACTTCAGGATTGCCGAATCCGGATTGAGCTTCAGCACGAGCTGTTGCAAACGCGTTCGGCAGGGCTGCTTGTGAATGGACTATTTTCATCCCGCGCCCGCCGCCGCCGGCGGTAGCCTTAATGATAACCGGGAAGCCGATCTCTTTCGCAACTTTGACAGCTTCTTCAACTGATTTTACGCCCTCTTTGGTACCGGGCAGAATCGGCACACCTTGTTTGATGACGGCCTGACGGGCACTGATTTTATCCCCCATGATACGCATACTTTCTGCGCTCGGTCCGATAAAAACTATGCCGCACTTTTCACATATCTCGGCAAAATTTGCGTTTTCAGACAAAAAACCGTAGCCGGGATGAATCGCCTCGGCATCGGTCAATTCAGCGGCACTGATGATGGCATTGATATTGAGGTAACTCTGGGCACTGGGGGCAGGACCGATGCAGACACTCTCGTCGGCAAGCTTGACATGCAGAGAGTGGATGTCAGCCTTGGAATATACCGCCACCGTCTTGATGCCCAGCTCTTTGCAAGCCCTGATAATCCTGACGGCAATCTCACCGCGATTGGCAATAAGTACTTTATGAAACATGAAGGCGAACCCCGCTTTGGATTGAAATTAAAGTTTCTGGATTACAAACAGTGGATCACCGAATTCTACCGCCTGGGCGTTGTCTTTGCAAACTTTTAAGATCTTGCATTTGCACTCGGCCTCAATCTCGTTCATCAATTTCATTGCCTCTACAATACAGAGTACCTGTCCCTTTTCTACAATCTGACCAACGCTAACGTAGGGATCAGCTTCTGGACCAGGGGCCGCGTAAAATGTACCGACGATCGGTGAATCTACCGTATCACCCACTTCGGCAGCAGTCACTGCAGAAACGGCTGCGGCAGGTGCCACCGCCGGGGCCGACTGATAGCCGGGGAGTGCGTACTGCTGGGCGGCAGGGGCGGCAACCGTAACATATTCAGTTTTTTGGCCACGCTTGATGATAATCTTCTCGTCCGAATTATCCATTTCGAATTCAGTAATGTCTGTTTCTGTGACAAGTTTTATCAGTAGTTTCAGGTCTTTGATATCCATTTTTATGAATCTCCTTTTGCAGTCAGTCTGATATTGGTACAACTGTTTTTGTTACTATTTTACCCCTAACAAACTGGATAATTGGTCAGCTACATCATTTCCTGCCGTAAAAGCGCTAAAATAATTTATAAGTTACTAAAGGACCAGCAATTGCTTATCCACGCTGGTAAGAACACGGCAGCCGTCACCGGTTACTACCACGGTGTCCTCAATCCTGACACCCCCGAAGCCCGGGATATAAATGCCGGGCTCAACCGTTATAACCATCCCCTCTTCCAGCACTGCAGTACTGCGTGGAGAAAGCGTCGGCAATTCATGTATTTCAAGCCCCACGCCATGTCCCAATCCGTGCCCGAAATATTCACCAAAACCTTTGTTGCGAATGTATGAGCGTGCAACCTCATCCAGATCCCTGCAGCTAATGCCCGGCCTGACCGCCTCCATAGCAAGATCATGGGCAGTCCTGACTATTGAGTGTATCTCCTGCGCTCGGATTTCCGGGTTTCCGCAGGCGACCGTGACCGTTTCATCAGAATGATAACCGTCTTTTAACGCGCCAAAATCGATCGTTACAAGCTCACCGGACCGAATAACCTTGTCGCTTGCCCTGCCGTGAGGCATGGCGCCCCGCTCCCCGGATGCGACAATAAAATCGAAAGCCCTGCCCTCTGCACCACGGCGGCGCATCTCAAATTCAAGCGCTACAGCGATATCTATTTCTCGCACACCAGGCTTAATATTTGCTAGAACTGCGTTAAGAGCCGAAGAAGAAAGCGCGGCAACAGAGCTGAGTTGCTCAATTTCAACGAGGTCTTTACAGATACGAATCTCATCAAGCCTGGAGTCAACTTCAACCAGTTCAATCCCGCTCAACTTCTCACTCATCCGCCTAAAGGCGCTGACAGTCGTGTGAGCCGCTTCAAACCCGATCCGATCAAATCCACATTCGTGTGCTAAAGCGGATACTGTGTCAATGCGAATCGCGGCGCATTCCCTGATTTCGGCACCCTGTACTTCTTCAGCGGCTTGCGCGGTATAACGTGAATCACACAAAAACCATGCATGATCCTGCGAAACCAGCAGGGCACCTTCGCTGCCGCTGAAGCCGCACAGATAACGGATATTTCTGAGATCTGTGAACAACAGGGCGTTAAGCGAATATTCTTTAAAGAACGATGTGAGACGAGATCGCCTGTTTTTTAGCATAAATGAAACCCTGACTACAAACTGTTTTTACGTAACGCCGTAAACAGGTGAGATGAAAGTATGGATATTTATTTATTTTTAACGTGATTAAATAATGCCTGCAAGCCGAGCAGATAGCTGTCCAGGCCGAATCCGCAAATCTGGCCAATTGCAACCGGAGCGACCATGCTGGTATGCCTGAACGTTTCACGGCGGTGAATATTGGAGAGATGCACCTCAACACATGGAAGCCCCACAGCCAACAGGGCATCATGGAGTGCGATGCTGGTGTGTGTATATGCGGCCGGATTGATCAGTATGCCGTGGCAACCATCTGCAGCGGTGTGGATCGCATCGATCAGTTCACCTTCACTGTTGGACTGGAAAAATGAGAGCTCACACCCCAGATCTGCAGACAGCTTCACCAATGAAACATCAATGTCCGCGAGTGTCTGACTACCGTATATCGAGGGTTCACGTTTCCCGAGAAGATTCAGATTGGGACCGTGCAGTACAAGGAATTTCATAGTCATGAAAGTTCTCGCAGCATTTCAAATGATTTAAGTTTGAGCATATAGCGCCCCTTGCCAATATTTCCATCACGACTCATTATAAGGGCGGCGAAAAGATCATCATTTAAAACCCTGACAACGAGACAGGTACGGGTAGTAGTAATGGAGACCTCTTCAAGGTCCCCCATTTTAATAATCTCAACAGCGCGCTTGATTTCTTTAAGTACGGTTGCATACTCAACCGACAGGAGCTGCATATCGAACTCAGACT
>JAQUIG010000082.1 GCA_028683435.1 Desulfuromonadaceae bacterium | reverse complement strand
AGTTGAGGAGATATTCCGCACCCATGTGAAACGTCAGCACATCTACCATATCCGCTGGGTTGATCCGGTCGGCAAGGTTGTAGAGGCTGTCGATTCACTGCCGATCACGACCGTACCGGCCTGGTTTACTGCACTCACTAATATTCCGGTGCGCACCGAACGCTCGGCACTGGAGGTCGGCGGCCGTTCGTACGGTGAACTGACGATGATTCATTCGCCCCAGTTAGAGATCGAGATGCTGTGGCATTCCCTTCAGGTTCAGCTGAGCTTTCTGCTGGGTGGATTATTGGTTTTCACCGCCCTGATAGCTCCGACGATCCGGCGCGCCCTGAGACCGCTTCGTCTGCTGGGCAGTGCCGCCGAACGTTTCGGCAACGGTGAATACCATACCCGCGCCATGCCCTGCCAGGTTCATGAGCTTGATACCTGTATTTCGGCCTTCAATGAAATGGCCGCAACCATTGAAGAGTTGATCAAGCAGCGGGATGGGCGGGAACAACATCTCGAAAACCAGCGTAATTTTTTGCATACACTGATGGATACCATCCCCGATATGATCTTCTACAAGGATACGGCCGGATGCTATCTTGGGTGTAATGAACGCTATGCCGCAATATTTATGGGCCGCCCACGGGAAGAGATCATCGGGCATACTGATCTTGAGCTGCTTGCAGACCGGGAGCTGGCAGAATTCGTGCGCCGGAAAGATCAAGAGGCGATGGCGGCTGACCGGCCGGTCTCCTATGAAATTACGGTGACGCAGTCGGACGGCACTCCGGTGTTGTTTGAGAGTACAAAGGTGCCGTTACTCAATGACGAAGGTGTTAGGACCGGCATGATTGGTGTGTCCCGTGACATCACCGAGCGTAAACAGGCGGAGGTGCAATTACTCCTTGCCAAAATTGCAGCGGAATCCGCCAGCACGGCAAAGAGCCAGTTTCTGTCCAATATGAGCCATGAACTCAGAACCCCTATGAACGGTGTCCTTGGCATGACCCAACTTTTGGAAGTTACTGATCTGTCGGCAGAACAGCAGGAATATGTGAAGGCTCTCAAGCTTTCAGGTAAAAATCTTCTGACCCTGATCAACGATATTCTTGACCTCTCAAAGATCGAGGCAGGAAAAGTAACGCTGGATCCTGCTGAATTCAGCCTGAGTCAATGCATTAAGCACATTGTAACCATGCAGGCGTTTACTGCACAGGAGGCAGGGCTTGCCATCAAGGTGGAGCTGGCCGAAAACATCCCGGCCATCCTTGTGGGAGATGAGTTGAGGGTCAAGCAGATTCTTACCAATCTGCTGGGTAACGCCCTCAAGTTTACGAAGCAGGGCGGGGTCACCATATCAGGCAACCTGCTTGAACAGCATGGTGATTCAGTCCTTGTTCAGGTGGCGGTGCGCGACAGCGGCATCGGCATCACTCCCGAGGCACGAGACAGGATCTTCATGCCGTTCACGCAGGAGGACAGTTCCACAACCCGTCAGTATGGCGGTACCGGTCTCGGCCTGACGATCAGTCGCCGCCTGGCGGAGCTGATGGGAGGGGCTATTGCCGTTGAAAGCACATTGGGAGCAGGCAGCTGTTTCACGGTGACTCTTCCGTTTTGCCTCCTTCAAAAAGTCGACTTGGCGGAGGAATCTACCCTGAAAGCATTACCAGTCGGTAAAAGCGCATCGTTGCGGGTGCTGCTCGTCGAGGACAATCCGATCAACACCAGGTTTGGCGTATCACTGCTTAAGAAGCTGGGGCATGACGTTGTCGTGGTGGAAAACGGCTGTGAATGCCTTGCAGCGCTGGAGCAGGGGCGATACGATCTCGTGCTGATGGATATTCAGATGCCTGTCATGAACGGCGAAGAGGCGCTGCGTGAAATTCGCAGGAGAGAGCAGGGGACAGCACGCCATCAAGCGGTCATTGCCTTGACGGCCCACGTGCTGGACGGGGAGAAGAAACGGTTTCTTGCCGAGGGTTTTGATGGATATGTCCCCAAGCCGCTGATAATAGAGGAACTGGTTGATGAGATTACGCGGACAATGGGATGAATCACGCATGCGGCCGCTTCATAACAGGCTCTGTTTTAGAGTCGTTTGAGATGGAGAGGTTGGCGGGACAGGGTGCGCACATTCGCCAGCTACTATAATACGGGGGCATGATGGAGCCAGTACCACAAAAACTACGTGGAAATCAACAGGGGCGATTGCTCAATGACCTGGCAGTAGGCCTTCTTTTCGGGGTGGCCGGTTTTGTACTCAACTGGTTCAAGCTGGAACTCAACTTTAGTGTGGATTTCCTTTTCGGCTCAATCCTCACGATGTTTGTCCTCATGCGCTTTGGCCTGATGAGCGGCGTGACGGCGGCAATTGTTGCGGCGAGCAGCACCTGGTTCCACTGGAATCATCCCTGGGCAATTGTCATCTTCACCGCCGAGGCTCTCTGCACCGGCCTGCTGTATCGGAAGCGGGGCTGGAACATTGTCGTCGCCAATCTCACCTTCTGGTTCACCGGTGGGCTCCTCCTGGTAATGCTGTTCCACCAGTATATCATGGGTTTTTCGTACTCTTCAGCCATTTTAATTGCTCTTAAAGAGGGTATTAACGGCGTAGCCAATACCCTGGTGGCCAGCGCCCTGTATATCGGTTACTCCTATAGGAACCGGCTGCATGGGGAGCTGCCAAGCTTGCGCCAACTCATTTTTGTCACAATTTCAATCTTTGTGTTGCTTCCGTCCTTTTTGTTTCTGTACGTGGATATACGGCATACCCTTGCGGCACAACTTGCCCATCACCGGGTCAACACCTCTGTCGTAGCTCAGACGGCAGAGCAAGCCGTTTCGCTCTGGTTTCAGCGCAATCAGGAAATTATCCGTTATCTGGCAGCGACCAGCACTAACTCCGAGCAGGTATCTCCCGGTCGCCTGCAGAAAAAACTGGAGTACATGCACTCTGTCATGCCGGAATTCATGCGCCTGGGGATTGTTGACAACCACGCTGTAACCAGGGCGTTTTCGCCGCCGGTCAATGAAGCCGGTGAATCTACCATAGGGCTCGATCTTTCCGACCGTCCCTATATCGCCGCTGCGAAAACCGCACCGTTTCCCCTGGTAACCCAATTGTTTTCCGGCAAAATCGGCACTCCCGGACCGCGGCTGATTCTGGTGGCGCCGATAGTTGCGGCAACGCGTTATCAGGGGGCGGCTCTTGGTGTCGTAGAATTCTCTGCCCTGAAAGAACTCCTGCAACGTTCTGTTCAAGCATACGCAATGCATGTGACGCTCGTGGATAAGGGGGGGCGGACTATCGTCAGTACCCGGCCAACGCTTAAGCCGCTCGATCCCTTTGCTCTGCCTAAGGATGGTACGATGAAGCCGTTAGCCGACGGCGTCTACCAGTGGATACCGGATCCTCAGCCCGGAGTCGGCGCTGCCAAACGCTGGATGGCGTCTTTTTACGTGAAGGAGGTGCCGCTTGAGGTCAACCCGGAGTGGAGGCTCGTTGTTGAAGCTTCGCTCAAGCCGACATTGACTGACATCGGATATCAGACATCCCTCTCTTTGGCGGCAATAGGGTGTTTGCTGGTGGTTCTCGTCTATTTCTCACGGATGTTTTCGGCGAAACTCGCCACGATAGTCTCGGATTTTGAGAGAATGACCCGTCAGCTGCCGGCGCAGATAGCAGCCGGAGAAACCATTGAGTGGCCGTTGCCGACAACCGTCGAAATACAGGGGCTGACAGATAATGTCCGCTTGATGGGCGATACGATACGGCGATCGCATGATGAACTGCAGCAGATGAATGTCGACCTGGAACAGCGGGTAAAAGATCGCACCCATGAGCTGGAAGTGTCACGGGATCAATGGGAGCGCACCTTTAACAGTATTCCGGATATCATTACCATTCTTGACTTGAACCACAATATTCTGCACGCCAACCGGGCAATGTTGAACGCCATGGACGGTCACCGTGATGGCTGTCAGTTAGGGACGCCGTGCTATAAGGTCGTCCACGGACTGGATGCCCCACCCGGTTATTGCCCCCATTCACTTTTGCTGCTTGACGGGGTGGAACACCAGGAGGAAGTTTATGAACCGCTTCTTGGTAAACACCTGATGGTAACTGTGACGCCGTTTCACGATGTCGATGGCAACGTGATAGGATCAATCCATGTGGCACGCGATATCACCGAACGCAAGATGATGGAAGAGGCCTTGTGCCGCAGCGAGGAAAACCTCAATCTCGCGCAGGCCATTGCGCAAGTTGGCAGCTGGTATTTTCATATTCCTGAGAACCGGCTTGAATGGTCAACGGAAACATACCGGATGTTCGGCATCCCGCAGCAGGAGAAAATCAATCTGGAAAGTTTTTTTGCCGCCATCCATCCTGATGACCGGGAGGTGGTGCTCACCACCTGGAATGAGGCAATGGGAGGTGCCCCCTATGATATCGAGCATCGCATCGTCGTAAACGGGAAGACGTTGTGGGTCAGGGAGCTGGCTCAGTTCGAGTGGAATGACGGTCAGCTGTTATCCGCTACCGGTACGGTGCAGGATATTACGGAACGGAAGCTGGTCGAGATCGCACTGCTGGCCAGCGAAGAGAAGTATCGTACGGTTGCGGATTACACCTATGACTGGGAGTACTGGATAGGCCCGGATCGGGGTTTGATCTACTGCTCTCCGGCATGCCAGCGCATTACCGGATACCGGGCTGACGAATTTATTGACAATGCTGCCCTGCTTGTTGAAATCACCCATCCGGAAGACCGGGATCAGTGTGATTATCATCTGGATAGCGTCACGATGAAAACAACGTCGCCGCATGAACAGGAGTTTCGTATTATAACCCGTGGTGGTGATGTCCGCTGGCTCGCGCACGCGTGCCAGTGCGTGTATGGGCGTGATGGCGCTTATCTGGGGAGGCGTGCCACGAATCGCGACATCACCGAGAGTAAGCAGCAGAAAGAGGAGTTGAAAGTATCCAAGGAACAGGCGGAGTCAGCCAACCGTGCCAAATCCGAGTTTCTTGCCAACATGAGCCACGAAATTCGCACCCCTATGAACGGTGTTATCGGCATGACCCAGTTGTTGGAGTTTACCGATTTGACACAGGAACAGCGTGAGTTTGTTGACGCGCTCAAGCTCTCGGGTAAAAACCTGCTGTCTCTGATCAACGATATTCTGGACCTGTCAAAAATCGAAGCCGGTAAGACAAAGATAGAACTGGTTGAATTCAGTCTGCAGCACTCCATTAACGATATTGTTATGACGCAAAAGTCTGCCATTTATGAAAAGGGGCTCTCCCTGGAGGTGGATTTAGCAGGGGATATTCCCTCTGTCTTGAAGGGAGACTCGTTTCGGGTCAAACAGATTATCCTCAATCTGCTTGGAAACGCCGTCAAGTTTACAAGCCACGGCGGTATAACCATCTCGGCACAGCTTCTCGAACAGCATTACGCTGTTGTGCTGGTGCAGATTAGCGTGGCTGATACCGGCATCGGTATCTCTGCAGATGCCATTGACGAGATTTTCAAGCCGTTTGTTCAGGAGGATAGTTCCACCACGCGTCAGTTTGGCGGCACCGGTCTGGGTCTTGCCATCAGTCGTCGCCTGGCTGAGTTGATGGGGGGGAGCATCTCTGTTGAAAGCACGTTGGGCGCGGGAAGCTGTTTCAAGGTGACTCTGCCATTCACATTCCCTCAGGTGAGTGACATCGCTGAGGAGGTTTCATGTCAATCAATAGTTGGATGGAACGGTCCCCCGTTAAAGATTCTGCTGGTAGAGGATAACCCGATCAACATCACACTCGGGGTAGCGCTGCTCGGTAAAATGGGGCATGAAGTGGTTGTGGTGGAAAATGGGAGGGAATGTCTTACCGAGCTGGAACAGGGGTATTTCGATCTCGTGCTGATGGATATTCAGATGCCGGTCATGAATGGCGAGGATGCCCTGCGTGAAATACGTCTGAAAGAGGTTGGGAGCGCACGCTGTCAGCCGGTGATCGCCCTGACCGCCCACGCGCTG
>JAQUIG010000048.1 GCA_028683435.1 Desulfuromonadaceae bacterium | reverse complement strand
CAAGTGCCACGTACCGGCCCATTTAATACAATGTCTGCAATCAAGAACTGTAGTTTCTCAGCAACCTTGCGAGACAGGCTCGCAACTTGCTTTTCGGCTTTTATATGGATTTTAACCGTCCAGTTCATAATAATTATTTATACCTTTTTTAGGTGTCTTGTCAATTTGATTTCTCTCTCGGGTAATGTGCAGTGCGGATTCAGTGATACTTTCGTTTCTGGCTTTTTGCGGCCTTTTCCGCATTTTTTTACGGCTCCGCCAGTTTCCTTCTCCGGCATGATTGCGGCACCAAGCTACTCTTTTTCCCGTCCCGCCGCCAACGCCACAAAATGCCACCACTCCAGATTTCTGCTCCGCGACTTTGCGCCGATGCAGCCACTTCAGCCAGCTTCTGCCGCGCCAAGCCCCGGTTTCTCTCGGTTTGGTTTAGTTCGGTTCAAAGGCATGGCTTTGACCCGCCAGTTTTTTTTGGGCGGGTCGTAAGCCTTGTTGGAAATTAGTTTTATGTTCTTTGTTAAATGGGGAATGGAGAGTGATTCTCGTTCTCCGTTAGGAATTTATCAGTATATGTTTTTATTAGCCCAGTTGATTTGTTTAATAACTCTTCCAGTGACCCATTCATTGAAGTCAGATTGGTCTACCTTGTCATGGTGGTTTCTTTGATATAACGGAATACACATCTCGACAGTTTGGTCTATGCTTAATCTAGATTCTAATGACGTTAAAATTACGTCAATTACAGACCCACAGTTCCGCTTAATTTCACGACCGCCTTTAGTTTTAGTACGCTCTGCAGTTTTCATGTGCACACCTCAATTTGTTCTTAGAAAAAAGACTAGCTAGTATATTTTCTCAATACTTCTTGTCTCCGGACCAATCCATTTTACGTGATTTAATGTTGTGGCAATTAGCACAGAGACATGCAAAGTCGGTATCAATAGTGTGCCCGTCGATATGATCAAGGTGAAGTGCACGTACGTCTGAAAATCCGCAAGTTACACATCTGTAGTTGGCGTTGCGTGCCGCAAGAAGTGCCTTTGCACCATATTTAGAGCGCAGGTTTCCATTTGTCCGTGTCTGCAACCAACGAACGATAACGAGTTCTCTCGGCTCAAGAAATGGCTCGGATGCCTTCAAACGTTCTCTTGGTAGATTTACCGGTCCCTCGTGCAGGTACAAAAATGACAATGTTGACTTCATTGAACCTACTGCTGGTAAATCTGCCTCAGCTACACGGCTTAGCAAATAAATCGTGTTGTTGAATCTGTCCATAGGAATAGTGTAATCATTACTGTCCTTATTCATCAATTTCCTTCCTGTCATCCAACGGGGGCCGGAAATCACCGGCGGTTTTAGGCCGGTGCATTTACGTGGTTAGGCATTCCGTTTCTAAGATATGAGACCATTCTTTATCAAGTAACGTCTGCCTTCATGATCCAATGACCACTCTGAATCATCAACGTAACTGTATGAAGCAGATACCATTTTATTATTTAAAAGTTCGTCAAGGTGAAATTGAACAACTTGGATATTGATACCAGTAGACCGTGAAATATGTTCTGCAACTGTCCAGTCTTGCTTCGCTAATATTGTTAGGATTTTAATTTTTTCTTTATCAAGGAGGTTTCCATGTTCGGCAGATTGTTCGCTTTCCTGTATTTTGCTCCTCAGTTTCTCGTTCTCTTTTTGCAAATGCTCTCTGTCAGATTTAAGTTTCTCTTCACCGATCTTGTAAACTCCGCTCTCGTTAATAAGGCGCAAGTTCTCCTTCTCAAGCATCAAAACTTGGTCTTTGAACAACGCAAGATGGTCTCGAAGTATGGCGGCTGAACCATGCTCGTTGATGAGTTTCTGGAATTGCTCAGACAGCGCCACGATTGGATTTAAACTCATGCCGATTTCTCCTTTTATGGGTTTTCGGTTTGCCTAACGTGGAAAGGCACACCGGCTCTGCGGGGGCTTTTTCCCGCGACCGGTGCTGCCGTTGGTTGAATATTCGACGTTCTCGCCGTTGATTTGCAAAGTTTTGACAAATGCATAGGTGGCTCATTGTAAAACGGCGTGAAGCCTTGTAATAAAAGACTTCACGCCGTTTTGTTAGTTTCATGTTGCCTTGAATTAATTGCTTCGCCGAGAACTCTCAAAATCAGGACAATTAGGCATAAATCCCATGTAGCCAATCCATTAACTGTTTCGCTTCTCCAGAAGTGAAATCAACTAATTTTCCTCCTACAACCGCATGTAATGCCTGCCCAGGAACTTTTTGCCATGCCATCCAGGTTGATACATCTGCCTTACTTCGATGAATAGGTTTAAATAGTGGCGTTTTCAATGTTCCTACCACCTCCACAGCTGTCTTGAGCAAACCCTTCTGATTAGCTGATATAGAATTCTTTATGAAGTCTTCTAATAGTCCATCTGATGCGTTATTCGGCATTATCCATAAACCAAAGTCAGCCAACCCATCTGAATGTTTGATACTATATCCACCAGATCGGGATTTTAATGTTGTACTTACTTTGTAACCATGATCCTTGAGAATCACGGCCACCTTTTTTAAAGTCTCATGGAATCCTAAACCATCCGCTTCCTTAAAGTCGGCGTCAATCACCATTGCTAGTCGCTTGATCTGGCCATCACGCATTTGCTCAAGGAGAGTAGGTAACAGTTTAAGAGCGTTACCCTTGCCACTCCCATCTCCACCGAACTCGAAGGGACTGCCGACTTTCACATTTACACCTAATCTCTCTTCACAACAAATGGCAGAAAAGAGACATTTGTCGGCTTCACCCTCAACAAGTAATATTTTATCCTTCATCTGTTATCTGACCTCCACATCTGACTGAGTTATGTTGGCCAGTTTTTTATCATCGAAAAGAGTAGCAATTATTTTGCCTTTATCACTTTTGAGTACACTACGCCCTACTCGAAACAATACAGCATCAGCATTTGATTTTTCATGTGCAACCTTAGCGAAGCTTTCTACGCAGTCCCAACTGTGTGTTGTTGCAAAAACCTGGATATCTAGCTTCACAGCAAGCTCAAACAATAAGGACCAAATTTGTTCTTGAACGCTGAAGTGCAACCCATTTTCAAACTCGTCAATCAGTAAGAAACCACCTTTTGCCGGCACTATTTTCAAAATAAGTTGCAAAATTCGCAACATACCATCTCCCATGCTATTCAATGGCAAGGCTCGACTAGAATCCTTCATTTTAATCTTGGCGGTTCTTCGTATCTCTCTAGGACTAATCGAGTTTTTTGAATCACTCTTCACAAAAGCAATATTTTCACACTCAGGAGAAACAATCTGTAGTCCCTTGATAACTGTTTGTTCATATTCAGTAAACAGAACTTTATCCCAAATGCTTGCCAATTCATCAATTGAAATAAACTGAGTCGGAATGTATGCACAAGGTATTGTATCGTTAGACTCTATTGTTCTCCGAGTTATCAAGTTTCTGGATAAATCGTACAACCGAGTGAAGTTGTTTTTAGTCACTGCAATGGCTTGCTTAACTTCTTGATCTACTCCAAGAGCTTCTTTTGATTTTGAAATAATCTTTCTTCTCGGCCGAACGTATGATTCACCATCTTCGCCAGTAACCTCTTCTTCATACTCAATAAAAAAAGAGTGATTTATTTTTAGCAAAGATGGAGATTTTTTTGTTTCACCAATAACAATTGCACCCTTATTGTCTTCGGGAAAAACGCGTCCAGTAAAAAAGTGTTCATAGGGCAAGTCCTGAAAATCTTCATTTTGGTTGGGTTCGCCTAGACGACACTTCTCATCATGTCCTGACGCAACTTCATTCAATAATGCACGATCAGCATTACCTGCATAAATCCTGAGTGCCTCTAAAACAGAGCTTTTTCCAGAGTTGTTTTTTCCAACAATCAAATTCAGTCGCCCAATTTTGTTAACTTCAAAATCCTCAAAAGCTCTGAAATTGTCAATATACAGTGAATTGAGCTTCATAGCGTTCTCCTTTGTCTTTCAATCTGCTCAATTTATACGAATTTGAAATTTATTGCAGGGGAAAAATTATTATTCGCCATTTTTCATGTTCAACGGTTCGGCAGTTGACCCGCAAGCCCAGTCTTTTCGGGCTGGCGGTGTCCAACTGTCTTGTTGGGATCATGCTTGTATAGAGTTGAGACTTGATCCCTCATACTCCCTTTCCTCGTCTTTTCGACTCTTCCTTGTTGCTCCGTCAGTTTCCTTCTCCGAAGACGTTCTAGCTATTTTTGGCACGGGGAAAACCTGCTTTGCCCATTATGGAAAAGGAAATTATTGAACTGCTCCTTTAATCCATAGGCTTCCGCTACGGTGTATATTTCTGAATATTTAGTTTTTGCTGAATTGTGTTTTGCCAACCCCTCAATATCATTACATCTCACCGGGTCGTTTAGGTTTACACCCATCGCTGAAAATTCAGACATCAACCTCTGTATTTTTTCTTCTGCTTCCTTGACACGCTGATCGCGACTTACGTTAGTCTGCGCCTGATGCAATTTGTTATAAGCATCACTATACGCAACCGCCCTCTGCTGAAGTGTCGTTGACCGATTTTGGTTTTCCTTTTCGAGTTGTTGTAGCACGAATTCTCGCTTATCTAACTCTGCCTTCCGCTCTAGTAGCATAATTGCAGCATCGGAATAATGTTTCTCTGAAGCCGATTTTTCATCAGTGTATTTCTTCTGTTCCGCAATGAGTTGAACTCTTTGTTTTAAGAGCTCCTTATATTCGCTCCAGACATAGGCCATACCACCGGAAAGACTTATGATGACAACTACTGTCGGTACTAAATAGCGTTGTTTAACTAATGTGATTGCAGTTTTTATATCCATTGTTCAATCGCACTCCTATAAAATCTGGCCAACGGTCTGGTTAAACCTCTCCCTTCCTCTCGGAGGGGATACAAACCTCAAAGGAGAAAACGCAAATGAACCCTCAAGATTTACGTCTCGAATGCATCAAACTCGAGCTTTCAAAGTCTGATACTGCGGAAGAAGCTGTCAAGGGGGCTAGTCTTCTTGAAGAATATATTTCAGGAGAGCCCCGTCAGCAGCCTTGTAGCACTGTCGATAGAGACTGAGCCAATATTCCTTGCTCTTTTTCTGGTTGTCGTCAGCGGTTTTCAGAGCAATTTTTTCCATGAGGTCGAATGCAACTCTGGCTTTACTGTCATTCTCAAGTTTTACGGGGGAGTCAATTTGTACGTGATCCATTTTGTTTCCTCTCTTTGCTGAAATGCCCGCACCGCTAATGTCCGGGTTGTAATTCGGTTTTCAATTATCGGTTTAACGGTTCGGGAGAACACCGACAGTTTTTGGCCGGTGCTTCTGCCTGGTTGGAATTGCTATTCTTGGTTAATCCAAGTTCTCATAATCCCATCGTATAATTCATTAAGACATGATCTTAGAGCACCGTTGCGTTTAAGCAAGCTATCGCCTATTTGGACAACGTAATTATTGGGAATTGCATCAGGTCGTACTTCTAAAATTTGATTGAGAGCTTCTTTTTCATTCCCTATGCCAAGTTTATCAGTTCGCTCATTTTTTACCTATTGGTGCATATTCACGGTCATTCATTACCTTACCACGTAGCTTGTTAATCCAAATGGAACGTTGTATGTCCGGCGGAATATTCGCCCATTCAACAAGTTCAATATTTGCCGTTTGATAATCACCATGTGCCATCATCGCATCATAGTTTTCTCTAATAGTAACAATGTGAACTTGCTCACAATCAAGGACAACTCTGATAAATTCTTCGGCATCTTGTTTTCCCATCTTCAAATGCCTATCTACAAGCTGAGTTAAGGTAGTTTGAATACGTTTAAAATGCTCAAGGCGGAGTGTCGAGGTGTCTTCTACACCAACAGCAAGTTTTGAAATTTTGCCAGAAAATCTCCTAAATTTGTTTCCCATTTTTTTTGCTATGACGTGTGTGTACCAAGATCTTGCATCAGCAGGGGTTATGTTTTTTCGCATCGCAAGCCACATGACTTCTTCGTATGCTGATGCAAGGTTGGCTTCAATAATACTGTTCAAGGTGCATCCTTTCATCAGTCCAACTCGTTATTCACCGGTTCACGCGCGCGCATGAACCGGTGATCTATCCAAATGGAACATTTAGTTTGTGAACATGAAAAAGCATTAGCACTGTAAACTCGTTTTAAAAACAAGAAACTGCCTTGTCGGCAAGAACGGCGGTCGGCACGGCTCGTAACCGCATCCGAATGAGATCAGCCAGGAGAGGGGAAATTACCTCCGGTTCCAGTTCTTTCCGCATCCACTTTTTCCAAATCACATTGCCGAATTCCGCAAAGATCAGATCGGAACACCTTAATTCTACTTTGTCACATTACCGTTTCGTCCCGTAGGGACTGAATGAAAGGTAGCCGGGGAATTCATTCCCCGGTATGGAATAGCGCATATTCAATCGTCACGTACGTGACGAAAAGAAGATTCACCATCGATCCCGGCGTTAAAACGCCGGGCTACCATCATTTTTGTCACTACGTGACGTAATCTGACAAAGTAGAATTAATCTCTTTCCGTCAGCTTCGCCGTTACAAATCATTACCCGAATATGACTGGTTAAAACTCTTGTTGCAGACAGGAAAATCAGGGACGATATTGTCATGAACCGCCTGTTCCAGCGCCAGCCAGTTGACGCTGGAGGGGTCGCGGATCGCACAACGGTTGATCTGTCCCTGCAGACCGGACTGCAGCCAGTAGACAATCTCCCCGCGCCACCCCTCCACAACGGCCAGACTGCTCCGATCAGGCGGGACCTCCACCAACTGCGTCAGCGTTTCGCCTGCCGGCTGATTCGCCAGCAGCTCGCGAATCAGCCGGATTGAGTCGCGAACCTCCTCGACCCGCACCCAGGCGCGGGCGTGGACATCGCAGGTGTTGAGCACGATCATGCGGGGAGGAATCCGGTCATAGGGGGTGAATGGCGCCTGGAGGCGGCAGTCCTGGCCTTGGCCGCTGGCACGGGCAACGTAGCCGACGGTGCCGAGCTCGCGGGCGGTCTCCGCAGTCAGCAGACCGGTGCTGCGCAGGCGATCATCGAGTGACGTATTAAGGTCATAGATCGTCACCAGCCGCTCGAATTCTTCCAGCAGACCGGTTAACTCCTGCTCAAAAACGGCAGGGGCGTCAGCGGCCAGATCGGCAGCGACACCTCCCGGCACGATCCGGTCCATAAGATAGCGGTGTCCGAACAGCTGCCGATTGACCCGCAGGAGATGCTCTTTGAGCCGCATGAATTGATCCAGAAAGAAGGCAAAACCGACATCATTCGCGATGGCGCCGATATCCCCCAGGTGGTTGGCAATCCGCTCCCGTTCCAGCATGATCGCCCGCAGCCAGGCGGCACGGGAGGGCACGGTCGTCCCCGAGAGCGCCTCAAGCGCCCGGCAATAGGTGAGGGCATGAGCCACGGTTGAATCGCCTGAAACTCTTCCCGCCAACCGTGCCCCCTCACTCCAGGACAGCTGTTCAAAGCGCTTTTCGATCCCCTTGTGAGTGTAGCCCAACCGCTCCTCCAGATTGAGGATATCTTCTCCCATCGCGTGAAAACGGAAATGTCCCGGCTCGATGATCCCGGCATGCACCGGGCCGACCGGAATTTCGTAAACCCCCTCCCCTTCAACCCGCACCCACTGATACTCTCCTTCCACGCGCGGCATTCGTTGGGCTGCGTCAAAAGACTTTCTCAGCGGCCACGCTTCAGGAGGCCAATCCTCATGTTTGATCCAGGGACGCAGGTCGGAGTGGATATGACCGGTCGGGAACAGCCCCATCAGGCTCATGATCTGGCGCTCAAAACGGAAGGCCGGGGTATGTTTTTTTGACAGGCTCGGATAGGTCGGATTATCAAGAGGAATAGTGCAGCGCAGCAACAGGTATTCAGAACCCCGCGCAAAACAGGCGAGCACGGCAAACTGCCGGCCGAGAAGGGTTTCGTCAACACCCCACTCGGCCGCCAGACGGGCCCCGGCCTCCTTCATCAACCAGCCGACATCCGCGAACTGCTCCTGCGGCACGAGTATCTGCGGGATGTGTGACGGAGACGTGCCGCTGCAGAGAACTGCCGAGGAGCCGAAGTGTTTAAGAATTATATCGCTGAGCGAGTTCAAGACAGCGGTCATTTCAATATCTCCACCGCCAGATGAAACCAGTTCGCCAGAAAGCCGGGGAGATAGATCCCCAGCAGCAGCACCAGCGCCAGATGGAGGAAAACCGGGATGTTGGCGGCTGTCAGCTGTTTTTGTCCGGCAGGAATCAGCCCAGTCACCATCGGCTGAACCTTACGGAACAGGGCGGCAAAAGCCACCGCCAGCCCCAGCAGCAGCAGCGGCGTCAACAGCGGCGCGTCCTTCATCGTGGCGGTCAGGATCAGGAATTCAGAGGTGAAGATCCCGAAGGGAGGCATCCCGGCCAGCGCCATCACCCCGAGAAACAGCCCCCAGCCGACCGCCGGATTTCCCCTGATCAGGCCGCGAATCTGGGCCATCTCCTGCGTGCCGTGCATCTGGGCGGCGTGACCGACACTGAAGAAGGTAGCAGATTTGGCCAGACTATGGACGATCATATGCAGTACCCCGCCAAAGGTGGCGATCGGCCCCCCGAGACCAAAGGCAAAGGTGGCAATGCCCATATGCTCGATGGAAGAATAAGCAAAGAGGCGCTTGACGTCCTTCTGACGCAGCATCGAAAAGGCCGCTGTCAGCAGGGAAAGGAGGCCGAAACCCATCATGATGTTCCCCGCAAAGCCGCTGCCGAGGGAGCCGTCCACCAACGCCTTGCAGCGGATGAGGGCGTAGAGGGCGATATTTAAGAGCAGCCCGGAGAGCACAGCCGAAACCGGGGTCGGCCCCTCGCTGTGGGCGTCGGGAAGCCAGTTGTGGAGCGGCACCAGACCGGCCTTGGTGCCGTAACCGACCATCAGAAAGACAAAAGAGAGCCGCATGACGGTCGGGTCCAGTTGCCCGCTGACCTGGCTCAGATTGGTCCAGAGCAGGGCGTTGCCCCCCGCCCCCACGACCCGTTCAGCGGCAAAATAAAGCAGCACCGTGCCGAACAGCGCCTGGGCAATCCCTACTCCGCAGAGGATGAAATACTTCCAGGCCGCCTCGATCGAGGTAGGAGTCCGGTACAGTGAGACCAGCAGGACGGTAGCCAGCGTCGCCAGCTCCATCGAGATCCAGAGTACCCCGAAATTATTGGTCACCAGGGCGATCAGCATGGCAAAGATAAAGAGCTGGAACATGGCGTGATAAAAACGCATCCGCCAATGCCCGACCCGCCCATGCTCCCGTTCGACCAGCATGTAACGGCGGCTGAATATAGCAGTCGTGGTGGAAACAAAAGTGGTCAGGACGACCAGCGAAATGTTCAGGTAATCGACAAAAAAGTAGTCTGAGCCGGCAATGCTCCCCCCCTCGCGGTAGACCTGCAGCGCCAGTACCAGCGAGACAAAAAAGGTCAGCAGTGAACCACCGATATTGATCTCCGGCGCATAGCGCCAGTCGCCGATAAAAGCCAGGAGCAGCGCCACAAGGATCGATATGCCAAGGAGAGAGAGAAGAATCATTGGTTAGTCCGTTTCCTTCAACTTCGCCATCTGCTCCACATCGAGACTCTCGAAGGTTGTGCTGATATGGAAGAAGAAGATGCCGAAGATGAAGGCCGCGATGAGGAGGTCGAGCGCAACTCCCAGCTCCACCACCATCGGCATGCCGTAGGTAGCGCTGGTGGCGGCGAAAAAGAGGCCGTTCTCCATCGCCAGAAAGCCGAGGATCTGGGTCACCGCATGGCGGCGGGTGACCATCATCAGCATCCCGAGCATGACCGTTGCCAAGGCGACCGCCAGGGTGGAGCGGGTCATCAGGTTGGAGAGTTCGCGGATCGGGGCGGTCAGGTGATAGCTGAACACAACCAGCATGATCCCGAGCAGCATGGTGGTCGGGATATTGACGACCGCATCGATGTCGCGGTGAACCTTCAGCTTGCGTACCAGAGTGTAGAGGATATAAGGGAGCAGAATGACCTTCATCACGAGTGTCAGCAGGGAGGAGATGTAGAGGTGATGTTCACCGCTGGCATAACCGATGACGGCGGTGCTGAGCGCCAGAAAAAAACCCTGCCAGGCAAAGATATGCACCAGCCCCAGAATTTTGCGCTGTGCCAGCAGGGCAAAGGCGGTTAAGAGGATCAGGGCCGCAAGCAGGCTGTTTAACTGGACTGCAAAGGTGTGAGTCATCTCTTACTCCAGGATGAAGAATGCAATCATGCCGAGAGTCGCCAGCAGAAAGGCGCTCCCCAGATATTCCGGGAGGCGGAAGAGGCGCATCTTGGCCAGACCGGTCTCGATCAGCACCATGACCAGCGCCCCGACAGCCAGTTTGAGCAGCAACGATCCGAACGCCAGCAGCAACGCGCCGATATCACCGTCAGACGCAATCCCCCAGGGGGAGAAGGCGGCAATCCCGAGCGCGAAAAACAGCGTCAGTTTCATCATGCCGGCCCATTCGATCAGCGCCAGATGACGCCCCGAGTATTCCAGGATCATCGCTTCATGGACCATGGTCAGCTCCAGATGCGTCGCCGGATTATCAACCGGAATACGGCCGGTCTCGGCCAGCGCGACCATGATAAAGGCCGCCAGAGCAAAAGCCAGCGACGGACGGATGACAAACTCGGCATGCCCCATGACTGCCACCATCTGGGTGAGGGAGGAGGAGTTGCTGGCCAGCGACACCGTAAAAACCGCCATCAGCATGGCCGGCTCGGCCAGCGAGGCAACCATCATCTCACGGCTTGAACCCATGCCGCCAAAAGCGGTGCCGATATCCATGCCGGCCAGGGCGGTAAAGAAGCGCACGATCCCGAACAGCATCACCAGGGCGATGACATCGGCCGTGGCTGCCAACGGCAGATCAACCGAGATCAGCGGGATAATCCCGGCCGCCACCGCAGTGACTCCGAAAACCAGATAGGGGGTGAAGCGGAAGATCCAGGAAGCGTTTTCAGCCAGCACGATATCCTTGCCGAACAGCCGGCGGATATCACGGTAGGGCTGCAGAATCCCGGGTGCCGTACGCCCCTGAGCCAGGCACTTCAGGGTCTTGACCCAGCCGGCAAAGGCGGGCGCCAGCCCGAGCAACAACACGAACTGCAGCAATTCTATGCCGAACGGATGCAGGCTCATCCCAAAAACACCAGAAGCACAATCAGGGTAACGAACGAGTAGAGGAGATAGATCTGGATGCGTCCCTGCTGCAGCCTGCCGACCTGACGGGCGACCCAGTAGGCGGCATCCCCCTGCGGCGCATACAGCCAGTTCCAGAAGCGATCGCGGATGCGCAGGCGGTACTGCAGACTCCCCGGCAGAGCCGGGTGGTTGGTGTGCGGCACGATCTCGACCTGTTCACGCACCGCAAAGAGGAAGCCCAATACCCGCCGAAGCGGCATGGAGAAAGCTGAAGCGGTGTACTGCATGCGGGGTGTCAGCTTGACAAAGCCGCAGTCCCAGATCGGCACCCGACTGACAGAGGTGGCACGGACATGCAGCAGCAGCCAGGTAACAGCCACGACCGCCAGTATACCTATGAAAACGACCGGCCCGGAATAGGAGGCGCGCTCGTGAGCGATCGGCGTCAGCCAGAGCCAGCCCAATTTTCCGGCAGATTCGGATAGCTTGGCGCCGCAGAGTTGTTCAGGGATCGTATCCAGCCAGCCGATGACCCAGGTGGGGAGTATCCCCAGCAGCAGACAGGATATCGCTGCCAGCAGCATCCCGCCCCGCATGGACGGGCCCACTTCATGGATACGCTCAGGCTTCTGATGGCCGCGCCACTGACCCAGAAAAACAACACCGAAAACTTTGACAAAACAGGCCGCCGCCAGTGCCCCGGTCAGCGCCAGCAGTGCCGCCCCCAGCGGTATCAGCAACCTCAGGAGCGGATGCGGCAGCGCCGGCGACAGGAGGAATGCCTGAAAGGTCAGCCACTCCGAAACGAAACCGTTAAAGGGAGGCAGTGCCGAAATGGAGACACAGCCGACCAGAAAGAGTGGTGCCGTCCAGGGCATACGATGGATCAGCCCCCCCATCTCCTCCATGTTGCGCACGTGGGTGGCGTGCAGCACCGCACCGGCACCCATGAAGAGCAGTCCCTTGAATATGGCGTGGTTGAGAGTGTGATACAGAGCGGCCACCAGTGCCAGTGCCGCCAGGGCCGGCAGATGGAAGGCGGCAAAGATCATCGACAGCCCCAGTCCAATAAGAATGATGCCTATATTCTCGACAGAATGATACGCGAGCAGGCGTTTCAGATCGTGCTGCATCAGGGCATACAGCACCCCCATGACCGCCGAGATCAGCCCCAGCGCCAGCACGACCCCGCCCCACCACCAGGGAAAGATCTTGATAAAGTCAAAGGCAAAGCGACAGATGCCGTAGATGGAGGTTTTGAGCATGACCCCGCTCATCAGAGCAGAAATATTGGAGGGGGCAACCGGATGTGCCTCAGGCAGCCAGACATGCAGCGGGATGACGCCTGCTTTGGCGGCAAAGCCGAAAAAGGCGAGGAAGAAGGCGGCAGCCGCCCAACCTGACGACAGATGCGCGCTCCGCATGGCATCAAAGGTGTAGCCGTCAAAGCCGGACGCCCCACTCTGCCCGGCCATGACACCGAAGGCCAGCAGGATGGCAAGCGCACCGACATGGGCGATCAGCAGATAGAGGAAGGCCGCCCGCCGGTTTTCACCCTTCTCGTCCTCGTACATGACCAAAAAATAGGAGGCGGCCGCCATCAACTCCCATGCGACGAGGAAGAAATAGGCGTCATCTGCCAGCACCACCAACAGCATCCCGGCCAGAAACAGCGTATAAAAACAGATCATCTGCGTCATTGACCGGACGCCGCCGTACCCTTTGACATAGCCGATCGAATAGATCGAAACAAACAGCCCCACCAGGCCGATCACGACCAGAAAGAAACCGGCCAGCGGGTCTAGCCGCAGATGAAAGGGAAGCCCCGGCAGGCCGACCGACATTGTCGCAGAAGCAACCGAGCCGGCCGCCACCGTCATGATCCCGGCAACCACAGCAGCCAGCGAGGCGACCGCACCGAGCGAAAACGCGAGCGGGATCTGGATCGAGCGAACCGAACGGAGCAGCGGCGCCAGCACCGCCAGGGCCAGAAGCAGCAGCACAGCAAATCCAGCTATGTCAAGGGATGCCGGCATATACAACCTCAGAAAGGGTTAGAGATAATCACTCACAAAGAGCAGCACCAGCGTAATCAGGATATAAAGGACATACTGCTGCAGGATACCGCTCTGCATCCGGCGGATCGGCAGAAAACGCTTATAAAGACGCTCCAGGGACGGGATGTAGACCAGTTCCAGCACAGCCTCCGGGACGTGGCTGTGGAAGCGGGTGCCGGCAGGGAAGATTCCGGAAGCAATGCCGGGGCGGTGTGTGAGCGGCTTGAGCACGAAGGAGTACAGCCCGGTCAGCAGCTCGGCAAATGATGAGGAACTGTACTGCATGCGTGGGGTGGGGCGTTGATAACCACACCCCCAGGTTACCGTTTCGCCCTGCGGTGCAGCTGCCAGACGGCGGCGATACCAGAGAGCCAGCGCGGCAAGCAGTCCCAGCAAAATAAAAGCAGTAGCCGATACAATCGGCAGCGGCGCCAGCGTTGCCAAAGAGGTACCGGCGTCAGCACCCAAAGAGGGAAAGGCGGTCAGGCTGGCGCGCTGCAGCATTCCGCTCAGCAGTGCCGGTGCCAGACCGACCGCAGCGCAGACGACCGCCAGAATCGTCATCGGCAGCAGCATCTGCCAGCCCGCTTCATGATGCGCCGCATGCTCTTCCGTACGCGGCGCCCCCAGAAAAACGATGCCGTAGACCTTGACAAAACAGGCCACCGCCAGTCCGCCGACCACCGCCAACGCCGGGGCAGCGAGGGCCGTGGCGGCGGCGGCGATCCCGCTCCCCTGGATACCACGGAAGAAACCGAGATAGATCAGCAGTTCGCTGACAAAACCGTTCAGCGGCGGCAGGCCGCAGATGGCAACGGCGCCGACGCCGAACAGCAGCGCCGTGTAGGGGAGTTTTCGGGCAACACCCCCCATGAGGTCCATTTCGCGGGTACCGGTGGCATGTATGACGGAACCGGCTCCCAGAAAGAGGAGTGCCTTGAAAGTAGCATGATTGAGGACATGCAGAAGCGCTCCGGCCGTACCGAGCAGCACCATGGCTGCTGAACCGGTCGCCTGGCCGATCAGCGCCACGCCGAGTCCCATGAAGATAATACCGATATTTTCAATGCTGTGATAGGCCAACAGGCGCTTCAGATCATGTTGACCAATGGCAAAGGCGACGCCGACGACACCGGAAACAACCCCCAGCAGCAGCACCAGCGCGCCCCACCAAAGCGGTACAGAGTGGAAGAAAGAGAGTGAGCGCACGATGCCGTAGACGCCGACCTTGAGGATCACACCCGACATGGCGGCCGAGACGTGGCTGGGAGCATTGGCGTGAGCAGAAGGGAGCCAGATATGGAGCGGCATGATACCGGCCTTCATGCCGAAACCGAACAGGGCGGTCAGAAACATCGCCGCTGCGACCGGTGAAGATGCGTCAAGAGAGCCTGCCTCCGGAAACAGCCAGGAGCCGGCCGCCAGCGTCAACAGCGGGAAAAGCCCGAATAATCCCAGCGTGCCGACGTGGGTAGTGATCAGGTAGAGCGTGCCGGCCGAGTTGACCTCCGGCTTTTCGTCCTCGGTCGCCACCAGAAAATAGGCTGCCAGCGCCATGATTTCCCAGGCGAACAGAAAGGTGATGCCATCACGGGCCAGCGTCACGGCGCTCATGAAACCGGCCATCAGGCCGAAAAAGAAGGTCATCTTGCGAACAGAGGCGGGGTAATTATCGGCATGCCAGTAGGAGCGGGCATACAGCGCGGCACAGCCGGGGATAAGAAAGATGGGGAGCAGAAACCAGGCCGTAAGTGGATCGATGCCGATCTCGGCCCGACCGAAGGGGAGCGTCCAGGCCAGTTGAAAGGTTTCCGTGCAGGCGGTGACCAGCACCAGAACCGCACCCGTCAGGCCAAGAATGGAAGCCGCCAGCATCAGCATTGTTGCCAGCAGTTGGCCGCGAGAGGCGCTCAGCAGTCTCGGCACCAGTAGTGGGGCGCCGGAAAAGGCCGCCAGAAGTGTAGCGGTAAAAATCAGTGTACTTGGGGATACCAACTCCTGCGCCATGATGCAGCTACCTCCTGATGATGGTTTCCTCCAGTGCACGAATAGCGGCCATGATCTCGGCCTCTGACCCGTGGCGATGCAGCAGAGCCTGGAAACTCCGGGTATGCAGCAGGAACGCCAGCTTGGCCAGCAGATGCAGATGCGCCTTGACGTTGGGGGTTACCAGGGTAAAAAGAATCGTAACCGGCTTGCCGTCAACCGCGTCGAAGTCGATCGGATTTTTGAGAAAGCAGAGGCTGATGGCCGATTCACCTGTCTGTCCGACGATCGGATTGCGCACGTGCGGAATTGCGATGCCGTTGCCGAAAGCTGTTGAACCGAGCGCTTCACGCGCCAGCAAGGTCTGCAGCAGGAATTCGGGGTCGAGGCACGGGGGAAGCTTGAGACGGGAGACTACCTCACGAAGGGCACTCTCCGGGGTATCGCCCGGCAGATCGTAAAAAATCCCTCCATTCAGCAGCGCATCAGACACCATCGGGCGATCGGTCGATTCATCATTGGCGGCAAAAATGTCAGGGGGAATCGTGATGTCGTTGGTGGTGGCCCACTCCAGCAGGTCAACCCGGTTGATCTGATAGCGGTCGTCCTGCTTGTGAGCCGGGAGCCTCTTGTTTTTTATCCAGTCCAGAACTGTTTTTTCATCAACACCAGTTGCGGTAGCAAGGTCGGTAATTTTAAGAAACATATGAATTACTCCGGACAGTTATAGACAATAAACGGTTATGCTTGAAAAGATTGTAGCTGACGGGAATCAAACAATATGTTATTAGACGGCAAACGTCAATCCCATTCTCTGCGCGGCTTCAGCACGTTTACATCCTCAAAAGAAGGCGGCACCATGGATCCCGAATTACAATCACAACTCAAGCAGGTACTGACCTCACTGCAGCAGCTGCTGCCAAAGCAGGCGGTAGAAATTGACTGGGAGGTCTGTTATGCCGCCAACTGGCGGCGGCACTCGTTTTCCGGCTATCTGGAAGCCGTTGACGGCATCGAACAGATCACGCTTGATGACCTGCTGGGGATAGAAAGGCAGAAACAGGAAGTTGAAGAAAACATCCGCCAGTTTCTGGCAGGCTACCCGGCCAACAACACCCTGCTGTGGGGCACACGCGGCACCGGTAAATCATCCCTGATCAGGGCCGTCCTGAACCACTACGCCGCCGAAGGACTGCGCATTGTGCAGGTTGACAAAAACGACCTGGTCCACCTGCCCGATATTGTAGATTGCATAAAACGCCTCCCCTACCGCTTCATCATCTTCTCCGACGACGTTTCTTTTGAAGTGGGAGAATCGAGCTACAAGATGCTGAAAAGCGCGCTGGATGGTGCCGTATACGCCCCACCCGACAACATCATGATCTGCGTCACCTCCAATCGCCGCCATCTGCTGCCTGAATATGAGACCGACAACCGCGGTGCCATGCTGGTCAACAACGAGATGCACTACGGCGAGGCGATTGAAGAAAAAATATCTCTATCCGGCCGTTTCGGAATCTGGATCGGCTTCCACCCCTTCACGCAGGAACAGTACATTACGGTCACCGGTCAGTGGGTTGACAAGCTGTTTGCCAAACAGGGTTCCGGCCTCCGTTGGACGGAGGAGGCACGCACCGCCGCAATCCAATGGGCCTACGACAAGGGGGACAACAGCGGCCGGATCGCCTACCAGTTTGCCTGCCGCTGGGTCGGCGCCGAGTTGCTGAAGGCGCAGCGGCTGAGAAACAGTTGATAACGCCTCAGCTCCACGTAGCCTGCGCCATCATCGAGCAGGACGGTCTGGTATTTGCTGCCCAGCGGGGTGCAACCATGTCCCTGCCGCTTTTGTGGGAGTTTCCCGGCGGCAAACTTGAGACCGGCGAGACAGCCGAACAGGCACTGATCCGTGAAGTGCATGAAGAGTTGGGCATAAGCGTCACGATCACGAAGGCACTCGCGAGCAGCAGCCACACCTACCCGGATTTCACCGTCACCCTACACCCGTTCACCTGCAACTGGAGCGGTGGTACGATAACCCTTCACGAACATAATGCCATGCTCTGGCTCAAGCCGGAACAGATGCCGGAGCTGGATTGGGCAGCTGCCGACCGTCCGGTTATCTGCGAGTATTTATCCCTGATGGATCCCGCGATCACCACGGCCTCGCCTTGAACACTCCTGCACACCCTTCAAACGGCCGAGTCTACTTCTTTCTGACCCTGACGACCCTTTTCTGGGGGGGAAGCTTTCTCTTTACCAAGATCGGCGTCGCCACAATCCCGCCGCAACTCTTCGTACTGCTCCGTTTCACACTGGCGACATTGATCATGCTGATCGTCTTCAGCCGAAGACTCCCCCGGCTCAACAGCGCCACTCTACACCGGGGTGGGATCGTCGGGGTCGCCCTCGGGCTGACCAACCTGAGCTTCGTCTTCGGTGTCCAGGGAACCAGCATTTCGCGAGCCGGAATTCTCAACAACCTCTTCGTCCTTTTCATCTCGGTCATCACCAAGGTGGTCTGGAGAGACCGGATCGGTCGGGTCAACAGCGCCGGCATCGCCTTGGCAGTGGTTGGAATAATCCTGCTGGCAACGGGGGGCGGAGGCGGGTTCAACCGTGGAGATTTCTTATCGACCTTCTGCGCCTTTCTGATCGCCTGCCACATCGTATCGGTTTCAAAGGTCCTCAAAGACGATGACATATTTCTGATCACACTCGTCCAGTTCGCCACCGTCACACTGATCGCCGGAGCCGCCACGCTGCTCCTCCCCCTCCCCCCCTTTACCTTTACGGCCCCCGCAGTCATGTCAATCATCTACTGCGCCGTACTCCCGACCGTATTCTGCTTCACTCTGCAGAACATCTATCAGCGCTATGTCACCCCCACCCGTGCCGGGCTGATATACACCCTTGATCCGGTCTGGAGCCTGATCGCAGGTTTTTTTGTACTGGGAGAACGGCTGAACAGCCGGGAATGGTTCGGCTGCGGCGTCATTTTTATGGCCGCCCTCCTGCCGCTGCTGTTCCGCTTGAGTGCCGAAAGCCGACTGATCAGATTATACATCCGACGAAACAACTGATTGGATGGCGCCGACACGTCACACCGGACGCACAAAAGGAAAAGGGCTTCCGGCAGCTGCTGGAAACCCTCGTTTTGTCCATAGAAGCAGCGAACCGCTGGTTCTGTGCCACTATTTCTGAATCCAGCGGCCATTCGGAAGCTGGAGCCACCACCCCGGTTTCGCCGCTTCACGCCTTGTCTCGGCATAGGTTGCTGCCGCTTTGCCCAAAACCTGTCCCAGCGCCCCCTTTGATTCTTCCACTTTTGTAATTTTTAAAATTGCCTTTGCCATGCTGTTGACCACCACCTTACGGCTCTGGTTTTCAAGATTCACCAGCCCCTCGTCCTGGGCGGTAACCTTCGTACGGTCTCTCACCGTTATCAATCCCTGGCTCGTCAGGCCGACGGCGGCGCTGTCGAACAGGGCATTGAGCCGGGGCGCCCGCTTGTTCATATCCTCATAGGCTTTGATAACTTCCGGCATACTGGCCAGCTCGATCGCCAGATCATCGGCATAGTTCTCGGCAGCGTGGGCAACGGCACAGAACGAAACATCCGGCAGCCCATTAAACAGATTGCTCTGCGGCTTACCATCGATCGTCACAGGTTCTGCCGCCGGCTGTTTCTCCGTACCCGGCTCTTTTTGCGCACCATTTTTCAGGAGCACATCGTCCAGCGATTTATAGGCCTCTTTCACCGCCTTCTCAGGAAAATAAACGTTGACGGTGATTACTGCACACGCGGCAAGAAGAGCGCACATCCCCGTCAACAGCCATTTGATATATTTTACTTGCATAGTCGCCTCCCCGATCAAATATTTTTCAAACTATAGCATAACGCTTCGAGAAGAAAAGCATCCGCCTTCAATCTCTGATAGATAGCTCATTCCAGCCATTTGAATTCCGGCTCTGCGGGGGGAGCACTCTCTCCGGCAGCCCCCTTGCCACGGACCGCGGCCTGCTTGACGGCATTAAAAAGATGGTCGAGGGCTATCCGGTTCTGGGACGGTGCAATCGAAACGCTCAGATCACGGACACCGAAAAAGTTGGTGTGCGAAATATCGAGTTTGTCAAAGGTCAGATAACCGTCCTCCAGAACAACGGCAACCTCCGCACGGTCAAAAGGGCGGTCCGATCTGAAGAAAAACCCGCTCAGTTTCTTCCCTGACAATTTCTGGAGAAAATCCTTGCTGACAAGCATCTTTTCTCCGGAACCCTCGCGCACCCAAAGGTCGGTGAATCCGGTCAGTCCCGCCGTACTATTCCCTTCACTGTTAATACTGATGACACCATCCAGACGGCCGGAGATATAGTCCTTTATTGACGGCATTGTCGCGCAGAACCGTTTCAGACTGATCCCGTTGACCAGCAGATCCGCCCGGTAGGTGAGCCCTTTTTTCACCGATGCGAAGCCGGTACCAAGGAGGGCCCCTTCGTAGAGTGACGAACGAAGGGAGTCGATCCTTGTGATCCCGCCCCCAGAACTGATCTGCAGGAGAACTTTCCCAAGGGTTAAGGAGCCGAAAACGACACTGCCGATGGTGACCGGTGTGCCGTTGTCCGGTGCAGAGCGGAGCTGTTTCAGGAGTCCGGGATAGTTTTCCCGGGTAAAACGCGCTTTACCCTGAATTTCAACAGGCGTATTTCCGGACAGATCGAGAGAAAAAGGGATGCGACCGTTAATCTCTGCCGCTTTTAACTGCTGCGACGGCACCTCCAGAAGGACACCCTTCAGCAGCAGAGCCCCGTCCAGCAGCTGTCTGCCGCCATGCAGGACGATCCTCCCTTCGGATGCAATCGATCCGTCCACCGTCGCCTCCTGGATCAGTCGCGGGAGGATGTTCACAAATGGATCGATGATGCTACCGAGGGATGTCCGGGGGAGTGCGAAGGAAAAACTTCCCTCCCGCTGCGACGAGAGAGGATTCTCAACCTCTCCTTTCACCTGTAGACTGACCTCTTTTCCGGCCGAGAGGAGAGCATTGTCCACCACGATCCTGGATCCAGATATGCCGCCGGACAGCTTGGCAGCTCCGCCGCCAAAGAGGCTCTTGTTGCCGCTGCCGGTAACCGCTATACCGCCCCCCACCGCTTCAAAACGGCAGGCGAGCCCGGCGGCGGCGGAATAACTGCCGCTGGCCGTGCCGTCGAGCGTGCCATGCGAAAGAGATGCAGCACCGCTCCGGGGAAGCATCTTGCCGAGAGCAGGCAGCCGGACGCTCCTGATGCCGAGCTGGAATCCCCCCCCTTCACGCAGGGCAAACGGATTGAATGCGAACGTTCCGCTCAGCGCCCCCTCCAGCAACATGCCGCCGATGGTTCCCACCCCCCCGCTCCGGGAAAAGATGACATGCACTGCCGGTGAAGCAACCGCACTCCCTTGCCAGACGACCCGCTCGGAGGAGGCATCTGCCGTCCCTTCCAGCCATCTGCCGTGCCGGTCTGAAAGATAGCTGCCGCGCACGCTGCCGGAAAAACCGTGCAGGTTACCCTCACCCCGCCTGATCTCTCCGCCGGCGACCTCAAGAAAAAGCGGGTAGCGAACCGTTCCTGCGCCGGACTCTTTTACCGGAATCAAAGCCTTGAGGCGGGCAATGGCACCTGTAGCTCCGGCGAAACTGAATGTAGTGTTGTCAAAAAAAGCCGTACCGCCCGCGACCCGGTAGGAGAAGCGGAGATCCCCTGCCTTGTCGTCGACCGACAAGGCGCTGAAGCGGGCATCGCCGCTTGCACCGGCCTCACCCTTGCTCATGATGATGCGAGAATCGACGGCGCCGTTTTTTATGCCGAAACGTGCGCCGCTCTGCATCCCCCTCATGTTCGCAACCCGGGCAGTCGCCGCAGCGGTGAAGTCCCGCAGCCCGCGTCCCGCAGCCTCAACGGTGAGAGAGCCGCTGCCGGAAGCTATCTGTAACCCGAGTTTTTCAGGAAGGTGCTGCAGGGATGAAAACTCCGCGGCCGGTACCCGTAGTGCGGCGGTAAAGGGAGCGGGCGCCGCGGCTCTGTATCCGAGGCGGCCGGTAACGGCGAGCCCCATGACGTTGGCTGTCAGGGAAGGGATCCCCCCCTTGATGAGTTTCAGCCGGTGTGACAGGAGGATCTCAAACGATGCCTGAAGGTTTCCCAGAAGCCCGCTGGCACGGCTCTTACCCTGATAAGCCCTCCCTTTTGCCAGGAACCCGTCCGACACCATGGATATTCCGGCCTGGCTGTTGAGATTTTTAAAGATGATCTCCCCCTCTCTCTGGAGGGAGCACTCCTTCAGCATCAACACGCCGGTTGCGCCGGTGAGCCCCCGGCTGCCGTACCCTGAGACACGAAGCTCCGTGTGCTGCAGCGTGCCGCCAACTGTAGTTTTTCGGCGTTCTTCTTCAGGGAGCAGAAAAACCAGCGCAGCGAGATCCATCTCCTCAATAGCGAAGTCGACGGCAAAGCGACGTTCACTTCTTACCCGGGCGATCGTTCCGGAGGCGTGCCCCCTCATGAGGTTCTCGGCCGTCACGGAGAGGGACTCAAGGCGGGCCTCATCCGTGCTGGTATCATAGAGAGCGGAGAAAGTGATGGAGCCGGTCACCGGAATCGTTTTTTGCGGAAGGGGGAGCTGGAAGCGATTGAAATCGAATCTGCCGCTGGAGCGGAGTCTGCCATCATGAAGGGAAGCGGTCAGATGCAGGCTCCCGACGCTCTCAGCGGGAAGAGAAGGACTGTTTTCCCATTTCAGCATCCCGGCCAAACGGTTCAGGGAGAGCGACGGAGCCTCCAGGGTCAGATCAAGAGTTGGTCTGGGCCCGGGGCGGGCTGTTCCGGTGGCGGTGTAGTTATTCTGTGCGGCATCCTCAAATGAAAGCTTGATATCGGCGTTACCCGAACCTTTGGTCGCCAGATTGAAAAGGCGGAGCGAAATCCCACTGGCCCCTTGACCGTTGACCTGAAAAACACCATCTTTGACAACGAACTGTTCGATGAACAACTCCCTGCCGGCCGGTTTTTCAGCGCTGAAAAGGCGCTGCAGTCCGGAAAAGTTCCAGACACCCGCTCCGCTCTTTACCAGATTGAACCTGGCCCCTTCGAATGCGATGGTGCGGAAACGTCGCCTTCCACTCAGGAGGTCTCCCCAGTTCGGAGCAATGATGATGGAATCGACCTCGACAAGATTGCCGGGCGGGACGTCAGGGGGATTGCCCAGTGCGACCCCCGTGAGAGTGAGTGACCCTCCTGCGGTCTGCAGGCCGGCTACCCGGACCGGCTGGTGAAGATAGGATGTCAGCGTTTTGGAGAGCAGGGAAGCGGCATGCGGTGTTCCCAGATAGATTTTCAGGGAGAGAACACAAAGAGCACAGAGAAAAACGGCAACAAGGAAGCTGCCGAGCAGAAGCTTTCGTGCAGTTCTGAATTTATTATTTCCCATTGCCGTTTGTCACCTGAACTTTTTGGCTATCTTTTCTTTTCATCCTTTTTGATCTTTTTGTCGGCCTTCTTTTCCTTCGGGGTTTTAGCCGGATCCTTTTTTTCTGTTTTCTTGCTGTCCTGGCCTTTGCTCATGATTTTTGCTCCTTTTCATTGGAATTGCGCTCTGTGCGTGAAACGCTTTCCATTATACCACTCAATTTGTGCCGGGTACGATTTTATTACCACCCGGCAGTCATGAGCGCCATAAATCTCATCTTGCCATAAGACAATCCGTCAAATACGACAGTTGCGCCAAACCTGACGGATTCCACTGACGGCCTCACCTTCACCACGCACGCGCTCGCACTGCTTAACCTGCAGAATCAAACCATTGCTACACCGGTTTCTGCAGTTCTTCTCTGGCACGTTAGTTGCTGACTACCTGGTCTCAACAGAAGGAGATTTATTATGAACCAAGCTTACGGATGGATGGGTGGAGGGACATTGATGTGGGCAGTGCTCGGCATACTGGTGGTGGTTGTCGTCGTAATAAAGAGCTTGTCCAGGAAATAATCGTGCGTTAAGGTCATGCAGCTGAAGTTTAAAAGGAGATTCCAGATGGCCAGAATCGGCAGGAATGTTATTGCAGCAGTGATGATGGGTATTTTGATAGTTGCAGTATCGGGCTGCAAGAAAAAAGAAGGGCCGATGGAACAAGTCGGCAAGGAAATAGACAAGGTTACAGAAAAAACCGGTCAGCAAATCAATAAAGCGGTCGAAAAAACCGGTGAGAAGGTTGAAAAAGCCGGGAAAAAAATCAAGAACTCGGTAAAATAATGGAAACAGAGGATTCCCAAGCCGGCCTGGTGCTGAAGGGGAAAAGACGGCCAGCATGGTTCAAACTGTTCAAGAATATCTTTATGAGATTCTGTCTCGTTGTAATGGCGGGATGGGCTGTTCTTGCCATTCTGTTTTCAAATTTGCCCGGTTTTCTGCGCCCCTGGGCTGCCGGCATCTTCGCTATCGGCAGCCTGGTCGCTCTCGTCGGCAGGTACAGCAGCCAGCAGTCACGGTTGATATTTCTGGCAGCATTTGCAGCCGTACTCGTCTGGTGGCTCTTTATGCCGCCATCAAACGACAGGAGTTGGCAGCCGGATGTGGCTACCCTCCCATGGGCAGAGGTCAGTGGCAGCTGCGTCACCATCCATAACATCCGTAACTGCGACTACCGGAGCGAAAGCGACTACACCGTCCGCCACTACGACAGGACCTTTGACCTGTCCACATTAACGACTATCGACCTCTTCCAGGTATACTGGGGGTCGCCTTATATTGCCCACACCATGCTCAGTTTCGGCTTCGAGGATGGCGGCAACATCTGTTTTTCCATCGAAACACGTAAGGAGATCGGGGAAACATACTCGACCGTGAAGGGGTTTTTCAGGCAGTACGAACTGACCTATGTGGTTGCCGACGAACGCGACCTGATCGGACTGCGGGCCAATCACCGGGGTGAGCAGGTTTATCTGTACCACCTCAATGCATCTAAGGATCTTATCCGGAAGATTTTTCTGGAGTACCTGCGTGAGGTAAATTCCCTCAAGGAGCGCCCTGAATGGTACAATGCCCTCACGGGGAACTGCACGACCAGCATCCGCGGTCATATAGCGCCGTTTACCCCGGCTGCACGCTTTGACTGGCGGATTATCGTCAACGGCCTTATCGATGAAATGTTCTACGACAGGAAGGCGCTTGACACAAGCCTGCCATTCCCGGAGCTGAAAAAGCGGAGTCTCATCAATGAACGGGCGAAAGGTCTGGACAAATCAGCCGATTTTTCTAAACTGATCCGGGTTGGATTGCCCGGCAGGGGATTGGACCGGTGAGGTCGACAGTCGGCAATGCAGCAGAAACAGGGGCAGCCCCCAAATCAGTTGGACCGTGGGAGAATTAACCATGCAGAACCATACACCGCGTAAGCCCTTTTCCATGATACGAGAGTTCCAGCTGGCCGACTGGTTCACGCTGGCAAACGCGGTCTGCGGTACGGGGGCATTGTTTTCCATGCTGACGTACCTTCAGACGACCGACGTCACGCATGTTTACATCGCCTGCGGGATGATCTTTGCCGCCCTGGTCTTCGATATCCTGGACGGACGTATTGCCAGATGGCGGCAGAAAAATTCTGTCATGGGTCGTGAACTTGATTCCCTCGCTGATGTCATCTCCTTCGGCGTGGCCCCGGCGGTGATTGCATACGGTTGCGGCATGCAGGGGTTATATGACCGCATTGTCCTGACCTGTTTTGTTGCCTGCGGAGTTTCCCGCCTGGCCCGCTACAATGTTACGGCTGAAGCACTGTCCGGGGACGAAGGGAAGGTGAAGTACTTTGAAGGGACTCCCATCCCGACGTCACTGCTGTTGGTACTGTTGATGTTCCTGGCTGCCTGGCAGGGCGCATTGGGCGAATCTCTCTGGTTTGGAAAGGTTCTGTTTTTAGGTTTTACCGTTCATCCGCTGGTATTGGTTTTCGCAGTTTCCGGCTCACTGATGGTCAGTCGCATACGGTTTCCAAAACTCTGAAAACAGAATCAAATACTTGGAACGAGGTCACCATGAACCATGTCCGAACAATGAAATTGTATATATTCATCTGTTGCAGCCTGATCATTTCCGCATGTGCGACGGTTCCCCCACCTCAGACG
>JAQUIG010000081.1:2598-6101 GCA_028683435.1 Desulfuromonadaceae bacterium | reverse complement strand
AGCAGGAAATTGAAAAAATGAAAGCCAAGCTACGCGCTAAAGTTGAGCATCCGTTTCGCTACATCAAGTGCGTATTTGGCTATAACAAAGTCCGTTACAAAGGGCTTGATAAAAACCATAACCGTTTGTGCCTGCTGGCGGGGCTAACGAACCTCATGATCGGTAGGAAATACTTGCTGGCTTAGGGTTAGTGCGCCCTTAATCCGCCAAAACGGCGAATTAAGGGCTAAAAGAGGTGGTTTTACCTCGAAAACGGCCTTTTTTAGCTGTTTTTTTGAGTTTTCGAGTCATTTTCAGAAAAGCTCAATAATAAGCTGAGATTTTCAGAGGTTCCTTAAGCTCGCCCCTTGCTATTGCGTCGTAAATTGCCGAGCGGGTGAGGCCTGTTATTTTACCGGCATGATCAGGGCCAACGGATATTGGTTGGATCGCAGCTTGCGTAGAAGTCATGGTGTTACCTGTTTTTATTATTATGCTGTTATGTCTTCTATTATCCTGATGAGAGTTATGGGAAACAAGTTTACAGCTATCGAAACTTTGGTTATATTCGCCACGCCATTCGTAACAAATTATTTCTGAAGCAGCAGTTCGACAGCTTTTGCTTTTACGTCTGGCGCCAAGTGAGCATATCGCAGCGTCATCTGAATATCAGAGTGCCCCAGCAGCTCGCGAATGGTGTTGAGCGGTATACCAGCCATTGCCAAGCGTGACGCGAAGGTGTGACGAAAATCATGCCACCGGAAGGCCTCGATGCCGGCGTTTTTCAGCAGCGCAGCCCAGGCCGAATTGACGTTATCCAAGCGGTTGCCGCCCTTACCTGGGAATACATAGTTGGTCTTGCGGGATTGCTTCTTCCACGCCTTCAGAGTGGCCAGCACCTCGCGGTTCAACGGTATATACCGGGTCTGTCCCGACTTCGTCCCGTCGCCTTCAATGGTGATAGTTTTCTGCATGAGATCCACGTCAGACCAGCGCAGATTGAACAACTCGCCACGCCGGACGCCAGTATTGATCGATACCAGAACCATGGGCTTCAGGTGGTCGGCATATTCGCATTTCCGAAGATCAGGCATCAGCGGCTTTTTACGAGCTTCGCGCCACTCGTTACCATTGTCCCTGTCGGCTCTGATCTTTTCCTCTCGGGCATCCAGGGCTGATCGTAGTCGCTGATCTTCATCGGGCAGCAGGTAGCGCACCCGTCCCCGCTTATCGACATTCAGCTGTTTGAGCTTCGCCAGCGGGTGCTCAGATAGAACGCCCCATTCCACCGCCCTGGACAGCAGGCCGCGAAGTCGGGTGACGTTGCGGTTGACCGTGGACGGCTTCAGGCCAGCAGCCAGCCAATCAGAGCGCAGTTTCTCGATGCGCTTTGCGTTCAGCTCGTTCAGTTGTAGGCGTACTAGGTCGACATAACTGGCTCTGATCGCGCTACAGCCGTTTGCACCGTCTTTATGGTGCGTCATTGTCCATGGCTCGAATGTATCGGTCAGGAAGTCACCCAAGGTCGGCATAGCGGCACTGCGGCGGCCCTGTAGTACCGCCAGCGGCTCGCCATAGATAGGTATCGACCGGCCTCGGTACGCGCCTGATCCAAGGTCAGGACGCCGACACGCCCCAAGGTGGCCGCCTTGTTCCTCGCCCACGTCACCATATAACTCATGTGTCCGCTCGGCAGGACACGGATGAAGAAACCAGGCAGATGCGTGTCATGCACACGGTATGTTTTCGGCTGGGCCGATAGACTATTGATCAGTCGCTGTGTGATCTTGGTTTTCAATGGCTGGATACCGTGACAGCAAGGTGACAGAAGAATTTACAGTATCAGACAGTATAACGATACACAACCGGACACTAGCTCATTGATTTATAAGTAAAATCCTTCAACTCCAAGGATGACATAATGCCCTTCTGCAGCAATGCCAGGCGGATCTTGCCGATGGCGGCCATCGGGTTCAGGCCCTTGGGGCAGACCCAGGTGCAGTTGCCGATGGTGCGGCAGCGGAACAGGCTGAAAGGATCTTCCAGCCGCTCCAGACGCTCTTCGGTGGCCTGATCGCGGCTGTCGACAATAAAACGCCAGGCCTGCAGCAGACCGGCGGGGCCGACGTACTTGTCCGGGTTCCACCACCACGAGGGGCACTGGGACGAGCAGCAACCGCATAGAATGCACTCGTACAGACCATCCAGCAGGGCCCGCTGTTCCGGGGACTGCCGGTGCTCGGTGGTGGTGGCCGGGTCGTGGTTGATCAGCCAGGGCTTGATGCTGTGGTATTGCTGGAAGAACAGCGACTGATCGACCACCAGATCGCGGATCACCGGCATACCGGGCAGGGGGCGGATGATCAACTGGTCGCCTTTGCCCAGCACCTCGCTCACCGGGGTGATGCAGGACAGGCGGTTCTTGCCGTTGATATTCATGCCGTCCGAACCGCACACTCCCTCCCGACAGGAGCGGCGGAAGGCCAGGCTCTGGTCGGTTTCATGCAGGTATTCCAGCACATCCAATACCATGCGCGGGCGGAACTCGTCCGTCACGGTATAGGATTGCATGTGCGGCTTGTGCTGCGCTTCGGGGTGATAGCGGTAGATCTGTACCCTGATCATGCCGAGCTCTCCATATTTGCCCTGGCTGTGGATGGGTTATCCATTCGAGTATAGACAAGTACTGTCGCCTTGCCCGGCGGCGGCTACACTGTTGAAATGACCCGAGGAGACGAGACCCATGTTGAGAAAGATCGCACGCTGGTTACCGGGACTGGGCTTGGCGTTGGCCGCCCTGTCTGCGAATGCCCTTGAAGTGGGCGACCTGGCCCCGGATTTCGAGCTGCCCGGCTCGGATAGCGAGGTCCATCGCCTGGCGGATCATGTCGGCAAGCAGGCGGTGGTGCTGGCCTGGTTCCCCCGGGCCTACACCTCCGGTTGCACCATCGAATGCAAGTCGCTGGCGGAAAACGGCCATCTGATCCGTGAGTACGACGTCAGCTATTTCATGGCCAGCGTCGATCCACTGAGCAAGAACAAGGGCTTTGCTGCGGAAACCGGTGCGGATTTTCCCCTGCTCAGTGATGAGGACAAATCCGTGGCCAGGGCCTACGGGGTACTGCACCCGCTGGGCTTTGCCCGGCGGCACACTATCTACATCGGCAAGGATGGGCGGATATTGAAGATAGACACCGAGGTCAGACCGGCGACCTCGGCAGAGGATATGGCGGCAACTCTGGGCGAGCTGGGCGTGCAGCCCCGAGACTGGTTTTAAAACGCTGTTACCGGGTGATATCCATGTCCCGGGTTTCCTTGCCGATCAGCAGGGCCAGCAGGGTGACGCCTGCCATCACCGCCAGGTACACGCCGACCAGCACCGGGCTGCCGTCGCCTACGCGCCAGAGCCAGACGGCGACGAAGGGGGCGACGGCTGCGCCGAGGATGGATGACACGTTGTAGGAAATGCCCGAGCCGGTGTAGCGCACGTTGGTCGGGAACAGTTCCGGCAGCAGCGCGCCCAT
>JAQUIG010000081.1:0-2498 GCA_028683435.1 Desulfuromonadaceae bacterium | reverse complement strand
ATTGGCAATAATGAAGCCCAGCGGTGCGCCCAGCTGCGGGAAGGTGCCGAACAGCGCCCGCTTGCCCGCCGGTGCGTTCTCGGTGGCCACCAGTGCTGCGCCGGACCATTCGCCGCCAATGGCAAAGCCCTGGGCCAGCCGCATGATCACCAGCAGCAAGGGAGCCAGCCAGCCGATCATATGGTAGGTCGGCAGCAGGCCGATGAGGAAGGTGGCGATACCCATGGTCAGCAGGGCGTAGATCAGGGTGTTCTTGCGCCCGACCTTGTCGCCCAAGTGCCCGAAGAACACTGCACCCAGCGGTCGGGCGATCATCGCCGCGCCGAAGATGGCGAAGGAGGCCAGCAGCGCGGTGGTCTCGTTGCCGGGCGGGAAGAACAGGTGCGGGAACACCAGCACCGCCGCCGTGGCGTAGACATAGAAGTCGTAGAACTCGATGGTGGTACCCACCAGACTGGCGAACAGCACCCGGGAGCGGGAGTTGGCTGGAGTGGGGGCGGTTTTGGCAGTGTTGGGCATGGCGGTTTCGTTATTTTATGCAGGGCTGCACGGCAGGCAGCTTGAAGTGTGGGCAGAGATTGTATGCAAGAGTGGGGCAGGGCGCCATCATCCGTGCCCCACGGCTTGCTTGTCATCCTCAGGGATAGGAGGTAACCCACTGCTCGCCGAAGGTGCGTACCGTGGTGAGGAAGGATTCCAGCAGTGGCGAGGGATCGTCGGACCGGTAGATGCAGTTCAGGTCGGCTCCGGAATCCGCTGGTGGATCGATGATGGGGCGATAGACCACGCCTGGCAGCGCCAGTTTGGTGGCGGACTCGGGCACCACGCAGACGCCGAAGTTACTGGCCACCAGCGCCACCCCGGTCAGGGTGTTGCCTACTTCCTGGGCGACATGCGGAGCAAAGCCCTTCTGGTGACACATGTGCATCACCTTGTCGATGAAGCTGGGCCGGGGGCCGACCGGAAAGACGATCAGCGGGTTCTCCTGCAATACGCTGAAGGGTACCGCGGGTTGCCCGGCCAGTGGGTGCTGCTCATTGAGCGCTATCAGCAGCTTTTCCGTCAGCACTATCTCGTTGACGATATCTTCCAGCGGGTCGAGGAAGCGGTTGAAGCCCAGGTCGATACGACGCTGGCGCAGGGCGGCGATCTGTGCGTCCTTGCCCATGTTGTGCAACACCACCTTGACCTCGGGGAAGTCGTTGCGAAACTTCAGCAGGATGGCCGGAATGGTATCCAGAATCGCCGAGCCGAAAATACCGATATCCAGTCGCCCCAGTTTGCCCTGACCAGCGCGCTGGGTACGCTCGGCGGCCTGCTCCACGACCGAACGGATATTACGTGCCTCTTCCAGCAACAGCTCCCCCGCCGGGGTCAGGTCCATGCCTCTTGGAGTGCGGATGAACAGCTGTACATCCAGCTCTTCTTCGAGCTGCTGAATCTGCCGGGTCAGCGGAGGTTGGGAAATGTGCAGACGCGTAGCGGCCCTGCCGATGTGTCCTTCTTCAGCGACAGCAATGAAATAGCGTAAATGACGAAGTTCCATACCTCTGGCCCCTTGATCAGGCGATAACCCCGGTGTTGACAGGGTTTGCCAAGCTTAGCATTCCTTGATACTAAAAAAGTATCAAGATGCAGTTTATTTGGTATTGGATGGTAATTTCCAGCCGGAATAGTCTTGCATTGGTCGCCCTATCCGGAGCGTGGTGTAGGGGGCCGACACCATACAAAAATAACAATGCTGAGGATATGGATATGGATATGGCTCATAAAGCCAACTCTGCCGGCTTTCGCGTGAGTAGCCTGTACCTGGCTATTGCTGGCGCTTGCGCAATCCTGGGTGCGGGTACAGCTAACGCCTTTCAGATCGACACGGGGAATCCCGATCTGCGTTTGAGCTGGGATAATACTATCAAATACAGCGCTGCCTGGCGTGTAGGCAAGGCTGATGGCAGTGTGTCGGATGATTCCATTGGTGTGCAGCTCAATACCAATGACGGTGACCGCAACTTCGGCAGGGGGCTGATTTCCAATCGCTTCGACCTGCTTTCTGAAATCGATCTGCGTTACAAGCGCAATTACGGCCTACGACTCAGTGGCGCCGCTTGGTATGACGATGTCTACAACCAAGGGAACGATAACCCCGGCTATGCCAACTCTCCTTTTGCCGGGTATGACCAAGTCAACTCTTCGGTCAGCCGACCTGACAAGTTCAGCGACGATACCCGGGACCTGCACGGGCGCAAAGCCGAATTGCTGGATGCCTTTATTTACGGCCGCTACAGCGTCAACAACATGAACCTCAACTTGCGTGCTGGGCGTTTTACTCAGTTGTACGGAGAGAGCCTGTTCTTCGGGAATAACGCTGTTGCCGGTGCACAAAGCTCGCTGGATCTGATCAAGGCGCTGTCCGTTCCCAACTCGCAGTTCAAGGAGATTCTGCGTCCGGTCGGTCAGTTGTCTGCACAGCTGCAGATCAACCAGAATGTCTCCCTGGG
>JAQUIG010000080.1 GCA_028683435.1 Desulfuromonadaceae bacterium | reverse complement strand
TGCGGCTCCGCAGGAGGCGCCCCGCTTCGGCAAGCTGGACGCGGTCGTTTACGCCCAGGCTCTCGTCGGCATCAGGAGTCTGAAGAGCCAGGCAGGTCAATCCCTTCCGCACGGCAACCGCCAGCAGATCGGTGAGATAATATTCCCCCTGGGCATTGTCGTTGCCGAGCCCTTTGATGTTTGCGTAGAGAAAACCGGAATCGATGCAGTAAATGCCGCTGTTGATCTCGCGAATCTCCTGCTCCTCCGGGCTTGCATCCTTCTGCTCGACGATGCGGGCCACCACACCTGCCGTGCCGCGCACGATCCTGCCATACCCATAAGGATCGTCCATGATTGTGGTCAGCACCGTTACGGTCGCCTGTTTATCACGGTGGAAAGCCAACAATTTTTTCAAGGTTTCGGCGCGGAGCAGAGGGGTATCGCCGCACAGTATCAAAACCGTACCACGGAAACCGGCCAGCGCATCCAGGGCGCAGGCGACGGCATGCCCGGTACCGAGCTGCTCTTCCTGCATCGCGCAGCGAATATCCGCCGCACCTCTAAAAACAGACTGCACCGCAGACGCCTGATGGCCGATCACCAGTACAATAGTGTCCGCACCTGCTTCACGGGCGGCCTCGACCGGCCAGGCGATCATTGGGGCCCCGGCAACGGGGTGAAGAACCTTGATCAGCCCCGATTTCATGCGGGTGCCCTTTCCGGCGGCGAGTACAATTGAGGCAAGTGATTCCACAGGGATCACCTCCATAAAAAATGTGAAAAATACGTCCGGACACTTTATGCGATTGAGTGCCAAAACGTCAAGAGATTAGCGTCGTTGCAGTCTCATAACCTATCTTTAGTCTTTACTTATCTGCCGGTTCGGCTATAGTGTTAACCCGTTTATTTATGGGCTTTTATATGCCTTGATACACAGAATGCGAGCGTTAACGAAGCTATGCTCTGCAAAGATCCGCAAAAAATAGTATCTGACTTACCAACAGGTTGCCGATGGCCATTGCCGACGATATCATACTCCTAGAGCAGAAAATGAACGAGCTGATCTCAAGATACGAAAAGTATTTTATCGGTCTGGAAAAACGGGAGCCGCTCCAATTGCTGGGTGAGGTGGAAAAGCTGGTGCGCCGCTACAGCGGTGTGCCGATCAATAATACCATGCACAAGCACCGCTTCACCATGCTGGTAGCCCGTCTCAACACCTATCGTGAACACTGGAACCGGATTCTGAAGCTGATGGAGGAGGGGCGCTACTCCCGCGACCGCTTTATCAGCAATCTGCACCTGCGCCAGAAAGATAAACCCGCGTGCCGAGAACCGGATATCCCTCCGGCGCCGGTCGATGCAGATCTTGACCGCCTCGTCCATGAATTACGTGAAGCACGAAAAGCCTGCAGCCTGCCGGACGACAAGATCACCCGCGAGCTGATTGCAGCGACCATCGAAAGACAGCGGCCGGCGCTGGCGGCAAAGCTGGGGACCGAAAATTTCGTCTTCAGAGTCGTTGTTGAAGATGGCAAACCCAAGCTGAAAGCTGGACTCCGCAAGCATTGATCCGGATAAAACGAGCTCCCATGTCCACTGTAATCCCCCAGTCTATTGATATTATTGCCGCGCTCCGCCGTGGCGAACAACGCATAACCATCCCGGGCCTGAAAGGTTCATCCCCGGCGCTGCTCGTTGCAGATCTTGTCAGGGGAGGTCTTGGCAACTCGCTGGTGATCGCCCCAACCCAGGAAGCGGCGGAGGAATTCTGCCGGGAACTGACTTTCTTTTCGGGTGGAGATCTGCACGCGGCGTTCTTCCCGGCCTGGGATGCGGCGCCATTCTCTGCTGCTTCGCCGCATCCGGACGTGACCGGCGCCCGGTTGGAGACGCTCTTCCGGCTGCAAAACGGCGGGTCGCGGATAACCGTCATGCCCGTAGCGGCGGCCATGCAGCGGGTATTACCCCGGAAGGTCCTGAATGATGCTTCCTGTTATCTTCTCCCCGGCGAAGAATTTGATCGGGATGATCTGCTCGCCAGACTGATCCGGATGGGATACGCTAATGTGCCGCTGGTGGAGGATCGCGGCACTTTTGCCGTGCGGGGCGGCATTCTGGATATCTTTCCCCCGAATCTGGTGGCGCCGGTCAGAATAGAGTTTTTTGGCGACACGGCCGAGACGATGCGCGCCTTTGATCCGCTGACGCAACGCTCACTGCAGCCGATCGAGGAGCTGGTGCTGCTTCCGTCGCGGGAACTGCTGCTGTCGGACGGGGTGCTGGCGGATATCGGGCCGCGCCTGAAGCAACTCTGTGACGATCTCGACATTCCGGCCAATCGCCGCCGCCTTATTCTTGAAGATCTGCAGAATGCGGTCTATTTTCAGGGTATCGACTTTCTGCAACCGCTCCTTCATCCCTCTCTTGAAACTATTTTCGACTATTCCCCCGCTTCCCCGCTGATCCTGCTCGACCCCGAGGCTGTTAATTATGCCTGCCTCAGCTTCTGCGAAGAGATTGAGGCAGGCGTCGTCAAGGCCGCTGCCGCCGGTCTGGCCCACTCACCGGCGGCGGAGCTCTTCCTGACGGAGAGAGAGCTAAGCGATGCCATTATCGCCCGGCGCACCATTGAACTGTCAGGTCTGGTTGTCGATACTCAGGAGGCGAGCACGGCAGTCGCCATCCACTGTCTGGATAACAGCGCTCTGCGGGTGAACGTGTCGAAGGAGAGCAGCCATGCCCTGGCCCCCTTGGCCCGTATCCTGCGCGGTTGGCTTGACACCGGGGAGCAGGTTGTCATTGCGTGCCATCAGCAGCCGCAGGCCGAACGGCTGAAAGATCTGCTCACGCCGTACAAGATTCCCTGCTCAATCAGTGAAGCCGGCTTTACTGAAATTTCCCCTCCCTTTCAAGTGGATGGGGGAGGAAGGGTAACTATCCTCCTCGGCGACATTTCCCGCGGTTTCCGGCTCCCTGATGATCATCTGGTACTGATCGCCGAAGAAGAGCTCTTCGGCAAGCGCGTCAGGCGGCGCGGTGTTTCGGAGATGCGCAAAAAACAGCTCCTGGCCTCTATGGCCGAACTCAAGCCGGGCGATTACATGGTGCATATCGACCACGGCATCGGCTTGTACCGTGGGCTGCAGCATATCAGCGTCGGGAGCGTCGGCGGAGATTTCCTGCTGCTCGAATACGCCGGTTCGGACAAGCTGTTTCTCCCGGTTGATCGCCTCGGGCTCGTGCAGCGCTACGTCGGCCCGGAGGGGAGTCATCCGGCGCTGGACAAGCTTGGCGGGGTATCCTGGGAAAAATCGAAGGGGAAGGCACGCAAGAATATCGAGGAACTGGCCGGAGAACTGCTGGAGATCTATGCCAGGCGGCAGCTCTCCGAGGGTTTCTCCTTTTCGCCACCAGATGAGATGTACCGTGAGTTTGAAGCCTCCTTTGCCTGGGAGGAAACCCCCGACCAGCTCACCGCGATTCAGGATGTGCTGGCCGACATGCAGCATTCAAAGCCGATGGATCGCCTGATCTGCGGCGATGTCGGCTACGGAAAAACCGAGGTCGCCCTGCGGGGTGCGTTCAAGTCGGCCCTGGACGGCAAACAGGTCGGCATCCTCGTGCCGACCACGATCCTCGCCCAGCAGCATTACGAAACCTTCCGCGAACGGCTCAAAGATTATCCGGTTACGGTCGAGGTGCTCTCCCGTTTCCGCACCGCCAAAGAACAGAAGGAAACCCTTGAACGCCTCAAGAAGGGGAATGTTGACATCATCATCGGTACCCACCGCCTGCTGCAGAAGGATGTCGCCTTCAAGGATCTCGGCCTCCTGATTATCGATGAGGAACAGCGCTTCGGAGTCAAGGACAAGGAACGGCTTAAATCGTTCCGTGCGGTAGTCGATGTCATGACCCTCACCGCCACGCCGATCCCGCGCACCCTCTACATGTCGATGATGGGGATTCGCGATCTCTCGATCATCGATACGCCGCCGGTGGACCGTCTCGCGGTCAAAACGGTCGTGTCCCGTTTTTCCGAAGAGCTGATCCGTGAAGCGGTGCTGCGCGAGTTGCGCCGTGGCGGGCAGGTATTCTTCGTTCACAACCGGGTCCAGACGATCGGCAAACGGGCGGATCTGCTGGCACAGCTGGTGCCGGAGGCAAAAATCGCCGTTGGCCATGGGCAGATGGGGGAGCATGAACTGGAGAAGGTGATGCTCGGCTTCATGCATGGCGAAACCAACCTCCTTCTCTGCACGACCATCATCGAATCGGGCTTGGACATCCCCAACGCCAATACCCTGATCGTCGATCATGCCGACAAGTTCGGCCTGTCGCAACTCTACCAGCTGCGGGGGAGGGTGGGGCGCTCTACCCAGCGCGGCTACGCCTATCTGCTGATTCCGGGGGAGGCGGCGATCAGCTCGGATGCCCGCGAACGGCTCCGGGTACTGCAGGAGATCTCCGAGCTGGGTGCCGGTTTCCGGATCGCCACCCACGACATGGAGATCCGCGGTGCGGGGGACATGCTCGGTAACCGCCAGTCCGGGACGGTCACCGAAATCGGTTTCGAGCTGTACAACCAGATGCTGGAGGAAACGATCGCCCGGATGCGGGGCGAGGAGTCTGTCGAGAGGGTCGAACCGGAGATCAACCTCAAGGTGCCCGCCTTCATCCCCGAGGCGTACGTCAAGGATGCCGGACAGCGGCTCGTGATCTACAAGAAGCTGACCCAGGCCGAGAACGAAGAGGATGTGCTGGACGTGCAGAACGAGGTGCTGGATCGCTTCGGCAAGTATCCGCTCGCGACCTCCTACCTGTTCGAGATCATGAAGCTGCGGGTACTGCTCAAAAAACTGATCGTGCGCCAGATTGACTTCGACGGCAAGGCTGTCATCATATCGTTCCACCCACGCACCCCGGCATCGCCCGACACGATCATCGGCATGATGCGGAGCGAGCCGAAAAAATACCAGTTCACCCCGGATTATAAATTGGTCTGCACGTTGAAGGATACCTCGTTCGAGGGGATTTTGGATATGGCTAAGAGTGTGTTAGCGCGGCTGTTGCCGGTGGGGTAGATACCGATATTCAGGTCAAGCGGTTTTCATCGATACGCTGGAATTTACAGATAAATGTTTCGTTTGGGTTGATCATCGGTTTACAGTAAAATTTCGGAGGGTGTCACATGAAAAAATGGATCTTTATAGCGCTCGTAATTGCCCCTTTCGTATATGCCAACCACAAAAAGCCCCTATTAATCAATCATCAGCAAAAAATCTATCAAGCGGCCACCGGCTCGACGGAGGCTGTTGACGAAACGGTCTATGCCATGCCGCAGTGGGAGGGACTTGAATTTATAGACTGGAAATTTGCAACAGCTACCCGTGATAAAAACAAACAATCCCTTGTTTCATACGGTGTCGTTGACTACATCAAGGTAGTAGATAGCGAGTGGGCGCCTAAAGTCTTCGGGCTTAAATCCAACGAAGATGATGGGGGCACAAAGTAGTTCCCATCCGGAAATTCCGGATGAAAAACGGCTGAAGCTACCTGCATTGCCAGCATCGAGCGATTGATACCGGAGGTGCTTGCCACATATCGGTAATGACGTTACCGGGCAAAGAGCGGCATTTCGGAGGTTGGAATGATTCCCGCTCCTTCGGCCCGCTGCAGCAGGCAGGAAATCGCCCGTATCCCTTCATCCCCCAGGTCGGCCGAAAAATCATTGACGTACAGGCCGATGTGGGCGGCGCAAACCTCCGGGCTCATCTCCTGGGCATGTTCGCCGATATAGCGGGCCGCTTCGCCCGGGTGAGTGCGGGCGTACTGAACACCTCCCTTGAGGGCGCGTTCGACTGCGGCGATCGTTTCAGCACCGAGTGAGCGCCGCGCGACGATGCCGCCGAGCGGAATCGGCAGGCCGGTTTCCCCTTCCCACCACTCTCCCAGATCGAGCAGCTTGTGCAGGCCAAATCCCTCGTAAGTGAAGCGTGATTCGTGGATGATGAGTCCGGCATCAACATCGCCTCTCAGCACGGCATCCATGATTTCGTTAAACGACATGACGATAAACTTGTCCAGCGCCGGGTCGAACAGCCGCAGCAGCAGCAGGGCGGTTGTGTAGCG
>JAQUIG010000047.1 GCA_028683435.1 Desulfuromonadaceae bacterium | reverse complement strand
GCGGTACGATCATTGGCATCGGAGCAGTCGAGATACTGGAACCGCCGGAGGATTATGAAGGGTTACAGCTGTTTGAACGGAAACAGCTCAGGAAGTTATTGCCCGGCTTTGCCCTTGTGCAGCGCTCCGAACTGCTGGCGGAGCATGCCGGGCACCGTCTTTCACAAGATTCCAGCGCCGAGCTACTGGATGCCTTGCTGGATTTTTCAGCTATCAAATTTCAGGCAGAACTTCCGGATGGCGTAGTTAACGAGCAGACACCCGCCGAATGGCGCTATGTCTCCAAACCTGGGGGCGGTTGGCTTGTGCCGATGGCTACCGGCTATCGCGGGATTTCCGATCTCCATGAACCCGGTAAAGTGGCTCGCAGCAGAGATTCCACCACTCCGTTCCGTTTTGTTGAATCGGTGTACAGCGTTGGCGAATGGATAAGCCCGCATCGCGCAACCGGTTTGAAGCAATTGATCTGGCGTTACCATGCCGAGCCTGAAACAGGGTGGTATCTGTGCCGGAACTCGTATCAGGGGAACACAAAGGCAATCATAACTCCCCCCAACCCCCTCTTATCTTAAGAGGGGGAGCTTACGGCAAATACAAAACCTTGGATACCACCGCTCTTGTCAGCACGTCCCTCCCCTTAATTAAGGGGAGGACAGGAGGGGTTAAATACCGTGGCAAGCCATTTAAAATCATTACACACAACACCCAAAAGGAGACAGTCATGGCAATTAAAACCGCATCAGTTCTGGCATTTGAGCGCAAACTGGCAAACTCGGACGCAGTGATGTACGCAGGCAACTGGCAACAACGAGACAGCAGCGGGACCTGGCACCCAATAGCCATTCAAAGTAAGGACGTTCGAGGCACCATTTCCAACCGGCTCAAAAATGCGCTTCAGAGCGATCCGGCCAAGTTGGATGCGGAAATTCAAAAAGCAAACCTGCAACGTGTTGATGTAGCCGCATTACCTTTTGATGCCGATACGCTCAAGGTGTCCTTCAGCTTACGCGTGCTGGGTAATCTGGCGCAGCCATCCGCCTGCAATGATCAGGAATATCAAGCAGCGCTATCCAGTGTTATCGACGGCTATGTGACGAAAAACGGGTTCAACGAACTGGCTACCAGATACGCCAGCAACATCGCCAATGGCCGTTTCTTGTGGCGCAACCGTGTTGGGGCGGAAGAGGTTGAGGTTCGCGTTAAGCATATTAAAAATCAAAAAGTGCAGAGTGACTGGGTGTTTGCCGGTGAAGATTTCGACTTGCGCAGCTTTTCAAAAACAACAGTCCATTTAGCCGAATTGGCCGAGGTTATCCGCCAGGGACTTTCGGGAGAAGATTTTGCGTTTTTGCAGATAGAGGCTTTTGTGCGGCTTGGGGCAGGGCAGGAGATATTTCCTTCGCAGGAGCTGGTGCTTGATAACAGCCGTGATAACAAGAAGAGTAAAACCCTCTATAAGGTGAATGAAGTTGCCGCCATGCATTCTCAAAAGATAGGCAACGCGCTTCGCACCATTGACACCTGGTATCCTGAAGCCGCCGAGCTTGGCCCCATTGCTGTCGAGCCGTATGGTTCCGTTACCAACCGTGGTAAAGCGTATCGGCAACCAAAAGATAAGATGGATTTCTATACACTTTTGGATGGCTGGGTTGTTAAAGGGCAGATCCCCGTAGTTGAACAGCAACATTACGTTATGGCGACATTGTTGCGTGGTGGAGTGTTTGGGGAAAAATCCGAATAGGGGGCTATTATGGGATATTACATTGAAATCAAGCTGCTTCCCGACCCGGAGTTCACATCCAGCGTGCTGATGAATGCGCTCTTTGCCAAGCTCCACCGGGTGTTGGCAGAAGCCGGTCATGGCGAGGTTGGCGTCAGTTTTCCGCAGGCGCAAAAGACCTTGGATGACACTATCCGTTTGCATGGCAACCAGGGCGCTCTTGAGCGGCTCATGGCGATTGGCTGGCTGAAAGGTTTGACCGATTATACTCACGTCACGGCGATAACAACGGTGCCGGGCAACTGCAAACATAGGGTTGTGAAGCGTGTGCAGGCAAAAAGCAGCGTTGAGCGGATGTATCGCCGCTCGGTCAAGAAAGGCTGGCTGACCGCTGAGGAAGGCGAAGCCCGGATGAACACCGGCAAGGATCAACAGCTCAAATTGCCATTTATTCAGCTCAAAAGCCGGTCATCCGGGCAAGCTTTTCGCCTTTTCATCCAGCAAGGCAAATTAGCAGACTCGCCAGTGGAGGGTGGATTTTCTGCTTATGGTTTAAGTGATGTGGCTACGGTGCCCTGGTTTTAACCCTCTTTTTTAGGTATTTTGTAAGTTGCTTGTTTTTAACGGTTTTTTTTGTGGGCCAGATAAAAGGATAAAGCTATATAAAATGTTTATTCATCCTTAAATATCAGAGAGTTAAGTTTGTTTTTCACCTGTTCACTGCCGCACAGGCAGCTCAGAAATTGGATGCAATTGCAGGTTATGGATCTGCAAGGTTCACTGCCGCACAGGCAGCTCAGAAATGCAACGATCTTTGCCGAGCAGACCGGACAGAGTTCACTGCCGCACAGGCAGCTCAGAAAGCCAGCGGTACCAGCGATTTCCGGGCCGTGGTGTTCACTGCCGCACAGGCAGCTCAGAAAATGGTCGGCAACGTGTTTCACGGCAAAAGCGCGTTCACTGCCGCACAGGCAGCTCAGAAATTCGTAATGACTGCTGAGCATGATGTTGCTCTGTTCACTGCCGCACAGGCAGCTCAGAAAATTGACACGCCATGATTGAGGCGTCCGAAAAGGTTCACTGCCGCACAGGCAGCTCAGAAAATTCCACAAGGCGCGTACACCGTTGAATTTCTCGTTCACTGCCGCACAGGCAGCTCAGAAAATGTGCCGAATGTATCGAATTTTTGCCAATACGTTCACTGCCGCACAGGCAGCTCAGAAATCATACGCCCCGGCAACCGATACCTTATACAAGTTCACTGCCGCACAGGCAGCTCAGAAAATAGAAAGTATCAGCTTCCACAACCAGATCTTGTTCACTGCCGCACAGGCAGCTCAGAAACAGAATGGCGGGGTTGTAATCACAGACCGGGGGTTCACTGCCGCACAGGCAGCTCAGAAAACTAGTGCGGATGCCACTGATGCCTGGAATCCGTTCACTGCCGCACAGGCAGCTCAGAAATCGGACAGCATGGCCAGAGGGCCCGGCCGCTGGTTCACTGCCGCACAGGCAGCTCAGAAAGGGTTGAACGCAATCGACATACTGGCGATAAAGTTCACTGCCGCACAGGCAGCTCAGAAATTCCATAAATGAGCCAACATACGAGCGACAGCGTTCACTGCCGCACAGGCAGCTCAGAAACGATAGTTTGACGGCTTGCCGGTGGCCGGGTCTGTTCACTGCCGCACAGGCAGCTCAGAAAAAGAGAGCGGCCGGCACCAGAAACGGCACTGAGTTCACTGCCGCACAGGCAGCTCAGAAAAACAGCAAGCAGCATACCAAAGATCGGCATACGTTCACTGCCGCACAGGCAGCTCAGAAAAAAAAAGCGGCAACCGCTCTTCCGGTCGGAACGTTCACTGCCGCACAGGCAGCTCAGAAATTCGCGGTTTTTTCGGATTGCCATTGCTTCAAGTTCACTGCCGCACAGGCAGCTCAGAAAATTTGAACAGCTTGAACACAAGCGTCGGACCAGTTCACTGCCGCACAGGCAGCTCAGAAAACCGGCAGTATTATCATTGTACATTGTACCAAGTTCACTGCCGCACAGGCAGCTCAGAAAGAGCGTCGGCGTTTTTATATCGAGCAGTACGGGTTCACTGCCGCACAGGCAGCTCAGAAATTCGTCGAAAGCCAGTGATTGGTCCAGCTTGTGTTCACTGCCGCACAGGCAGCTCAGAAAAGATCGTTTGGCCGATCGCGGGCGTAATCCCCGTTCACTGCCGCACAGGCAGCTCAGAAATAAATATACGAGCGAACCCTCGCGGGTTTCACCGTTCACTGCCGCACAGGCAGCTCAGAAAAGAAAATATGACCAAGGTTATCCACTGCATATGTTCACTGCCGCACAGGCAGCTCAGAAAGCACCAGGGCTTTGATGTGGTTGATATCCATCGTTCACTGCCGCACAGGCAGCTCAGAAAAAAGCGGAGATCTCCTGAAGCGAGCGCCTTTAAGTTCACTGCCGCACAGGCAGCTCAGAAAACATAGAAAGCCCGGTAAAAAATGCTTTTTATGTTCACTGCCGCACAGGCAGCTCAGAAATGTTTCAGCGCCGAATGATTCGCCGCCCTTATGTTCACTGCCGCACAGGCAGCTCAGAAATGTTCAGCTTGCCGCTTATAATGCATCTGGAAGTTCACTGCCGCACAGGCAGCTCAGAAAAGGAGCGAATCGTAAAGTTCAGCCGCCCACAAGTTCACTGCCGCACAGGCAGCTCAGAAAAAACCTGCCGCTGGCGCTGTCAATCTGGAACTGTTCACTGCCGCACAGGCAGCTCAGAAAGACGTATGGTCGCGGGAGATAAAAGATGCTGCCGTTCACTGCCGCACAGGCAGCTCAGAAATCCCTCTTTCTGCATGACGATCTGTTGAGACAGTTCACTGTCGCACAGGCAGCTCAGAAAAGTATCTCCGGTTTCGGAAATCTTCCTGTTTCGTTCACTGCCGCACAGGCAGCTCAGAAAACTGCAACAAAGATCCCATTGCCGTAAGTGACGTTCACTGCCGCACAGGCAGCTCAGAAAATCAGCGAAAACGGCCATGATTTAACAACAAAGTTCACTGCCGCACAGGCAGCTCAGAAAAGAAGAGAACCACGGCGGCCAGGATGGCCATAGTTCACTGCCGCACAGGCAGCTCAGAAAACGAAGGCATGAAAAAGTTTATGGCTGAACAGGTTCACTGCCGCACAGGCAGCTCAGAAATGATCACCCTTGCAGCGTGCCGTCGGCTTTCGGTTCACTGCCGCACAGGCAGCTCAGAAAGACCGCCGCCAGCATCGATAACATCAGTTTCCGTTCACTGCCGCACAGGCAGCTCAGAAAATGTCGCGGTTCCGATGTCATACACTCTGATTGTTCACTGCCGCACAGGCAGCTCAAAAAAGTAGCGTGGTTAGTTTGCGAGAGGAGAAATCGTTCACTGCCGCACAGGCAGCTCAGAAATTGACACTTTCGGTTTTCTGGCTGGACATTGCGTTCACTGCCGCACAGGCAGCTCAGAAAATAAGGACGTGGTCTGCGGACCCGATGAAACCGTTCACTGCCGCACAGGCAGCTCAGAAACGCGACAAGCGACGGTACATGTAAACATAAATGTTTACTGCCGCACAGGCAGCTCAGAAAAGAATCGCGGGGGCAATAACCGGGAAGTGCTGTTGGAAACCGATGCTGTTCTTGAGCGGATTTCAGAAGAAATTCATCTGCGGAAATATTCAGCACCGTTAAATCCCCCACCCACCCCCCTTTCTTAAAGGGGGGAGCTAAAAACAAGTCAACATGATTTGAAGTCCCCCTTTACGAAAGGGCCCTCTGGGGCCTAAAGGGGATTTAGGGGGATTTGCCTTTAAGTATTTGAGCTAAAGATGTGTTTAAAAGTGGAGATATGAGCATGGATGCAAAACTGATTGTTTTTCAGGACAAGGAAATAAGACGAACACTGCACAACGGTGAATGGTGGTTCTCTGTTGTTGATATTTGTAGTGTGCTGACTGGAAGTGTTGACCCAGGTGCATACTGGAGAAAGTTGAATCAAAGGCTTAATAAGGAAGGAAATGAACCCGTGACATTTTGTCACGGGTTGAAAATGCCTGCGCCTGATGGGAAATTGCGTGAGACGGATTGCGCCAACACTGAAGGCATTTTCCGTATCATCCAGTCAATCCCGTCCCCCAAGGCGGAACCTTTCAAACGCTGGCTGGCGACAGTCGGATATGAGCGGGTACAGGAAATTGAAGACCCGGAACTTGCAACGGCTCGGACAAGGGAATTGTACCGAGCCAAGGGGTAAAGAGGAGCACCAGCTATGTCTCTCGATCTTGTCCATTACGCAGACCTTCTTGGTCAGATCAAGCAGTCATTCGTCAGGGGCAGAGCCGTGCGTTCTGTCTGCTAATGCCGAGATGATAACCACATATTGTGATGTGGGTAAAATAATAAATGATCGGCAAAAATTTGAGGGGTGGGGAACTGCAGTAATTCCCCGTCTGTCGCGGGATATCACTAACGAGCTGCCAGAAGTTAAGGGTTTTTCAGAGCGTAATATTAAACGTATGCTTGCGTTTTATCGCGAATATTTCTCAACTTCTGCATTTGTGCCACAGCCTGTGGCACAAATGGACGCCTCGGCAATTTTGCAACAGTTTGTTGCAAAAATTCCTTGGGGTCACAACATACTGCTGATGGAAAAGGTTAAAGACCTTACGGCACGACTTTGGTACATGCCCTGTTACCCGCACGAACCGGGATGAACCGGGAATGCATGAATAATTAATTGCCGTGTCTGGCTGTTTCCCGCATAATTTGATGCTGGTGCGCGACTCTAAATCCCCCCTGGCCCCCCTTCTTAAAGGGGGTAACGCCAAAAGCTTCTATCGTAATAGGCGTAAAAAGTCCCCCTTTACGAAACGGGGATTCAGGGGGATTTACTTTTAAGCCGACGAGGTGCTCCACGTGTAAAAGGCTTGATTTTTAAACAGGATGTTGAGGATAATGCTTCAGGACAGGGAAGGGTGCATGACCATGCAGCATAATAATCCGGAGCTGGGCGACAATCACGTAAAGAACAGTATGCTCCGCTGGGCCCTGGTTTGCTGTGGCTGGCTTTTTGTCGTGGCTGGGACTGCCGGGCTGTTTGTTCCGCTGCTGCCGACGGTGCCGTTCCTGCTGCTGGCTGCGGCCTGTTTTGCAAGGAGTTCAGAGCTGTTTCATACCTGGCTTGTTGAGCACAATTATCTGGGGCCGCTGATCCGTGATTACCTGAATGGCGGTGGTATTCCGTTGAGGGCAAAGAGAACGGCGATAGTCATGCTCTGGCTGTCGTGTTCGATTTCGTACTTCGCTTTTGCGCAGACCGCCTGGGTGCGGCTGCTGCTGGTGGTTATCGCAGTGGCTGTCTCCTTGTATCTGCTCTTTCTGCCGACGCACCAGACTGGCTGTGATAGCGCGGATGATGCCGGTTAAGGGAGAGGACGATAGATCCAATGGAAAGGGAGAATGACGGGAACGGTCAGAATGTCGAAATCAGCCGCACAAACAGCCGCTCCATAAAGCGAAGCTTCCAAAAAAACAGCTCGGCTACGGGACGATGGCGGAATGAAATATACGGGCGGCGGATGTAGCAGGGGCGCGCACCGGCAACCAGCGCAGCAAGGCAGCCGGTCAGCAGGCGGTCATCGACCATCATGATTGCAGATAGGGGAACTCCGGCTAGTTCCCCTGCTTTTTTAAGACCATCGGGGTATGGTTTTTTCCGGACTCCGGATATAAAGCGAATGTCCGGAAATTGCTCGGCAAACCACCGTCTCCGCCCTTCGGTCGGCTTGTTGGAGAGGATGAAAATCCGCTTGCCGCCAAAGAGCGCTTCGCAGCGTTTCATCCATATGACCGCCTCTGGGAGAGGGACAGGAGAACCATGGGAGGCAAGAACGCCGTCAAAGTCGAGCGCCAGGGCTGCGGCACCTGATGAGCGTAACGACTCGGGATCTATCTCCAGAATACCGGTGTTGGTGGGGGTGCTGTCAAGCAGTCGCCGCAATTCGCGGCGATATTGAAAACCGAGCCTGAAGCCTGCCAAAATGTGTGCGCCGGGAATCATATTTTCGGCTGATCTTTTTGTACAAGCGAAACCAGATAGTAGACAATACCAAGAATCAACAGGGTGCCTGCCAGGAAAGCCTGTTTTGTCAGATCGTCATGGCGCAGGGTTGAGATCAGAATTTCTCGGATAATGGAGACGATGACGACGCCGATGAAGACCAGGATGCTGAAACGTCCGCCCTTGAGGCTTTTTATCTCGTTGTCGAGCAGTTCTATCATCATCCAGAGGATCAACAGTGAACCTAATGCGGTAAAAACTCCCTTTTCGACATCTCCTCTGAAAACATGCACTATATCCCAGCCGAACATGGTCACGATTGCCAGCGACACAACAGCCAGAGCCATCACCAGCACCAGATTCAGACCGTAGGTGAAGCGTTCCGTAGCTTTTATCAGAAAAGATTCAAGTTTGCGCGATACAAAGACCTTTTTCATCTCCTCTTCGCGGTATGAAGTGCTCATGACATCAAGATTCATATCGAGGATTTTTTCTACCGCTTCCCGCAGAAGGCGGCGCTCCTCGCGATCGGAATAGTTCTCGTCTATCAGAGCCAGCAGGAAGCGGCGGACCTGGTTCATGGACGCATTGACAAAGTGGACGCTGAGGCCGACCCTCACGTGGGCGTGGCCGATGCGGGTCAGGTGGTTCATGTAGTGATTGTCGTAAATTCCGGCAAAGAGCAGCATGAACCAGTTGTTGTGCATGTCATTCAGTCGTGTGCGGTTGCTTTCGTTGAGAATCTTGGTGGTTTCCGGGAGGCTGTAGAGGTAGTCGTAGAACTCCCGCGAAAAGCGCTCCAGATTTTCTTCCGCCAGAGGCTGCAGCGACAGGAGCAGTTCGGTGTCCTGATCGGTGAACCGATAATGGTCGCGTAACTGTTGCATTGTAATCATCTGTATTATCTCCCGTATTTGTATGCTGCCGCGCAGGTTCCTTCACTGGAAACCATGCAGGCGCCGACCGGCGATTCCGGTGTGCAGACCCCGGAAAAGAGCGAACAGTCAAACGGTGTCAGCTTCCCTTTTAGTACCTCTCCGCAGAGGCATGCCGGATTTTCGACCGCATCCGGAATGTCCAGCGTCAGAACCTGCCCGGCATCAAACTCCGCATATGCATCCCTGATTGCCAGGCCGCTGCCGGGCAAAACGCCCAAGCCCCTCCATAGCGTGTCACACGGTTCAAAAATCCGGTACATGATGGTCTGTGCTTTGGGATTGCCTTCCCAGGAAACCGCCCGGCTGTACTGGATTTCAACCTTGCTTTCATCGCGGAGAGTCTGGGCGAGGAGCATCCCGATCCCCTGCATGACGTCGGCCGGCTCGAAGCCTGTCACGACGCAGGGTATATGGTGTTTCTCCGCCAGAGGTTTATATGCGTTTGCGCCGATAACTGTGCTGACATGGGGCGGGCAGAGATAGCCGCTGAGGTTCAGTTCCGGATCGGCAGTCAGGATCTCCATCGCTGCCGGCATGGTTTTATGCGCCGCGAGGACGGAGTAATTTTTCAGCCCCAGGCGTGCGGCCTCAAGAATGCCGGCGGCGATCGTTGGTGCGGTGGTCTCGAACCCTATCCCGAGAAAAATCACCCTCCGTTCCGGGTTGTTTTTCGCGATGGAAACCGCGTCGAGCGGCGAGTAGACGATGCGGATATCGGCGCCGCCGGCCCGCTCTTCCATCAGTGATGAACGGCTGCCGGGAACGCGCAGCATGTCGCCGAAGGTGACGACAATGTTACGCGGATCGGCTGTGCAGGCGATTGCCTTGTCGACGTAACCGATCGGGGTGACGCAGACCGGGCAGCCGGGACCGGAGACCAGCCGGACATTTTCCGGGAGCAGTGTCCGGATGCCGTGCTGGTAGATCGACATGGTATGGGTGCCGCAGACCTCCATGAAGTTGACCGGGTGTGTCAGGCGTTCCGCCATGGCGCGGATATTGGCCGCCATGTTTTGCACCAGGTCACGCTCCCTGAATTCGTCCTGGAATTTCACGCCATATCCTCGGAAAAGAGTTCCCGCATCATGCGCAGGGTCTCTTCGGCATATTCCTCATCGAGTCTGGATATGGCAAAACCGGCATGAACGATGACATAATCGCCGACCGCCACCTCTTCGCCCAGCAGCATGACGCTGGCCTCTTTCTGTACGCCGTCAACTTCGGCGACGACGGTGTCGCCATCTCTGCTAATAATTTTCATCGGAATGCCGAGACACATATCAGACCTTTCTCCTCCCTGCAATTGCAGCCTGTCCCAGGGCGATACCACCGTCGTTTGGCGGCACCAGGCGGTGGGTGAAAACGTTCAATCCCTTTTGGGAGAGGGCAGTATATATCATTTCAGTCAAAAGGCGATTCTGAAAAACACCACCCGAGAGAATAACACGCTCAAGCCCGCTTGATTCTGAGATGCGCAGACAGACGTCCGTTGCCGCAGAAGCGACGCTCTGGTGAAAACGGTATGCGAGGGTTGCGGTTGTTATGCCGGCTCGCAGATCATCCAGAATCTCCGGAAACATCGGAGAGAAGTCAAGCTGGAGAGGCTCTTCGCCATGGAGCACGATGCTGTACGAATATTCCCCCCTTTGAGAAGGGACCCTCTGGGGCCTAAAGGGGGCTGGGGGGGATTTGCTTTTGACGTCAGAGGCAAATCCCCCTAAATCCCCCTTTATCAAGGGGGACTTACACTTTTCCGCCAGCGCCTCAAGTTCAATCGCCCCCTGACCGTCATACGACACGGTATGGCGCAGATTGAGCAGCGCCGCTACGGCATCAAACAGCCGTCCGCAACTGGAGGTCAGGGGTGAATTGATGCCGCGCCGCAGCACCTGAGCAAAAAGAGCCCGATCCTGTTCCGGCAGGAACCGGACAACCGGGTGATCGAGCGTAAAAGCGCCTTCTCCGAGAGCCTGATGTAGATAGGACATTGCCATGCGCCACGGTTCGCGCACTGCCGTATCTCCCCCCGGCATCGGCAGCGGTCGGAAGTGCCCTGCGCGCCGGCAGCCATCGTAGCCACCGACCAGAAACTCTCCCCCCCAGATCGTGCCGTCGGGGCCATATCCGGTGCCGTCGAATATGATCCCGATGACGTCGCCAGTCAGGCCGTTTTCTGCCATGCAGGAAGCCAGGTGGGCATGATGGTGCTGCACCCGGGTCAGAGGGATTCCGGAATCCTCGGCGAAACGGGTTGAAAGATAGTCCGGGTGGAGATCGCAGGCGACCAGTTCCGGTTTTATTGCCAGAATATCTGACAGATGCGCAACCGTCTGGGCGAATGAGTCGAATGTGCTCTGGTTCTGGAGATCGCCGATGTGCTGGCTGAGAACGGCGCGATTGCTGACTGCAAGACAGACGGTGCTCTTTAGTTCGGCTCCTGCCGCCAGGAGCGGCTGCAGTGCGAAGGGGAGGGTGACGCCCCGTGGAGTGTAGCCACGGGCGCGACGATAGAAGAGCGGTCTATCCTGGAAAACCCGCATCACCGAATCATCGCTGCGGATATGAATCGGCCGGTCATGGAGCAGAAAATAGTCGGCGATTCCTGCCAGGCGCGTCAAAGCCTCATCGTCTTCAAAGGCGACCGGTTCGTCGGAAATGTTGCCGCTGGTCATGACTAACGCCTTAAAAGCGTCCCTCATCCTATCCCTCTCCCTGAGGGCGAGGGGAACTATTTCACCCTCAGGGAGAGGGTGGCCAAAGGCCGGGTGAGGAGCAAACAACAGGTGGTGCAGCGGCGCATAGGGAAGCATCAGGCCGAGCCAGCCGTTACCGGGGGCTATCAGCGCAGAAAGCGGGGAGTCGGGGCGTTTTCTGACGATGATGATCGGCGCTTCCGGAGAGTTCATCAGCCGCTCTTCCATCGCGTTCATGTATGCGAGTTTCCGGGCTGTTTCAAGATTTGCCGCCATGACGGCGAACGGTTTTTCGTCACGCTTCTTCCGCTCCCGCAGCCTCCTTACCGCATCGTGATTGTGGGCATCGACCGCCAGATGGTAACCACCGATCCCCTTGACCGCCAGGATTGCGCCATTTTTGAGCAGTTCTGTAGCCTGCACCACAGCATCGTCGCGCGCAGCAATCATCTCGCCGGAAGCGGCACGCAGGCAGGCCTGAGGTCCGCAGGCGTGGCAGGCGATCGGCTGGGCATGGAAGCGTCGGTCGAGCGGATTCCGGTATTCGCGCAGGCAGTCGGGGCAGAGCGGGAAAGCGGCCATGGTTGTGTTGGGACGGTCGTACGGGATGCCGGTTATGATGCTGTAGCGGGGGCCGCAGTTGGTACAGGTTATGAACGGATAGCGGTAACGCCGGTCGGCAGGATCAAAAAGCTCCCGCAGGCAATCCGGGCAGAGGGCTGAGTCGGGAGCTATCTGGATATCGGCTTCACCGACCCCACTGGGGAGTATCGTGAAAGTACGGTCGTCACAGACGGGGAGATTCGTACGGAGGTGCGAGGTTATCAGCGCTAAAGGGGGAAGCCTGTTGCGGAGTGCGCATTCAAAGGCGTTCAGCCCGGTATCGCCCCCCTGGATCTCTATTTCGACACCGGCCGGACTGTTGCGTACCCAGCCGGTCAGATCGAGTTCATGCGCCAGCCGGTGTACGAACGGGCGGAAACCGACTCCTTGAACAATGCCTCCGATCGTGTGGCGACGGCGGCTTATCAGCGCTTTGCTCCGGCAATCAGCCACTGGTACCACGCCTCCATCCCTTCGCCGCTTCTTGCTGATACTTCAAAAATGATGATGCCGGGGTTGACGCGGCGCGCATACTCCTTGCATTTCTCAACGTCAAAATCAATGTGCGGCAGCAGGTCGGTCTTGTTGAGCAGCATGACGGTTGAGTTATGGAACATCTGCGGGTATTTGAGCGGTTTGTCCTCCCCTTCGGTGACGGAAAGAACGACAACCTTGTGGTTCTCCCCCAGGTCGAAGGCGGCCGGGCAGACCAGGTTGCCGACATTTTCGATCAGCAGCAGATCAAGGTTGTCGAGGTCAAAATCCTCGGTTCCGTGCATGATCATATGGGCATCCAGATGGCATCCGGCGCCGGTGTTGATCTGGCGCACCGGGACTCCTGTAGCGGCGATGCGCCGGGCATCGTTATCGGTCTGCTGGTCTCCTTCGATGACGGCGAAGCGGAGTTTGTGCGCAAGGTCGCGCAAGGTGCGTTCCAGCAGGGTCGTCTTGCCGGAGCCGGGGGAGCTGACGAGGTTCAGGACGAAAATTCCCTTTTCCCTGAACAGGGCGCGGTTAAAGGCCGCCAGACGGTTGTTTTTGCCAAGAATATCTTCTTCGATGGCGATCGTTGTCCGTCTGCCGGATTTAGCCCCATGACCATGAGAATGGTTGTCTTCGTGATTGTGTGAGTGAGAATGATCATCGGCGTGATCGTGATGATGATCTGCTGTGGAACATCCGCAGGTTGTGCACATGGTGGGCTCCTGGAGCATTGTTTGAAATTAGGGTGTCAGGTTCTTAAAAGAGATGGAATATCAGAGCCTTCCAGATGGTACTTACCTTTCACTGAACTGCAGCTGATACAGCCTGGAATATATCCCCCCTGAGCGGAGCAATTCTTCGTGAGTACCCTCTTCGGCCTTGCTGCCGTGATGAATCGTGACGATCCGGTCAGCATCCTTGATTGTTGAAAGGCGATGGGCGATGACGAGTGAGGTGCGCCCCTGCATCATCCCCCTGATACCTTCCTGGATCATCTGTTCCGAAGCGCTGTCGATGCTGGCGGTCGCCTCGTCCAGCACGAGTATCTCCGGATCGAAGGCGACGGCCCTGGCAAATGAGATCAGCTGTTTTTCGCCGACGGAGAAGTTGCTCCCCCGTTCCCGGACCTCTTCCTGGTAGCCGTTCGGTAGCCGGTCGATAAAGCGGTCCGCCCCGACCGCCGCCGCTGCCTGACGGATGCGCTGCCGGGCCTCTTCATCACCGAGGCAGATGTTGAATTCGATGCTCCCCGCAAACAGGCAGGGGTCCTGAAGAACGACACCGACCCGGCGGCGCACCTCTGTCAGGTCGAATTCCTGGATGTCTACCCCCTGCAGCAGGATACTGCCCCGCTCGATTTCATACAGGCGTGTCAGCAGGCGGGTGATAGTGGTTTTGCCGCCGCCGCTTTCACCGACGAGTGCGATCCGCTCGCCGCGATGAACCGCCAGGTTGAAATTGTTGAGAATGTCGTTGCCATCCTGGTAGGAGAAAGATACATCGCAGAATTCAATCAGAGGCACATCCACTTGCTCTGTCATACACCCTCCTTTGTCAAAGAAGGGCAGGAGGGGGGATTTTTGTTCTGTTGCCGGTGTATCAAGCAGGGCAAAGATCCTTTCCAGTGATGCCATCGCCCCCTGCATGACGGAGTATTTCGCCGAAAGGTCGCGGATTGGGGAAAAAAACTTTTCGATATACTGAATGAAAGCGACCAGCACGCCGAATGTCAGCGCTCCCTTGATGATTTCACCGCCGCCATACCAGATGATCAGCCCTACAGCTATTGAAGAAAGCGCCTCAACAAGGGCGTACAGAGATGCATCCCAGAAGATGACCGGCATATTGGCATCGCGATATGACGCGTTCAATTCGTTGAAACGCTTCTCTTCATCCCGTTCGCGGTTGAAACTCTGGATGATGCTGATGCCGGAGATGCTTTCGTTGAGGAAGGCATTCATGCTTCCCAGGCGGGCGCGCACCTCGCGAAAGGATTTTCTCATGCGGTGACGGAAGGTATAGGCGACATACAGCAGAACGGGCAGCACGGAAAAGGTCACGAGCGACAGTTTCAGATTCATCCAGAGCATGACGGAGATGATTCCGATAAGCAGCAGGACGTCACCGATGATAGTGATGATGCCGGAGGAAAACATCTCCCCAAGCACCTCGACATCGCTGGTCAGTCGGGTGACTGCGCTCCCGATCGGTACACGGTCAAACCAGGAAACCGGCAGATGCATGACGTGACGGTACAGTTCCGCGCGCATGTCCGACATGACCCGCTGCCCTACCGACTGCAGCAGATACACCTCCAGAAAGGAAAGCAGCGATTCAGCCAGCAGGATGCCGAGGAAACCGAGTGCTATCGTCTCCAGTCCGGCCAGCTTTCCGGTGATGATGTGGTTGTCGATGGCTATCTTGATGATCCAGGGCTGTGCCAGTCGGCAGGCTGCAACAAGCGGCAGTATCATTACTACGACCGTGATCGACAGCCGGTATGGTGCCACATAGCGAGCAAAACGCTTCAACATGGCGGTGTCGTACGCCTTGCCGGCTATCTCTTCGTCGTATATTCCGCCGTGGTGCATAGATCAGAGCCCGTCTACAGGTGAGAGTTGCGAGGCGCTGCCCCAGAATAATCCGCTACAAGACAGCTGAAACCGGGAGCAAAGGCCGGTTTCAGTTTGCATGATATACCGGGAGATATATATGGATCCGGGTTCCCTCGCCGGGTTCGGATTCGGCCAGTATATGACCCTGGTGGCTCTTGATAATGGAATAGCAGAGTGCCAGGCCGAGTCCCATCCCTTTCTGGCGCCCCATCTCTTTTGTGCTGAAATAGGGATCAAAAATCTTCGGCAGGTTTTCCCGAGTGATGCCGACCCCGGTGTCCTTGAAAATAACGTGCAGGTACTCTCCTGGAGTGAGCTTAAGGGGATTTCCTGCCGTCAGAGTGGTGGTCGATGCAGATACGTACAGTGAGCCCCCCTGCGGCATGGCTTCGCAGGCATTTGAGACCAGGCTGGCTACCACCTGCTGTATCCGATCGGCATCAAGCATGGCAAGCGGGAGGTCGTCCGGCAGATCGATGGAGGGGGCGACTATGGCGGTAGAGCTCAGTTCGTCATGGACCCCCTCTCTGATGATCTGTCCGACCGGAGTCGGTGTCATAAACATTTTTACCCCCTTGGCAAAGGTCAAAAGGCGCGCGCCGAGTTCTTTGGCACCATCGGATGATTGTTCGGCAACCGCCAGCATTGACTCGGCCTTGCTCCCCGGTTCTGCCTTCATACGGGCCAGCGAGACGTACCCCAGGATAACCTGCAGCAGGTTGTTGAAATCATGAGCAAGCCCTCCCGCTAAAATAGCGACCGCCTCAATTTTTTTGGTTCGCAGATTTTCAACTGCAAGCCTTTTTTGGAGTTTTCTGAATTCGATCATCTCCTGACAGCGATCAAGAGCGGTAAAAAGGTTGCTGAATTCAAAAGGCTTGAGCACAAATTGATTGATGCCGATATCTATGGCCTCGATCAGGTAACTGGTGTCGCTGAAGGCTGTCATACAGGCGATCTGGGTTTCCTGTGACTGAGCGCGCATCGCACGTGCCATTTCAAGTCCGTTCAGCCGCGGCATCATGATGTCGGTCAGAACAATATCCGGAGTCTCTCCGCGAAAAAAATCAAGCGCCTGCTCGCCGTTTTCGGCGACGGTCAGCCGGTACCCACGCGCGGCCAGAATCCGCGACACCTGCTCGCGAGTAGCGGCTTCATCTTCGACGTATAAAAGCGAGATGTCAGCATACGATAGAGCATTGTTTTCAGGCATGTAATCCTCGCGGTGCCATTGATTTGTCCAGGAACGATTCTAGCAGAAGATCCCGGAAGCGCAATCGGATTAATCTTTTAAGGTCTAATGAAAGGTAAGAGAATCGTGCAGAGTCTACATCATGTCGACCGGATCGATGTCGACGGAAATGCGGACCGTTGAAGCGATCGTCGCCTGCTGCCGCCAAGCCGCCAGCAGACGATGGAGATCACCCCGGTTCGCCCCCTTGAGGAGGATCTGGCGGCGAAAGCGGTTTCTCAGGCGATAGATGGGGGAGGGGGCGGGACCGAGGATTTCAACGCGGACCTTTAATTCTGACTTGAGCTGCGCCAGCCTGCGGGTGGTGGAATCGGCCTGTGCGGAAACGGCCTCCTCCGACAGTCCGGATATGGCGAAGGCGGCCAGAAAGGAGAAGGGGGGATAACCGGCTTCGCGGCGGAACTCCAACTCCTCCCGGTAAAAGCGTGCGGCATCATGCTCTGCAGCAGAGTTGATCGCATAATGCTCTGTATCAAGCGCCTGAACGACCACCCGCCCCGGAATCTCCCCGCGTCCGGCCCGGCCGATGACCTGTGACAGCAGCTGAAAGGTGCGTTCGGCGGCACGGAAATCGGGCATCCCGAGGCTCGCTTCGGCGTTGACGACACCCACCAGCGTCACACACGGGAAGTCATGCCCCTTGGCAATCATCTGCGTGCCGACCAGGATATCGGCGCTGCCGTCGCCCATCCGTGACAGCAGACGCTCGTGGCTCCCTTTGCCGGAGGTCGTGTCACTGTCCATCCTGACAATCCGTGCCGGTGGCAGCAGCTCTTTCAGGTCATGTTCCAGTTTTTCCGTCCCGGCCCCCAGCTCACTCAGGGTTGTGCAGCCGCACGAGGGGCAGGTGCCGGGTGCCGGGACGGCATAGTCACAGTAATGGCACAGACTTTGCCCCCGCTGGCGGTGATAGGTCAGTGTGACGGAACAGTTGGGGCAGGTCAGCGGCTTTCCGCATTCCGTGCAGACGAGAAAGGTGGCAAAGCCGCGCCGGTTCAAAAAAACAATCGCCTGTCGCCCCTGCTCGTACGTTTCAGCCAGGCAGGCCGAGAGTGCTGGAGAGATGGTCTCTTTGCTCCCTTTCATCGCCACCAGTTCGACTGCCGGCATCGGACGCCCTTCGACCCGCTCCGGCAGCTCCAACAGTGTCAGACGTCCCTGTTCTGCCGCATGGACAGTTGTCACGGCCGGTGTCGCCGAACCGAGCACGACGGCGGCCCGTTCCATTCTTCCCCGCACCAGAGCCAGATCGCGGGCGTTGTAGCGCAGGCCGTCGGACTGTTTGAATGATGCTTCATGCTCTTCATCGACAATGATGATGCCGATTTTATCCAGCGGTGCAAAGATCGCCGAGCGGGCACCGATGACGATCCGCGCCAGCCCCCGCCGGATGCGCCGCCATTCGTCATAGCGCTCGCCATCGGAAAGCCCGCTGTGCAGGATGGCGATCCCGCCGCCGAAGCGGGCCTGAAAGCGTCCGGTCAGCTGCGGGGTCAGGGCGATTTCAGGTACCAGCACCAGAGCATTTTTTCCGAGTTCGAGTGCATGGAAGATGGCCTGGAGATAGACCTCGGTCTTGCCGCTGCCGGTTACGCCGTAGAGCAGAAACGGCGTAAACTTCCGTCCGTCGAGGCACTGTGCGATTGCATCCAGAGCAGCCTTTTGATGGGTGTGCAGGGTTCGCGCTTCGTCACGTTTTACGGCATGCCCTTTAAACGGATCGCGGTATACCTCGCGCTCTTCCGCCTTGCTTAGGCCGAGTTCGACCAACCGTTTTAATTGCGCTGTGCATGCGCCGAAGCGTTTTCGCAGTTCTCCCGCTGAAATACCGCCCGCATCCCGAATGACAGCGAGGATCTCGAGCGCTTTGGCACCGGGTTGGCGGGGAGCGGCTGACACCGCTCCGGGGAGGTAGAACTTCTCACGGAGGGCCGTTTTTCCACCTGTCAGTGAAGCCTGCTCCCCGGACGTGCCTTTGCGTGTTTGGATGTTGATTCCGGCAGGGAGGGCTGTGCGGATAACTTCGCCGAGCGGATGCTGATAATATGAAGCGGTCCAGCGGAAGAACTCAAGTTCACCTGCCGTCCAGAGCGGCTCACTGTCCAATACCTCTAAAATCTCTTTCAGATTGCCGATCGAGGAACCGGTCGCCTTCCCTAAAATATAGCCGCTCAGCTTCCGGTTGCCGAACGGGACCAATGCACGTCGTCCGGTTATGGCGGTTTGTTTCAGGCGCTCTGGTACGAGGTAGTGAAAGCTCTTTTCCAGGTATAGCGGAATGGCAACTTCAATAATATCCAGCGGGACTGTCATGACGAGTGCAACTGTCTTACCGTGGGACGCATAGCGTTCTGTTACCAGTACTTCTTGGGAGGATCTGTTTTGCCCAAATGCGTTATTTTACCGTCGATAATCTTGAACATGTCACCAACCTCGGTAGTCCAGGCATCTCCTTCTTCCGGAGGATTGGGAAAAGAACGGCGGCCCAGAAACATTTCCTCTTCGCCGATGTAGCCGAACCATTCCAGTGATCCGGTCATCCATACTGTTGTGTTGATTGCCATGGTGTTGTCTCCTTATGAAAGCCGTTGTTTGAAATCTTCGTAGTCAAAGCTGCGCACTACCTTCAGTTCTCCTGTTTCCGGCTCATAGGTGCAGATGCGCGGGAGCTGGATGCCGTTGAAGGTGGTGGTCTTGACCATCGTATAGTGAGCCATATCCTCGAACGCGAGTCGATCACCCGCTTTCAAAGGCTGTTCAAACGACCAGTCGCCGATCACATCCCCCGCCAGGCAGGATGCGCCCCCCAGTCGGTAGGTGTGGGGCTTCTCGCCCGGATCAAAACCGCCGTTGATGCCGGGGCGGTAGGGCATCTCCAGGATGTCCGGCATGTGGCAGGTCGCCGAGATGTCCAGTATCGCGATCTCCATGCCGTTATTGACTATATCAAGCACTTCGCCCACCAGGATGCCGCTGCCGATGGCGACCGCCTCGCCCGGCTCAAGATAGACTTCCACGCCGTATTTACCTTTGAAATAGCGGATCAGTTCCACCAACCCGTCGATGTCGTACCCTTCGCGGGTGATGTGGTGACCACCGCCGAAGTTGATCCATTTCATCCCCGGCAGAAACTCGCCGAAGCTCTCTTCAAAAGCCTTTGCCGTTCGCTCCAGAGGCTCAAAGAGTTGTTCGCAGAGGGTATGGAAATGCAGCCCTTCGACGCCGCTCAGTGAACGTCCTTCGAACTCCCGGCGGGGGATGCCGAGGCGCGACTTGGGAGCGCAGGGATCATATATCTCGGTATGCCCCTCGGAATGCTCCGGGTTGACCCGCAGGCCGACCGAGACGCGCCCCTGTTCCTTCTCCCACAACGGACGGAAGCGCTCCAATTGATCAAAGGAGTTGAAAACCAGGTGGTTGGAGATTCGCAGCAGTTCGACGATGTCGCTCTCCTTGAAGGCTGCTGCGAAACTGTGTACCTCGCGGCCGAACTCTTCGCGCCCGAGGCGTGCCTCCCAGGGTGAGCTGGCACAGACACCCTGCAGCGTACGCCTGATGAGCGGGAAGACACTCCACATGGAGAAGGCCTTCAGTGCCAGGAGGATTTTAGCGCCGCTCCGCTGCTGCACGTCGTCCAGAATCGCCAGGTTGTGGCGCACTCTCCCCAGGTCCACCACGTAGGCGGGGGAGGGGGATAGGTGGAGAATTTTGTCGATATCGATGCCGGTCATATGCGTGTGTATCCTAATCCTTGGGGGGCATTTTGACAACGGTAAACCAGAACTCTTCCAGCGACTGCACTACTTTCAAAAAGGCATCAAAACCGACCGGTTTTGAGATGTAACAGCTGGCTCCCAGATCGTAACATTTGCAGATATCTATGTCGGCTTCCGATGTAGTCAGTACGACAACCGGAATACTTCTCAGGCGTGCATCTCCCTTGATCTCTTTCAGCGCCTCTCTGCCATCCATTCTCGGCAGGTTGAGGTCAAGCAGGATTATGTCGGGTCGAACGGCATCTGCATACGGCTCCTCGCATCTTAAAAAACGGAGCGCCTTGATGCCGTCATCAACCGTGTGCAGATTCACGAGCAGCTTTCCTTCCGCAAACCCTTCACGGGTCAGTTCAACATCACCCGGGTCATCTTCTACCAGTAATATGTCCACGACTTTTTTCCCCTTCATCTGAAACCGCCTCCGGTCAACCTCATCTCTTCGTGCGGAAAACTGCCTTACAGCGACTCAATCCGGTTCCTGCCGTTTTTCTTTGCCAGATACATGGCTTTATCTGATCGGGCAGTGAAGGAATCAGCATTGTCGCCGGATTTAAACTGGGTTGTGCCGAAACTGGCTGTGACATGCAGGCCGTTGCCGAAGTCATGGGTCTCTATCAAACGGCGCAGCTTTTCAGCCAGAATAGCGGCCTGACTCTGATCGCTCTTGGGAATAAGCACCATGAATTCCTCCCCGCCCCAGCGGGTAATGATGTCATGGGCCCTGATGCTGTCGCAGACAAGTTGGGCGACCGCTTTTAGTACATGATCACCGATATTGTGGCCGCAGGTGTCATTGACCTCTTTGAAGTGGTCCAGATCAAACATGATCAGCGACAGATCGGAACCGTATCTCCTGGCCCGCTGCAGCTCGGCCTCCAGCAGTTCGCTGAACATCATCCGGTTATAAATGCCGGTCAGGTAGTCGATGCGTGCCTGCCGCTCGAACAGGTCCCTGGTCTGCTTGAGGGTGATCTCGAGCTTCTTGCGTTCAACGGCATAAAACATGGCGCGCTTTAGAACCCTGCCGTCAATTTCACCTTTTACCAGATAATCCTGCGCTCCTGATTTGACCGCATCGGTACCGAACGATTCATCGGATAGGCCGGTCAGGACAATGATCGGTGTGCTGGGCGCGGCATCCAGCAGGCGGGTCATGGTGGAAAGACCACTGCTGTCCGGCAGATTCATGTCGAGCAGAACGACATCACAAGGATTCTGCTGCAGAAAGTGTATTCCTTCCGAAAGTCGCTCAACAGTTATTAGCTGTGCCTTACACTCCTGCTGTTCAAGCATCTCTCTTATCAGCAGCGCATCACCTGGGTCATCCTCAATCAGCAGGGCGGTATGTATACGATTCTCTCCCATTCTATGTTGTCTCCGTATTTTTCGGTGTTAAAGGTATCGAAAAAAAGAACGTTGAGCCCGCAGCTACCGTGGACTCGACCCAGATTTTGCCCCCGTGGCGTTCGACGATCTTCTGGCAGACCGCCAGGCCTATCCCGGTGCCGGGATAGGCCGCCCTGGTGTGCAGACGCTGGAAGATAGTAAAGATCCGGTCATAAAACATCGGCTCGATACCGATGCCGTTGTCGGCGACGGAGAAGAGCCAATCGTTCCCCTGCCGGACAGCGTTTATGACAACTTTTGGTGGTGCTGCGCCGCCCCGGTATTTGATGGCGTTGCCGATCAGGTTCTGGAACAGTTGTCCCAACTGGCTCTGGTCGGCATGAATGATCGGCAGCGGCCCGCAGACGACTTCGGCGTTGCTTTCCTTGATGGCCGGCTCCAGATCTCGCAGTACCCTGGAGAGTACCGCAGAACAGTCTGTATCGGCAAGCTCCCTGGTGCTGCGCATAACCCGTGAGTAGCCCAGCAGATCGTTGATCAGGCTGCGCATTCGCGTGGCGCCGTCAACGATGTACGCCATGTAGGATTCACCCTTTTCATCAAAGGTCCCTTTGTAGCGGTTGGCGAGCAGTTCGGTGAAACCGGCGATCTTGCGCAGCGGTTCCTGCAGGTCGTGCGATGCGACATAGGCAAACTGTTCCAACTCCTGGTTGGAGCGGGCCAGATTGGCCTCGGTATCCTTGATGGCGGTGATATCCCGGATCGATTCGATGGTGCCGATTCTCGTGCCGTCGCAATCGTACAGAGGAGCAGCAATAACCCAGATGTGGGCCCCCTTGCCGTTATGCAGCGCCTGACAGAAGGCCTCAGCGTAGAGCCGGCCACCCCGTCGGGTAACCCCCCGGTATTTGGCCCTCAGTTCGTCGTCATCGACATCAATAAGGTCAAGCAGCACATTCCGCCGTTCACCATAGAAGGGGATGGTGTAGGCATGGTCACCCTGTCCCAGCATCTCCTCCTTGGCAACGCCGCTCATCTCCGCCATCGCCCTGTTCCAGGCGATAACCTTCTTCTCCAGATCCAGAACAAAGGTTGCATCCGGAAGAAAATCGTAAATATCGGCCAGAAGTTGGTGCGATTCCCTCAGCGAGGCGTCCAGTTTGTGCCGTTCTTCTTCGTTTCGCTTGCGCTCGGTGATCTCCCAGACGACATCAGCCAGATAGGTGACCAATTCGATATCCTGATCGGTGTAGTCGGCAGGTTTGTTGCCGATCCCCAGGATTGCCATCACGCTTCCGCTGCGGAAGATCGGTACGACCAGCTCGCGGATCACCGGTGCATGACCTTCAGGAAGCCCTTTTTTGTTGGGGAGCGAGGCATAGTCATTCTGGATCAGCGGTCGTCGCTGGCGGATACAGTCGGCCCATACGCCAGCTTTCTCAATCGGGTAGTGTAGCCCGTGCCCCTCGGCGGTACAAAATTCCTTCAGTGTACGGGTAGACCAGGCCTGCAGGGATATTGTCTGCTGGTCGGTCTCGACAAAGTGGTAAAAACCGATCGGGCTGTTACTCAGGATGCAGACGTCATCCAGCGCTTTACTGAGCAGTTCCTGCAGGTCGTGCGTTAGCGAATATTCGATCAGATTCAGCCGCAGAGAGGTCAGCTCCTGGGCCCGCGCCGCCAGGAACACCAGCCCCTGTTGTCGCCGTTGCAGCAGTATCAGGCCGAAACATGCAGCGGCGCTGGCCAGTATGAATGCAATCGCTTTTTTGAGGGTGCTGCTGCGCCACTGTTCATAGATGGCTGCATAATCCCTGCTGCAGGCGACAAGCAGCATTTTGTCCAGCTGCAGCTTTTGCGGCTGGACGGTATACAGTGCCATGAGCCGTTCCGATGCGTAGCTGACCGATTTCCCGATCAGCACACTTTCGACTCTGCCGCTTTCCCGGTGCCGCGTGAAAAAGGTGCCGGGCAGCGCCAGATTCTTGCCGGTCTGCGCACCCTGCTCCGGGACCATCATAAAGCGGATGCCGTCACCATGGTTAATGGCGCTCCACATATCCGGTGCATAGAGTACCGAACTCAGCAGGACCTGGAAGTATGCCGGGTCGAGCGCGGCGGTGACGACGCCGTTAAAGCTGCCGTTCGGTGACGGGATGGTCCGCGAAACATTGATCAGGAATGATCCCAGTACAGTCTTGAATGGCGGAGACAGGTACAATACGGAAGGGTTGTTCTCTTTTGCCGGGGTTGCGAAATAATCGCGGGTGCGGAAGTTCCTGCCGATCAGCTCGTCCCGGTTAGACGCGACTACGGTCCCCCCGGCGTCAAGCACAAACATGGTGCGGATACCGGTCATCGCCTCTGTCAGTGTCTGCAGGCGACGGTTAGTTGCTTTTATCTCTTCATGCCTGCGCAGAGAGGGCCTGTCTTTTATGATTGAGGTCAGTGCCAGGTTTGTAGCGTTAAGCTGATGTTCAATGTTTAAGGCGATGACCCGTGCCTGAGTCTGCAGGCGGCTCTGCTCCTGGCTGGTGATGTCGCGATGGTCGGTGAAGCCATGGTAAGCCAAAACGGCCGCAAGGATGGTCAGAGCGATTGTCAGAATCAGCCACTGGGCGTGGAAGCTCTGCCGCAGAGCCCCTTGGCTGGGGTGCGCCTTGCTTTTTGAAAAGGTTCCCGGTGATTTTGTCATTGGGGTCAGGGGCGTTGTAATGATTTACAGCTCCGGCCATTCGCCGCCGTCTACGACGACTGTCGGCAACCCCAACGGGCCGAGTACATCCAAAAACAGCTCCGGGTCGAACTGCTCCATGTTAAATACGCCGGCGCCGCGCCACTTGCCGGTAAGCATCATGATCGCTCCGACAACTGCCGGTACGCCGGTGGTATAGCTGATCGCCTGGGATTGAACTTCCTTGTAACATGCTTCATGGTCGCAGAGGTTATAGATGTAGACCTGCTTCCGCTGGCCGTCCTTGATGCCGCGGGCGATGACGCCGATGCAGGTCTTCCCCTTCGTGAGAGGCCCCAGGGAGCCGGGATCGGGGAGGAGCGCCTTCAGAAACTGGATCGGCACGATCTTCTGGCCGTTAAACTCCACCTCGTCGATGCGGGTCATCCCGACGTTCTGCAGCACTTCCAGATGCTTCAGGTAATTGTCTGAGAAGGTCATCCAGAACTGGGCCTTTTTGATAGTCGGGATATGTTTGACGATCGACTCCATCTCCTCGTGGTAAAGGCGGTAGATGTTCATCGGGCCGATCCCCTCAGGGAAATCGAAGGAGTGTTTCGTCGTCAAGGGGGGGCTCTCGACCCACTGGCCATTCTCCCAGTGACGGCAGACCGCAGTCACCTCGCGGATATTGATCTCCGGATTGAAGTTGGTGGCAAACGGCTGGCCGTGGCTCCCGGCGTTGGCATCGATGATGTCGAGTTCCTGAACTTCATCGAGATATTTCTTGGCGGCCAGGGCGGTGTAGACGTTGGTGACACCCGGATCGAAACCGGAGCCGAGCAGCGCCATCAGCCCCTTTTCCTTGAAGCGTTCCTGGTAGGCCCACTGCCACGAATATTCGAATTTTGCGGTGTCGAGCGGTTCATAGTTGGCGGTGTCGAGGTAATCGACGCCGGTCTCCAGACAGGCATCCATGATGTGCAGATCCTGGTATGGCAGGGCAACGTTGATAACGAGTTTCGGTTGCAACTGTTTGATCAGTGCGACCAGTTCCGGCACGTTGTCGGCGTCAACCTGTGCGGTCTTGATGCTGTCGCCGAGTTGGGCGGCAATGGTATCGCACTTTGATTTGGTGCGCGAAGCGAGGGTGATCTCGCTGAAGATGTCGCGCCGCTGGGCGCATTTGTGAGTGACAACCCCGCCGACTCCGCCGGCGCCGATGATAAGGACGTTGCTCATAATATTATTCCCCCAGATAGGTGTATCCCAGCAATGTTCGGTCCAGCAGTTCGACAAAGTGACTGCTCTCTTCGATCGAGATCTTTTTAACCACGACGCTTTTTTCAAGGTTATCCCTGACCCGCTTCAGGATCTCCGGCCCCTTGTACTGTACATATTTCAGCGTTTCCCAC
>JAQUIG010000009.1 GCA_028683435.1 Desulfuromonadaceae bacterium | reverse complement strand
TCTACCTCAAGATCGAACGAGTCAAGTGCGGTAAGCTGGCCATATGATTTGGCAAGGGAGCGGGTGATTATCGAAGTTGTCGGCATATCAGATGATTCCATGGAGCGGCCCGCCGGGGGCGGCAAGCGCGTCAAGCTTGCGCTCCACCGCCGGATCATCGACAAGCGGCGGGGCATGGAACGGCTTGATACGGGCATCGATCACCAACGCGCCGCTGCACCCCCAGTGCCGACCGTGTGGTTCTGGTCGAATACCATAGATGTCGGTCGCCGGGTTGGAGCGGGTGAAAGTCGTCCAGAGGAAGTTGTTCAGGGTAGCTGCGGTGAAAGAGCTGTCGTCGCAGATCACGATCAACGGAAAGCCGGTAAAAACGTCCCGGTCGCGGTAAAAACGGCAGAACTCGTCAAGAAGCGGGTCCCCCTCCCCCCTCCCCTGCCCTGAAGGAGGTCCCTGGATGGCGACAATACCGGGGAGGCAGAGGGAAACGGGGCCGAATCCGGGCGGCAGTTCAAGACCGCCAGGGGGCTCCGTTGCCAGCAGTTGCCGCACCGGACCGGCGGCGGCGATCACGACTTTGGAGCCTTCGTTAAGTCCGGAACCGCTGTAATCGAGGGTATCAATCGTGGTAGCGGTCTGAAAATGGAGACAATTGCGCCAGTCGGCACGCTCGAGGATGTGCCCCAGAAACGCGGCGATATCGTGAGTATGCAGGGCAGGCGCGTCCTCCTGAGCTGCAATCAGCAGGTATTTGGCGAGCGAAAGCTGCCCCTGGCCGAGAATGGCGTTGGCGACGGTCAACAACTCCTGCGGCTGACGAACCGCTGAATACGGCACGTAACGTTCACCGGCAATCGCCAGCAGCAACGGATGAACGCCGGCGGCGTCAACGGCATGCACCTCCTTTACGCCAGCCACAACGGTCGGAATCAGCGGGCCTGTCAGTTCATGTATGAAGGCACCGAAACTGGTATCTTCCTGCGGTGGACGGCCAACGGTCGTAAAAGGAAAGATGGCGTCCCGGCGGTGATAGACCGCATCAACCTCGATAAAAGGGAATTCGTGAGTCAGGCTGTAATAGCCGAGATGGTCGCCGAAAGGGCCTTCAGGCATGGTTTTGGAGGTATGAACAACACCGCTGATGCAGAAATCGGCTTCGGAATAGATCGGAAGATGCCCCGGCACCCTGGTCATCGGTATGCGCTGTCCGGCCAGCAGACCGGCAAATGAGATCTCCGGCATCCCTTCCGGCAGCGGCATAACCGCCGCGACCGTCATGGCCGGCGCCCCCCCCAGAAAGATGTTGACCCGGAGAAGATCGCCCCGCGCTATCGCCTCGGCATGATGGGCGCCGATGCCGCGATGAATCTGATAATGGAGACCGGCCTGCTTGTCCGCTTGATAGCTGTTGCCGGAGATCTGGATCCGGTACATTCCGAGATTGGACCTGGCAAACCCTGGCACTGCCGGGCTTTCACTGTACACCTGCGGCAGGGTCAGAAACGCACCGCCGTCCATGGGCCAGGATACGATCTGCGGCAGACCCGAGAGGGTCGTTGAACATTCCAGTACGGGAGCTTTCGACGTGACAGACGGCAGAAGATGATATGCCGCCAGGGGGGCTTTGACGATATCGAGCGGATTTCTGAGGAGGGAAAAAGGGTTGATCTTGAGATCTACAAGCCGGCGGATATCAGCCAGCGTGTCGCGGAAGATGAAACGGGTCCGTTCCAGCGTTCCGAACAGGTTGCCCAGCAGCGGGAAACTGCTTCCGAGCGCATTCGTGAAGAGCAGCGCCGGCCCTCCCGCCTGATACACGCGCCGCTGCAGCGCACCGACCTCCAGGTAAGGATCAAGGGGCACATCGATCCGGATCAGCATTCCCCGCCGCTGAAGATCGACCACACATTCCTGCAGATTTTTATAACCCATATCCTGATTCCCGCCATGCAAACAGTTGTAAATATCATGTCAAACCGACAACGTCAGATAAAGTGGCCGAGGGCCAAATGAGGGGAATTACAGTACTGCATAATCCAACTCTGCCCCCTCACCCTAGCCCTCTCCCTCAGGGAGAGGGGATTGTTTTCTACCAAAGAGAGGGATTGGTTCTACTCAGGTTAAAAGATCTCTTGACCCTGCGCAAGGTATCATTGTAATCAATGAAATACAATCAGGAGATTGCATCCGCAGGAGCTTGAATGCCGCGCCTCACACTCTTTAAAAAAATCCTTGCTATCACGCTGCTGCTGTCATTGATTCCACTGATGGCATCCTCGCTTATCCTGTTTTTCAACCTGGAAAAAACCAGCTCCCGCCTTACCTCTGAGATCGGCGATACGGCAGATACCCAGGCATCGGAATCGCTGCAGATGCGGGCGAATCAGGTGGCAGAAAATGTGGCCGACTTACTGCGTCAATGCGAGAGCGACCTTATTTTTCTGTCCCGCGCGCAGCTTGACCAGGCGACGCTGCTCAATTTTTATGCAAGCAGACGAGGCGAGATCTGGTACCGAAGCGGGAGCGCCTCCAACCCGTTAGAAACACGTGAGCAGGTGCCGCTGTACCGCAGCATCGCCCTGATAGACAAAGCCGGCCGGGAAAAAGTGGTTATCCGGGATGGCGCTGTTGTCCCGGCATCGGAGCTGAAGGATGTTTCTGATCCCGCCCGGACGGAGTTTCTGACTGAAGATTATTTCACCAAGGTACGCACGCAACCGGGCAAAATATACGTTTCTCATCTCACCGGCTTCCATATTTCAAAGCAGGATCAGCTGAACGGCGCCGACGAACCGGAACACGCCCTTGACGGCAAATCATACCAAGGTGTCATCCGCTTTGCGGCAGCCCTGTATGACGCGAGAGGCTCTTTCAACGGCGTAGTTGTGGTATCACTCGACCATCGTCACCTCATGGAGTTTACCCAGCATATCGACCCCGGTCACAACTTTTCCACGCTGTTTCCTTCCTACAAAAGCGGCAATTATGCCTTCATGTTCGATGACGAGGGATGGATCATAACCCATCCGAAATACTGGGATATTAGGGGGCTTGATGCAGGCGGAAAACTGATCCCGCCGTATTCCGAATCATCCCGAGAAGCAGACATCGATAGCGGACGGATACCATTCAATCTTGACCACGCCGGCTTTGTTCACCCCAACTACCCACTGGTTGCAGACCAGATAAGAAAGCAGAAGGCCGGTTTTGTAGATACGACCAATGTCGGCGGCGCAAAGAAGATCATGGCATATGCACCGATCATGTACGATCGCGGCGATTACTCACGTCATGGCGTTTTCGGAGGTATTACCATCGGCTTTCAGCTCAACCAGTTTCAGGATGCCGCTCGTAAAGGGAGTCGCCTGATCAACCAGCAGCTTGGACAACACCGGACAAGAAGCGGAGTGATTCTCCTGATCACCGCTCTGCTGGCCGGTTTTTCAGCCTGGGGATTATCACGCAACATCACCCGCCCGCTCCTGCAATTGACCGAAGGCGCCCAGAGACTGGCAGGTGGGGATATCCACAGCCGGGTGGCCGTCTCCTCTGCCGACGAGATTGGCGAACTTGGCCGAACGTTCAATTTTATGGCCGATGAACTGGAAACCCGCAAAAATAGCCTGCTGGCAACGCTTGACCAGCTGGAGCATTCACGGATTGATATTCTCGACGAGCGCAATTTCAAGACCAGTATTCTGGAAAGTATTTCCAGCGCGATCATTACAATTTCACCCGCCGGGACCCTGACCTCTATCAACGGAGTCGGACTGAAACTCCTTTCCGATGCCGACTGCCTTGGCAGAGAATATCATAAAGCTTTTGCCGCATGGCCTGATGTCTGTTCACGGATAGAAGTTGTACTGCAGTCAAAAAAGGGGTACGGCCGCGAACCGTTGAGCAGACAGATAGATGGTGAAATGGCTTATTACGATATCGGTCTTTTTCCGATCGGCACCGATGCCGAAATGGGATTGACCGTAACGCTGCGCAATGAAACGGAACGAGAACGGTTGCGCGAAGAGACCGTACGCTTGGATCGCCTGGCTTCACTCGGCAAACTTTCGGCCGGGATCGCTCACGAGGTGCGTAACCCTCTGACCGGCATTTCGCTGCTGCTTGATGACCTGCATGATAAGCCGGGTTTTAACGCAGAAGACAAAGGGATGCTTTCCAAGGCGTTGGCGGAGATTGAGCGGGTCGAGCGGCTTATCAGTGCACTGCTCAATTACTCTTCACCGGTACGCACGTCTTTCAGGGATGGGGATTTGGCAGAAATTTTAAAAGATATTCTATTGTTGATGCGCAGACAGGCGGAGAAGCAGGGGGTTGCCCTGAACGTTTCATACGCCGAGTTGCCGCAGTTCAGATTCGATCCTGAAAAGGTACGCCAGGCGTTGATCAACATTTTGAAAAATTCACTTGAGGTACTTGAATCCGGCGGGATCATTACGATTACAACCGGCTGCAGCGCTACCGCCGTAAGCATTACCATTCATGATGACGGCCCCGGGATATCGCCGCAGGATCTGCCGCTGATCTTCGAACCGTTTTTTACCCGCAAAGGTGCCGGTACCGGACTCGGATTATCAATCACTCAGCGCATTATCGAAGAACATCACGGAACCCTGACGGTCGAGAGTGACGGTTCGAGCGGCACGACGTTCCGGATTGCGCTGCCGCTCGATAACCAGCATCAGAATATCGTCACCGCAGCATACCCGACCACCTGATCGTTGTCTCCGGTCACATCGCCGCTGGTGCCGTACGCCACCAGCTCCGCTTTTGTTGCCCCCAATTGAAGGGCCGCCTCGATCATGACGGTGGCCGGCACGACTCCGCACATCGTTATTCCCTCGCTGCGACAGACATGCAGCAGTCCTTTACCATCCAGAGCCAGAGCCCGTTCAAGCGCCATTTCATCCTTATGGCGGGCCGAAGCGGCCGATTCATAATGGGTCATGTCAGAGCTGGCCACGATCAGCACCTCCTCCCCGTATTCCCGAATAGCGGCTGCGATCCCCTGACCGATATCACGGAGGGGGGCATAGTCGCCATGTCCAATGCAGAGCGCCGAGATGGTGACATCGGGACGCAGATACTGGATGAAAGGGAGCTGGACTTCAAGGGAGTGTTCATTCTGATGAGCGATGCTGTCTGACTGGAGATACGGTGAATGCCGGAGCAAAAGCGCATTCAGGCGGGAGTTGATCGATACCGATCCAAGCGGGGTCAGCCATTGGCCATCCGGGTAAAGCGCGGCGGCCGCTCCAACCCCATGGTGATTGGGGCCGATGATCAGAACCGTGGCGGGAATTGTTATCTGTGAAAACAGCTGACCGGCAATAGCCCCGGAATAGACATAACCGGCGTGAGGTGAGATGACGCCTTTTACCCGCTTTGTGGATTCGTTCTCAGGTATCAGCCGGGATAGTTCTGCACGAAGTTTGTGTTCACTCCCCGGATAGAATTGGCCTGCTACGGCTGGCTGTCGCTGCATGGGTAACCTCCCTCGCCGGTTAATCAAAAGAGTGATATTCAGCACTGTCAAATTATATCACAAAAATTCAAACGCATTTTAACAGGATGCTGGATGGTTACTCAAACAGTAAATCACTCTCCACCGGAATCACCTTCTCCGGTTCAAGCTGCAACTCCTCCTGACGCTCATACTGCGGCACCGTATCCAGCGCCTGAATTTCTTTGAGTGTCGGCAGACTTTTCAAGTCCTTAAGTCCGAATATTTCAAGAAATTCTTTTGAGGTGCCGTAAATCAGGGGGCGACCGGGAATATCCTTTTTGCCCAGAATCCGTACCAGACGTTTTTCCAGCAGCGACTTGAGAACACCGCCGCAATCAACGCCGCGCAGATGTTCGACTTCAGCGCGGGTAATCGGTTGACGGTACGCGATGATCGCCAGGGTCTCAAGGGATGATTGTGATAATTTTGATGTTCTGGCTTTGATGTGACGGGTGACATAGCTGTGAAACGCAGGACGGGTTCTGAATTGCCAGCCGCCGGCCACCTCGACCAGTTCAAAGCCTCCTCCCCGCCCCTGATAATGGGCAACGGTCTCCACCAGCGCATATTTTATCTGATCCCGCTCAAATTCGTTCAGCAACTCGCAGATGCGATCGGTCGAAAGCGGTGACTCTGCGGTAAAGATGAGACTCTCTATGATGGATGATAATTCAGACGTCATGGGAGATCAAACCTCGGAGATATCTGCGGGATCTGCCGCCACAGCAGGAACAAACCAGATCGGTCCATCCCCGCTACCCTGAAAAATACGAATCAGCTTGAGACGGCAGAGTTCCAGAATCGCCAGCAAGGTGACGATCACCCGTTCTCTGGTATATTCATCCCGGGTCAGGTCATCAAACTGGACGATATCCCTCTCCTGAAGTAACGATAGAATCTCGTTGATGCAGTCGGCAATGCTGAGCGAGTCCCCAGGAGCGACATCATGGAAACTTTCGGCAGGAATCCGTTGCAGTAGAATACGAAAAGCGTCCACCAATTCAAACAGGCTCACTTCCAACGGCCCTTCTACACCCTGCGCTGCAGCCAGAAAAGGCTCTGAGGCTTCCCGGGAAAAGACTTCACGTCCCAGCAGCGCCCGCGCACCGATCAGCATGCCGGCTTCCTTGTACTGCTGATACTCCAGCAGTCGGCGCACCAGTTCACCACGCGGATCTAGCTCCTCGACTTCCGGCTCTTCCTCATCACCCTGCGGGAGCAGTTGACGGGATTTTATCTGCAGCAAGGTCGCCGCCATAACCAGAAAATCGCCCGCCACTTCCAGGTTAAGATCCTTCATCAGCTTGATGAAATCAAGATACTGGCGGGTGATGACCGCAATCGATATATCACAGATATCCAGCTCGTTTTTCTTGATCAGATGGAGCAGCAGATCCATCGGCCCATCAAATTTATCGAGGTGGACGCTGTACTGTTCATGCAAACCGTCCAGCAGCGGCAGATGTTCCTCTTGATGGTGCTGTGCTTCGCCAGGCATGTTAAAATTTAAGCGCAGTACGGACTTCGGCCATGACCGCATCGGATATCAGCGATGCCTTCCGGCTCCCCTCCTTCAATAGTTCATCAACAAATGACGGATTAGCGGCAAGCTCTTCACGCTTGGCGCGGAACGGTGCCAGTCGCTCGTTCATGCAGCCGACCAGAATCTTCTTGCACTCCACACAGCCTATGGTCGCATTGCGGCAGGCCGGGATGATCTCATCGAGCTTTTCCGGCGGGACATAGAGACGGTGCAGGTTAAAAGCGACGCAGATGTCGGGGTCGCCGGGATCGTTGCGGCGGACCCGGGCCGGGTCGGTCATCATGGACATGATTTTCTTGCTCGTCTCTTCGGCTGTATCGGAAAGATAGATCGAGTTGTTGTACGACTTGCTCATCTTGCGTCCATCCAGGCCCGGCAGCTTGGGGGTCTCGGTCAAGAGCGCCTCAGGTTCCGGGAATACCGCACCGTAGAGATGGTTGAAGCGGCGGGCGATTTCGCGGGTGATTTCCAGATGCGGCAGCTGGTCCTGGCCGACCGGCACGCGTGCGGCCTTGTACAGAATGATATCGGCCGCCATCAGCACCGGATATCCGAGAAAACCGAAGGTGGAAAGATCCTTGGTCTCCAGATTGTCCTGCATCTCCTTGTAGGTCGGGCAGCGTTCCAACCAGGAAACCGGAGTGACCATGGAAAGAATCAGATTCAGCTCGGAGTGATGCGGGACAAGGCTCTGGCGGAAGATAACGCACTTTTCCGGATCGAGCCCGAAGGCCACCCAGTCCAGCACCATATCGCGGATACTCTGAGCAATTCCGGAGGTATCTGCATATTCAGTTGTAAGAGAATGCCAATCGGCCACAAAAAAGAAGCAGTCATAGGAATCCTGCATCCTGACCCAATTTTCAAGTACTCCGTGATAATGACCGATATGCAGTCTGCCGCTCGGTCTCATGCCGCTGACAACGCGTTGCTTCATGGTAAAACGCTCCTTGTGTACCGTCGCTTGATTCTGCTAGAGTGATTCGTAAAAATTCATCTCAAAGACAGGGAAATCTACATGAACCGACCTAAAATTGAAACCAAAATCATGAATCCGCTGATCGGCACGACCATCCCGCTGCCGTCGTATGCAACGAGCGGCGCCGCTGCTCTTGACCTGCGGGCCTGCCTCGAAGCACCGAAAACCGTGCAGCCGGGAGAAACCGTCCTTATTCCAAGCGGCATCGCCATCAGCATTCACGACCCCGGCCTGGTGGCATTGCTGGTGCCCCGCTCCGGCCTCGGCATCAAGCATGGCATCGTCCTGGCCAACACGGTCGGCGTTATCGATTCTGATTATCAGGGAGAGATCGGCATCGGAATCGTCAATCGCGGCACTCTCCCCTACACGATCGAACCGGGGGAACGAATCTGCCAGATGATGTTTGTGCCGGTGCTACAGGCTGAGCTGAGTGTGGTGAAGGAATTCCGCATGGAAAGCCTGAGGGGAACGGGCGGATTTGGTTCCACCGGCAGTCATTAAAATTTGTAGTTTACATCACCACTAAAGGAAAGGGCGAAGCCGGTATCAGCTTCGCCCTTATTTCCATCTACAAAAAGAAATGCTATGCGGCGTCAACCTTTGTGCCGTCAAGGTTGTATCCAAGCGCTTCCTTGCGGGAGAGCTTGATCTTGCCGTTTTTATCGACGCCGATACATTTGACCAGAACCTGGTCACCCTCATTCATGACATCGGTAACCAGCTTGACACGTGCTGTGTCGAGTTCGGAAATATGAACCAGTCCATCCGTACCGGGCATAATTTCAACAAATGCGCCGAAATCCATGATTTTGCGGACAGTACCCATGTACAGCTTGCCCTCTTCAGCCTCATCGGTCAGACCGCGGATCATCTGGATCGCCAGATCACACGCTTCCTTGTTGGTGCTGGCGATGTTGATGCGGCCGGTATCATCGATATCAACCGTAACGCCGGTTGTCTCGGTGATGTTGCGGATGTTTTTACCGCCGGTACCGATAACGTCACGGATACGGTCAGTCTTGACATAAATAGTGGTAATCCGCGGTGCAAACGGTGACATCTCTGCCCGTGGTGCGGCGAGAGTCTCAGCCATTTTGCCGAGGATGTGCAGACGCCCTTCACGAGCCTGTTTGAGGGCCTGCTCCATGATCTCTTTAGTCACGCCGCCGATCTTGATATCCATCTGCAGAGCGGTAACGCCTGCTGCTGTTCCGGCAACTTTGAAGTCCATGTCTCCCAGATGATCTTCATCACCCAGAATATCGGAGAGGATGGCGAATTTGTCCCCTTCCTTGATCAGTCCCATGGCGATACCGGCAACCGGTGCTGTCACCGGCACACCGGCATCCATAAGGGACATGCAGCCGCCGCAGACGGCCGCCATGGAAGAAGAGCCGTTACTTTCGAGTGTCTCGGAGACAATCCGGATCGTGTACGGGAAATCATCATGGTTAGGGAGAACAGCCGAGAGGGCACGTTCGGCAAGCATGCCGTGACCGATCTCGCGACGCCCCGGTCCCAGACGGAAGCTGGTTTCACCAACCGAGAATGGGGGAAAGTTATAGTGCAGCAGGAAGCGTTTGCGCGAAGCGCCGTACAGTGAATCTATACGCTGTTCATCACTGGATGTGCCGAGTGTGGCAGCAACCAGCGCCTGTGTTTCACCACGGGTAAAGAGCGCCGAGCCGTGAACGCGCGGAAGAAAACCGGTCTCAGTGCTGATCGGACGAATAGTATTGGTCGTACGGCCATCGATACGGATACCGGTATCGAGGACATCGGCGCGGACGCGGTCATACTCGAAATCACCGAGAAACGCCTTGATCTGTTTAGCGGAGCCTTCAAATTCTTCCTTCAGGGCTTCAATGGTTTCAGCCTTGATCAGATCAATTTGATCATGACGCTCATTTTTTGCCTTGAGCTTAACCGCTTCGCCGATGCGATTGTAGGCCAGCTCCTTAACACGTGCCAGCAGGACTTCATCGACAATGACAGGCTTAACAGAGCGTTTTGCTACTCCTGCCAGTTTCTGCAGCTGTTCCTGAGCTTCAATCAACGGCCGCATCGCTTCCTGAGCGAAAAAAACCGCTTCGAGCAGGTCCGCTTCGGATACGAACTTGGCTTCGCCCTCAACCATGATTACCGCGTCGCGACTGGCAGCGACGACGATCTCAAGATCACTTTTTTCGAGTTCTTCAGCAGAAGGATTGCAGATAAACATGCCGTCTACCCGTGCAACTTTGGCGCCGGCAATCGGGCCGTTGAACGGAATGTCGGAAATCATCAGCGCCGCAGAAGCCCCCAGCATTGACAAGATAGCGGGATCATTGTCCTGATCAGCCGATACAACTGTCGCTATGATCTGGGTATCGTTTAAAAACGTTTCCGGGAAAAGCGGACGGATAGGTCGGTCGATAAGACGACAGGTAAGGGTTTCCGGATCGGAAGGGCGTGCTTCGCGCTTGAAAAAGCCTCCGGGGATCTTGCCGCCAGCATACGCCTTCTCGGTGTAATTAACGGTCAGCGGGAAAAAGTCCTGCCCTTCTTTCGCTTCTTTTGAAGCCACAACAGTGACAAGCACGACGGTATCGCCACAGCTGACGACGACTGCACCACTTGCCTGTTTGGCCATTTTGCCGGTGGAAAGCGTAATTGTTTTCCCCCCAAACTCAACCTGAACATTTTGTTCCATAAACTATTCTCCTCTTCGGTTGCGTTGGGGCCGTCGCTACAATTCCTGCGGGAAAAAAGTGCAGGAATTCTATCCACGTCCCCAACAAATAATAAAAGGGCCGCAAAGCCCTTTCCTGAAATGAGCATACCGTAAACTGAGCGGCGGTATACCTGCACTGACAGATATACCGCCGACTACTATCTACGAATGCCGAGACGCTCGATAACTGTTTTGTATCTGGCCAGCTCTTTGCCTTTCAGATAATCCAGCAGACGCCTTCTCTGACCGACAAGCTTGAGAAGACCACGACGGCTATGGTGATCTTTCTTGTGTGTTTTGAAATGCTCAGTCAGATAGGTGATCCGCGCAGTCAAAATTGCGATCTGCACCTCTGGTGAACCTGTATCGCTCTCATGCTTCTTGAATTCGTTAATTATTTCTTGTTTTTTCTCGGTTACCAGCACTGTCAACTCCTCCGTAAAACTGCTTGATGAGATTACGAAATCAGGGGGGGAACCCCGAAACGTATATAACTAAGTTGTAATAACTAACACAGCGACGACTCGTTTGTAAAGTACTAACTTACATAAAAACACGCTTCAAAACAATGTCCGGAAAGGGATCGCCCCTCTCATCCATCCGAGCGACTGCAACGAGAATCCCGTTATGAGAAAGTCGCACATATTCTGTTCCGGCAGCTACAGCGGCGGCTTGAACAGTTGTCTCATGCCAGAGTGGAGAGCGTCCGCAGGAAACTTTGGCTAATCCCGCATCCACAAGCGGTATATCGACCAGATGCGCCAATGCGCCGTAGGGCGTGACAGAGAAAGACGCCACGCTCCCCTCATCTGCCGCACGTTGCAACGAATCCAATGTATGTGCAGCCCCGATCGCGAACGGGCCGCTCGCAGTCCGGCGCAATTCCTTCAACGCAGCGCCGCAGCCAAGTGTGGCACCGATATCGTCAGCCAGCGTGCGAACGTAGGTTCCCCGTGAGCAGGTGACCCTTATTGATACAAAGGGGGATGTAAAAGCAAGAAGTTCAATGGCGTGTATTTCTACCGGGCGGGCGGCGCGTTCGACTTCCTGCCCCAGCCTGGCCAGTTTGTAGAGCGGCTGCCCCCCCTGCTTTATTGCAGAATACATCGGAGGGATCTGAAGGATCGGACCGGTGAATTTTTCAAAAACATCCAGCAGCTGCGGCTCTGAAACAGCAGAGAACCCGCTTTCACGCAGTACCTTGCCGGTCATGTCAAGGGTGTCGGTTGCAACCCCGAGCTGCATCACCGCTTCATAGCATTTGACCCCTTCGTCGAGAAAAGGAATTGCTTTGGTGCCGTCATTGACAGCGATCGGCAGGACTCCGGTGGCAAAAGGGTCGAGGGTGCCGGTATGCCCGACCTTTCGTGTCCCCAGAATGCGGCGGACACGACTGACCACGTCATGGGAGGTAATGCCGGCCGGCTTGTCGATAACTACAAAGCCATGAATCAAAGGGAATCTTCCACTATGCGGTACACCAATGTCTTTACGTCGTCCAGTGTCCCATCCAACGTGCATCCGGCAGCGTTATGGTGACCACCGCCGCCAAGCGCCGCCGAAAATGCGGCAACATTAACCTTTCCCTTTGAACGGAAACCGACCTTGTATTTATTCTCTTCCAGCTGCCTGAAAAAAATCGCAACCTCGACGCCGCGAATAGAACGGGGATAATTGACAAAACCGTCCGTAAGCTCGGCATCTGCTCCACAGGAGGCGTACATGTCGCTCGTAACGGTAACGGAGGCGGCCTGTCCATCCTTGAAGACCTCAAGAGTGGGGAGGCACTTCGCCAACAGTTCAAGACGCCTTTGCGGCTGGTTCTCATAGAGTTTTTCTGCAACATCCCAGGCATTGACACCGAACTCTATCATTTCGCCGGCAACGGAAAAGGCCTCGCGATTGGCGTTGGAGTAGCGAAATGAACCGGTATCGGTAATGGTTGCAACATAGATACAGAGCGCCGTTTCACGGTCAAAGCGGTAACCGAACGCCGTGGCAATCCGGTATACAAGGATACCGGTTGACGCAGCCTGGGGATCAATCAGGTTGTAGTCAGCGAAATTATCGCAGGAGAGATGATGGTCAAGGTTGACCGTCGTGGTGACACGTGAAAAGTTACAGAATTCATTTCCCGCCCGCTTCCGTTCGCCGATATCAAGAACAAATGCAACGTCGTAATGACGGTCGGGGATATGCGGAAGTACGGTATCTGCTGCAGGAAGAAAGGCGTACAGGTCGGGGACTGGATCGCGGTAATGCACGGTAACGTTTTTACCTATTTTGCGCAGAAATGAAGCAAGAGCCAGCGAAGAGCCGATTGCATCTCCGTCCGGCCCTTCATGAGTTGTGAGAAGAAACGATGTGTTGGAACGAATGACCTCAATGATCTGTTGAACTGTTTCCGTCATGCTCAGTGTGTATCTCCTTCAGAAGAGATTCTATGCGACTGCCGTAATCAAGAGATTTATCGTATTTGAACAAAAGTTCCGGTGTATGACGAATAGTAAGTTTTTTGCCGATATCGCGGCGAATAAACCCTTTGGCACTGTTCAGGCCGGCTTCCGTTTCTTTCTTGACCGTGTCGTCACCGATAACGGTAAAATAAATACGGGCGAGGCTCAGATCGTCCGTGACCTCGACCCCGGTAATCGTGACAAACCCGATACGAGGGTCATTAAGACCACGGGAAAGGATGGAACAGATAATTTCATGTATGGTTTCAGCAACTTTATCTGAACGTTTATGCTGCATTGGGTAACCTCAAGAACGAGGTGTAAGGGACGAGGAGTGAGGGGTAAATAAAACTTTGTCCCTCGCCCCCTGCCCCATGCACCTAAAGTTTTGTAGCAATTTTTTCCATTTCAAACGCTTCGATAATATCGCCGGCTTTGATATCGTTGTAGTTTTCAAGCCCGATACCGCATTCGTAACCGGTTGAAACGTCTTTGACATCATCCTTAAAGCGGCGCAGTGATGACATTTTACCCTCGTACATGACCACATTGTCACGTAACAAGCGTACCTGAGCGTTGCGGACCATTTTGCCGTCGGTAACGTAACAACCGGCAACATTGCCGATTTTAGGCACACTGAATACATCCCGGATCTCGACACGACCAAGGAATTTCTCCTTGAAAGTCGGCTCAAGCAGCCCTTCCATCGCTTTTTTAACATCTTCTACCGCATCATAGATAATGCTGTAGAGGCGGATATCAACACCTTCCCGTTCGGCATGCCCCTGTGCCTTGACTTCAGGGCGGACATTAAAGCCGATAATGACGGCGTTCGAAGCAGCAGCCAGATTAACGTCCGTCTCGGTAACCGCACCGACAGCAGAGTGAATAACATTCAGACGGACCGCATCAGTCGACAGCTTACGCAGTGTCTCACTAACAGCCTCGACAGAACCCTGAACATCACCTTTGACAACGACATTGAGATCCTTGACTTCGCCGCTCTGGATCCGTTTATACAGATCGTCCAGAGATAGCTTGGTATGTTTGGCAAACTCGACTTCGCGCTGCTTGATCTGGCGTAGCGTGGCTATTTCCTTGGCCTGTTTCTCGTCTTTCATCGCCACGAAGATATCACCCGCATCCGGCACACCGGATAACCCAACCAGCTCAACAGGCATGGAAGGACCGGCCTCGGTAACTTTTTCGCCGCGATCGTTCTGCATCGCCCTGACACGTCCCGAATGAACACCAACAACGCAATAGTCGCCGGTTTTAACCGTTCCTTCCTGAACGAGTACAGTGGCAATTGGACCACGCCCCTTGTCGAGTTTTCCTTCAACAATGGTCCCTTTGGCCAGCTTGTTCGGATTAGCCGTCAGCTCCATCAGGTCAGCCTGCAGAAGAACCATTTCAAGCAAACCATCCAGATTAATGCGCTGCTTGGCTGAAACTTCCACCATCGTAACGTCACCGCCCCATTCCGAGGAGACAATGCCCTGCTCTGTCAACTCCTGCTTGACCTTTTCCGGTTTTGCACCCGGTTTGTCGATTTTATTGATAGCGACAATAATGGGCACTCCGGCGGCTTTGGCGTGGTTGATAGCTTCTTTGGTCTGCGGCATAACACCGTCATCAGCAGCCACGACGAGAATAACGATGTCAGTAACCTTTGCGCCACGAGCACGCATCGCGGTAAACGCTTCATGTCCCGGAGTATCGAGGAAAGTAATCTTCCGCCCGTTCAACTCTACGTCATATGCCCCGATATGCTGGGTAATTCCTCCGGCCTCGCCGGCGATAACGTTGGCTTCACGAATTGCATCAAGCAGAGAGGTCTTGCCATGGTCAACATGCCCCATGATTGTCACAACCGGAGGCCTTTTTACGAGGCTTTCAGGCGCATCAATTGTGGATTCGAGGATTTCATCAAGATCCACTGCAACATTTTCAACTTCATAATCGTACTCTGATGCCAGAATTACAGAGGTGTCGTAATCGAGCTGGTGATTGATGTTAACCATCATCCCCATCTTCATCAGCGATTTGATGAGATCGTTTGCCTTGATGCCGAGACGCTTGGCAAGTTCCCCGACTGAAATGCTTTCCGAAATCTTGATAATACGTTTGATCGCCTTCGGTACGGTAATTTCCGTTTTTTTGGTGTCCGTATACCGCTGTTCTCTTGCGCCCCGCTTCTTTGATCCTTTATAGACCGGATCAAACGCACGTTCACGTTTTTCTATAATTTCATTTTTGCGCGGCTGCTCTTTTTTCTTGACCGGTGGAGCACCCTTCTTGGCACCTTTTCCGGCGTCTCCATAACCAGGACCCTCTTTTTTACCACCACGGCGGTTGTCACCGCCCGGAAGTGCCGCCGGAGCAAGCTGTACCTGCTTCATGCGTGAACGATCAAGCTCGGTTGTGGGAGCGGAAGGTGTTGCAGTCGCAGGGCGTTTCTGATCATAACCAGACGAAGGGCGTCTTGTATCGGCACCTGTTGCGGGCCTTCTCTGCTCTCCGGCAGCCGGCGCAGCTCTTCTCGGTTGAGCCGAATCCAGCCCTGTACGCTGAGGAGCACTCCGCGGCGTAACGGGAGTGTCTTTGGTCACAACACGAGTCGGACGATTTGTAACGCCGGGGATTTCCATCATGCCGAGAATTCTGGCCTGGTTTGGCCCCGCCTTCACCGGTTCTGCGGCCTTCACCGGTTCTGCGGCCTTCACCGGTTCTGCGGCCTTCACCGGTTCTGCAACCTTCACCGGTTCTGCAACCTTCACCGGTTCTGCAACCTTCACCGGTTCTGCAACTTTCACCGGTTCTGCCACCTCTTTGGGAACCGTGACGACAGCAGCAGTGACCTCTTTTTGCACCGCCTCGGTACGGACGACGGCTGCAACAGGCGGCTCGGCAGAAGGCACCGCCGTCGGAGGCGGAGTTACCGGCTGCTGGACAGGCAAGACTTCAGCGGCTCCAGCTGTTTCAGCAACTTCGACCGCAGGAGCCACCTTGGCACGCCGCCGAATGATATTTGACGCTACCCTGACTTCATTGGTACCGGTATCTTTTGGCTGGGGGGCTGTCAAGCGCGCAACGACACCCTCATCAACCTGCGATGTAGCCGTTTTTGCGTCAACACCAATTTCCTTGAGTCTGGCAATAGCATCCCTGGGCTCTACGCCCAATGTTTTTGCCAAACTACCCACACTAATTTTACCCATATCCTTTATACCTCCCCCAGGAAGTTTTTGTATCTGTCAATAGCCTTCACCAACTGCGCAACAAAGCCGCCTGATGCTACGGCAATCGCGCTTCTGGGCGCCTTGCCTAATATCGCTCCGAAATCATCCTTTGTTACGACCATTCGATGCGGTACATGGTGTGCTGCCGCAGCATATATGATTTTAGCACCGATTGCCTCCGAAACATCCGTTGCAACGATGACGAGACCCGGTTTTGTCTTGCCTTTAAGAGCATCAATTACCATGGAACCGCCGGAGGTTATCCGCCCCGCTTTGTTGGCCAGCCCGATCAGTCCGATAATGCGGCCATGTAATTGCTGCCGGAGATGCTCGACAAATTGCTCCGGCGGCATAACAGACACGTCATGCTTAAAAGAGCGTTTAAACTGCCGCTGTTCAATTGCTGCGGTTACGCAGCGCTTATTGATGCAGGTATACGCCCCTCTGCCGGGAAGTCGGCTATCCAGATCCGGCATAATTTCCATTTCTGGTGTCAGAACGAACCGGATCAGCATGTTCTTGTCTTTGCTTGTTCTGCAGCTGAGACAACTCCGCTGCGGAGTTTCTGTATTCCCCGTATGGGCCATGTTCCGTATTACTCGGCGACTGCGTCGGTACTTCTATCGGCGGCAGCATCCTCTCCCTCGACAGTGCCATTATCGACTGCGGCAACATCAGCATCCTGTTCCTGAACCGGCGCTTCATCGGTTACAGCAGGTTCTTCGTCAGCATCAGTCCCATCAAAAGATGAAAATTCCTGTCTTTCTGATTCAGCAACTTTCGATTCGCTCTTGATATCAATCCGGCATCCGGTCAGTCGAGCAGCCAAGCTGACGTTCTGACCGCGTTTACCAATGGCGAGTGAGAGCTGGTCATCTGCCACGATGATTTCAAGGGCACGCTTTTCTTCGTCCACAAATACCTTGGAGACCTGTGCAGGAGAAAGTGCATTGCAGGCAAAGCGGGCGATATCTTCCGACCATGGTATAATATCTATTTTTTCTCCACGCAGTTCGGAAACTACATTCTGAACACGAGCGCCGCGCATGCCGACACAGGCACCGACCGGATCAACATCACGATCATTTGACGAAACCGCAATTTTAGCACGGCTGCCGGCATCACGTACAATAGCATTAATTTCAACTATGCCTTCGGCAATCTCCGGGACTTCAGCTTCAAACAGCTTGGCAAGCATGCTCGGATGAGTCCGTGAAAGCATAATCTGCGGCCCTTTAGTGGTCATACGAATATCGGTAATAATGGCACGGATACGATCTCCGGGACGATACACCTCACGCGGCATCTGCTCCTTGGCCGGCAGTACAGCCTCTGCACGTCCAAGGTCTATCAGCAGCTCACCCTTTTCAAAACGCCGCACCATGCCGGTAATAACTTCCCAGATACGATCACTGTACTCATTATAGATTGTTTCACGCTCGGCATCGCGCACCTTCTGAATAATAACCTGTTTGGCAGTTTGAGCAGCAATCCGGCTAAAGCTGCTGGAGTCCAGTTTTTCACCCAGCGAATCGCCGATTTCGGCTTCAGGATCTATCTCGTGAGCTTCATCCAGACCAATTTCCTTATATGAATCCTCTACATCTTCCACAACCGTGACAAACTCGAAAAGTTCAACTTCTCCAGTTTCATGATTGTAATGAGCCTCGAGCTCACGGGTATTGCGATATTTTTTATTAGCAGCCGTCAAAACCGCCTGTTCCATAGCTTCAAGAACAACTTGGCGATCAATGCCCTTCTCTTTAACAAGTTGGTCGATTGCGTGCTTGAGATTAACAATTGTATCCACGATTACTTCTCCTTGCCGGTATATATGGGTATTTCAGATCAGAGTTCAAACTCAAGATTGGCTTTGGCAACCCGCTCAAGCGGGATGGAAGCGGTCTGCCCTTCCTGGAGTGTCATTTTGATGACTCCGTTCACAAGTCCTTCAAGTTTTCCAAGAAAAGTTTTACGTTTATTACCGCTATCATCAAGAAAAGGTTGATAGGTGCGGACTTTAATGGTGCGACCAACAAAGCGATCGTAATCAGCCTGTTTTTTGAGCGGACGATCAAGACCGGGTGACGAGACTTCCAGTGTATAATTGCAGGCTATGACATCTTCCACATCAAGGATCATTGACAATTCCCGACTGAGACCGGCACAATCATCAAGCAGAACGCCACCTTCTTTATCAATAAACAGACGCAGTACCGCATCAGGGCCGACTCTGCCGAATTCAATATCTACCAGTTCAAGCCCCATGGATTGGAGAATCGGCTGAGCTATTTTACTAACGACAGTACATGTATCTTCTTTTTGAGTTGCCATGACCTTACCCGATTGGACAAAAAAAAGTGAGCCTCGCGAGCTCACTTACTGAGTGAACATAAATTGTACTTTTTTACTACCATGCCGACACATGGAATGCAAGCATATTTTTACTGCAAACGGTTATTTTATGCAGACTCTACGTACTTCATGAATATCAGTAAGGCCGCGAAGTACCTTGAGAATGCCATCTTGCTTGAGCGTGGTCATGCCATCACTTGCTGCCCGTTCCCGAACATTATCCGTATCTGCACTACGCTTCTTGATAAGGCCTTTTATAGCATCCGTACATTCGAGCACTTCATGGATACCGAGACGACCGCGATAACCGGTATGCCCACATTGCTCACAGCCGACCGCCCGAAACATGACTATATCCGCCAGACCCAACCCCGTGTTGATGAATTCGGCTCTGCCGTATTCATCAACCAGCTCCTCATATTCACCCACTGACGGATGAAAGCTTTCCTTGCAATCGTTGCAGAGTCGGCGCGCAAGGCGCTGCCCCAGAATGCAGAGGAGAGAATCAGAAAAGCTGTAAGAATCAAGACCCATCTCCAGGAGGCGCGTAACTGTTTCCGGTGCTGAATTCGTATGCAGTGTTGAAAGCACCAGGTGCCCGGTCAGCGAGGCCTCAACTGCCGTAGTGGCCGTTTCCTCGTCACGCATTTCTCCAACCATTATGACATCAGGGTCGAGGCGGAGGAATGAGCGGAGCGCCGCAGCAAAGGTGAAGCCGATACGCGGATTAACCTGTACCTGGCGGAGACCTTGCTGAGTGATTTCGACAGGATCCTCTGCCGTCCAAATCTTGCGATTGGTCTGATTTATCTGGGCCAGCCCGGAATGAAGAGTTGTTGTTTTACCCGAACCGGTCGGGCCGACAACCAGAATCAATCCATGTGGACGCGACAGAGATTCCTTGAAAATCCGCAGGTTCCGTTCCGTAAGACCAAGATCGTTAAAACTGATTGGATCACCGCTTGCGAGAACACGAATTACGACATCCTCGAGTCCTCCAACCGTCGGCATGGTTGCGACACGAAGCTCGATATCGAGCGGACCGAATTTTTTAAACTCTATTTTCCCGTCCTGAGGTCTTCTCCGTTCGGCAATATCCAGATCACCCATAATTTTGATACGAGACGGAAGAGCAAACTTATATTTATACGGAATTCTCTGATAAATCGAACATTGACCGTCCACCCTGGTGCGAACGATGACATCTTTTTTCCCTGGATACGGTTCTATATGGATATCGGAAGCTTTATTCATGTAGGCATCATAAATGATCTTGTTTACGAGCTTGACAATAACACTATCTTTTTCGGTAACTTTCTTGGTTTCTTCCTCAACATCCGGCTCATCACCAGCCGAGTTATTACTTAAAAGATCAACAATACTGTCCGGCACCAGATCAAGATTCACCTCATCCATAGCGGTTGTACTGCTCGCCGTGTCGACATTGTACAACCGCTTGATAGACCTGGAGATATTCGCCTCTGTGGCGATGGCAGAAATAATCTTGAGCCGGATGTTGTCTTCCAACTCACGAATATCATGCGAGTTGAGCGGCTGAGCCATCGCAAGCGTCAGCGTGTTACCGATTTTAGAAATGGGAGCGATGCGCTGTTTTTGGGCGTAGACAGCACTTATGTAACCGGAAAGCGAAAGGTCAAGATTCTGAGTATTGATTTGAACATACGGCATATCATACTGGCTCGCAATGGCCTTGGAGAGGCTTTCTTCGTCAATATAATTCAACTTCAGGAGCGCTTTTTCAAGAGATATGGCATTCTGCTTGCCGACTTCGCGGGCATGAGAAATCTTCTGCTGATCCACGACACCAGCCGCAATCAGAATGTCGGTCAGTTTGCGTCGTTTGTCTTTCTGGTCAAGTAACGTACTGAGATCACTTTCTTTTATAAAGCCGAGTTTACAAAGAAGCTGTCCAACCGGCTGATCCGGAAAAACTTTTTGAAGATCGAGTGCTTCAAGCAGATTCTCCTGTGAAATCAGCTTTTGTTCTACCAGCAGTTCGCCAACTTTTCTAATATTCATATCCAGCATGTTTCCCCAAAAAAACACTCGTCCTTTGACACGGTACGAGCGTTATAGCAGAATAATCAACAAAACAAAACGGTTTCACCGGCTGTTGATGTTAAATCCGTTTTCGGTAAAAAGGTCCCTGACAATGCGATCCATCATACGATCGGTCAGGAAGATGCCGCCTCCGGGAAGAAGCGGATCATCCAGTTTAAAGCCCGACATCTTCAAAGAGTATCCGGCTGAAACATCCCGCAGCAGAGTATGCTGGTCGAAAGTTCCTTTCATCTTCATCCGGGAAATCAGTTTTTCCGCTATCTTGCGAAAATCGTCACGGGCCTCAATAATGACTACGTTGTACCCCTTGGTCTCCAGAATTCTGAACAGGGTATAATTTATCGGATCACCATCAAAGCTGGTGACGACATAGCGTTGCCCTCCCCGTTCAAAATAACGTTCAGCCTTGACTGAAAGGGTAATGCCGTTATTGTCAGACGCAAAGACATCCACACTACGATCCAGCACCGGTGAAACTGAAAATGCGGAGAGAATAGCGTCAATTGCTTCCGGCTGACTTTTTGAGGATATTGAGTAAATCGTGCGTGAGTCACAAGGCGCAAATGACTTGAGCGAGGCAAACGGTTCATAGAGCGAAAAGCCCTCTTTTTTGAGGAACTCGCCGATGGAAGGGGGAATTGATGTGCGACCGCTGTTGACAAGGGTTACATCCTGACTGACAAGGCTTTCTGCTGTTTTTTCAACCTTGAAATCAGTTTGAATCGTAAGTTTAGGATCTACGCCGAATTCCATGCTGAAGTTTTCCTCAACCGAGTAAAATCCGGCCGCTTCAAGCAGGGACGCCATAAAGCGGTTTGTTCCGGGCAGCCCGCCGGTAATAATTCGTATCGAGGTGACTTTTTCTTCAATCAATGATTTTACGAGCGGAGGAATAGTGCCATTCTGGTCCAGCACGATGCGCCCGCCATCCATCCGGGCAAACGTAGGATAGCGCTCTGGATCAAGGGTTAATGAAAAGGTTGGCGTCTGAAGTGCCAGTGGTTTTTGCAGCTCTTTTTTAGAAGGAATAATCCGGTCCCACATATCATGCGCCATGGCGACAGTTTCCTGGTCGGAAAGCGCAGGAAGCGGGGATTCAAGCTTTAATGATTGCTTCGGAACGGCATATGAGCCGGGAGTTCTGCCATCATCAATCCGTACCCCCTGAAGCAGGTTAAGTGTTCCATCAGAATGTCGCCGAACCGGGGGGATAGTTATTTTTTGACCGACCTTGAGACGTTTAATATCGTAGATATTGTTTTCGCGCCTGATTTCATCAATAAATGACTCAGCCTCATTGTTGCTCAGGCCATAATCACGCATTAAGATTTTGAAGAGGTGATCACCGGCTTTTACGGTGTAGAGACTCCCTTTGGCAGACGTTAATGAAGATTTATCGACATGTCTGTGTGATGAGTGTTTCCCTCTTATTTGCGGAGGCTTTGGAGTGCTCTTCAAGCCTGAAATTGTGAGCGGATCCAGTTCGAAACGCGAATCAATGACCGCATGTACATCAGCGGCACCAAGCAGTGTGCCGAGACAAACGGCCGCAATAAATGGTACGCGGATCTTTAAAAAGGGGGGCATTTTGTCTCCACACAGCTTAAATATAGCTACGAACCGGTTAAAAATACAGCATGATCAAGCGCTCGCCGGATAAAACGCTAATCAGCGGGTTTCTGGATGGGCACTACTCAATTGAGACGACAAAGGCTTTCACCTCACCGTTTTTCCTGTAGATCATGATTTCACCCTTATTACCAATTTTGCCGCTCTCGACACGCACTCCAGCTTTCGTACTTCGGGAGGTTATCTGGTATTCCTTGCTTCCGGCAAATTCCTGCAGAACGGATCTTAGCCATGAGTCTGAAATAGATGCGTCTTTAACAGCAAGCACCTGTAACGCTTGTATGCGACCGGAAACGCTGAATACCCGGAATTCGTTGCGTGCACCGACATAACGCTCCCAACCGGGTTTTTTCACCGCGTAAGAGCTGTCATGGCCGTCTTTCGGAATGAAAGCCGGCAGCGGTGGAGTCTTTAGCGGCTGAGGTAGAGAGGGCGGAACAAGCTTTTGTACCGGTGCCGCAACCGGAGTTGGTACCGCCGCCTGCCTTGGCCCCGCCGGTGAGTCGAGCCGCTGTTTCAGCGAGCTTATCAGCTGCGGTTTTTGCTTGACAAGATACCAGCCGCCGGCTGCGCAAAAGGCACAAATGATTGCGATGACAACAGTTCGCCGAAAAAGCAGGGACTCTGACCGATAGTTCTCCTCAAATCCCAGAAGCAGATTTTCAGAAAGCTGCTCTTCATCCGGGCGGATGTCATGATTGATACGAAATTTAGCCGCAGGTGATGCTGGAGGTACAGGAACCGGTGCTAAAATGCTCCTTGTCTCTTTTTTCCCAGGTGTGGTAGCTGCCGACTTAGGCGAATCAATCGAAACAGATCCCCCACCATCACCGGCGGTTGAAGGCGGTGCGACGAAAGCTTTATCCCGCTCGGACCGGTCCTTCTCCATAAGAAGCAGTTCCGCCAGATCATCGTTGATCGCTTGCGCCCTGTCGGATTCAACGGTTCCGAAGGCATCTTCGCGCGAGCCTGCAGGAGCGGCTACTAACAAACTGACTGAAACCGGCGTCAGTTCGTTGGGAATATAAATCCTTTCCCACTTGTTGCCGAGCAACAATTTGAGCGTAGTTTTAATATTATCTGTCACTATCTCATTCGGCTGACTCAAATCGATGAGATGTTCATACACTCCCTTGATAGCCCTCGCCTTGCCGTCACCATTATGAAGGAGAATAAACGTCGGCGCACTGTTCCCAAGCAGCATCTGAATGTGGCGGGCAACGCTCTCTCCGGTAACGCCGCCAATCTGATCCTGAATACAGACGGTCGCAGGACGTTTTTCAAAGACCTCCTTCAAGCCATGATCGAAGTCGGCCACGACATCAATCATGACCTTGAGAAGAGGCTGCAGCGCACTCTTTATGTACTCAGCCCGGGGACTGTCTGATATAAAAAGGAGATTAAGCATGAATGCCCTTTAAATTAAAGTGACTGTGTTATGTACACGGACCGGCCTTGATTGTCAACAGCAATGGGGAGCAAATTCAGTCACATTGCGCCTCCGCACCTTTATTGGGAAAAGGCCGCGCGCAGAATTTCCGCCTGCTGCTCTGCATGAATATGATGAGACCCAACGGCCGGACAGGGGTCTGCCGGACGGCCGATATACAAGACAGAAGCAGATATATTCTTGAAGCGCCGCTCCATATAATGCCAGGCGCCCATATTTTCGGGCTCCTCCTGAACCCAATACAATCGGCAGTCAGAAAGGCAGAGGTCCAAGAGACTCTTTATAGACTCCAGATCCAGCGGATATAACTGCTCGATCCTGATGATTACGGCATCACTCCTACCCAGCCTGAGCCGCTCTTCTTCCAGTTCATAATATATTTTACCGCTGCAAAAAAGGATTTGTCTGGCAACAGAAAGATCACCAGAGGGAAGGATACTGGTTTGGAAACTGCCCGTGGACAATTGGGCGACGGTCGAAGTGCAACCTGGATGGCGCAGCAGACTTTTCGGAGTAAACACGACAAGAGGCTTTCGAAATGACTGGAGCATCTGACGCCGGAGCAGGTGGAACATCTGTGCAGGTGTCGACGGGTAGGTTACGACCATGTTTTCAGCCGCGCAGAGCTGTAGAAACCGTTCGATACGGGCGCTGGAATGTTCGGCACCCTGCCCTTCATAACCGTGCGGGAGGAGCAGAACCAGGCCGCTGGCGCGATTCCATTTGGTTTCACCACTGGCTATAAATTGATCGATGACAACCTGGGCTCCATTGGCGAAATCGCCAAACTGGGCTTCCCAGATAGTGAGGCAACCGGGGGCTTCCAATGAATAGCCGTATTCGAAACCAAGCACGCCGAATTCGGAAAGCAGGCTGTTCCATGCCTGAAAAACGGCCTCATCGCGAACAACAGTTTCCAGCGGCGTATAACTGCGTCCGCCGTGGCTGTCGAACACGACACAATGACGATGGTTAAAGGTACCGCGCTGTGAATCCTGCCCGGAGATTCGGACGGAATGTCCCTGGTCAAGCAGCGTTGCGTACGCAAGCGTTTCGGCATTTCCCCAATCAATCCCCTCCCCTTTCAGAACAGCTGCGAAACGTTTCTGAATCAGGGTGTCTATTTTTGCGTGCGGCATGAAATCTGAAGGGAGGAGAGCCAACCTTCTGGCAACCGTCAGCAGTTTTTCGGCTGACACCGCCGTTTCAACAGGTTTGTCACTGTATCCAGAACTGATGGCGCTCCATCGGTCGGAAAAGCCGACCTGCCGCTCCACAGGGGGGGTGTTGAAAGAAGATTCCAGCGCTTCGTTGACACGCCGTTCAACCATTTCCAGCTCGTCAGAAGAGAACCCTCTATCCTCCGCCAGGGCAGCTGCGTAGATGCGATTTACCGGGGGGCGTACGGCAATCTGCTGATACATCTCAGGTTGGGTGAACGCCGGTTCGTCCCCTTCGTTATGGCCGTGACGGCGGTAGCAGATCAGCTCGATCACAACATCACGACTAAAAGCGCGGCGATATTCCATGGCAAGTTCAACAACATGAACGGCAGACTCCGGAGCTTCACCCTGAACATGAAAAACGGGACAGGAGAGCAGCTTGGCAACGTCCGTTGCATAACAGGTAGAACGGGAGTCCTTGGGAAGAGTCGTGAAGCCGATCTGATTGTTAAGCACAATGTGAATCGTACCGCCGGTTCCGTAGCCGGCAAGCTGCGACATGTTCAGAACCTCCATGACGCTCCCCTGCCCTGCGAAAGCGGCATCACCATGAATCAGAACCGGAAGCACCCGCCCGGCACCGTCAGCTCCATAGCGGTCCTGCCTGGCACGACATTTACCCTCAACAACAGCATTAACCGCCTCAAGGTGACTCGGATTTGCGGCTATTGTCACATGCACCTCGTGGCCGTCAAGATCGATATCACACGAATGTCCCTTGTGATATTTCACATCACCGTCCCCCATAAATCCAGGGGAAACGCTCTCTTTAAACTCGGAAAAAATAGTTTCATACGGTTTGCGTAAAATATGGGCCAGCACATTCAATCTTCCGCGGTGCGACATCCCCATCACAATATCGCTGATACCGGCCTCCGGACAACCGCAAACAATCCGATCCAGAACAGGAATAAGAATTTCACCACCTTCAAGCGAAAAGCGCTTCTGCCCGACAAACCTGCGATGCAAAAACAGCTCAAATAGAGAGGCTTGATGGAGTTTTTCCAGAATATGCAGTTTTCCAGCAACAGAAATGTAGGGACGGTTTCGACAGGACTCCATGCGATCGATCAGCCACTGTCGTTCATCCGGTTCCTGAATATGCATGAATTCAACGCCCGTTTCGCGACAATAAGTTTCACGCATGGTTTCTAATACCTCTCGCAACGTTGCACGAGGTTTAAGAAATCTACGGCAGACAAAGGACGTATCGAGATCGTTTTCATCAAGTCCGAAATTGGATAGTTCCAACAGAGGATGGGAAAGCTTGCAGGGGGAGAGTGGATCAATACACGCAAGCAGATGTCCAAGAGAGCGGTAGCGGTAGAGGAGCGACTGAACGCCAGACAGCTTCAACGCCGCCTGTTCGTCAGACCTGTTATAGCCGCTGCACGTACGACCCGATCCGAACTCAAAACCGGAGAAGAAGAGCCGCCATTCTTCCGGCACTGAATCGGCTGAATGCTGCCACTGTGTATAAAGCGCATCAAGCCATTCTCCCGACATAGCGTTCAAAAAACTTCCATCCATTTATTCCGTCTCCGTTATCGCAGAGTAGATACCTGATACTCAAAAGCAGCCGCAGATGCCAGGATTAAAGCTATCACTGACACTGCCGCCGCTGCTATTTTCCCATCTTCAGCAGCAGTTCCCGCACGGTAATCCCTTCCAGACACGTTCTGCTGCCGTCCCAGCCACTACGTATGACATCCTCGGCGAGCTGCAATACCGGAGTTACCGCCTGCAATTCTGAAGTGCCACGCAAAGCCTCGATAACATCACTCACCTGGAGTTCAGACGGGTCACGCGCCGGCAACCATCCTGACCGGTTTCCCGAGGTCTCAACCAGAAACCCGAGCCGTTCCAACTGGTCGAAAAGTGTCTCAAGCGGCAGTAGCGGCACATTCAGTTCATCGGCCAGAAGATGGGGAGATGGAGGGATCCCGCCTTTTTGAAAATGCAGGCTCACCTGCAGCAGCAGCGCGACAGCCAGCTCTTCACGGGCCGTTACGGTCAGAGTAAAAGCGCTGCTTCCGGGTAGACTACGCCCGCGATGTTGATGGGCAAACACTATTTCAAGTCCGAAAAGCACAATCAGCCAGCTCGTATAAATCCAGACCAGAAAAATGGGGAGAGCCGCCAGAGTCCCGTAGATAGCGTTGTATTTGGCAACCCCGACCTGAAAGTGAAAGTAACCCCACTGTGCCAGTTCCCACGCGGTACCGGCTATAACCCCTCCTGCCACGGCAGAGGCAAAACTAACACGGGTATTGGGAATAAAAATGTACAGAAAAACCATGGCAATCGACACGCTGAGATACGGCAGAAACTGGAACAGCAGCAGGATTGCACCGCCAAGGTAGGTATTCTGGATTAGCCACTGCAGCATCCACTGGCTCTGTAAAGAAGTGGTCATACTGGTCGCTGCCAGCAGCAGGACAGGTCCTACGACAACAACACTCAAGTAATCGCTGAAGCGTCTCTGAACCGAGCGAGTTTCATTCACTCCCCATACGGCGTTGAAGGCCTCCTCAATGTTTCCCATCAGTGAGATTACCGCCAGAATCAGAAACAGCAGACCGATCGCCCCCAACGACTTAACATTGGTGTTATTGACATAGTCGATAATACGGGAGATCGTTTCTTTGGAATCGCCGGCAAACTGCTGCAGAATCGGTTCGAGGGCGTTTTGCGCACCGAGTCCCTTGAGTACAGAAAAAGCGATTGCCAGGAACGGGACAAGCGAAAGGACGGTGGTATAGGTGAGCGCAGCGGCGCGGAGAAGTCCCTGGTGGGTGTCAAAACTGATTGAAATAGAATAAATACTCTGGAGAACTGAAAAAAAACGCCCTTTCAGACCATGCCACGCCTCCGGGGAATCAGTGTGCAGCAGAGCGGGATATTTTAAATTCTGCATGGATGCGCCTCGCTTCAGTTTCCGTAACAGAAATTTTCAAATGGTAATAGTTTCTCCGGGACGCAGCCGCCTCCGTTCATCCCCGGGTGGGGCATTGACCGAAGAGGAGAGCAGATAAAAGAAAAGAAAGATCATGGCGGAGATAGTAAGAAAAACCGGCAGGAGACGGACCTTGACATCGCTTTTTAGTGGGGAAAGGGCGAAACCTAAGGCAGTCACCACAACGCCATAGCCACCTATCGCCGCCGCCCAGAATATGCCGAGGCGATAGATACGGTTCTCTGCAGCTGAAGACAATAAAAACAGGTCGGAGATCTGGCTGTGATAAAAGCTGGCCAGAATAATCAAAATCAAGGCCGCCATAACCAGACGCATGCCATTTCTGACGGTACGCTTACGCATTTTAAATACCACACCACGAGATATCGCCAAGCCCGGCTCGTAAGACCTCCGGCACCTCACTGATAAGACTTACGACAGAACTGACGTCCGTTGTCAGAATACCGCCGTCTATGACAAAATCGAGCTGAGCTCCAAAAGTGTCGGCGATTCTGCGCGGGTCCCCTTCCGGCTCTTCACCTGAAAGATTGGCGCTGGTTGTTATAATCGGATTACCGAGTGCGGTGACAAGATCGCAGCAGATTCTGTTATCAGGAATACGAATCCCTACCGTTTTCTGACGAGTCAGAAGAAGATCGGGAACTTCACGAGTCGCTTCAAAAACAAACGTATATGGACCTGGAAGATACCGTTTTATTATCTTAAAAGCAGAGTTGCTGACCCGGGCATACCGGGAAATTTCCGACAAAGAGGAACAGATGACCGAGAATGGTTTACGCCGGTCGCGCTGCTTCATTTGATAGATTCGCTCGATACTTTTTTTACAAAATATCGAGCAGCCGATGCCATAGGTTGTATCGGTCGGATACGCAATAACCCGTCCGTCCCTGAGACTGGCGGCAACTCGGGAAATCTGGTGTGGTTGTGGATATTCGGGGTTAATTTCAAGTATCATGGCAGCATCCCCAGCGTGTGGTTCTCATCTAAAGCACCATCAGAAATACCAGAGATTTCGTCCAGCTCGAAAATATCTTCAGGGAGAACTTCTGACCCATCGTGCGGGACATCCTGAACATCACGCAATTTACGTTCAATGGCCCTCGTTCTGGTAGCGGCCTGATCAATATGGTTTCCCGCCTCCACCAGTTTTTTACGCGTTTTCTCAAGAATAGCACCGAATTTAGAGAATTCCGTACGCACCGCCCCCAGCAGGTTCCATACTTCGGCAGAGCGTTTTTCGATGGCAAGCGTCCTGAACCCCATCTGCAGACTGTTCAGCAGCGCTGCCAGCGTTGTCGGACCGGCCACCATAACCTTGAAATCCCGCTGCAGAGCTTCAAAAAGCCCCGGCAGGCGCAGCACTTCAGCATACAACCCCTCAGTCGGCAGAAACATGACCCCGAAATCGGTTGTGTGCGGCGGGTCCAGATATTTGTCGCGAATCATTTTTGCCATCTCCCGCACCGAGCGGTCAAGCTGTTTTCTCGATTCGGCAGCAGCGACGGCATCGGCAGCCTCCTGCGCATCCACCAGCCGCAGGTAATCTTCCTGAGGGAACTTGGCATCCAGAGGGAGCCAGACCATCCCCTCCGGCGTGCCGTCACGCCCCGGCAGTTTCAGGGCAAACTCAACCCGCTGGCCGCTCCCAGCTCTTGTTTCAACGTTTGAATCATACTGCCCGGGAGCCAGGATCTGTTCCAACAGGCTCGCCAGCTGTATCTCCCCGAAAGTACCGCGGGTCTTGACGTTTGTCAGCACCTTTTTCAGATCTCCGACGCCGCTGGCAAGTAACTGCATTTCACCGAGGCCGCGCTGCACGAGTTCGAGGCGCTCACTGACCAGCTTGAATGATTCACCGAGACGCTTTTCAAGGGTATCGTGCAGTTTTTCATCAACGGTAGCCCGCATCTGTTCCAGTTTGCGGGCATTATCTTCCTGAATCAGCCGCAGACGGGCATCGACCCCTTCCCGTAACTTATCAAGCCGCCCCTCGTTGCTCGAAGTAAGTTCCTTCAATTGGGCGGCGAACAGCTCCAGCTGGTTTTTCTGCAGACCGGCTATTTCACTCATCCGCTTCGACAATGAATCACCCAGCACGGTTATGTTGCCGGTCATCTCTTCCCGCGAACGGCGAGAAGCTGCGTGAACCTCCTCGCGACTTCGAGCAAGCTCATCGCGCAGGGTTCGCTCATGACGTTCGAGCAGCTTTTCAATACCCTCAATTTTGTTCTGCAGGTCAGCACGTTCAGATTCCCCGCGCCTCCCCCTCATGAGCAGAGCCAACAACAATCCCAGACAGGTCAGGAGGAGTAAGACGGTACTATATGCAATTAGATTAGTCATTTATATCAGTTTTTCCGGATGCAGCTCGTAATTGTTCAGTCACGTGACGCGACAATGCGGCAAACTCTTCCAGAGAAAGCGTTTCTCCCCTCCTGCGGCCATCAATCGCACACGCTTCCAGCAACTCCCCACACTCTACCTGCTTGGCGAATTCAGCAGATTTAAGGCAGTTTATCAGCGTCTTGCGACGCATGGAAAAGGAGCTTTTCACGACGCTCCTGAAAACCTCCTCATCACCAACTTCAGCCCGCGCCTCTGAAAGGGGAATGAAATTGAGTACAACCGAATCGACTTTCGGGCTGGGATTAAAACTGCCTGGGTGCACCACAAAAACCCGGCTGATATCAAACCACAGCCCGAGAAGCACGGTAGTCACACCATATGCTGAACAATCAGGAGGGGCGGCTAGACGGTCACCAACCTCTTTTTGCAGCATCAGGGTCATACGCGCCAGCCTGTCATGGACGCCGTACAACCGGAACAGCACTTCGGTCGAGATATTATAGGGAAGGTTGGCGACCACGTTCCACTTTTGGGGAGTTTCAGACAAAAGTGCGTCAAGGTCAACTTTCAGCACATCCGCATCAATGACGGTAACATGCCCATTGTCTTTATTTTGATCGTGGTGCCAGGCCGCCAGCGCATGGTCGAATTCGATCAACACCAGTCGCCCGGCACGTTCGGCCAGATGAGCTGTCAGTGCGCCTCTCCCAGGGCCGATTTCAAGTACGGCTTGATCAGGCTGAATATCAGCCGCCTGAATGATTCTGGCGATAATATTCTGGTCAACCAGAAAGTTCTGGCCAAGTGACTTCAGAGGGCGGCGAGTTGAACTCATTTCATTGATTCCTTTATACTGTCCATATTCCAGGTAGCGGTTACATCAAGCGACAATGGCGAGACAAGATCATGTGAGAGATAATAGTCTCCAGGAACCGCGAGCATGGCTGCATTATCGCCGCACAGTGAGGGGTGCGGGATGGAAAGTTCAACACCCAGCTTTTTGCAGAGTGAAGCCATGCGAAGGCGCAGGCCGCTGTTACAGGCGACCCCGCCCGCAACCACCAGACGGGCAGCACCGGTCTGATGGATGGCAGCCTCAGTTTTTGCTGCAAGGACATGGCAGACAGCCTCCTGGAATGAAGCACAGAGATCATCTGCATCCTGGCTCGGAATTGCAACTGGGTTCTTCATGGTCTGCTGCAGAACCGCCGTTTTCAAACCACTGAAACTGAAATTGAGCGTACCGTCACGAAGCAGCGGCCTCGGCAAACGGATCGCAGCCGGATTGCCGCTCTGAGCCATCCGATCGATCAATACCCCGCCGGGATACGGCATCCCCATAATTTTGGCGCATTTGTCATACGCCTCACCGGCAGCATCATCGATAGTTCTGCCAAGGGTTGTGTAATGGCCAAAACCTTCGACATGGTACAGATGAGTATGACCGCCGGAGACGACCAGTGCCAGGAAAGGAAATTCCACCGGCCGTTCCAGAAATGGTGCAAAGAGATGACCTTCTATGTGATGCACACCGACAAAGGGGATCTTACGAGCGGCAGCAATAGCCTTGGCTGCCGAAAAGCCGACAAGAAGCGCCCCTGACAAGCCGGGACCACGCGTGACCGCGACCCCTTCCAGCTCCTTCATGCCGATACCGGCATCCTGAAGCGCTTGGCTGATAACCGGCGCGATCGACTGCAGATGGGCACGTGAAGCGATTTCCGGCACAACACCACCGTACGCCGCATGAATAGCAATCTGGGACGAGACGACTGAGGAAAGAATTTCACGGCCGCCACTTACAACAGCGGCGGCCGTTTCATCACAGGATGTTTCAATTGCGAGTAAAATCATTACGTCATAATGCCTTTAGGATCGTTTTTACAGCAGATTTGCGGCCAGTTCGGCCAATTCAGAACGTTCTCCCTTGGTCAGCGTCACATGAGCGGCAATCCTCTCTCCCTTGAATTTTTCGACAAGGTAGGTCAGGCCGTTGCTGGATGAGTCCACGTACGGATTATCGATCTGGTACGGGTCACCGGTCAGTACGATCTTGGTCCCTTCACCAACCCTGGTGACGATCGTCTTGATTTCGTGCGGGGTCAGGTTCTGGGCTTCATCAACGATCAGATACTGATTCGGGATCGAACGGCCACGGATATAGGTCAACGGTTCAATATCAAGGAGCCCCATCGCCATCAACTCCTTGTACCCTTTGCTATGCCGTTTTTCAGATTCATGCCCGGAAATCAGCAATTCGACATTGTCAAAGATCGGCTGCATCCAGGGGGTCAGCTTTTCTTCTATGTCACCCGGCAAGAAACCGAGGTCTTTGCCCATCGGAAAAACCGGGCGCGAAACCAGCAGACGAGTATAGATATTTTCCTCGGCAGTCTTATGTAGGCCGGCAGCAATCGCAAGCAGCGTCTTGCCGGTTCCGGCCTTGCCGACAAGCGTCACCAGCTTGATACTGTCGTCCATCAGGACATCAAGGGCAAAGGACTGTTCCCTGTTGCGCGGGAAGAGACTCCAGATCCCCTCCTTCGGGACCTTGCGAACCGGGACAATGCGAGAATTATCAGGGTCGTTGCGACAGATGGCGGAATGATTCGGGTTTACGCTGTCGACAATTGTGATGAACTCATTGGGAGCCAGGTCAGCCGGGGTCTCAAGCCACCCCTGGCCATAGAATCGATCTACTGCATCCGGGGGCACTTCAATCGACCTTGTTCCGGAATAGAGATCCTGTATATCAATTTTGTCCGACTCGTAATCTTCCGCTGTCAGCCCGATTGCATCAGCCTTGATGCGTAGATTGGAATCTTTAGTCACAAAAATGGTTACCGCGTCAGGAAAGCGATCGCGGACATCCTGAGCAACTGCGATTATCCGGTTATCGCCATTGTCCACCCGCAGGTCAACCGGCAAATTCTTGAAATGTTTCTCACTAAACATCTCGATCCGGAGCGTTCCGCCACCGGGCATGGCCACACCCGCCGCAAGTGAACCCTTCTCACGCATTGAATCAAGAATTCGTGACACCATCCGCGCATTTCTGCCGGTTTCGTTCATATCCTTTTTGAAGCGATCGATCTCTTCAATAACGGTAATCGGGATAATAATGTTGTTGTCCTGAAATTTGAACAGTGACTGAGGGTCGTGGAGCAATACGTTTGTATCAAGAATAAAGTTCTTCATGATTCCCTTTCTCTAGATGTCGAGGATATCGGCAGTATGCCGGAGCAGAAACAAATATTTATACTGTTATTATGCCGATTTTCTTATTTTAGCGATGCATTTTACAACTGCATCAGAAAAGAAAGCAATCTCTTCGCTTGTCGTCGACCAACCCGGGCTTACACGCACCGTGCCGCCAGGAAACGTTCCCAGCGTGCGGTGAGCCAAGGGGGCACAATGCAGCCCGGCCCGAACGGCAATATCAAAACGGTGATCAAGCTCTGCAGCCAGCAGCGTCGAGTCAACACCGGAAGCGGTAAAAGAGAGTACCGAGCAACGGCCGGATGGATCGACCGGGCCGTAGATCGTCACCCCTGGAATGTCTCTCAGCGCCTGCTCCGCCAGATTGAGCAGGGTATTTTCATGCTGATAGGCAACTGAAAGCCCCCTTTCAAGAACAAACTCTATTCCTGCCTGCAATCCGGCAATGCCGGGGATATTATGGGTACCTGCCTCAAAACCGTCCGGCATGACGAGCGGCTGCTCCTCAGCAGTTGAATGGCTGCCGGTTCCACCCTGAATAACGGATTTAAGATTTACGTGCGGCGCCACATACAAAAGTCCGGTGCCGCTCGGCCCCAGCAGCCCCTTATGGCCGGGAACCGCCAACAGGTCAACAGCATAGCGTCCAACGTCAATCGGCAAATAGCCGGCCGACTGCGCCGCATCAAGCAGAAAACGTGCGCCGGCTTCGCTGCAGATCTCCGACAGTTGCTTTATCGGCTGAATAGCACCGCAGACATTGGAAACATGGCTGACAGCTATCATCCTGGTATTCTCCCGCACTGCACGACGAATATCATCAACAGAGACAACACCGTCGGGACCAGCCATGATAACAGAGAGCTCGACACCCTTGTTTCGCAGCGCATAGAGCGGTCTGAGCAGTGAGTTGTGTTCCATGGAGGTCGTAATCACATGGTCGCCAGCGGCCAGGGTACCCTGCAGCGCCAGATTGAGCGCTCCGGTAGCATTCTGTGTAAATATGATCCGGGACGAATCGGAAATCGAAAAAAGTGCGGCAGCGGCCTCACGAGCCTGAAACAGGATACGCCCTGCCTCCAGTGAGCGGCGATATCCGCCCCGTCCAGGAGAAGCGCCTACATCACGCATTGCATGAATAACTGCTTCATAAACCTTCTCAGGCTTGGGAAATGATGTAGCAGCGTTGTCAAGATACATAGGATGTTCCTCTTTTACGGCATTAACGCCGGCTGTTCGTTCAGCCAGGGGAGAATTTGGACGGCACCGGCTTTCTTGTCTCGAGACACATCGTGAATCTTTTGCCGGACCAGCGGCAGACCAGTCCCACCCCACCAGTTCAGCCGGGCATTGACAACCTCATTCCCGGCATTAAACAAATTAAACCCTCCATTAGAACTAAAGGCATTATTCATGAGAAGTGCCCGGCCATCTTCAACCCGCAGCGCGTCCAGAATGTTTTCGGCAAACCGGCAGCGCTGAATTTTGACCCGGGAGCCGAGAAGATGCAGAGCTGTCTGCCTGTTCCGCAGGAAGCGGGACATAAAAATATCCCCTTCTCCACCTTTTATGAGTGCTCCAAGTACATTTCCGGAAAACTCTCCACCGGTTATCTTAATCCGACATTCATCAGCTTCAAGTCCGGTTTGCTGATTATTCATAATGTTAGGCGATGCCATTACAACGGAAGATTTACTCAACAGGCAGCCGCGCCGACAGGAGGCGACCGTCACATCGTTGCCGTCAAACTCGCTGTCATAGATCTCAATGCCGGTTTCTGAATCCGAAACGGTGCCGCCGGTCATCTGCACAACCCCGTCATGCGACAGCAAAGCGGTCTTCGCATGCACAATCGAAACGGACTTCAAGGTAACGGTGGAAAACCGGATATCGATTCCGGTCTCGGCGTACTCGATGCGGCAGCCTTCGAGCAGATTATTTTTTTCAGTTGAAAGAAAGACGATGCCACCCCAGGATCCGCGTGACGGCATGGGACGGTCAGATGTCAGTAGAATCGGCCTTTCGGAGGTTCCTGCGACATGAAGTCGCCCTTGAATAATCAGGTTTGGAAGTTGCTGACCAGTAGACGCCGCAAAACGCACCACAGTTCCCGGTTCTATACGCAAGGTCGCATGAGGAACCACAACAACGGAGCCACGGACGAGTACCGAACCACGCCAGGTGGCATCTTCGGTCAACACCGTCCCATCATACACCGCTGTAGCCTGTGCGGCTGCAGGTGAAATTGTTAACAAGTATAAAAAAACACAGCCAGCAAAAAGAATTTTCACCCGGGAGCTCCTTATAGAATCACTGAACAACTACCATGATTCACCCGAACTGTAAATTTAATGTTATTTTTTAATTAAAATACGTATCATTATATATAGATATTGAGCTTTTTCAGTCCTTTCAAGATGTTATATTTTTACAAAATATATTTGTTGACACCACATACATGTTGTGGTTTATTTCCACTCCATCCACAAAATATTGTGGTTTTGGCTTTCAAACACACTACATCCATTTAGTCATATTCATCAGTTTGCTTATAAAACAAGGAGTTCCATTATGAAAAAAAGTGCCTCATCCGACAATCCTCCCTCCCTGACAAAAAATGCCGCCACAGTACTGGAAAAACGCTACCTGCGCCGTGACGAAACCGGCAAGGTCCTTGAGACTCCAGCCGACATGTTTCGGCGAGTGGCTGACACAATTGCGGCAGCCGATAAAATCTTTGACAAGAAAGCTGATGTAAATGATTTATCGGATACTTTTTATCGGATGATGACCAGCTTCGAATTTCTCCCCAACTCCCCTACGCTCATGAATGCCGGACGTCCTCTGGGGCAACTTTCGGCCTGCTTTGTCCTGCCGGTGGGGGACTCAATGGAGGAAATATTTGACGCTGTCAAATATACTGCACTGATTCACAAATCCGGCGGCGGCACCGGCTTCTCATTTTCTCGTCTGAGGCCGGCCAACGACGTCGTCAGTACAACCACCGGCATTTCGAGCGGCCCGCTCTCATTCATGCGTGTTTTTGATGTCGCCACAGAAACAATAAAACAGGGGGGGACAAGGCGCGGCGCAAACATGGCAATTTTGAGGGTTGATCACCCCAACGTGATGGATTTTATCATGTGCAAAGCCGACCAAAAACAACTTAATAATTTTAACATATCTGTAGGACTTACCGAAAAGTTCATGCAGGCTGTAGAACGGGATGAGGAATACGATCTCATTAATCCCCGTGACAAAAAGGTTTGCGGCTCACTTAACGCCCGCAAGGTATTCCAGCGTATCGTCAAGCAGGCCTGGGAGAACGGCGAGCCTGGAATCGTCTTTCTCGACCGCTTGAACCGCGACAATCCGACGCCTCTGGTGGGTGAGATCGAATCCACCAATCCATGTGGCGAACAACCTCTGTTGCCGTATGAATCCTGTAACCTCGGTTCCATCAACCTGGGTACCTTTATCAAGGATGGCACAGTAGACTGGAAAAAGCTGCGCGAGACCGTTTACAACGCAGTCCACTTTTTAGATAACGTAATCGAGGCTAACAACTATCCGCTGCAGCAGATTCATGACATGACTCACGCCAACCGTAAAATAGGTCTGGGTGTCATGGGGTGGGCCGACATGCTGATTCTGCTCGGGATTCCATACTGTTCTGACGAGGCGGTAAAACTCGGCAAGAAGGTGATGAAACTCATAAATGACGAAGGACACCTGGCATCACAGGAACTGGGCAAAAAGCGGGGTTCGTTCCCCAACTTCAAAGGCTCTATTTTTGACAAAAAGGGAGCGCCTCCGCAAAGAAACGCAACCGTCACTACAATCGCTCCGACAGGCACCATCTCGATCATAGCCAACGCGTCTTCCGGTGTTGAACCGCTCTTTGCTGTTTCCTACATCCGCACCGTCATGGACAAGAACGTGCTGATCGAGGTCAACCCGATTTTCGAGAGAATTGCAAAGGAGCGTGGTTTCTACTCGGAAGAACTCATGAAGAAAATTGCCGAGCACGGTACCGTCCATGACATCAGCGAAATCCCGCTGGATATCCGCAACGTATTTGTGACTTCTCACGAGATATCTCCCGAATACCACATTCAGATGCAATCCGCCTTCCAGCTTTACACCGACAATGCCGTGTCAAAAACGGTGAATTTCACAAATTCCGCCACTATCGAAGATGTTGAAAAAGTTTACATGCTCGCCTACGAAACCGGTTGTAAGGGTGTCACCATTTATCGGGACGGCTCCAGAGACGAACAGGTACTGTCGACCGGCAAAAGAGAAGAGCAGGCAGCAGTTGCCGCCACACCGGTCGAAGAGGAAAAGAAAGCGGTCAAACGGGAACGTCCAAAAGCGCTGAAAGGGTCTACCCATCAGATGCAGACCGGTTGCGGCCCGCTCTATATCACGATCAACGAAGACAAAAACGGCTTATTTGAGCTGTTCACCACGATGGGCAAGGCTGGCGGATGCGCCGCTTCCCAAAGCGAGGCGATCGGCCGTCTGGTGTCACTCGCCTGGCGTAGCGGCATTCAGGCCAGACAAGTGGTGAAACAACTGCAGGGGATCTCCTGTCACTGCCCGTCCGGCTTCGGCGACAACCGAGTACTTTCCTGCGCTGATGCGGTGGCAAAAGCGATTCAGGATCATTTGGTAGATAGCGGGTATGACATTGAAAATGAATCTACCCGGCATGAACGCGGTGCCTGCCCGGAGTGCGGAGGAATCGTCGAGCACGAGGGTGGCTGTTCAGTCTGCCATGTCTGTGGCTATTCCGAATGTGCGTAAACTTTTTTCACAATATCACAACAAGGCGCTTGACAAACAGCTCTCTTTTATGACATAAGTGTCGAGTTAAACTGACTACTTGTTACGGGGTTGTAGCTCAGTTGGTTAGAGTGCCAGCCTGTCACGCTGGAAGTCGCGGGTTCGAGCCCCGTCAACCCCGCCATAAAAAACAAATAAGTGCCATGCAAATGGCACTTATTGTTTTTCTACAGCTGTCTCTGTACATCAATTTCGACCTACCTATACCATGCAGCGAACATTCCGATTGCAAGCGCTCTATCGTAAACCCAAACGGCCAAAAATTATCCCCAGAACTTTATTCAGTTGGTTGTCACGTGAAAGAAAGGGTATCACCGGAGATTTCCTGACACCAATGGCGTTGAGCACCTGCTCAAGTTCCGGGCTACCTCCAAAGGCCATCCCCTGCCTGAAGGCTTGAAGTGCTTCATACGTATTCCCTGCGACAAGATAGACTTTGCCGAGGTAAAGGTAGTGGAGGGGATTTCCAGGATCGTGTTCAATCGCACTGCTGCAGAGCTCTAATGCCCGGGTGACCTGGCCGCGCTGTTTGGCGAGACAGAATCCGAAACGGGAATGCCAGAGGGGGTCATCCCAGATACTGAGTGCCCGTTCAAGACTGGCGAGTGCAGCCAGAACATTGCCCAGATCAAGTTCATGTTGTGCCCGATCGAATTCTTTTTGGGCAATGACGCCTGTTTCCGGATCCATCTTAACCTCCATCTCCATACAACCAAGTTATTACAATAAAATAGTTTAAATTACTGATTTATTTTTGGCCTGATCTCGATGCAATTTATCTAGAGTTCTTACGTTTATAAGGAACAAACATTTAAGTCAATACAAACCAAAACAATTAAGTGGTTAAAAGCTGACTTGAAGAAAAAGAAAATGATCCGCTGCTCAGTTGCCCTGATATTGCCAGCTAAATTTCTCCCACACTGACACTAGACCGGTTTATGAGGGACAACAAAGAGGCCTGCCCTTGACATAAGACACAGGGGAGTCTATTATTTGCATTGTTGGTCATCATTCCTGTCAATTAAAAGATCAACAACGTCCCCATAAAATGCCCAAACCAACCATCTCCCCTCAGGACAACCTGTCCCGATAATTCGAATACTTTCCCCGGAATACACATTGATCGGACATTTGTGAGATATTAAAGATATCGCACTATCCTTCAAAAAGCGCAGTACGTGTATTCAACAAACAGAGCTTACGAGGGTAATTATGAAAAAAATCACAATATTTAAAGCAATCGCGCTGGTCACCCTGCTCGGAACGATTCTGTTCTATTTCCTGGGGACCCCCGCACCTGAGGTGTCGTTAAACCCTGAAACAGGTCTGCTTTCCGGCAGTCGGGAGCTTACCTTGAAGCTGGGCGCACAGGGAGGGATTCTGAAAAAGCTGTCGGTTTCCGCGGTACAAGCTGAGAAGACGGTCAATGTCCTGGCAAAGGAGTATCCCACCGACAGCCGTCAGGCCACGGAAACATTCAGCCTGGCACAGACCGGCCTGAAGGAGGGGGTGATTACCCTGCAGGTCACGGCAACAGGTTCCGCCACCCGTTTCGGGGCTGACAGGAGCACAACCCAGCTCCATTCCTTCACTTTGGATAACAAGCCGCCGGAGTTGGCGGTATTGAGCGTTGCACATAATATTATCCAAGGTGGTGCGGGACTGGTAATCTACACCGTTTCAAAAGAGGTTGAAAAGACCGGCGTGGTTTTCGGCGACCAGTTTTATCCGGGTTACCGGCAGGGGGGAGATAATTATGCTTGCCTCTTCTCGTTTCCCTACAATCTGGATCCCGGCAAGTTCGTGCCCAGGGTGATAGCGGTCGACGGGGCAGGCAACGAGCGGCAAAGCGGCATCAACTACCACCTGATTGCAAAAAACTTTTCAACTGACCGTATCGATCTGACCGATAGCTTCCTCGAAAAGATTGCAGCGGAGTTCAAGGGGAAGTTTCCCCAAGCGAAAACGCCGCTGGAGATATTCCTCAAGGCAAACAGGGACGAGCGTCAGCAGGACCTCAAACTGATCTACGACTATGGCCGGAAGAGTTCGTCTATACCGCTCTGGCAGGGGACCTTTCTGCGCATGCCGAAGACCGCCTCTCTCGGCGGTTTTGCACAGTTTCGCACCTATCTGTATCAGGGGGACGAGGTAGACCAGCAGACCCATCTCGGCTTCGATCTGGCTTCGCAGGCGCACGCTGACGTGCCTGCCGCCAACCGCGGTAAGGTCGTTTTTGCCGACTATTTGGGCATCTATGGCAATTGCATCATTGTCGACCACGGGCTGGGATTGCAGACAATCTACGGGCATCTGAGCCGGATCAGCGTCAAGCCGGGCGATACAGTGGAAAGCGGACAGGTAATCGGCAATACCGGAGCCACCGGCATGGCCGGCGGCGATCATCTCCATTACGAAATGACCATCTCCGGACAGTCGGTCAATCCGATCGAATGGTGGGATGCGCACTGGATAAAAAATAACATTACGGGCAAGCTCGAAATAGTCAAGGCGATTGGTTCCAAATGAACGGGAGAAGTTATAAGTTGTTCCCCGGGTTATTCTCTAGGGTCTGGCCAAGCTAACTCACTATAAATATTAATCAAACAGTGCATAGCACCCCCCAATCACACCCTTAAGGACTCGTTTTGCAGGCTAAAAGAGGGGGACATCCACTTGGTGGCTTGGCGGAACAGGGTAGCACGCAAATTAGTCGTAACGATAACTGCAGATTAACGTTGAAACGGAGCGATCAGCAAAGACCATAGGTATAAAAACTTTGTTGTTTAGGAGAAACTTTATTGTCTATGTAAGAACTTAATTGTCTTCCGATAGAAATTCATTTTTCTATTTTCAGCCTTTTTATCTTTTCAACCAGTGTTGTCCGATTTATCCCCAAAAGAGCAGCAGCCTTCGCCTTGACCCCCCCTGCGGATTCCAGTGCCTGTAAGATTAAAGAGTGTTCTATCCGGGAGATTGTAGCGACCAAGTCTATCCCCTGGGGTGGCATTTTGACATCAAACCCTTCTCTATCAGGCTTTCCACCAATGATCTTGGCCGGAACATCTTCTAGCGTTATAACCGCCGCATCAGTCAACGCGACCATTCTTTCAATCAGATTTTCCAGCTCACGCACGTTACCGGGCCAAGAATACTGTTCCAGCGCTTCAAGCGCCTGTTTGCTTATACTGCACGGCGGACGCCCCATCAGACGGCACTGTTTCTCTAAAAAAAAAGTCGTCAGATACATAATGTCCTGCTGGCGTTCGCGCAAAGGGGGAAGGCGCAACGGAATAACGTTCAGGCGGTAGTAAAGATCTTCCCTAAATCCGCCCTGTCTCACCATATTTTCAAGATCCGAGTTGGTTGCGGAAACTACTCTGACATTTAGTTTCACCGTCTTGTTGGAGCCTACTCTCTCCACTTCATGCTCTTGAAGAACCCGCAACATTTTTGCCTGCAGGTGAAGCGGCAATGTTCCAATTTCATCAAGAAAAATAGTGCCATTATTGGCTGCCTCGAATTTACCGGGCTTATCCTTGATAGCCCCGGTAAAGGCCCCCCTGACATGACCGAACAGCTCGCTTTCCAGCAACATCTCCGGAATTGCGCTACAGTTTACCGCAACAAATGGTTGATCCCGGCGTGTGCCGTTATAGTGCAGCGCCCTGGCGACCAATTCTTTCCCGGTCCCTGATTCACCCGTGACAAGAACGGTAGAGTCCGTTTTTACAATGCGGCTCATGCGTTCAAAGACCAGATTCATTGCAGGAGAGCTGCCGATAATATTGCTGAATTCAAAACGCCCTTGGAGTTGCCTGCGAAGATAGATATTTTCAGAGAGAAGCTTCTGTTTCTCCAGTGCCTTTGAAACAACCATTTTAAGTTCATCAAAATCAATCGGCTTGGTAATATAGTCAAAGGCCCCCTCTTTCATCGCCCTGACGGCGGTTTGAGCCGAAGCATAGCCAGTAACAACGATAACCTCGGTGGCAGGGGAAATCCTATGTACATCCTGCAATATATCGAGGCCGCTCTTATCGGGGAGGAACAGATCGGAAACAATGACCTGATACTGTTCACGGTTTATCAGGTCGAGCGCACTTTCAGCAGTTGCTGCTGAAGTGACTTCATACCCGGCCGACTGCAGCAACATGGCCAGAACTTCACGGCTGGAGTCATCATCATCAATCACCAGAATTTTAATTATATCATCCATGAGGGAGCCTCGGACGGCAGATTCGCCTATTCTGTAACAACCCGTATTGATTCCTGCAGCACATCGAACAGCATGTCCAGCTCGCCGTTTGAAATAACCAGCGGTGGAAAAATTACGATCGTATTTCCCAAAGGGCGGGAGAAGACACCACGCTTGCGCGCTTCAAGACAAACTGTGATCCCGATCTGCATCTCCCACGGGTATGGTGTGCCGGTATCCTTATTCTCGACCAGCTCAACCCCTGCAGCAAGGCCGCACTGCCGCACATCGCCAACGTGAGACAATGACTCCATCTTGCCCAGCATTTGTTTAACCTTGGCGATTTTCGGCTGCAGTTTCGCCAGCAGATTGTCCTGCTCAAAGAGCTGCAGACTTTTCAGGGCAACGGCACAGGCTAACGGATTCCCGGTGAACGTGTGACCATGAAAAAAAGTTTTCAATTCCGCATAAGAGCCTAAAAAGGCCGAGTAGACTTTATCACCCGTCACTGTCGCCGCCAAAGGGAGATAACCTGCGGCAATTCCCTTTGAAATCGCCATTATATCGGGAATTACGTCCTCATGCTGGCAGGCGAACATTGTCCCTGTTCTACCAAAACCGGTGGCAACCTCATCAGCTATCATCAATATATCATAGCGGTCGCACAGCTCCCGAACACGTCTTAAAAACCCTGCCGGCTGGACGATCATTCCTCCGGCACCTTGAAGAAGCGGCTCAATCACAAGCCCGGCAACCTTCTCGACATTAGCCTTCATGAGACTTTCAAGTGCATCGATACACTCCATACTGCAGGAATCTCTGCTGCAGCCGAGCTCACAACGGTAGCAGTAAGGTGCTGGCGCCTGAAGCGTCTCAAACATGAGCGGCTTGAAGGTCGTATGATAAATACCGATCCCTCCGACACTCACTGCACCGAGTGTATCACCGTGATAGGCATTACTGAAGGTTATAAAGCGGCTCCGATCCGGGTGCCCCCCGTGAACCTGATATTGATAAGCCATCTTGACAGCGACTTCCATGGCGGTTGAACCATTATCTGAATAGAAAAAACGATCCAGCCCGAGAGGTGTAATTTCGGCCAGTCGTGCCGCCAGAATAATGCTCTGCTCACTGGCCAGCCCTAAAAGGGTAGAATGTTCAAGACGATCAACCTGTTCCTTTAAAGCATCGTTCAACTCCCGGCGACAGTGGCCGTGAACATTTGTCCACATGGAGGCAACACCATCAAGGTAACGCTTTCCGTCAGTATCAATCAGCCAGCACCCTTCCCCTTTTACGATAATAATCTGTTCGTCGCGTTCCCATTCCTGCATCTGGGTAAACGGGTGCCAGACGTGGCGCTTGTCCCACAGGCGCAATTGTTCGGTGGATATGGAACTGTTTCCGGACATGCGTTATTTCTCCTGCTAATCGGTTATTTTATCACTATAAAAAAGACCCGCCGGAACGTATCCAGAGGGTCTCATAACTACTTGATATTTAAAAATTAGGCAAGCCTGTGGGCGTAAAGAGGAAATTTCTTCATCAGGTTGTTTACCTGATCCTTTATCGCCTCGAGTTCCCGGTCATCACCGATATGTGCCAGCGCGTCGGCAATATAACCGGCAACCTGATCCATTTCAGCCTCTTTGAGCCCATGGGTAGTACAGGCCGGTGTTCCGATCCTGATGCCGGAAGTAACGAACGGAGAGCGGGTCTCAAACGGCACGGTATTCTTGTTGACTGTAATGCCGGCCTTATCCAGCGCCTCTTCTGCAGCCTTGCCGGTTATCTCTGTCCCTGAGAAGTTAATCAGCATGAGGTGGTTATCTGTACCGCCGCTTGTCAGCTTGAAACCGCGGTTTACCAGCGCCTCTGCAAGCGCCCCGGCATTTTTAATAACCTGCTGCTGATAGACTTTAAACTCCGGCTGTAGCGCTTCCTTAAACGCCACCGCCTTGGCGGCTATGACGTGCATAAGAGGTCCACCCTGAATACCGGGGAAAATCTGAGAATTTAGCGCCTTGGCAAATTCTTCACGACAGAGAATCAAGCCTCCGCGAGGACCACGCAGTGTTTTGTGAGTCGTTGTAGTAACAAACTCGGCATACGGAATCGGGCTCGGGTGAACACCAGCAGCAACCAATCCGGCAATATGAGCCATGTCAACCATGACCTTCGCCCCGACTTTATCGGCTATTGCCCGGAAAGCGGGAAAATCGATGATCCGTGGGTAGGCGCTGGCGCCGACGACAATAAGTTTCGGCTTATGCTCGACGGCCAGGCGCTCAACCTCGGCATAATCGATTGTTTCGGTTTCAGCGGTCACTCCATAGGGAACTACGGTAAAGAGACGACCAGAAAAATTAACCGGGCTGCCATGGGTAAGATGCCCGCCATGGGCAAGATTCATTCCGAGGATAGTGTCTCCCGGCTTGCATGCGGCAAAATAGACCGCCATGTTCGCCTGTGATCCGGAGTGCGGCTGAACATTGGCATGATCGGCACCAAAAAGCTCCTTGGCACGATCAATGGCAAGCTGTTCAACAACGTCAACGTGCTGACAACCGCCATAATAACGCTTTCCGGGATACCCTTCGGCGTACTTGTTGGTCATGACCGAACTTTGTGCCTCCAAAACCGCCTCAGAAACAAAGTTTTCGGAGGCGATCAGCTCCAGATTATATTCCTCTCGCTCTGTTTCATGACGGATAGCATCAGCAACCTGGGGATCAAACTGGGAAAGGATTGACATAGGGTTCTCCTTGTAAAAGTTCTTTTCAGGTATGACATTTTACAAACAACAAACGGGACACATGCCGTAGCAGGTCCCGCCTGTGGATATTAAGATGATTGCAACTCTGTTTGCAGCTAGGAATACTTGCTTTCAAGAGCTGTGATTTTGTCCAGACGCGCCTGATGGCGCCCACCCTCAAAAGTGCTGTCAAGCCAGGCACCGACAAGGTCACAGGCTTTCTGTTCGTCGAGGACGCGGCCGCCAAGCACCAGCACATTGGCATTATTATGCTCTTTAGCCATGCGGGCCATAAAAACATCCGTCACAAGCGCGGCGCGAATACCGGGGACTTTGTTGGCGGCAATCGACATACCAATTCCGGTACCGCAGATCAAAATTCCCGATTCCGCCCCCCCCGCAACTACAGTTTCAGCAACTTTTTGGCCAAAATCCGGATAATCAACCGAAGCACCACCATTGGTCCCGGCATCTGTTACTTCAAAGCCTCTGCGGTTTAGATAACTGATCAGAGCTGTTTTGAGGGTTAATCCTCCGTGGTCACTTCCGATAATGATCATTATTTCCGCCCTCGCCTACAGCTTCTTGAAAAGAAGAGTTGCATTCGTTCCGCCAAAACCAAGTGAATTACTCATTGCATACTCAATCTTTGCGTCGCGAGCCGTATTCGGCACATAATCCAGGTCACATTCAGGATCGGGAATATCATAGTTAATTGTGGGTGGAACCACACTTTTTTCCATCGCCATACAGGTGAAGACCGCCTCAACACCGCCGGCTGCACCAAGGAGATGGCCTGTCATTGATTTTGTAGAAGAAACCATCAGCTTGTCGGCATGGTCACCAAAAACCGATTTGATAGCTAGGGATTCATTCAGATCGTTAAAATACGTTGAAGTTCCATGAGCGTTGATATATGTCACCTGATCTGGAGAAACACCGGCATTTTTCAAGGCCATTTTCATGCAGCGCGCGGCACCTTCTCCTCCGGGTGAGGGAGCAGTCATATGATAGGCGTCGCAGGTAAGGCCATAGCCGACGATTTCCGCATATATTTTAGCCCCGCGTTTTTTGGCTGATTCATACTCCTCCATAACAACGATACCGGCTCCTTCGGCCAGGACAAACCCGTCGCGCCCCTTGTCAAAGGGTCGGGATGCTTTTTCCGGGAAGTCGTTGTTGTCAGACAACGCCTTCATGGCCGCAAAACCACCGATTCCAAGCGGAGTAACCGTTGACTCGGTACCTCCGGCTATCATTGCATCAGCATCTCCACGGGCAATAATATGGTAGGCATCACCAATCGAATGAGTACCGGTAGCGCACGCAGAGACTGAGGAAAGATTAGGCCCTTTGGCCCCATATTTGATGGAGATGTGGCCTGGAGCAAGATTGATGATCAGCATCGGGATAAAGAATGGAGATATTTTCTTGAAACCACCTTCGTTCAGCAGCGTGTGATACCGTTCGATCGATGGCAAACCACCAAGACCGGCACCAACAAGAACCCCAACCCGTTCAGAATTTTCATCGTTTATCACCAGTCCGGAGTCCTGCATAGCATAATGAGCTGCAGCAAGACCGTACTGGATAAATAGATCCATCTTTTTGATTTCTTTTTTATCAATATACTCTTCTGCATTAAAATCAGAGACTTCACCTGCGATCTTGACCGGCATATCACTTGCGTCAAAACGGGTAATCAAGCCTACGCCGGACTTCCCTGCAGTGAGAGCATCCCAGTTTTTGACATTCCCGCTCCCAAGTGGTGAAACGACTCCAACACCAGTAATTACAACTCTTCTCATAGTAAATAACTCCATATAACAGCTACTTCAGTTATGTCAGAATAAAAAAAGAGGGGCTTGTCACCCCCCTCTCGGTTATGCGATATCAGCTATGCTCGGTGATATACTCGATGGCGTCATTCACCGTCTGGATTTTTTCGGCATCTTCATCAGGAATTTCGATATCGAACTCTTCTTCAAGAGCCATAACCAGCTCAACTGTGTCCAGAGAATCGGCTCCAAGGTCATCCATAAAAGAAGACTCGGTTAAAACCTGAGCTTCTTCAACCCCTAACTGCTCTGCAACAATTTCTTTTACCCGTTTTGCAATATCAGACATCTTCCACCTCCGTTTGATTTTAAACCTTTGCAGGTTTCGTGTATTATACTGTGTGCTTAATTAAGCATGAAATCTTTAAATGTCAATCGATATTTCTACTTTTTTGACAGCATACGGGACTACATGTACATCCCGCCATTTACCGACAAAACATGACCGGTGATATATCCGGCAGCTTCAGAAGCCAGAAAAACAACCGCATTGGCAATATCATCGGCACTCCCCAAGCGCTCCAGTGGTATCTGCGCCGTCAACTCGGCACGAACCTTGTCCGAAAGTGCATCGGTCATGGCCGTTGCAATAAAACCGGGAGCAACGGCGTTGACGGTAATGCTTCTTTTTGCCATTTCACGTGCGTTCGACTTGGTAAGACCGATCAGTCCTGCCTTACTGGCACAGTAGTTGGCCTGGCCAGCATTGCCCATCTGACCTACGACAGACGCAATATTGATGATCCGGCCGTAGCGCTGTTTGCTCATGACTTTGAAGGCTGCCCGTGTGCAAAGAAAAGCACCTTTAAGATTTACGTTCAGAACGGCGTCCCAATCCTCCTCCTTCATGCGCATCAGTAGACCATCACGGGTAATACCGGCATTGTTGACGAGAATATCTACACGACCAAAGGCCTCAATAGCAGCATCAATCATCCGCTCTACATCTGCTGATGCGGTCACATTCCCAACCACTGCCAGCGCCTTGCCGCCGGCCGCCTGCAGTTCAGCTACAACCGCCTCGGTAGAAACTTGATCCATATCTACAGCTACAATGGTCGCCCCCTTGGCTGCCAGCGCCAGTGCGATACTTCTGCCGATTCCACGTGATGCTCCTGTGATGACAGCAACTTTCTCTTTAGGCATGATTAATCCTTTCGTAATAACCGTATCTTATTTGTTTTTATCAGCAAAAGTTGCCTTCAGTTCCGCTTCTGTGACCAGCTTTCCGTCAACAAGCGCCTTGGCATTAAAGATCCAGATACCCCGTTTACATCCGGTTGCCTCAATTTCAAAGCGGAGTTGGTCTCCAGGCATGACCGGTTTGCGAAAACGGGCATTGTCGATGCCAACAAAATATGTGATCTTGGAACGAATGCTTTCATCAGAGGAATAAGCTAATATTGCGGCTACCTGAGCCATAGCCTCGATAATCAACACCCCTGGCATAACGGGATGTTCAGGAAAATGTCCTGGAAAGAATGGCTCATTGATGCTGACGTTTTTTATACCAATTATGCTTTTGCCGAGTTCAATTTCCAGAATCTTGTCAACCAGCAAAAACGGATAACGGTGGGGCAGAATTTTCATTATTTCATTAATATCGAGCATAGTTAGTTCCCCTTGGCAAAAGTAATACCGATTAGAGCGGAATCAGGTAGCCAGCAGTTTCAAAGAGGCAATATCTTCCACATTTGCGGTTGCCACTTCCCTTGTAATACGTTTTACCAGTCCGGACAGAACCTTGCCGGGGCCTATCTCAACAAACTTTGTTACCCCCAGGGTCGTCATCGCAGTAACGGACTGTTCCCACAGCACAGGAGAACAGACTTGCGTAACGAGCAGGGGGGTTACCCGATCTTTGTCACTGTTAGCTGCTGCATCAGCATTTGCGATCACCGGCACGTTCACATCGAACACTGTTATCTTATCCAGTACCGCCGCCAGACGATCCGCAGCCGGTTTCATCATTGCGCAATGAAAGGGGGCACTGACCGGCAGCAACATGGATTTTCGGAAACCGCGACCCTTGGCAATTTCAATTGCACGCGCAACAGCCGCAACCGATCCGGCAATAACGATCTGACCCGGAGAATTAAAGTTTGCTGGAGAGACGACCTCCCCTTCAGCGGCTTCACGGCAGATTTCTTCAAGGACCTCACGCTCAACACCAAGCATGGCAGCCATTGTTCCGCTACCGACAGGAACAGCTTCCTGCATGAATGTCCCACGGGATCGCACCGTTCTGACCGCATCAGCGAAAGAGAGGGCTTCTGAGCAGACCAGCGCAGAATATTCACCAAGCGAATGACCGGCCACATAATCCGCTAACAGACCTGATTCCTGCTGGGCAACTCTCAAGGTTGCTATGCTTGTCGCCAGGATCGCGGGCTGTGTGTTGGCGGTAAGCTTGAGATCGGCATCACTCCCAGCGAAGCAGAGTGTTGACAATTTAAATCCAAGAGCATCGTCGGCTTCTTCAAAAAGATGCCGTGCAACCGGAAACGTATCTGCCAATTCCTTTCCCATTCCTGAATACTGGGAGCCTTGCCCCGGAAAAATAAAAGCCGTTTTAGACATATAAATATCCTTGTTTCACGATATTATTCGGGCTTGCTACCACTTTATCAGCGCAGAGGCATACGTAAAACCGCCCCCGAAAGCCACCATCAGTATCTTGCTGTCAGATTTAAGTATTCCTTGGCGGTTCGTTTCATCCAGTGCGATGGGAATTGATGCGGACGATGTATTGCCATAACGATGGAGATTGATAAACAGTCGCTCTGGGCCAATTCCGAGCCGCTTTGCAGTTGCATCGATTATACGACGATTGGCCTGATGGGGTATCAGGAGTGAAATATCAGCTGGAGAGAGACCGTTGGCATCAAGGGCTTTTACTGCAGCTTCCTCCATGCCGCGGACAGCATGCTTGAAAACATCATTTCCCTCCATAGTCAGATAAATCCGCCGTTCATCTATTGTACAACTGGCGGTCGCCGGATTACGACTGCCGCTCCCCTGCTGATAGAGAAGATTCCAGTGTGATCCGTTACTGAATGTATGGGTTGAAAGCAGGGAATGATCTCCCTCTTCAGAAGCTTCGAGAACGACGGCACCGGCACCGTCACCGAACAGGACGCAGGTGTTGCGATCCTGCCAGTCAACAATACGTGACAATATTTCAGCCCCTATGACAAGAATCTTTCGCGCACCGCCGGAGCGGATATATTTTTCAGCGATAGATAACCCGTAGAGAAAACCGGAACAGGCCGCCGAGAGATCAAAGGCGGTTGCATTTGTGGCCCCCAGAAGATCCTGGACAATACAGGCGGTTGAGGGAAAGGGGAAGTCTGGAGTAACGGTGCCAAGAATGATCAGATCAATTTCTTCAGGCTGGACCCCGGCCATTTCCAGAGCACGACGGGCGGCTTCAGCGGCAAAGGTTGACGTATATTCTCCATCAGCTGCAATACGCCTCTCTTTGATACCGGTTCTTGTAGTAATCCATTCATCAGTGGTATCGACTAACTGTTCGAGTTCAGCATTGGTGAGAATTTTCCCGGGCAATGCAGAGCCGGTTCCGGTAATTCTGACATTCACTATTGAATCTCCATTACTCTGCAGGGGTGGGAGGCAGGGTATCCCTTCGTATCAAGACTGATTGATTTTCAGATAATTTTTCGGCGACATGCTCCGACACACCATTTTTGGCGTACTCGTGTGCAAATCGTATCGCGTTCTTGATCGCCTTGACGTTGGAACCGCCATGACAGATCATGCCGACACCGTTGATTCCGAGTAGCGGAGCACCGCCATATTCCGCATAGTCGACAATCTTCTTGAAGCGGCCAAAAGCACCACGTACAAACAGATAACCGACCTTGGAAACCCAACTCTTAACGATCTCCCTTTTCAGCATCTTGGCCGCGGCATCCGCCAGTCCCTCGGAAAGTTTCAGTACAATATTTCCTACGAAGCCATCACAAACTACTACGTCAACAGCCCCGGCGAAAATATCGCGACCCTCGATATAACCACAATAATTAAGCGACGTCTTGCGCAGGATGGCGTTTGTTTCCCGGGTCAGTTCATTCCCCTTTGAATCCTCTTCGCCATTAGAGAGAAGACCGACTTTCGGCGAGAGTACTCCCATAGCGTTGCGAGCGTAAACCTCCCCCATGATGGCAAACTGGACAAGATGGAGCGGCTTGCAATCAACATTACCGCCTATATCCAGAACAAGCGTCTGCCCTTTAAGAGTCGGGAACAACTGAGCAATGGCCGGTCGTTCAATACCCTTAATTCGCTTCAGAACAAACATGCCGGATGCCATGGTCGCGCCAGAATTTCCGGCACTGACAGCAGCACAGGCATTGCCGTCCTTGACGAGTTCGAACGCCCGGCGTACGGAAGAGTCCGGCTTCTTCCGTACCGCATCTGAAGCAGAGTCATGCATACCGACGACTTCGCTTGCATGAAAAACATCGATATCAAGACCACTGACGTTGTGTTTAGCGAGTTCGGACACCAAACGCTGACGATCACCGACAAGCGTCACCGAGAGGCCGAATTCACGACAGGCAGCGACAGCCCCTTCAACTTCAATGACAGGCGCATTGTCACCACCCATTGCGTCTACGGCGACTCTCATCAGTTTCGGAAGTGGCACAGGGTCAGTTCTCTAGGCTTGTGCGGAGGAAACGTCGATAACCTCTTTGCCCTTGTAAGTCCCACAGGCAAGACATGTGCGATGCGGCAGTTTTGCAGCTTTGCATTGAGGACAGATAGATAATGACGGAGTAGTTAAAAAATCATGGGCTCTTCTCATATTCTTGCGCGATTTGGATGTTTTTTTCTTGGGTACAGCCATGGTGTTTCTCCTTTTTCTGGTGATACACGTTCTCGTGCCACCGCTCTATTTTTGGGTTACTTTAAAATCCTTCAGTGCATTGAACGTAAGACTGACAGGCTCTTTGCTGCATGAACAGCTGGAGGTATTCAAATCGGTGCCGCAGTGGTGACACAACCCCTTGCAGGCATCATCACAGAGAGGCTTTAACGGAATCTCCATAGCAACCTGCTCTTCAATCTCATGAGTTAAATCAATTTCGTCGCCGAAGTACGTAGAAGAAAGCAGGTCCATTTCGCCAAGTTCAAGCTCATCATTGGCTGAAACAGAGGTTGCAGCTGGGTTCGCTTTCCGAAAAAATATTGTGAAGCTGGTGTCTACAAAAGAGGTGAAATCAGCGAGACAACGGGAACAGGAAAGAGCCAGAGGCGCTGTTACCCTTCCAGCAACGCGTATGTTGTCAAATTCACGGGCAACAGTTATATCGCCTTGGATATTACCGGTAATGCGGCAGCCGGTGTCATTCTGCATACCTGCAAGAAGAGGAAAATTCGCAACAGGCTCGTCAAAATGGATTACAACAGGCGTATCTTTTATTTGGTCTACAATGAGTTTCACATGCACCATCCGCAGGTCATAGCGACAATAAATTTAAAGCAAGTCAGTATAGAGAATATGCCTGAATTGTCAAGATATTTACTGGCACTTCGGATTCCACCTGCCATAGCATTCGATCTGATCCCGGACCTGACCCGCGAGATCAGGTGAAATCATGTCCCAGGTAAAACGCCACCCCCAATTGCCGAACGCGGTTCCGGGAGTATTCATGCGGGCCTCGCTTCCAGATCGGATCAAATCCTGAAGTGGGATAATGGCGGTATCAGCGACAGACATAAGTACCGTGCGTAGTATGCAGTCAACTGTGTCATCCCCACGTCCACCCACATAATAACTCACCCGGCTGCGCTGGAGGTCGGAAAGAGAACCATACCAACCGGCGGTGGTATCATTGTCATGGGTTCCGGTATAGACCACAGATTTTTTTTGATGATTATGCGGCAGATAAGGATTCGCCGGCCCTGAATCAAAGGCAAACTGTACTATTTTCATGCCGGGAAAGTCATACCGATCACGCAGACCTTCGACCTCCGGCGTAATAACACCAAGATCCTCGGCAATGATCGGTACTTTTCCGAGGGCAGCAAATATGGTATCAAAAAGAGTTACACCGGGAGCCTTGACCCAGCTGCCGTTGACCGCTGTTTTCTCTCCGGCCGGGACATGCCAGGCAGCTTCAAAGCCGCGGAAATGATCAACCCGGATGATGTCAAAGAGCTCAAACATCGACTGAAACCGCTCTATCCACCACGCGAACTTCTGGCGCCCCATCGCTTCCCAGTCATACAGGGGGTTGCCCCACAGCTGTCCGGTTGCACTGAAATAATCAGGAGGAACCCCTGCAACAACGGTCGGCTTCCCCTTCGGGTCAAGAAGGAAAAGTTCACGATGACTCCAGACATCTACGGAATCGTAGCCGACAAAAATCGGGATATCACCGATAATAGCGATTCCTTTATCAGCGGCATAAGCACGCAGCCCGCTCCACTGCCTGAAAAACTGCCACTGAATATATTTCTGAACGCCTATTTCAGGACCCAGTTCAACAGAAACTTTTTCGTACTGTTCAGGTGTCATGAGAGCCAGATCAGCCGGCCATTTTTCCCATGACTTACCCTTGTATTTGCGCTTCAGCGCCATAAAAAGCGCAAAATTATGAAGCCAGGTAGTCCTGTTGCAAAAATTCCAGAATTCCTGTTTGTACGGCGCAGCATCATTCGCTAAAAAGCTGGCGCCGGCTTTCCGCAACAGCTTCATTTTCTTTTCAGAGACGGCGGCAAAATCGACACAGGAATCATCCGGACTTTTTTCATGGTGTATCTTTGCAAGATCACCATCAACAACCAGCTGATCAAGATCAATCAACAGCGGGTTTCCTGCAAGGGCTGAAAACGCTGAATAGGGAGAGTTACCGCACGCCGGCGGCGTGAGCGGAAGAACCTGCCAATATGACATCCCCATCTCCGCCAGCAGATCAACAAAAGTGCAGGCATCCTTGCCCATTGAACCGATACCGCCAGGTCCAGGTAATGAGGTAGGATGCAACAGCACACCACAGCCACGTTTATCCAGCATCTTGCCCCCGATGTACGTCTATTTATTTAAAAGCAAGACTAAAAGTGCCTGACACCGGCTTCATTCACGGCCGGAAAGCGCTAATCCTTCCAGCAGCCCGAAATCGCTGACCTTCAACCGATTGAAGCCGAAACGGTCCATGACGGAAGTAATAATTACCAGACCGGCAATGATTAAATCTTCGCGTCCTTTTTCAACCCCCTTGATTGACAGCCGTTCCTGGGGGAGGAGCTGTGACAAGCGTTGAAAGATTTCAGCGATATCTCCCCTGCTGACGGTATAATTATTAACCTTGCGATAGTCGTAATCAACCATCTCCAGCTTGATTGCGGCAATGGTTGTCGCGGTACCGGCGGTCCCTACCAGTTCAGAATCTCCTGACACAACGATTCCAGCTGAGGAAAGATCTTTTTCAAGCTGATCAATGACAGAGCTTACCCGTTCAATCATATCGATATGCGTCCGAAAACCTTCTGTAAGTCGCACTACACCGATCGGCATGCTTTTAATAAAAACAGGGTAGCCGTGAGATGACACAGTAAACTCGGTACTCCCCCCCCCTACATCAAGTACGACAAGCTTATCATGCTCGGTATCCAGCCCTGACAGTACACCCCTAAGCGTTAAACGCGCTTCCGTGTTTCCATCGATGACGACGAGGTTGATGCCGGTATCCGCGAATACTTTATCAACGAACGCTCGCCCATTTACGGCATCTCGTACCGCACTTGTTGCAGAGGCCTGGACCTGACATACCCCGTAGTCGGAAATGATGCCCGAGAATCTATGCAGGCAGGCCAAACCCCGTTCCTGGGCTTCAGCAGACAAGCCGCAGTGGTCGGTAAAACCACCACCGAGACGGACGACTTCTCGCTCAACGCGCACAGGAACAATCCCGGAGGCAGAACGCATGGCAATAAGTAAACGGGCGGTATTGGTCCCGAAATCAATGGCGGCACAATAATCATTCATTACGGCTTCCTTGATAACCGCGGCCGATTATCCAAGCACCATTTCTTTCAATTCTTTGCCAACCTTGAAAAAAGGAAGTTTTTTGGGACTGACCTTGATCGGCTCACCTGTTTTTGGATTCCGGCCCGTATACGTCCCGTACTCTTTGATAACAAAGCTGCCAAGGCCACGAATTTCAATACGTTCACCCTGTACCATCGCTTCGCCCATAGAAGAAAAAACCAGATTAACAAGCTCTTCCGCCCGCTTGATCGGTAAATCCTTTTTCACTGCCAACTGCTCAATAAGCTCTGATTTATTCATATCCCCCCCATGATTCTAGATGTACCGCCTGAAAATAAAACAATGGATAACCTTAATGACAGGATTTATTCAAGTATTTTTTTAAAATGACGGCGGCATCACTCTGGCGACCAATTTCAATAAGAACTTCATACAGCTTTTCGGCAGCAGCATGTGCATACGATGTCTGCAGCAACTCGATGTACTGATTCACCGCCCCTTCATGATCTCCGGTCGCCTCAAAAATATCGGCACGCAGCAATAATGCCTGTTCGGGCATTATCCGCTCTGCAACCATCGTCTCGATTGCTGTCAGGGAATCCTGAAAACGATTACTCTCCCGCAGTACAAGCGCCAGAGTAATCCAGGCAAGCGGATTGGTGCTGTTCAACTGAATCGCCTTACGCAGATGCAATTCTGCCTCATGATCATTTCCAAGCCGGTGCAGTACTTTCCCTTTTTCGTACCAGTAGATGTCATGCGGCAGGGTTTCAAAACAATTTTCAAAACCGGCTAACGCTTCATGATGTTCGTCACGGCTAGCGGCGATGTAAGCGTACGCAAAATCATCGCCCAACCCGGCATAGCGTTGATACTGATCAGTCGGCAATTGCTGAATAAGCAGGTCATAATATTCAAGCGGCGGCAGGGAGTCATCCGAACGAGAGTTATCGGCACATTCGCTCCCTGAAAAACCGGCACACGATGCACAGGCTGAGATGTCACTCTGCTCATCATGATCACTATCTGGCTGCGAAAAATCGAGAAGCAACCTTTCCGCCTTTTCCAGTAACACCGGATTAGCGGTGAGTGTTTTTACAAGTTCAAGATGATCAATCGCTCTGGCGGCATCGCCACGTGAATACGCATACTCCGCTTCATGAAGATTTCGCTCTGCCAAACTCCGGTTGGCCGTATCAATCCGCTCGGCAAAATCAGCCTTCAGAGCGCCGCCATTCTCCATGGAGGAACAGAGCTTTAAACCATCCTCATAACAGGTTCTGGCATCAAAGAAGCTGTCTGATTCCATATATCTGTCACCCTTGGCCAATAAATCGGACGGAGACTTTGAAAACAACCGGCTAATAAAATTCATATCAAAGCCTTTCTATGATCTGCGGAGCAATGTTACACTTTCAAGGTGGTAGGTTTGGGGGAACATATCAATCGGGACAGTCTTGACAACAGTGTATCCGTAACCGCCCAGCAACCCGCAATCCCGCGCAAGTGTGCTCGGATCGCACGAAACATAAATAATCTTATCCGGCTGCAGACGAACAATACCTGATATCGCATCTGCAGCGCCGGAGCGTGGCGGATCAAGCAGGACCGCATCAAATCGTCGCCCCTCGTCTGCAAGACAAAGTACGCCGGCGGTGACATCATCACAAATAAAACGGGCATTTGCAACGTTGTTGAGTTTCTGGTTCTTCTCCGCAGCCCGTATTGAATCCGCATTCCCCTCGATTCCGAACACAGAGGCAACTTCAGCTGCCAGAGGAAGCGAAAAATTACCGTTACCGCAATACAGATCGAGGAGATCTTCAACCGTTGTAAACGCACCAAGCCGCCTGATGACAGACAGCATGGCAACATTCTGCAGCTGGTGCACCTGAGCAAACCCGCCGGGGGGGTAGGTCAGCTCCAGCGGCATTTGATTGGGGTCAGCCCGGTTCATGCGATAGGATATATGATCGCTCCCCCATAGTTTTTCACAGTCCGAATGATTATCGGTTTTAAGAAAAAGTCCCGTGCACGGTCCAAAATCGCCGGAGCGATCAATAAAATACTCTCTTTTCTTTGAAGTAACGGTTCCGCTCTGGCGTATGATGACAACCACTCCGTTGTCACCGGCATCAATACTGATCTGAGAGACCGACTGAACATCAGGATACGAGTGAAGTACAGCTCTGCAACAACCCAGCACCTGATTGATCACGGGCGCAGCTATTGGACAGCCGCAGGCTGCATCCTCTACCTGGTGTGAGCCCTGCCGGTAAAAGCCGATACGAAGATTTCCATTACGGGCAGAAACCTTGAACTGAAGGCGATTCCGGTAGCCGTATTGATGAGGCGCGGGCACAACATCATCGATCATATCTGCCGGGACGCTCCCCCCCCTCCAGAGCGCTTCTGCCAGGATTTGCCGTTTCTGCTGAAGCTGGACAGGATAGCTGATATGTTGCCAGCTGCAGCCTCCACATGCGCTAAATAGTGAACATTCTGGAGCGGTTCTCGAAGGAGAAGGGGTTATAATAGAAGCGATTGAAGCCGTGCAGTACGATTTTTTATCGGCTGTGATCCGGAGAGAGAGTTCATCACCAGGGCAACTGAAGGGTACAAAACAGACTTTGCCGTCAATCCGGCAAACACCATTGCCACCAAAGGCGAGTTTATCAATATGTGCGACAGGTAATGACACATTACGCTCTTGGGTTTCGAATTTGAGAGGTTTTTTTCACACGTTTATGATACTCGCTCCGGACAAAGCGGGGAGCAAAATCTGCCGTTGACAGATAAACTTTGGCAGTCTCGTGAAAGGCCTGTATCAACAGGCTGCGAACTGATTCTATTCCGGATTCGGGAACGGCCATTTTTTCAAGTATCCGTTCGAATCTGACGGACGTCCCCATTTTGGCAACCGCACAGCGGTATTCAGCATCGTTTTCAAAATAGCTCTGCTGCAGAGGGATATCACAACAGGCAAGCACTTTAACATGGAAGTAGCCGCCAAAATAGTGCCGGGTTTGATCCAGCAACATAATATGGAGAGCTGAATCGAGCGTAATCGTTTCAACCATCAAAGCGCACCCAGTAACTTGTGCATCTGGGGGATTACCCGTACATCCGGCAGACGGGACGATGCCTGTTCCTGAAGACGGAGAATGTGTGCTGCGGTGATGCCGATACTTCCATCTTGCAGCGACAACGGTTGCAGGAAGAGCGGCGTGGACGCGTTAACGGAAGATATCACATCGCACAACTGCCCGATTTCAACCGCTGATGTCAACTCTCCCACCACCGCTTTGACGGAGACGTTACTTCCTTGCGCCTCGCTCAGGAAAAGAGCATGCAGATCCCACAACCGCTCCGCACATCCGGCTGTAGAAGGAAGTTTCATATCCATGCTGATATAATCAACATGCTGTTTTACCCGCCGGAGGGCCAAGTGCATGGTGCCGTTTGTTTCAAGATGGATTGGAAGAGATTTTCTGATTTCAGGAAACCACTCCGCAAGGGCATCCGCGTAAAGAAGCGGCTCTCCACCTGTAAAACTTACCGAATGGTGCGCCCCCGGCAGCTGCGATTTCCAATCGTCAAAAATGGCGGATAATCCATGCAACGGAAAAGGTTGCGGCAGATCAACAAAGAGACCAGAGCCCGGTTTCGATTCCAGACGACCACTATCCGATTTTTCAAAATTGGTGTCGCAATAGCGACAGTCAAGATTACATTCCATCAGACGCACAAAGATCTGTCTGCGCCCGGCCAGCATCCCTTCGCCCTGAATGGACGAAAATATTTCACTGATAAATACCTGATCACTCATAATAACGTGCAGATGCGTTGTCAGACTCCCAGACGGTGATTGAATCCACTTTGATATTGTCGTTATTCATCCGCTCGGAGATACGCTGGTACAGATATTTTGAAATATGTTCCGATGAAGGGGAAATATCGTGGAATGCTGGATTATCATTAAGATATTTATGGTCCAGTTCGTTTATTATCGCGCCCGCTTCACGCTTCAGAACCTTGAAATCTATACCCAGCCCCGCCTTGTCCAGTTCTCTGGCCGTGACCGCCACCTCGACTTTCCAATTATGCCCATGCAAATTTTCACAATCCCCCTGATAATTCATCAGGTTATGTGCAGCAGCAAAACTTGTACGGATCGTCAGAACATACATTTTTAACAACTCCTCTGATCGGAATATAATCCTAATTTTTAATAACAGATATAAGCTTCATGACATTTTCTGGGATACTACACAAAATAATGAGTAACCACAAGGATTACCCATACATACGCAAAAAAAAGAGTCTCTCAGCGCTGGGAGGCTTCCAGTGCCTGTTTGATATCCGCAATGATATCATCCACACCTTCTATCCCGATTGAAAGCCGAATAAAATCGGCCGTTACGCCGGTAGCAATCTGTTCTTCAGCAGAGAGCTGCTGGTGAGTAGTCGAGGCTGGATGGATAACCAGCGACTTGGCATCGCCAATATTTGCCAGATGTGACAACAGCTTCACATTGTCGATAAATTTCCTGCCGGCTTCCATCCCCCCTTTGATGCCGAATCCTATGATAGCACCCTCCCCCTTCGGGAGATACTTGAGCGCCCGGGCATGATCCTTGTGGCTGGCCAACCCCGGATAATTAACCCAGACAACATCAGGACGACCTTCAAGCCAGAGGGCTACCGCGCGGGCATTTTCAACGTGACGCGCCATCCGGACATGCAGGGTCTCCAGTCCCTGAATAAACTGGAGGGAGTTAAACGGAGATATGCAGGCTCCCATATCACGGAGCAGAGAAACCCGCATCCTGATGATATATGAAATGTTTCCCAGAGCTTCCCAGTATTTGAGGCCATGGTATGAGGGATCAGGCTCGGTGAATTCGGGGAACTTACCGTTATTCCACGGGAACTTTCCACCATCAACAACCGCGCCGCCTATGCTGGTGCCATGTCCGCCAATGAATTTTGTCAGCGAATAGACGACAATATCGGCGCCATGCTGGAGCGGCTTGAATAGATAGGGGGTGGTAACCGTATTATCTACGATAAACGGCAGGCCTGCACCATGTGCGATCGCAGCGATAGCTTCAAAATCGTCGATATTGTTTTTCGGGTTGCCGACCGATTCGGTGTAGACAAGTTTGGTTGACGGCGTTATCGCCCGGCGGACATTCTCCGGATCGGAAGTATCCACAAACGTCACGTTGATTCCGAATCGAGGCAGAGTATAATGAAAAAGGGTATACGTGCCGCCATACAGTGAATTCGAGGAGATGATCGAATCACCCGTCTTGGCAATGTTGAGCACAGCGTAGGTGATCGCAGCCTGACCCGAGGCAACTGCAAGAGCAGCAACACCGCCGTCCAGAGCGGCGAGACGCTGTTCAAGGACATCAGTCGTCGGATTCATGAGCCTGGTATAAATATTGCCGAATTCCTTGAGGCCAAAAAGATTGGCCGCATGTTCAGAACTCTTGAAGAGATATGAAGCGGTTTGATAAAGTGGCACCGCTCGCGAGAGGGTGGTTGGATCCGGTGTATGGCCGGCATGAAGCGTAAGGGTCTCGAATGATTGATTTTTATCCGGCATAAATCCTCCCGATACGGTATGCTATATTTGCTCTAAACATTACTATTTGCACGTAAAGGAGTCAAGATCATTCCATTACCTGTTCGAAGCAGCAGCGCTTCACACTTCAAGCATCCCCGACAGTACTCTGCCATTGACTAACACCCTTAAACGATGATAGGCCAGGGACCATGAAGAGTTCTCTCCGATGGCTGACACAACTGATTCCGATTATTGACTGGCTGCCCCGCTACCAATCCGCCTGGCTCTGGCCGGACCTGATTGCAGGAGTCACTCTTGCGGCGTATGCCGTGCCAGTGGCGATGGCATATGCCACACTGGCCGGACTGACTCCACAAGCGGGGCTCTACTGTTACATATTCAGCGGCATCGCCTACGCACTCTTTGCATCGTCCCGTCATCTGTCAATCGGCCCTACGGCGGCCATTTCCGTCATGGTGGCCAGCGTAGTCGGCACTATGGCGGCTGGCGATCCTTCCAATTATGCTGCCATTGCCGCCACCACCGCCTTCATGGTGTCGGTTTTCTGCCTTCTCGCATGGATCATGCGCCTCAGTTCATTCGTCAATTTCATTTCGGAATCCATCTTGCTGGGGTTTAAAGCCGGAGCGGCATTAAGCATCGCCTCTATGCAACTGCCCAAACTACTCGGGGTAGCCGGAGGCGGCGACAATTTTTTTGAGCGGCTGATCGTCATCCTGCCACAACTGGGCAATCCAAACGTAGTGGTTATTACCATCGGGGGTGGTTCACTCCTGCTGCTGATTGCCGGAGACAGGCTGCTGCCGGGGCGACCGGTGGCACTGGCGATTGTGATAATTTCAACCGGCATCATCTCAACTTTCGGGCTAGCTGAACAAGGCGTCAGAGTAGTGGGACTCATTCCGCCAGGATTACCCTCCCTTGAGTTCCCTTCCTTTCGTACTGAACAGTTCGAAGGCTTGCTTGAACTGGCTTTTGCCTGTTTTCTGCTCTCCTACGTCGAGAGCATCGCCGCGGCGCGCGCGTTTGCCTCGACACACCACTACACAGTTGATCCGCGCCAGGAGCTCCTTGGTTTGGGGGCCGCAAATCTAATGGCGGCGCTCGGACACGGATACCCGGTTGCAGGGGGACTATCGCAATCGGCAGTTAATGAAAAGGCCGGCGCAAGGACCCCCCTGTCGCTGATTTTTGCATCTATGACACTTGTAATGGTGCTCTTTTTCCTGACCGGAATGCTCCGTAACCTTCCGGAAGCAGTGCTGGCCGCCATAATTATCGTGGCTGTTGCCGGTTTTGTAAAGATCGATGATTTTAAGCGCTTGCGGCAGATAAGCCGGCTTGAGTTCAACGTTGCCTTGGTCGCATTTGTGGGGGTGCTGCTGCTCGGAATTTTGAAGGGGGTAACGGTTTCAGCAATCGCTTCTATACTTTTCCTGCTCCGGATGATGGCTAAACCGCATGTTTCCATGCTCGGCAGAATCCCCGGCAGCAACAGATTCAGTGATTCGGCCCGTCATACCCACAATGAACGATTCCCCGGGCTGTTTCTGTTCCGGGTCGAGGCGCCCCTCCTCTATTTCAACGTTGATACGATCTATTCAACCGTACTTGAGGGAATTCACCACGAGAGCACGCCGGTCAGGCTTGCAGTATGTGACCTTTCGACATCACCTTATATCGATGCGGCTGGCGCCATAATGCTGCAGCACCTTGAAGAGGAACTTGAACGGGAAGGGATTCGGCTTAAAGTGGCGGAAGCGCATGCAGAAGTGCGTGAGATCCTGCGTGCAACCGGTATCAGTGAATCATTAGGCGGGGTCAGCCGGCATACGGCGCTTGCGGATATCGTCGAAGATTTTGAACGGGACACTCAATCCCCCTCAATCCCCCTTTCTTAAAGGGGAAAGTTTTAAGACACACTACCTATGATAAAAAGCTGGCGTGTTAAGATCCCCCCTTTAAAAAAGGGGGGCTAGGGGGGATTTCACACACCTAATTCCCGCAGAACAATGCTCGTCTCCGCTTGGCCATCAAGCCACGCAGCCAGTTCGTCCACCATCTCCATCTCGTCAACTTCATTACGCTGCGGCCACACCCCCAGTATCGGTGCACCACAGAGCGAGCCGATCTGATGAGGCGCCCCCTTTTCCGCCAAACCAGGATGTTCCGGCATGCCGTTTACTATAACACCCGCCACTTGAAGGCCCATTTGCTGTGCGGCAAAGCAGGTCAGGACGGAGTGGTTGATCGTTCCCAATGCCGGTCGGGCCACGACCAGAAGCGGCAACGCCAATTCACGAGCCAAATCGGCGATCAGCACCCCACCTGACAGCGGCACCATCAATCCTCCCGCCCCTTCTACAATAATATAGTCACAAGAGGACGCCAAACGATTAAATGACGCTTTTATCGCAGAAACATCAATCCGCACACCATCACACTCGGCTGCTTCAGCGGGTGCCAGCGCTTCCCGCAGACAGTACGGGGCAATATCATCAGAAACGGTAACCCCCGCCGCCTGGCAGAGCAACAGCGCATCATCCGACACCAGCGTGCCGGAAAGTTCGCGGCAGCCGCTGGTAACCGGCTTCATCACGCCGACCTTGACACCATTCATCCGCAGCAGTCTGGCCAGTGTTGCTGCAACTATCGTCTTCCCGACACCGGTGTCGGTTCCGGTTACAAAAATGCCTTTACTCACGCACATACCTCCAGAGTCAATTCCAGATCGGCCAGCATCTGCCGGTCAACTTCCGGCACCCGCCCCGTCTTGGTAAGATAATTACCGGTCATCATTCCGCTCGTGCCAGCAAGAAAAATCCATGACTGCAACTCGCGCAGATTGGTTTCTCGCCCGCCACACACAATAATGTTTTTTGCAGGTAACATAAGACGAAATATGGCAATCGTTTTCAGACATTCCATCGGGGTCAGGAAACAGGCATCAGATAGCTTTGTGCCCTCTACTGGGTCAAGAAAGTTCATCGGCACGGAATCCACATCCAGTTCCCGCAAGGTTTCCGCCATTTCAATCCGCTGCGCAAACGACTCTCCAAGCCCGAGGATCCCACCGCAGCAGACGTTCAGACCGGCACGCTTTGCCGCCTGAATAGTTCTGACATCATCCTCGTAATCATGTGACGTACAGATGGAAGGAAAAAAACTACGGGCGGTCTCAAGATTATGGTGATAGGTAACCATGCCGGCTTCTTTTAGTTTAAGGCAGGTATCATAATCCATGATCCCCAGTGAGCAGGACGGTTCGATTGCCGTTTCCTGCCGGATACGACGCACTGTACGGCAGATCCTCTCCAATTCTTCACCAGGCTGAATACCGGTACCACTGGTCACAATACCATAACATACCGCTCCGTTCAGCTCGGCACTTTTCGCACAGTCGACGATTACATCATCATCCACCAACGGATATACCGCGATGTTGGTTGCATGAGCTGAAGATTGGGCACAAAAGGCGCAATTCTCTGGGCAGCGACCCGACTTGGCATTGATAATTGAGCAGAGAGACGCAGTTTTACCCTTGAAATATTCCCGTATGCGGGACGCTTCGGCAAATAACAGATACAGATCAGAACCGCTCACCTCAGACAATCGGATCGCAGTGCCCGCATCAAGAACAGCCCCACCAAGAACATCATCAGCCACTTTTTGAATAAATTGCCGCATAGTCACAAAATACCTCCGCGCAACTCGATAGCACAGCAAACAAGCGTTGTCAACCTGACACAAAAAACCGGTTAACAATGAGCGGGATTTGTGTGACTGTCATTGCCAGCTCACTCACTGAACCAGCTTGAGCGCAGAGAAGATCATCTTCCAGACAGTGATCATCGTAAACAGCAAGTAGCAGACGAGTGTAACAAGAGTGAGACGACGCTGTATGGAAGGAACGATGCTGGACAGACTGCTAACCCTTCTGAACGGCATCAAGACGCCTGTGCCGATCCCGGCAACCGCACCACCAAACAGGATTGCGTACAGAAGGTAGCCGACGTACCCATATTCCTTCTGCAGCAGGCAAAACGGGCTGCTGAAACGGCACCGCTGCCGCCACCCCATGCAGAAAAATCCGCCCAGAAGTGGGCCGGGCCATGCAGCCGATCATGGTCAGAAGCGACGTTTTTCCGGAACCACTCGGGCCTTTTAAAACCGTAATCTGCCGTGGTTTGATCGTAAGGGTGACGTTATCCACGGCGGTGAACTGATTCGGCTTGCCGCTATTGAAACTCTTCGTGATGCCTGACAACGCTATCACATCAATACCTCATCGCGGCATCAGGATCGATAGTTGCCGCGCGCCAGCAGGGAATAATCGTCGCAGTCGTATACGGCACAACCGTCAGGAAAAAGAGCACCGTCAGTTGATAGGCATCGACAACCGGCACCAATTGAAAATGGGGATAGAGAACCGACCACCCCTTGAGCGCCTGAGTAAAAAGCGGCGCTGACAGAAAAAAAACATGACCATAGGCAAGCAGAGTCCCCAAGAGAAATGCCGTCAGCGAGATCACGGTTCCTTCCCAGAATTTGAGCAACAGCACGTCTGAAGTTTCCCAACCAATCGATTTGAGGATGCCGATTTCCTTGCGCTCTTCGGCTGAAAGACCGGTGGCCTTGTCCCAGGCAAAGATGATGAATGAAAGCAGCGCTGAGGCCAGAACAATCAGCGTCATCCCTCCGCGCCAGTCGAAGATCGACTGGTAGGTGCGCTGAATCTCACTTTTCAAGATTGGACGGGAATCGGGGAATCGGCCGGCAATCTTGGCCGCAACGGTCGGCAGCTCTTTAGGGTTGCGCACCATAACCGCCAGGTCGGTCGCCTGGCCACTAGGGAAATTGAACAACTGATGGAAATTGACCGGAGACATGAGAATCATGTCGGCTGCGATGAGGTCGGAACTGCTCGGAAATATCGCACTAATTTCCAGCATTACCGGCACCTTGTCATAACCTATCAGCGGTAAAAGATCGCCAACAGCCAGGTTGCGTGCCCTTGCCACCCCGGCACCAATTGATACCAAGTCCGGCCCTATAGCCGGATCATCGCTCGCGATGATCGTATAATTGGCGCCGTTCAGGGCATCGTAATAATAGCCCCACAAGCGCGGCCGTACCGCTGTCACCCCCCTGATACTGACGATTTCAGCGGCATACCGGGCAGGTACCAGATCCTGGCGCCCGGCAACCAGTCGCTGCACTACCATGTCGGGAGCATCGCTCAGAATTATGGCCGCCTCCCTTTTGAGTGCCGTGACAAAAAACTGCAGCGATGCCAGTATGAAAATCACCAGCAGGTACATTGCCAGAAGAGAAAGGTTCTTAGCTTTTCTGCGCAGCAGTGACGCAAGCGTGAATTCGAGGATATTCAGATGCCGCTCAAAGGCTCTTTTCATGGTTTATCTTGCTCCGGGAGGGACGGCAGGATCAGAGAACCCGACGGAAAATGTTCGAGCGCCAAAGGATGTTCCTGAAAAGGGGCGTGACGGTCGGCCAGGGCCGGGTGGCGGGTATAGCGGGCCTCGGTGGCAAGACAGAGATCAGTCACGTGCAGGCGCCGCAGTTGTGCCGCCTGACCATGTGCATGTTGCTGCGCATAACGGGCGTGCAGCGGCAGCGACAGAAAGAGCGTCAAACTGACTGCGGTAAGGAGCAGAAATTGTGATGATCGGCGCATGGTATCATCCGAGGACAAACTTAGTTGAGTGTTTTTATGATAAGCCGGGTAATCTCGTTGAAGCGCAGTATGCGTTTTCCTTTGTGATCAAGCTTGAATGAAGCGGCATCTTTCTCGGTTTTAAACGGTATCAGCTCGCTCCCCATCGGCCCATAGATATCACTGCCGATCACAAAATAAGCGGAGCGCGCATCAATCATTGCCAGCGAGTAATACTCCTTAACGGCCAGCGCGATGATATCTGACTGATGCTTTCCGGGTGTATAGCGGGCGGTATCGAAATAGTGGCTGAACATATCTTTCGGTCCGTCATAATAGGAGGTCGTGCCGTCCTTGAAACGGGCCGTTGCCGTCCAGTCGGGAAATTTTGCAACAAACATGCCGCAGACCGGGCACTTGGCTCCGGCCGGAATGGCAACGGCATCCTTGCCCCCGGCCGTGGCACTTTCAACGGCGAGTAAACAGATCAAAAACACAAAGGGGATAAACCGTCTCATGAAATCTCCGGGCTGTTTTTACTCTTTTCCGGCTAATGCCAATGCATCTTTATAGGTAGCCAACTGGCCGCCGTTCTTGCCGACAAATGCAACGGCGTCAGCCTTGTGTGCAAAAGCCCATTTCGGCGTCCGTGTCATGACACCCTTCTTGCTTCCCCCGATCACCCAGATCGCCTTTTCAGCATCGACCAGTTTTTTGGTATCGAGATCGGCGACCTCGACCATTTTGATCTTCTTGCCCCTATTGGCCTTCAACTCGGTGACGGCGCAATGTATACTGCATACTCCGACAGATGTGCCGTCTGAATAGGTGATCAGCATTCGTGAATGAGCAAATTTTTCACGATCCATACCGCAGTGCGGACAAGCCTGATGCATTTTAACATCGGCGTAGGTTGATTCCATAGCAGTCCCCATAGTATGCTGATGACCTTCCATATGTCCGGGGCTGTTCTCCGCTAAGGCGACACCTCCGCTCAGAGACATCTATTGTCTTTGGTGCCGGTTACGGCTTGATTCAACAACAAAAGCAATTTATTTTGGATGAGAAGCGCAAAAAGCTAGCAACAATTGCTGACCTTAAAACATCCCAGCTGGTTCAATGGCGTAAGGAGCGTTTTGCCGAAGCGGCCTCCATTCGCGCAAACGCCATGATGGCCCACAGGATCAATCTGTACATCCGCAGCAACGATAAGGCCAAAATCCGCCTGGAATTCAAACATTGGATGGCTAACCTGATTGACCTTGGCGGGTATAGTAGAGGGATCCTCTTTACTCCTGATGGTGAAGTAATTGCTTCTGATCCGGAACTAAAAACACCCCTGTCACGGCATTATTTTGCACTGGTTGCCGAGACGGCCAGAGAGCAGGAATTACTGCTTACCGGCTTCCATAGTGACAATGCCGGTGATCCTGCCGAAATTCACCTCGCTATTCCGATCATGCTTCTTGGCAACGCACCGTCTCGCTGCATCGCCGTTCTGTTACTGGATATCGATCCGACCAAGCGCCTTTTCCCGCTCATTCAATCGTGGCCTACATTCAGTTCGACAGCTGAAACGTTACTGGTCCAGCGCGAAGGGGATTCGGTCCATTTCCTGAATCAACTCCGGCATCGTAAAAAATTTACCGTTCCGTTTCTTCTGCCGCTCACACGCCACAACTTACCAGCGGTGCGCGCAGTTCTTGGGCAGGAGGGCAGTTTTGAAGGCAGAGATTACCGTGATGTGAATGTACTCAGCGCAACCAGATGCATACCGGGAACCCAGTGGTGGCTAGTTGCCAAAGTCGATGTCAGTGAAGTTATGGCACCATTATCAAAAAGCATCTGGGTGGTGACGTTAGTAGGAGTCATTGTCGTTTTCACCATGTCACTGGGCGCATTGCTGTGGAGCATCCGCAGAAAAGCTAAAACGCTCCTCGCCCAGTTCAAGATTGAGCAGCAGCATACACTTGCACTGAAAAAATCTGAGGATGCGCTAACCAGATCTCGAGACTACCACTCGAAGTTGCTGGATATTTTCCCTTCCCTTATCTGGAAATCTGGTACCGATGCCCATTGTGATTATTTTAACCAGACATGGTTGGCTTTCACCGGACGCACATTGGAACAGGAACTCGGAGACGGATGGATAGACGGGGTTCATCCGGATGATCTGAAGCGGTCTATTGCCACTTACATGGAAGCATTTCAAGCCAGGCATGCATTCAAGATGGAATATCGTCTGCGATATAATGACGGCAGCTATCGCTGGATCAATGACCACGGAACTCCGTATAATGGTGTTGACGGCTCGTTTTCCGGCTATATTGGCAGTTGTTATGACATTAATTTGCAGAAAGAAGCAGAACATACATTAACTGATATCCATTCTCATTTGGAGGAGGAGATCCGTGAGCGCACCAAAGACCTGACTGAAATCAACTCGCTTCTGATAAATGAAATTTCTGAACGAAAACTGCTTGAGCAGCACCTGCTGAGAGCCAAACGGCTTGAAGCAATCGGACAGATAGCCGGTGGCGTTGCCCATGAGGTCCGTAATCCACTCAACGCCATCCTCACCATTACCGAAGCCCTGTTCAGGGAAAGAGAGGTTGCCTCCAATCCTGAATTTGAGCCGTTTATTCACCATATACGAACTCAGATCAACCGTCTGGTTCACCTGATGAACGATCTCCTTGACTTGGGAGGGACTATCCCGGCAGCAGCCCTTCAGCCAATTTCTCTGTATGAAGTATGCCGTGAAACGCTTGTTCTCTGGGAATCAAGCGGCATGTCAAAAAACAAACGGGCGACCCTCTCCTCTGACAATGATGATATATCGATTCACGTTTTAACTGACGGCCTCAAGCTGCAGCAGGTATTTTTTAACCTGCTGGAAAATGCCGGTTATTTTTCAAAGGAAGGGTATGAGATCTTTGAGGCGGCCAACCTTGCCGAAGCTGCAGCCGCATTGGCCGCCCGTCGATTTGACATCATGGTTCTCGACATAAACCTGCCGGATGGCAGCGGCATTGATTTTATAGGCACGGCACGGATAAACGATCCCTGCATACCGATCATCGTTATAACCGGAGAAGGGGACATTCCCCTGGCAGTTGAAGCGATGCAGCACGGCGCGGATAACTTCCTGACTAAGCCGGTTGACAATGCTGCCCTGGCCGTATTTATACGTAAAACTCTCGAAATTGGCGTCCTGAAACGACAACAATCGGCACGAAAGCGACTTGAAAAGAAGGATGATTTTTTTATTGGTGAAAACAGGGCCATGCAGGAAATGTATGCTTTGGCACTGGCGGCCGCAGCCAGTGACATACCGGTACTTATAACCGGTGAAACCGGCACCGGAAAAGGGATGCTCGCCAGATGGATTCACCAGCACGGATCGCGAGCTTCAAATGAATGCGTTGAGCTGAACTGCTCCGGGCTGCGCGGTGAAATGCTCTCCCGCGAAATTTTCGGGAATGCGAGAGGAGCCTTTACCTCTGCTGACCAGGACCGAAAAGGGTTGCTCGATGTTGCCGACCGGGGGACGCTGTTTCTCGATGAAATTGGCGACATGAGCATTGATGTTCAAGCGCAATTCCTCAAAGTTTTGGAGGACAAAAGCTATCGCCGACTTGGAGATGTAAAACTTATGAGGAGTAATTTCCGTCTGATATGCGCGACGCATCATGAGCTGAATTCATTAGTAAGCTCCGGTCGGTTCCGCCAGGATCTTATGTACCGGATCAACATGATGGCTATTCACTTACCCCCGCTCAGGGAGCGTATGGATAACCTTCCGGAGCTGGTCGCCTACCTGCTCCAGTCACTGGGCTCAACGGCAACAGTCATTTCTGACGATATCATGAAAACATTGCGTGGCTACCACTGGCCCGGCAACATTCGCGAACTGAAAAATGTTCTCGAGCGGGCGCTGCTACTCACCCCGCACGAAGCAATGCTTCGTCAGATTCACTTCTCAAGTCTGACACAAAGTCGCACTCACCAAACAGCACCAAACCGGCGGACGGTACAGGAAGTAGAAGGAGAACATATCAGAACCGTTCTTGACCAGGCGGAGGGCAACATCGAAAAGGCAGCAAAAACTCTCAATATTTCACGGGCAACACTGTACCGGAGACTTAAACAGAATAATGAATAAACACGACAACATTTATATACCCTAACGTCTCTTTTCGAGACATATCCTTGCATTAAATAAATGGGCCTATCCGGTCATCGCAACAACTTCCTCGTATGTCGTCACTCCTTCAAGCATCTTGTTGATGGCAATTTCGCGTAGAGTGACAAGCCCTTCCTGCTTTGCTGTCTCGGCAATGATGGCAAGCTCAACAGAACCAGAAATCAAAGCCTTCAACCTGTCATTCATATCCATAATTTCAAACAGGCCAATGCGCCCCTTGTACCCCGTACCACGGCACTCCTTGCACCCATCTCCTTCCCACACTGAATACGACTTTTCCGGCAGCTGCAGATATTCACATTCGTCTTGGGAAAGAGTACGGTTTTTTTTGCAGTGAGGGCAAATTTTACGTACCAGACGCTGGGCTACAATACCAAGCAGGGTTGCAGAGATCAGGAATGGGGGGACACCAAGATCAAGCAGCCTGATGATGGTAGACGCGGAATCGTTGGTATGCAAAGTGGAAAGCACCAGATGACCGGTCAGGGCGGCCTGAACGGCATTTTCTGCCGTCTCGCGGTCGCGGATTTCACCGATCATTATGATATCGGGATCCTGACGGAGAATATTACGGAGAATACTGTCAAAACTGACGCCAATTCCATGCTGCACGCCGATCTGGTTGAATTCCTCCATGACCATCTCGATAGGATCCTCAACCGTAACAATGTTGACCTCTGGAGAAGAGAGCGACCTCAGTGAAGAGTAGAGAGTAGTGGTCTTGCCACTGCCGGTCGGGCCGGTCACCAGTATGATGCCGTTCGGACGGCGCAGAAATGAGTTATAGAGCGTTAACTCACGCGGATAAAACCCCATGCTGTCCAGATCCTGCAGGAGGATATCGGGATCAAAAACTCTGATGACGACCTTTTCACCAAAGGCGACCGGAACGGTAGAAACGCGCAGTTCAATATCCTTGGTGTTGAAATTGGTCTTGATACGGCCATCCTGGGGGCGCCGTTTTTCGGCTAGATCCATGCGGGATAGCATCTTGATGCGAGAAACGATCGGGGCATGCAGAGGTTTTGGAATGACATGGATGTTGTGCATGACACCATCAATGCGGAAACGGATCAGCGAGGTTTCACGTTTCGGTTCTATGTGGATATCACTGGCGTGCTGATCGAAGGCATAGTTGAGAAGAAAATCGACGGCAGAAACCACATGTTTCTCGGTCCCCTCGATTTCTTGATGACCTTTAAGTTTGAAAAATTGTTCCAGATTGCCCAGATCTATCGATGATGAAGCCTCCGCCTCTGCAGCCAGAACCGATGCCCGGAATCCGTAGAATTCACGCAATATCTTCAGAATGTCGCTTTTTGAGCTGAGGACGCGCCTGATCACCAGGCGCCTGGCTGACGCCAGTTCGTTGACGATCGCCTCATTAAACGGGTCAGCCACAGCGACAGTGATGACGCCACCTGACTCGCCGACGGCAACAATCAGGTTTTTCAGGGCGAACGGACGGGGAATATAATCGGTTACAATATGCAAATCCAGCTGCAACGGATCTATTTTAAAATAAGGGAGCCCGGTGGCAGCGGCCAGCGCATCGGTAATGACGTCTTCTGAGAGCAGATTACCCTTCGATCCATGTATTTCAAGATTGAATGAAGCGAGAACTTCGGCAGGAGAAACAAGTTCGGAACCGGCATGACTCCTACGGGAGGCACCGAATTGATAGTGAGCAAAAAGACGCGATTCCTGCTCCCTTCCCCGGATCAGCACATCACGAAGCTGTTCGCTCGACAACAATCCGCGACGTTCCATCAGATGAGCCAGATTTTCAATAGTAAGTTTCTTAGGCTCCGGCATGATCCCCATCAATTATTTAACTTTATTCTTTTTGAGCACTTCGGCCTTCTGAGCCTCAATACGCTTGGCAACTTCAGCAACAACTTGTTCAGTTGTATAACCTGTCTTGGCTGCAATTTGTGCGACTGCAGCAGGTTCAGATTTGAGGGTTGTATGAATATTCATATCACGGATAACATCGGCAGGAGAGGTTATACCCTGATATGCATTCATGGTCGATAGAAAGTTTCTGAAAAGCTTGTAGCCCAATAAGACAACTAACAACAAGGGGACAATATCATCCAGCCAGTAGTCAAAACTGCGCAGACGAAACATTTCTCCGCTCAGAAGCCCGGCAGAAACGATCAGTAGGCCGAATGCATTGCCAATAACGCGATATTCGATATCGTCAGGTATTTTTAACTCAACTGTTTTTGCCACGACCTGCCTCATGCACCGATCTGTATTTACTTCTTTTCCCCATCGGCAAATTATCGAGTTTCTACAGGTTTTTTACGCCATCTCATCGCGAAAAGTCTGTAAAAGCCAATATACGTTCGTAAGCATGAGCTGATTGACCAACGGCGCTTACTTTGCTACATTACCGTCATTATAATTCAAGGGGAGGTTTACATGAAACGAGCGTTAATATACGGGGTGGTTGCGGCGGCAGTGGCTCTTGCAGTATCACCGGCACTGGCAGCAGACATCAGTTTTTCTACAGCCATCAGCCAGGAAGACTTCAAAAACCTGAGCAAGGAAGCTGGTGCCGCGCTTGGGTACAGAAACATGACTCCGGCAGCTCCACTCGGCATTACCGGCTTTGACATCGGCGCCGAGGTTACCGCCGTAAGTATCGACAAAAATGACCGCTACTGGAAATCTGCCTTTAACAATGATGCTCCTGCTTATCTGGTTATCCCCAAGATACGGGCGCGCAAAGGACTCCCTTTCGGGATTGATGTCGGCGCCATGTATTCCTATGTGCCAAGCAGCAATGTAAAACTGTATGGAGCTGAGCTGAGCAAATCGATTCTGGATGGCAGCGTGGCAACGCCGGCGGTTGGCGTCCGGGCAACCTATACCAGGCTATCCGGTGTAAACGATCTGTCGCTGCAAACCTACGGAGTTGATGCCTCAATCAGCAAAGGTTTTCTCTTTATTACCCCGTATGCCGGCGCCGGTATGATGTGGATTAACAGTGAAGCCAAGGGGGACCTGAAAACTATTACTCTAAATGCATCGGGAATAGATCTCAAAAAAGAAACCATCTCGGTACCGCGCGTTTTTGGAGGACTTAAACTCACCCCGTTTCCATTGCTGAGTATAACAGCTGAGGCTGAATATGCGGAACGTCCGCTCTACTCATTGAAAGGCGCCATCAGCTTCTAGTTTTTCCCTGCAATTTCACCGCTTGTAAAAGAGGGCGCACATTTAATTGCGCCCTCTTTCTGTGTCTGCAGTCTGTGATCTAAAGTGAACATCACCTCGGAGAGCTACGAAGCAAAAACCTCTGCAAGATCAATCTCAAGATCACCCAACAGCGGCACCGCAACAATGTCACGGGAACCGTACATCTCCGGCCTGCCATATTCACCAACCGCGTTCAGCTTGAAGATCATCAGCGTTTTATCCGTCTGGTTGACAATCCAATATTCCAAAACTCCTACCCGTTGGTAGAGATAAAACTTGTCCTTCAAATCATGTTCAGCCGTTCTTGGCGAAAGTATTTCAATAACAAGGTCGGGTACACCCTTGCAGCCTTTATCGTCAAGTTTGTCAGGGTCGCAAATTACAACAATATCCGGTTGTACGACCGTATCAATTTCATCATCTGGTGCATCAGAAGATCCGGGTAGGCGGACGTCAAACGGAGCCGCATAAAGCTTGCATTCTTTCCCTTTCAAATACTGGTGCAGAATACCATGGATATTGCCTGATATTTCCTGATGAAGCCGCGACGGCGCGGGACTCATTGAGTACGGCACACCGTTAATCAGTTCCCAGCGTTCGTCATCCGACCAGGACAGGTAATCGGCATACGTAAAGCGTTCTTGCTCTTTCAACATTGGCAATGGTGACATATATTTTACCTCCAATAACACTTGAAGCCCGAATATTTTATTATTCAGGCTTTTTTACTTATTATTGCAAATCAGCTGCAATGGTATCAGGGCCAAGATCTTGGCCGTTCTCCCATGATATGCCACCAAAAAATAAACCAACTTTTTTGAAATATTCATCATCATTGAGCTGCATGAAAAAATCACTTTTTATATATGGCGACACATCAAAAGTTCCGGATATTCCATCTGAAAAAGTGACAAATATTTTTTTATTTTCAAGCGGTGTAACACGAACAATATTTTTCATATTCACTCCAGAGGTTTAATGGGCAAAGAGTTCTGACCAGCAACAGCCAGTGTCCAGTCAGTCAAAAGGTCCTCCTTGTGGATTTTAATATATAGAATTTACCATATCCCGGCCAAAAGACGACATATAAAAAAACCTCCGAGGTTTTGAATACCTCGGAGGTTTACTATAATAATATTTTTGCTGAGCTACAAACTAATTGATCCGAAAAGTTCCTGGAGTAACCAACCCACCCGGTGATGTTACTTTTACTTCTAAGATACCAATAGGTGCTGTAGTTTTGCTATTTGAGTCAGATATTGTAATTGGAAATAAAACTCCTGAATTAGAATTCGTATTAGGAAAAGTGTATGTGTCAAAGATTGGAATATTTAAAGAAAAATCACTAATAAACCCAGTCCATGTCCCCTGAACAGTAGTTGTTATTTTTATATTTACAGTTGTCCCTGCAGGCATAGAATTCCCATTTTCATCGCTAACTGTAACGTTACATTCTGCATATGATCCAGGGAGTACAGAATTACAGGTACTTGTTATTTTGGCAGCTGATGACGCCATAACAAGAGTGGAATTTGAGAACACATGCTTAGATTTAGGAGCGCCCACATATGCCGCCCCCTGAAGTACACCATTGTACTTAATATCAGGTCCGTTAAAAACGCCATCACTATTGAAATCTATAAAAGTTTCAGCGGCATTCTTAACACCACTCTCATTATCATCACGGAAAGCTTCCGAATCATCGGTAAACTCAGCAGCATCAGCGTAGCCATTACCATTCAAATCAAGAAAAGCTTCTTCACCTACAGCATAGGCCAGGATACGCGCTCTACCGTTAAGCGGTCGAGGATTCTGACTGGTCCAGTTTACGGTACAGGCACCAGCTATTGTTGTGCATGAAGGCTGAATGCTGCCGCCACTAGTGGTGAAATAAACGGCGGTGCCATCAGGGACAGGATTATGGAAATGGTCACTTAACCGCGCTGTAACCTTGTCGATGACGCCATCAGTATTCCAGGCTTCTGGATTCAATGTTTCAATTGATATGGAAAATCCATCCTGCGCAGGCACACCAGTGGAAACAACAAGTTGATCGGACTGAGTCGCTATTACAGGAGTAATTCCCCTAAGAGTAGCAGTAATACGCACCGAAGTTGCTATAATACCGGCCTGCACAATGGTCGAAACGGTCCCATCATTAGCTGTGCTGCCTGAATAAGAAGAGAGAGACAATCCACCAACAGTTGTATTTAGTGCAAAATCAACCTGCTGATTAGCCTTTGGTTGGCCAGCGGTATCAAACACCTTAAAAGTAACCAGTGAAGTTTCCTGGATACCGGCACCACCCATCCCTTTTAAACCAATATTAATTGGGTTTGCAGATACAAAAGTAATTGAGCTTGCAGCAAGTGCATTAACAGTTATATTCGCAGTTTTTGAATCCCCAGTAATTGCTGCAGTAATCGTATCACTGCCTGTTGCAGTAATTGCTTGATACGTCACTGTTGCAACCCCGTTCACTGTTCGAACAGGGGAAGATATGGTTGCTTTTCCAGAAGAAGCTTGTGTGGACGAAAATGTAACATCTACTTCCTGGCCAGTATATGTTACTCCATTAGCATCCATAATTGTTACCGATACACTGGTGGACCCGCCATACGAAAGTGTTGATAATCCCAATGATATAGGGGTCAACTTAAGAGGAGGGAGGCTAACACTGAATAATCCAGTTTTTGTGATCTGTTTATTATCTACTGTAGCAGAAGCTGTTATCTGCCCTTGACCTGATATTGCGCCAACAGTTAGTTGAACAGTCGCTGTACCATTGGTATCGGTATTTACGATGCCACTTGCAGGTGTTATTGTACCAAGTGTGGTAGAAAAGTTTACATTTATACCACTAGCTGGAGTGCCATCTGTTTTTTTAAATGTTGCCGATACGGATGTTGTCTCGCTGAACTGAAGTGCAGTATTAGCAATAGTAATCGAGCCAAGCGCTGAACCAGGCGACAATTGAACAGGAGAAGTATCTTGCGATGAAGAAGAACTACTACCGCCACAACCGGCAATAATAAAAAAACATATTAAAAAGAATGAAGCTAATAAAGTTTTACGCATTCTCTTTATCTCCGTAATTACTTGAAGTATCCGACGGGAATTGTATACGTGTTACCCTTGTTATCAGTAATAGTAACTGTTGTAGATGCAATGCTTGCTGAACCTGCAGCCAGTTTTGTGATTGTGACAACAGAACCTGTTATGTCGGCGCGGATGTCAGTAGGGATTGCCGATGCAACGGTATAAGGAGAATAACCACCTGTTACAGTCGCTGTTTTGGCAGTACCGACAGTATCAGTATTTAAAAATGAAATCGCAGCGGGAGATGCAGATAATACAGAAACGGCAGGAATTGATATTATTTTTGTCTGTGACAGCGCACCAATAGAAGAAGTTAAACGCATATAAACCGGTTCACTGCCTTGCTCTACCATCTCCGTATAGGTAGCAATTCCGGATTTACTGAGCGACACTTTTAATGTTCTCGTAACAGGAGTAGCATTTGAAGGGGTGGTATAGACAGCCGTAAAACCAATCTCAGCACCCGTAGCCTCTTTTCCACTATCAGGTACATATGTTGCGGTAGCCTCTACCTTGTAAGTGCCACCGGTTAGGTCCGTTGATGTAATATCACCCATTGTTAAGGTTCCAGATGAAACAGTATCACTCCCGCACCCAAACAAACCAAGTAATAATAGCAACATCAACATTGAACTAAACTTTGCAAAGCCTTTCATGTATCCCCCTAAAATCTCTTGTCAATCCGTAAATGCATACCTTAAATCAATCCCAACACCATCAACCGATTTCAAAGCTACTGCTTCTTCTACCCGGTTCTGGGCTCATCGACTGAATGCCATTCCAGGGATACGCCACGCCATCGATGATCTCCCACCGTTCATCATCCGGCCAGGTCAGATAGTCGGCATATGTCCAATGTTTATTTTTGTCTTTGAGTGCAAGTGGCATACACACCAGTTAAAATCATGCCGATTAATTCAATATTCTCGGAGTAATAAATATTAGCAGCTCTGATTTAATTTTTCTTGTTTCAGATGACTTGAACAACCGTCCTAAAAACGGAATATCCATCAGAAACGGTACGCCATCATCAGATTGGGTTTCATCTTCTTTATAGATTCCGCCAATAACAGTGGTTTCTCCATCTTTCAGCAACATTTCCGTTGTTGCTTCTTTTGTATTAATTGGCGGTGGGTTACCTGTTCCCGCCGAGTTGTTTGTGGCCTTTATTTCCATCCCGATTGTACCATTGGCATTTATATGAGGTTTTACTTCGAGTGAAAGCACTGCTTGAACAAACTGAGTAGTAGCACCGGTTGTAGCAGTTGTATTTTGGTACGGTATGGATTGCCCTTGGGTTATTTTTGCGGTTTTATTATTCAGTGTGGCTATTTTGGGAGTAGAAACAATTTTAACCAAGCCTGCACTTGCTGCAGCATTAAGGCGCATATCCAGCTGAATATTGCTTGCAAGACGGCCAAAAGAAATTCCCATATTCGTCCCGGGCGCACCGCTTTGACCAGAGGTGACAGAAGGGGTCGTTAAGCCGCCAAAACTGTTATCCAGCGTATTAATCCCTAAGAAAGAAGCAGAACCGTCGCGATAATGTACACCCCAACTAACTCCCAGATTCTGCGTAAAAGTAGATGACGCTTCTACAATTCTCGCTTCTATCATGACCTGACGTTCCGGTACATCCATTCTTGCCAGATAGGTTTTAATTCTGTCTATGTCTGATTTTATCGCAGTAACAATAAGGGTATTTGTCCTCTCATCCTCACTAACTTTACCGGTGTTTGCTGTGATCAGCGACTCGATCTGGGGCTTCAGGTTTCCAGACTTGCTGTAGTTAACCGGGAAATATTCAGTAAACAATGGTTCGTTTTTCAGCTGCGTTTTTTTGATTTCCAGATCTTCCTCAGCCTGTGATTTGAATTTCCCTTTTCCCTTTATGAGAATGATATTGCCATCTTCCCTTTTATCGAGCCCTTTGGTATCAAGAATGATATCAAGAGCCTGATCCCAGGGAACATTTACAAGTTTAAGACTGATGGCACCGGTGACCTCGTCTCCAAGGACAAAATTCTTATTGCTGACCTCAGCCAGGAGCTGAAATATTTTTCTTACATCGGCATCAGCAAATTCGAGGGTGACTTTACGCCCTTTATAGTCTCGATATGACTCAGACGGTCTTGTGGATAGTTCACTAATCGGCGACAGAACAGAGGAAACCTCTTCATCACGAACTGCCGTCTTGCGGGGCGCCGCCATAGTTTTTTGATCTGTTGTTTCTATGGCAAGTTTATCGGCTGTTAAACCGTAAGGGTGTTTAAAATCGACATAAAGCATATCCCCTTCCCGGCGGAACTCAAAGGGAGCGGCGACTCGAATGGCAATACGGATTTTTGTATCAGTACTTTTATTAGTTTTGATGGATAGTGGCGTAACGCGCAAAACAGGCGAGACAAAAAACCGGGTTTCAAGCGATCGCTGGAGATTTTTGGGCAGAAAGGCATTTTTGATCGTCAAGGTGACATATCCGGGAGTTTTAACCGGATAAGCGACATCAATGTCCCCGTTTACCTTGATTGATATTCTTGAAATGCCATTAACAACCTGAAAATCTATCATCTCAATAGTTGATTTCCCGGGTGCTTGTTTTGTCTTATTGGTATCCTTTAGTGTTTGCTTATCTGATATGGCTTGGTTTACTGCTTCAGGTTTTACTTCGGCTTTTATCGCAGCCGGCATTGGAGTTTTTTCTGCTCGTGCAGCAGTCAGTTTTGTATTTGCATTTTCATCAACTGACTTTACATCAAGTGTAATGACCACACCTGCTTCCGTTTTGGCGGCGGTTGCTTCAGGAAAACTCCCATTTACAGCGTCAAAAACAACACGTAATTTATCCGGATAGAGACCAAGACGCGCTGAAGCGACACCGGAAGCATTCAATGGAAATAAGCGACTAGCCATGCCACTTCTTACATTCATTAAATCAACAACATACCGCTCCGGCTTATTAAGCCTGAACGTTTTAAAGTCACTGATTAAACCATCAAGAGCAAGAGTTATCACATTATTATTGACTGAAATAGAGCTCAGAGTCCTGTATACAGCCCCTTTACCAGCAGCAGGTGCAGGATCCAACGCTGTGGACAATGGCTCGAATGAAACCGGAGAGTTATCGGCAAGGTCTTTTGTAGCTGCGGAAGAAACGATAGCGGCCAACGCCGGAAATGATATTCTCAACTCTCCGCGATTATTCGGCTGCGCAGAAATTACCGCTTCACCGTCTTCCGCAAGTCCGATTTCCACTCGGGTCAGTACACCTGCATCCGTATCAAAACGGCTGACGGTAACCGTTTTGAAATTACCATTATTAACAATTACCGGCGAAGAGATATTTTCTGATGTAACCTGGGAAAGATCAATAACAAGCCGCAGTGGTGATATAGTCTTATAACTAGTGTAAGTAACGGGAGATGTGAGCTTTATTATCAATTCCGTGGCAGAACCATCACCTGTTGACACAATGGATTCAATAGCTGCAAGCTTTTTTACTCCCGGCTGTCCAGCAGCAACAGCGGTATCTGGCACAACAGCCAGAGAGCTTGTAATTATTGAAAAAATTATGAGCGCAATTCTCAATGTGTGATTCTTCCACTTCATGCGGAACTCCTTATTGCTTCCTGGGAAGGGTAAGTTTAATTTTTTCTTTCCGGACCCTGCCGTTGTCATCTTTAAACTGTTCAAGTACTTCAACACCACTAGCGTTGATCGAGGTAATCCTGCCGTCATTTTTCCCGATCAACATCCCGACTTTCAGCACGTACCCCTTACCGCCAGGATCCGTCACCATCGCCTGATTTTCCCGCCCGCTGGAGATTATGCCAATCAGCTTAAACTGGTTTACATCAAAGCTGTGAATCGGCAGAGAATTGCGCTTCGCTCTTCTGATTGACTCGGGTGAGGTATTTTGTCCCGTCTTAACGGCAATAAAAGGCTTGAAAGGATCTTTTTTATTGCTGAAATCGAATTGAGTTACAGGGGGTGGTGAGAGACGCACCGCTGAACTGGTCAGTTTTTGGACAGGCTTGGGCTGCACAACCACGACCTGAGGTGCTGGAGAAGGCGATGGCTCTGGTGTCTGCTTTTTGTCGCAGGCTGTCAATAGCAGCGCACACAAAAAAACCACAGCGATCGTCGAGGAATATTTATTTTTTTGAAGCAGTTTTTTTATCATCCTTAATCTCTTTCTTATCAAGGAAGCGGAATGTGGTCGCGAGGCATGTAACCTTCGTCATCATTCGATTATTGACACTCTTGATATCCGAAAACGCGACATTTGTAATATTTACGATTCGTGGCAGGTTTGCAACGGCTGCAAAGAAATTCGCAACACTGAAATATGATCCGGACACGATAATATCGACCGGCACATCTGCATAAAACTCTTTGGGAACCTCACCCTTGGGACGGAAGGTCAGAAAATCAAGTCCGGCTTTTTTTCCCAAAGTAGTAATACTGGTCAACAGCGACGGTATTTCTTGAGAATTTGGCAATTCAGTTAATGCCCGAGCTAATTCCTGATTCAACAGTTCGTATTCTGCCTGTAATTTCGGAAGATTTTTTGCAATCCTGTTTTTTTCATTAATCTCCCCCTCCAACCTGGTCAGTTCCGTTTTAAGCCCGTTAAGCTCATTATGTTTTGGCAGATACAAAAACCAGACTAACGCGGCCGTTTCAATAATAGCGATCAAGACGAGGAGCAGAACCTTCTGTTTAGTCGGAAGCTTAAGTATTTTTTCTACATTAGGATCCATATTCAGACCACCTGAATGATGTACATTATTTTTTCACCGCCGAATCAACCTGATTCTGTGGTGCTGCCGACTCAAGTTTCATAGTTATATCAAACTTTTTCAGTTTTGTACCAGCCATCTCGGTTTGCTCAGAAACCAGAAGCATGACAGACATAAAATCGTTGGACGCTTCAAGCGCCCTCATAAACTGCGCAATCAACTCTTCTGTAGCAGCAATACCAGATATTTTGACATCCTGAGAGGATTCCGCATAATTTGTAAGCCATAACTGGTCGGGAGTAAGATCACTCAAGCTTGCCAATCTCTGCGCCGGACCGGTTTTGTTTTTTCTTAGCTGTGACAGGACATCAAGCTTTTTCTTGACCTGCCCTTTCAGAGTTTTAAGTTCTTCCAACTTCCCTATTTTTGTTTTAAGTTCATTAATTTTATTATTTGCCGATGTTATGTCATCTTTGGCTGCAGAAATTTGAACCCGTTTAACCATATAAAGAGACGTTACAATTACGGCAATTACAACAACAACAATACCGGCGATTATAAGTTGCTGAATTGCAGTTTCCTTCTTCTTTGACGCCCTGGCGGGTAAGAGATTTATTTTAATCATTTGTCCCCTACCCTCCTGATAGCCAGCCCGACAGGCACCGCCATAAACGGAGCGATTTCCTGTAGGTATTCAGGGTCAAAATCCTTTTCATTAAATTTCAGCTTTGCAAACGGATTCAGCCTCTCAACTTTCAGACCGATTTTTTCAGAAATAGTGCCGATAAGATTGTAGACTTTCGAACAACCTCCGCTTATAAAAACAGCGGAAATGCGTTCATCACTTGCAGTTGAATTATAAAAATCAAGCGACCGCCGGATCTCCTGGGTAATGGTTTCGTTAACCTTTAAGATTACATTTCGAAGCGGTCCGTCATTTGACTCATGCGCGAGCAGTTTCCCGGCTTCAGCATCGATACTGCTCAGTCCCATCTGCTTCTGAATCTCCTCGGTGTAAAGGTTGCCCCCCATCTGGACATCACGGGTAAAAAGTGTAATACCATCTTTAATAACATTGATATTCATTATACTGGCACCAATATTTATTAAAGCGAGAATATCTTCAGAGCTGTAGTCGTGATTTACTTCAAACGCGTTTTGGACGGCAAAGGAATCAATATCGACAACCGAAAGCTTCATTCCGGCTTCACTGAACACCGCTACATAATCATTGATAATATCTTTCTTGCTGGCAACCAGGAGGACATTCATCTTGGAGGGGTCATTACTGTCGGGCGACAGTATTTGAAAATCCATGTTTACATCATTAATATCGAATGGGATATACTGTTCCGCCTCCCATGATATCTGATCCTCCAACTCTTCCTGCGGCATCGCCGGAAGCACGATCTTTCTGATAATGACCGAATTTCCGGAGATCGAACAGGCAACATCCTTGATCTTTATACCGAGGCTTGCAACCAGATTTTTTACAACCGTGGCAATTGAAGTGCTGTCCATCAGCGTGTTGTCAACTATTGCCTCGGGGGGTAAAGGATAAATCCCCGCATTCAGCAACTGGAAGGAGCCATTATTGTTCTTCAGTTGGACCAACTTCACGGAACTTGATCCGATGTCAATGCCTATGACCTCTTTTTTCTTTTTAAAAAGAAACATATCCAGTCCCGTTATTCCTGATCCTGAAATACTTTGCTTTTGTCCTCAA
>JAQUIG010000046.1 GCA_028683435.1 Desulfuromonadaceae bacterium | reverse complement strand
GGCGCCGCCATGAGGCAGGAGTTCGGCACCTGGAAGTGGGCCGGAGTGGCGTTTGCCTACTCAACGGTACTGGCCTGGGTTGTTGCGCTGATTATTTATCAAGGTGGGAAACTGCTGGGTCTGGGAGGTTGATATGGGACTGTTTGATGTCTGCTTGATGATGCTGATTGCGGGAGGAGCCGTCTGGCTCCTCTATCACTCGCTCTGGAAAAAGAAGGGGTGCTGTGGCAGTTGTAATGGAACCTCCTGCAAGGGGAGATGAACAAAGATGCGGGGCTGCCCGGCGCGTTAAAGCACGCTTGTCGCAGAGTATGCCATTTCTTTTTTGCCTCACATCACCAGTCCCAATCCCCAATAACAGAGCATGCCGACAACAACAGTCCCGGCAAGGGAGCGGGTTTTTACGGCGCAGAGCAGGGTAGGGAGAGCGGCAAGCAGTTCTATCTTGCCAAGGGTGAAAACCCTCGGGGCGGAGTCTGCGAAGAGGGTGGGGGCGATGAGCGCACTCAGGATAGCGGCCGGAATCAGCTCCAGCCATTCGGCAAACCAGTGGGGCAGGGTGCGGCGGGAAAGCATGACAAGTGGAATCATGCGGGGCAGGTAGGTCACCGCACCCATGGCAATCATCAGGAGGAGAAAGTCCCGGTTATTCATGCGGGAACCTCCTGTTTTCGCCGGGTGCGTTTCAGTATCAGCCCGATTGTGGGCGCCAGGCAGGATGCGACGATTACATAGGAGTTGCCCGGCAGCCAGAGATAGGCCAGTACGGAACAGAGCGCCGCTATGAGGGCGGTGATCGTGAAGATCGGACTGCGCAGCTGGAAGATCAGCAGGCAGATGAACATGCCGGTCAGGGCATAGTCAACTCCGGCTGAACCTGATGGAACCAGTTGCCCCAGATACACTCCGGCCACGCTGCTGATGATCCAGGTCGCATTGGCGGCATGATTAAGCGTCAGGGCGCTGTAACGGTTCCATCCACCCTGGTTGAAGCGGGTCATGTTGACGGCGAAACTTTCATCGGTGAGGCCGTAGGCAAAGAGGGCCAGAAAGCGGCGGGAAACACCGGGGAAATGGACAGCCATGGCTGAACTCATCAGCAGGTGGCGCAGGTTGACCATAAAGACTGTGGAAACTATTGCCAACGCCGATGCTCCGGCGCCTAACATGGCTACGGCTATGAACTGGGAGCCCCCGGCAAAGACCAGCAGCGACATGGCGCCCATCTGCCACGGTGCCAAGCCACCTTTTTGCGCCAGTACTCCCAGCGAAAGGCCGATCGGGAAATAGCCGAGGCAGATAGGCCATGCGGCGGCGAGCCCGGCGCGCATGTACCCTTCATCCTTTATATCCGGTGAATCCGTCATCGTGCCCTCATCTCTAAAAAAATATCAAACAGGCAGCAACTCATGCGCCAACTCCCCTAACGTCTTGATTCCCTGTTCTATCCGATCATCCCACACCGCTGCAGAAAGGCGGATGTAATTGCCGTATTTATTTGCAAGAGAAAAAAGCGGCCCGGGTACGATGCTGATTCCACGCTCAAGGGCGAGATGGTACAACTGCATTGCGTTTATGCCGACAGGCATCTCTACCCAAAGGATAAAACCGCCGGTTGGATGAGTCATGCGGGTCCCTTCCGGGAAATAGTGGGCAACGGCATCGGCCATCTGTGAAATGTTGCGGGCGTGGATTTTTCGAATACTGCGGAGATGATGGTCGTAGCCGCCGTTTGCCAGAAACTCAGCCAGTGCCAGTTGTGGTGGCGAGGAGGAAGCAATGTTCATCATCAGTTTCAGACGTTCCATTTTTGCCTGAAAACGGCCGCCTATGGCCCATCCAATGCGATAACCGGGGGCAAGGGTTTTTGTAAACGACGAGCAGTAAATTACCAGGCCCGAACGGTCAAATGACTTTGCGGCTGAGGGGCGCTCGTTGCTAAAAGCAAGGTCGCCGTAGATATCATCCTCAATCAGCGGGATTTCGTGGCTAGCGAGCAGTTCCACCAGTTCGCGTTTTCGCTCATCCGGCATCAGGCTCCCGAGTGGGTTGCTGAAATTGGTTATGACCAGGCAGGCAGTGATGCTGTTCTGCTCAATAGCATAGCGAAGTGCCTCGATACTGATACCGTCCCGGGGGGTGGAGGGTATTTCAAGGGCTTTCAGCCCCAGTTCGGCGATCATCTGCATAAAATTGAAGTAGAAGGGAGACTCGACTGCAATGGTGTCACCGGCGTGGCAAGTGGCGCGCAGCGCCAGTAATACTGCCTCAACACAGCCGGACGTCACCAGAATGTCATCAGGCCCGCTGCTGATGCCAGCTACAAGCGCCCGGCGGGCGATTTGTACCCGCAATCGTTCATAGCCAAGGGGCATCTGGTAAATAACCGCGTCGTCGCCGCATCTTCGCAGTTCACTTGCCATTATCCGGTTAAGCTTGTCGATCGGCAGATTCTGCGCGCTCGGAATGGCACTGCCGAGAGGGAGCAGGTCAGGCCTCATCATGTTGCGCATGACCTGGTGGCACAATTCGCTGATGGTGACGGTAGTCGGCAGAATGAACGGGCGCGACGGCAGGTCCGGTTCACGGATTTCCGGGACGCGGCTGCGTACATAGTAGCCGGACTGCGGCCGGGCCTGGATCAGGCGTTTGTCTTCAAGCAGCGTGTAAGCCTGCGTGACGGTATTTATGCTTACGCCAAACCGCCGGCTGAGCTGGCGAATGGAAGGAAGCCGGTCACCGGCCTTGAAGGTGCCCTGGTCAATCAGGCCGGCAATCTCACCGGCAACCTGTTCGTAGAGCAGTGAAGTGCCAACACTGTTTTTTTGTCCTTTGATCATCGTAATAGTTTATCCTCGTACGCCAGAATTCGGCAGGCACAGTTATCACCGTTTTGGATGGATACAGTCTGTATATCATGCAACTGTTATGGTTACAAAACTGTTTTTTTGTATCTGTTTTTTTGTCCGGTAGCGGCGTATTGTCCCACTATCATATACAGAGGAGGGATTGGTCATGGAATGTACTCTTGCGCAGGGTGAACTGATACGACTGGATGGCGGTAAGGATGGAGTTGTTCTGCGCTGCACGAGCGGGGTAGTCTGGTTGACTTGTGGCGATGGGCGTGATTACCTGCTCTCCTCCGGGGAAAGTTTTATGGCAGCCTCCGGTCAGACCGCTGTTGCCGAGGCTCTACAGCTGTCGGATTGCACCCTCGGGAAGCCGGCCTCAAGCTGCAATTCGATTCTGCGGCCTGTTATCCGGCTTGCGGCCTGCTAGGAATATGTCTGCATGACTGAGTCAGCCAAAGGGACCATATATGCACTGCTCGCTGTGGCACTGTTTGCCACGCTCGGCACCGGCTTCAAGATGGCGGTCACCCGCATGAGCAGCTTTTCTGTTGTCGTCTGGATTGCGGTCTGGGCGACAGCGGCGCTGTTCTGTTTCATAGTCCGAGAGCGACGTCTCGGTTTGATAGTTACCGAATTTCGTCAGCGGCCATTGTTCTTTCCCGTGGCTGGGGCGATCGGACTCGGCATCCAGCAATATCTTTGTCTGAAAACGTACGATTATATCCCGGCCAGCCAGGCCGTTATTCTGCACTACAGCTATCCGCTGATGATGCTGCCGCTTTCCTGGGCCCTTTTCAAGGAAAAAACCGACTGGCGGGCGGTCGGCTGTGTAGCTCTGGGGTTTGCCGGGGTAGTTGTGCTGGTTGTGTCGGGAGGTGCCCTGGGTGACCTGCGGCTTTCCATCGGCGTGGCGGTGGCTCTTGCTACGGCCTTCAGTTTTGCCCTTTTCTGCGTACTGATCAAACATGCACGCTTCAGCGTTACGGCCGGCATGTTCCTGCTGAACCTGTTCGGTCTGCTGTTTCTCCTCTGTCTGCTGCCGCTATATCCGATGCAGTGGTCGATTTCATCTACCGATATGCTGCTGGTAGCTTATCTCGGGATCTTCCCGACGGCGGTAGCTTTCCTGCTCTGGAACAGGGCGCTACGGATGATCCCGACCGGTCGTTCATCCAACAGCGCACTGCTGGTGCCGATTCTGTCGCTGCTCTGTATATGTGTCGTGCTGAAAGAACAGGTCTCCATAATGCAGGCTGTCGGTATGGCAATCGTGCTGCTGTCGGTGTTTCTCAATGTCAGGCTTGCCGGACGGTCGTAACGGCAGGTAATAAAAATCTTCAGAAAAAGTGCAGATGAGCGACGTTACATCATGCTCCAGGGATAGTTTCCTCAGGTAATCTCAAAAAGCAGACATCCGGCTGACACCCCTGTACTAACCGGTTCTGCGTTCATTCGGCGCAGCAGGAAAGCATGGTGATATCCCGGTTGAAACCCTGGGCACAGAGCTTGAGTCCTTCGCCGATAGATGGGTATACATGCAGCGTCGTTGCAATGTCGGCTACTGTAGCCCGCAGATGCAGAGCCAGAGCGGCCTCATTGATCATGTCCGCACCACGGTGGCAGACGAGGCTAACCCCCAAAAGCCGCCCGGTGGCCCGGTCGGCGACCATCTTGATCACGCCGTCTGTCATGCCGGTGACGTGCGCCTTGGAAATGGCATTGACCGGCATGCAGTTGACCATGCAGTCAAAGCCTGCCTGAAGTGCGCTAGACTCTGAATGCCCCACCGTGGCCACTTCCGGATCGGTAAAGATCGCCATTGGCGCGGCCAGATAATCAATGGCACAGCCGCAGCCCTTATTAAACATGTCGTCCACCGCAACAATCCCCTCCCTGGCACCGGTCGTGGCGATCATCATTTTGCCGACCACATCGCCGGCCGCCCAGATACCCTCCGCCGAGCTGCGCATCTGCCGGTCCGTTATGATAAACCCATTGCCATTCAGTGCCACTCCAGCCGCTTCAAGCCCGATATCTGCCGTGGCCGGGGCGGTACCCACCGCCAGCAGCAGTTGTTGGCAGGTGAATTCACGATGCGTTCCATCCACAGTTGCAGTTACCACATTCAGCTCTCCGAGCCTCTCTGCATGGGAAAGGCGTACATCAGTAACGACCTCAATACCTTCCTTCTGCAAAATATCCTGTAACGAAGCGGAAATTTCATGTTCAATGGCAGGCAGCAACCGGGGGCCATGTTCAAGAATCGTTACCCTGCATCCCAAGCGGTGGTACATCTGCCCCATTTCAACGGCAATCACCCCGCCGCCGATAATGACCAGAGAGGTCGGCAGCTTTTTGAGCAGCAGTGCGGTGCGGCTGGTGTAATAGGAACATTTCTCCAGGCCCGGCAGGTCGAGGATGCGCGGGGTGCCACCGGTGGCGACGAGAAAGCGTTCGGCGCGGTAGAGGCGGTCATCGCACACAACGGTGCGGGAATCGCGGAATCGCGCGGTTCCCTTGACCATCTCCAGCCCCTTCATGCCGGCGAGAACATCCAGGTAGCGCTCCTTGCGCAGCCCTGTTACCACAGCTTCCCGGTGCCGGAAGAGCCGCTTTGCGTCAATGCCATGGGGATGCTTTTCAGCAGTAACGCCGATAATGCTTCCCAGATGAGCCTCGTGTCTGAAGAGCGCCGCATGAATAAGCGTCTTGCTCGGTATGCACCCCCAATTGATGCAGGTGCCTCCCAGTACGCTTTTTTCGAACATAAGAACACGTGCTCCGTAACTTGTGGCACGCACCGCTGCCGCAAATGCCGTTGATCCGGAGCCGAGTATTATCAGGTCGTATGTTTCGCTCATGTGCGCTCACTCCGACTGGCTCGATGGTTCCCGCCGGTTTTTGGGCGGTGCTTCTGTCTGGTTGAACACTTTCGTTTCTACTCAATGGGCGACGTGGTGCGTGGTTCCGGCGGGGTTCGTAAGGTGCGCTGGAGCCGTCGCGGAACTGGTAAGAGCGGTGGTGTCAGGGTCCTCTATTTTGCCTGGACAGAGGCCGGGCAAATCTGGTTGCTTCTGATTTATGCCAAGAGTGCCGTTGACAGTATTCCCGGTCACATTCTCAAAGCCCTCAAAGAGGAGATGGAACATGCCACTAAATGAAAAAGAACTGCTCGAACGTGATGCAAAGCGCAACATTGGCGAGGAACTGCTCCAGGTCGTACGAGACCTCAAGTCTGGCAGGGCCTCTTTGTCCCTTTTTGCCCCGGCTTCAAATTCATCCGTGTTTTTATTAACGCCCCGGTATGTCTGATTATTCTGGTAATTCATTTAGCATGACTGTAGGAAATTAGAAACTGATTTATTAGTTTTACTCTATTGACGTCTATATATTTACACGTTATGGATTCATTGGGTAATTAAGCTGTCTATCTGACTTATTTGGGGCGGTAAAGTGCAAGGGCGCTGCTCCTACGCAAAACCAGGCCATCAATTCACTTCTGTTTTTCTTTCGCTACGCCTTGAAATGGGAGTTTGGTATTCTCAAATAAGTGTCTCGGGCGAAGAAATCGCTCTACGCATGGCAAGGGGAAAAAGGATCGTACGGTGCCGATTCCGGAGACAATCACGCAAGAATTGAAGGCTCAGATTGAAAAAGTGAGTAAACTGCATGAACAGGATCTGGTGGCAGGATATGACGGGGTGTTTCTGGACGACGAACTTGAGAAAAAATGTCCCAAGGCGCCGAAAGAGTTTATGTACCAGTGGGTATTTTTAACGGCGTAGCTTTCATGCTCTGGAACAGGGCGCGCGTAACCCCTCACCCGGTCTTCGACCACCCTCTCCCGGTGGGAGAGGGTGGTTATCCCTCCTGCTGTTTATTCCACCCAGTCATCATCCTCTTCAATCGGCGCAAATCCGCGCCGCATCGTGTTCTCTGTAACCACCCGCGGATCCATGAAGTGCAGCAGATAATCGGGGCCGCCCGCCTTGGTGCCGACGCCTGACATGCGTGAACCGCCGAATGGTTGGCGTTCGACCAGTGCCCCGGTGTTATTGCGGTTGATATACAGGTTGCCGACCCGGAATTCTCGGCGCGCCTGGCTTAGATGCTCCGGGCTGCGGCTGAATATTCCGCCGGTCAGAGCGAACCGGGTTGAGTTGGCCCACTCGATCGCCTGATCAAAATCCTTGGCTCTCATGACGGCAAGCACCGGTCCGAAAATTTCTTCCTGGGCGATGCGATGCTGGGGGGTAATGCCGCCGATGATCGTCAGCGGAATCCAATACCCCTCGTCAGTTGGCACCGGACTGGAGTACAGGAGTTTGCCTTCCTGCGTGCCGATTTCAATATAATCCATAATATTTTTTCGGGCAGTTGCATCTGATACTGCACCCATGCTGTATTTCGGATCTTCAGATGGGCCGACCTGATACACCTGGGCGGCTTTGACGAGGCGTTCAACGAACTTGTCGTAGACCGCATCAAGTACGATCACACGCGAGCAGGCCGAGCATTTTTGCCCCTGGAAGGCGAAAGCGGAGTAGAGTACATGCGGTACCGCTTCGTCCAGATCGGCATCGTCATCTATGATGATGGCGTTTTTTCCACCCATCTCGGCGATGATCTTTTTGACATTCGCCTGTCCGGGGTGAACCTTGGCGGCTCTGTCAATGATACGCAGACCGGTTTCAACCGAACCGGTAAAAGCGATCAAAGATACGTCGGAATGATCAACGAGATAGTCGCCGATAATGGATCCCTTGCCTGGAACGTAGTTGAAAACCCCTGCTGGCAGACCGGCTTCCCGGAAAATTTCCACAATATTCCAGCCGATGATGCCGGTGATATTTGATGGTTTGAAGACCACCGGGTTGCCGGTTACGATCGCTGCTGCGGTCATTCCGAGGCTGATGGCGAGCGGGAAGTTCCAGGGTGAAATAATCGCTGCGACGCCTTTTGGTTCGTAGAAATAATGGTTGATTTCCCCCGGTGCGTTGCCGATCCGCTGGGGTTCGCCGTAGCGGATCATTTCGCGGGCATAATATTCCAGAAAATCTATCGCCTCGGTGACGTCGGCGTAGGCCTGATCCCATTGTTTACCAATTTCCAGCACCTGCCAGGCCGAGAGTTCAAAGAGCCGTTTGCGGGCAATTTCGGCACCCTTCAACAGGTACTCTGCCCGGTCACGTGGTGACGTGTCGCGCCAGGCCGGGAACGCCTTTTTGGCGGACGCGACCGCCAGAGCGACATCTTCAACGCTCGCCTGTGAAATTTTACCCAGCAGCTCTGATGGTTTGTTCGGGTTGACCGTATCATATAGCTCTTGTGTGAGAATTTCCTTGCCGTTGATGTAGAGCGGGTAATTTCTGCCCGCCGTTGCCCGCACCTTGGCAATGGCGGGTGGGAAGGAGGCGCGGTGATCAGGGCGGGTGAAGTCAACCATCGCTTCGTTGGCAAAGCGTGGCAATCCGCCGGGGCCTGAAGCAACCGTGCGTGGTTTGTTTGACCGCACGGCACGTTCACGAAGCGCTGATTCGGCGGGATCTTCAAGCAGGCGCTCGATCTGGGCATCCTCGGCAAAACTCTGCCGCAGGAACGATTCGTTGGCGGTGTTTTCCAGCAGACGCCGCACCAGATAGCCCATGCCAGGCACCATGTTGCCATAGGGAGCATAGAGGCGCACCCGCCCGGCGACTTTCAGTATTCCCTTTCTGACCGGTTCAGCCATACCGTAGAGCACCTGAAACTCATAGCGAGTTTCGGGAACTTTCAGTTCGGCTGCCGTTTCCAGCACGGCGGAGATAGTGCGGATGTTGTGCGATGCACAGGCGAAGTGGCAGATCTGCTGTTTTGTCAGAATCATGCGCGCCTGCCGCTCAAAGGCGGCATCGGTCTCGGCCTTGATCGTCCAGACCGGTATCGTCCAGCCGTTCTGCTTGGCTTTTACCGTTTCATAGTCCCAGTAGGCGCCCTTCACCAGGCGGACCGAAATCTGTGTGTTGTGCAGTTCCGCCCATGTCAGAAGCTCCGCCAGATCCTGATCGGTATCCTTCAGGTACGCCTGAAACACGATGCCGATATGTGGGTAATCGCGGTATTCCAGTTTCAGCCGTTTGTAGAGTTCAATTATTATCCCTTTGTGACGGTACGATTCCATATCGATGCAGAGAAAGCCGCCCAGATCAACTACTCGCGCAGCGATGCGGCGCATCTGCTTCAGCATGGCTTCAACCGACCCTTCAAAGTCTTGCGGGTTGGCCAGGGCAAAGAGAGCTGTCGGTTTCACCGCCACATTGATCTTGGGGGCGTGTCCCCAGTCCAGTCCCTGGTCGCCGCCGTTCCCCGGCAGACCTTTCCACCCCTGCTGTTCCTTCTTCAACGTTTCCAGCACCTCCAGATAGGTGGCGACGTACTCTTCCGCCTCCTGTTCCGTCAGTGTCGCCTCGCCCAGTACGTCAACAACGGCAGCAAAACCGTCCTTGCGCAGCCGTTCGATGTTTTTGACCGCCTCTTTGGTATTCTCGCCGACGATAAACTGACGCGCCATCTCCTGAATGTTTGCAGAGATAACCTTGTTCAGCACCGCGCCACCCAGAGAACCAAGCATCCCGGCCATCTTGGCGCCTGTCTTGAGAACGGGAGGCATATCTTTTTCATCGCCAAAATATTCACGTATGTGGTCAGTGAGGAGTTTACCGGTCGTCAGAGACGGGAAGGCATCGACGAAGCGGAACATCTGGATCTTGAACTGCTCATTCTTCATACTCCAGTCCATGACCTTGCCCATCCAGGCCCCTTTGTTGAAGAGGGATGGTTTTTCTCCGGAAATGGAGGCGAAAAAATCTCTGCCGCGATTGATGATCTTACTGTTGAGCGCTGGTTCCATGACAGTTCCTTTCAGTTTTATGTTCATGTGATGTGATTGTTGGTGAATGGTTAAACCATTAACAAAAAGGTGTTATGCATGTCAAGAAAATCCTGCTAAATATTGTTTATATGAAAATGTGATGGTATAAAGGTGCTACCATTAAAAAAGGGGTCGTATATGTTTAAACCGGTAAAACAGAGCAAAGCCTATCAGGACGTTGTGGAGCAGATACAGGAATCAATCATGGCCGGAACGCTGAAGGCCGGTTCCCTACTACCTGCCGAGCGCGAACTGAAGGAACAGTTTGGGATCAGCCGCGGCACTCTGCGTGAGGCGTTGCGAGTTCTCGAACAGAAGGGGCTTATCGAGATCCGGACCGGTGTGGCTGGCGGTTCGATGGTGCGCGAGATCAACAGTGATAATCTCAGTGATAACCTGGGGTTGCTGATCAGAAATTGTGCGGTGTCGCTGAAAGATCTTGCCGAGTTCCGTGAAGAGATGGAGGGTGGGGTGGCTGCGCTGGCGGCCCAGCGTTCCGGGAGTGATGATGTGGTGCTGTTGGAGGCTCTTCTTGTCGAGGCGGAAGGTCATCTCAATCAGGGACGACCGGGGTGGGATGCTTTTATCCGCACCGATGAACAGCTGCATCTTGCTCTGGCGCGGATGAGCGGCAACCTGCTGTTTCAGACGGTGCTGCAGAGTTTATATGCCAATATCCATACCTACTATGTCAAGTATCTGCCGGTCAACCAGGCAATGCTGCAGGAAAATCTTGCCGATCTGCAGGCAATAGTCGCGGCGATAACAGCGCATGATGCCGAGCAGGCGCGCAGTATCGCACAATCACATGTCAGACGCTTTAACAGCTACATGGAGAATAAAGAGGCGGAGTAACAATACACTTTACCGTGCCGCCCGCATCCCTCGCCACGCGTCATACGAGTAGCAGCAGAGTCCTCCCCAGATGAACAAAAAACTGGCCAGGTGCGCCTGTGTAAATGGTTCCTTGTAGAGCAGCACCGCCAGCAGAAAGTGCATGGTCGGGGTGATGTACTGCAGAAAGCCGATGGTGGCAAGGCGGAGGCGGCGGGCGGCCGAGGCGAACAGCAGCAGCGGCACTGCGGTTGCGACGCCGGCCAACACAAGCAATGTGCTTGCCTGCACACCCTGTGACAGGAAGACGCTCTCCCCCCGGCTGGAAACGTAGATCAGATAGCCAAGCGCCAGTGGCCCGAGCAGCAGTGTCTCGACCGTCAGCCCGGTCAGCGAATCGACCGAGACGATCTTGCGGAACAGGCCGTACGAACCGAAGGTCAGTGCCAGTATCAGCGCCACCCATGGAAAACGGCCATACTGAATCGTCAACAGCAGCACGCCGATCGCCGCCAGAGCCAGGCTGACCAACTGCAGCCACCGCAGGCGCTCCTGAAAAAAGAGGAAGCCGAGCAGAACGCTGACAAACGGGGTAATAAAATAGCCGAGGCTGGACTGGATGACCTGGGCGTGTCCGACGGCAATGATGAATACCAACCAGTTTGTGGCGATCAGCAGGGCCGAAACGGTCAGCAGTGCAACGGCACGACGATCCCTGAATGCCTTTAAAACCGTGCGCCAGCCACCACGCCAGGCTATGACCAGCCAGAGAAACAGCACCGACCAGACAATCCGGTGACAGACCACCTGCAGCGCCGGAACCCCGCCAAGTGCCTTGAAATAGACCGGAAAAAAGCCCCATATCAGATACGCCAAGACCCCATAGCCGAGCCCCGCCGCAGCAACCTTCTGTTCAGCTGTTTTACGCGGCACGTGTATCACCACCAGCTGCTGAGTAGCGGGTAAAAATAAACAGGCCGCCGAAGATAAAGCCGGCACCGACCGTCTGCCTCAGCGTCGGATATTCGCTCAAAAAGACTGAGGCCCACAGGATGGCTCCCAGCGGTTCACCAAGCACGCTGACTGATACGATTGATGCCTGGACATAGCGGAGTACCCAATTAAAGATGGTATGGCCAACCACGGTACAGACCAGCGCCAGCGCCAGAAAAAGGACCCAGTCACGGGGAGGGTAGGGGGCAAAAGAGGTGCTGGTGGCCAGGCTTGCCAGGATAAGCACCACTGCGCTGCTGCCGTAGGTGTAGAAGGTGTAAACCGGCAGCGAGACCCCGCCGCGCAGACGACGTCCGATCAACAGATATCCTGAAACCAGCACCGCCGCCGCGAGCGCCAGCAGGTCACCTATCAATGCATCTCGTCCGATCTGAAAATCTGCGGCGCCGATGATGACACTGCCGCAGAGGGCCAGGGCGCCGCCCATCATCGCCAGGCGACTGATTCGCTCTTTAAAAAAGATCCAGGAGCCGATAACCACAAAAACCGGCTGGGTCGTTACCAGCACAACCGAACTGGCAACCGAGGTATAGCGCAGCGAGGTAAACCATGTGACGAAATGGAGCGCCAGGCAAAGGCCGCTGGCCGCAGCCAATGCGCGTTGTTTTCCGGGGAGAACAAAAATTTCTTGACGGTAACGGTAGAGCGCGTAAGGGGCTAGAGCCAGAAAGGTGAACAGCAGGCGATAGGTCGCGATTATCAGCGCCGGCGCGGTCGTGAGCCTGACAAACAGGGCGGAGAATGATACGGCAAAAACCCCTACCAGCACCGCCAGGTAAGGGTTTACGATCGGTTTATTCCCCAAGATACGCTTTGCGGACATCCGGGTTGGCGGCCAGTTCCTTGGCGTCTCCCTGCAGCACAACCTCACCGGTTTCAAGCACGTAGGCCCGATGGGCGATTGAAAGTGCCATATTGGCGTTCTGTTCAACCAGCATGACGGTTGTACCCCCGGCGTTGATCTCCTGAATGATGGCAAAAATCTGCGCTACCAGCATCGGTGCCAGCCCCATGGACGGCTCATCAAGCAGCAGTAGTTTGGGGCGGGACATCAGGGCACGTCCCATGGCCAGCATCTGCTGTTCACCACCGGAGAGTGTTTTAGCCAGCTGTTTCTTGCGTTCGAGCAGGCGGGGGAAACGGACAAAGACCTGATCTATCTCTTCCAGGATTGCGCTTTTGTCGTTGCGGATGTAGGCGCCCATCTCAAGATTTTCGAGGACGGACATGTTGGCAAAGACGCGCCGACCTTCCGGTACCTGTGAAATACCGCGCTTGACGATCTCATGTGGCGGAACGCCGCTGATCGTTTCACCCAGAAAGGTAACCGTGCCGGACAGCGTCGGTACGATTCCGGAAACAGAGTTGAGGATCGTGGTTTTACCGGCCCCGTTGGCGCCGATCAGGGCGACTATTTCACCCTGCTGTACGTTGCAGGAAACCGCTTTCAAGGCACTGATAGCGCCGTAATTGACGTAGAGTTTATCAAGCGTGAGCATCGCCAGCCCCCTTTCCGAGGTACGCTTCTATGACTTTTGGATTCTTTCTGATCTCCTCAGGTATGCCGTCAGCGATCTTTTCCCCGTAATCGAGAACGGCAATCCGGTCAGAAATACCCATGACGAACTTCATGTCATGCTCAACCAGAAAAACGGTTACGCCGGTGGCACGGATCCGCTTGACCATCGCCATTAATTCAGCCTTTTCCTGCGGATTCATCCCGGCAGCCGGTTCGTCAAGCAGCAGCAGTTCGGGCTTGAGCGCCAATGCCCTGGCAATTTCCAGGCGACGCTGCTCACCGTAGGGGAGGTTGCCTGACAGTTCGAAGGCGCGGTAGGATAGATCAACCATATGCAGGCATTCTCTAGCCAGGTCAAGCAGTTCGCCCTCTTCTTTTTGTACCCATGGGGTGAACTTCATGAGGGCACCGGCCAGATTCCAACGACCGCGGCTATGGGCGCCGATCAGGATGTTGTCCAGCACCGTCAGGTCGGTGAACAGGCGGATATTCTGGAAGGTACGACCGATGCCGGCAGATGCAATCTTAAAGGTCGGTTTTCCGCTCACGGATTTTCCCTTGAAGCAGATCGAGCCGCTGGTAGGTGCGTAGATCCCGGTGATCAGGTTGAATAGCGTGCTCTTGCCGGCGCCGTTCGGCCCGATGAGCGCCTGGATTGTTCCCTTTTCTACCGTCAGGTTAACATCGTTGACAGCCACAAGGCCGCCAAAGCGGATAGTCACATTTTGTAGTTCAAGTATCGCCATTGTCGGATCTCGATGTTTCTGATGATTTTTGTTCCATGATTATTTTCAGGTGCGGTTTACGTCCTAAAGCACGGAGTACCAGACCGGTGAAGCTTATGCTGCCCATCAGGCCATTGGGTCGGAAGATCATCATGCAGACCAGCAGCCCACCGTAGACCATCATGCGATAGGAAGACATAAAGCGCAAAAACTCGGGTGCGGCTGACAGTATCGTCGCACCGATAACACTCCCGGTGATACTACCCAGCCCACCCAGCACGACCATGCTGAGGATATCGACCGATTTAAGAAAACCGAAATCAGAGGGATTGATGTAGCCCATGAAGTGAGCGTAGAGGCCACCGCCGACTCCGGCAATAAAGGCTCCGAGGGCGAAGGACTGGACCTTGTAGAGTGTTACGTTGATCCCCATCGCCTCAGCAGCAATCTCGTCTCCCCTGACCGCCATGAGCGCCCTGCCGAAGCGGGAGCTGTGAATAAAGGAGACACAAACTATTGTCAGAATAACAACAGCCCAGACGACAATCGGCATCGGGATGCTCGTATTAGCGGCCGGTACGGTCAGCCCGAGAGCTCTGTTGGTGATGTCGAGATTAAGGAAAACTACCTTGACAATCTCGGCAAAACCAAGTGTGCAGATCGCCAGATAATCTCCCGTCAGGCGCAAGATCGGGAGTCCGATCAGAGCTGCAACTCCGGCAGTAATAAACCCGGTCAGAATCAGGTTAACACTGAACGGCATGCCGAACTTGATGGTGAGCACGGCGCTGGTGAAGGCACCGATACTCATAAAAGCGGCATGGCCCAGGGATAACTGACCGGTCAGACCGGTAACGACATTCAGGCCGAGTGCCAGTATTATGCCGATCCCGATATTGACGATGATCTGCAGATAGTAGGGGTTTATGTAACCCAGCAGCATTTGTAAAAAATCACCCATAAGATAACTCCGGCTCCGATGTTTACACTTTCTTTTGAATTTTACGCCCCAGCAGTCCCGTAGGCTTTACCAGCAGCACCAGCACCAGAATAGCAAATGCTATGGCATCCCGATAGGACGAAAAACCGAGTGCAACACCGCCTACTTCGGTAACGCCCAGCAGTAAACCGCCCAGCATGGCGCCCGGAATTGAGCCGATACCGCCAAGCACCGCTGCTGCGAAGGCCTTTAGTCCGGCCATCAAACCCATGTTGAACGATACCGCGTTAAAGAGCAGTCCGACCAGAACACCACCGGCGGCGGCCAGTGCCGAACCGAGCGCGAATGTAAAGGAAATGACCATGTTGACATTAATCCCCATCAGGGCAGCGGTGTTGTAATCCTCTGAAGTCGCCCGCATGGCCTTGCCGATCTTTGTTTTGTGAACGATGAACTCGAGGGCGATCATCAGGGTTGCCGATACGGCAATGATCAGGAGCTGGAGTGTAGAGATCTCTGCAGAGCCGATGGTTATCTGTTTGACCGGAAAAACCCCTTCCGGGTACCCCTTGGCATTGGCACCGAAAAGCATCTGGGCCAGAGTTGACAGGAAGATCGATACGCCGATCGCAGAAATAAGAGCCGACAACCGTGAAGATTTGCGGAGCGGGCGGTACGCGATCCTCTCAACGAGGACACCGAGTAGTACACAGACAGCCATGGCAATCAGCATGGCAATAAAAAAATTCACCTTGAGAATAGCCGTAGCAAACAACCCGACAAACGCTCCAACCATGTAGATTTCGCCATGTGCAAAGTTGATCAGGGTTATGATGCCGTAGACCATGGTATAACCAAGGGCGATCAGGGCATAGGTGCTTCCCAGGGCGATGCCGTTAATCAGTTGCTGGAAAAACATGGAGCTGCTCCTCGTTTAAGATGTTACTTAAACAGTGAATTATTGCCGCTGCTGCGGTGAATCATACGCGAGAACTACCAATCCTAATAATACCAATATCATGCCGGTCGCCGCAGTGATCGTCATCCGCTCTTTGAGGACTATAATTCCAAGAGTAGCCGCTGTCAGCGGTTCTGCCAGTGACAAGGTGACGGCGTGAACTGCCGGAACAGTGCGCAGGGCCCGGGCGAATAAAACGTATGCCAGAGCGGTAGTTACCAGTCCGAGATGCAGTACAACAAGCAAGCCACCCGGTTCAACCACCCAGCGAAGATTGGAGTTGAACAGAAGCGGTGTAAGCAGCAACCCTCCAAGTGTGAACACGAGAGCAATGACAGCATCCGGTGAGTTTCCGGGAAGAAGGCGCTTGATAGCAAGTGTATATCCCGCATATAAAGCACCGACTGCCAGAGCCATAAGTATACCCGCCGGCCTCACCTGCGACACATTGCCAAGTGCCGGTATAAAAAGAACAAGCAACCCGGCAACGGCCAGAATCGTAGCTATCAGCCATTTGCGTCTGGGGCGTTCATTATGTATCAGAAATGCTAATAGTCCGGCAAAAAGAGGACCACTACCGATCGCCACCATGGTGCCAACAGCAACACCGGTTAGAGAAACTGCCTTAAAAAACAAAATCTGATACGCGGCGACCAGAATCGCCGCCAATAGTAAAAAGACCGGTTGACGAAAACTGTTTCGGGAAATCTTGCCACGTAGCAGGGCAAACAGCAGCAAGGCTCCACCACCAACTGCCAGACGCAGGGCGCCTACTGTTAGCGGGTGAGCACCGGGAGGAGCCAATGCCTGCGAAGTACCGGTAGTTCCCCAGAGAATCGCAGCCAGCAGAATCAATAATGTGCCGTGCGATCTGTCATTACTCATCGATAATCTCATTTTAAACAAATGCGGCGCCGGCAGGAACCGACGCCGCATTTATCGTGCGGCATACATAATAAAACGATTAGTCCATCTTTACCGGAACTTTGGCTTTCAGAACGAACTTGCCGTCCTTGACTGCCAGCAGGCAGAGCGGAGTCTTGATCGGCTCGCGATTCGCACGGATCGTAATTGTACCTGATACGCCCTGGAAATTTTTTGTCGAAGCCATGGTGGTTTTGAATACCTTCGGATCAGTGCTGTTGGCACGCTTGATAGCGTCGGCGATCATCATCACGCCGTCATAACCCTGTGCATCGAACAGACCCGGCAGTGCGCCGTTGAACTTCTTCTTGAATGCTTCGATGAATTTAGCTGTTTCAGGAGTAGCCTGCTCAGGAGCGAAGCCGAGAGCCGACATGGAGCCTTCGGCTGCAGTGCCGCCAAGCTTGATGAATTCAGGAGAAAAGAGGCCGTCGCCGCCGAACATGTTGGCTTTAACACCCTGTTTGCGGGCTTCTTTCATGATAAGAGCGCCTTCGGTGTAGTAACCGGAGAAGAAGATGACGTCAGGCTTTTTGGCCTTGATGTTGGTCACCTGGCCGCTGAAGTCCTTGTCGCCGTCTTTGACTTTCTCATCAGCTACAATGGTAATTCCTTTGCCCTTGGCTGCATCGCGGAACGTCTGTGAGAAACCGACGCTGTAGTCATTGTTGTCAGAGGTGATGATCGCGACTTTTTTGTATTTGAGTTCATTGGCGAAGTAGTCGATGCAGGCAGGGATGGCTACGCTGTCGAGCAGCGTGTTACGGAAGATGAAGTCGCCGTTCTCAACAACACCAGGGCCTGTAGCGCCGGCTGAGAGAAGAACAACCTGCGCTTTCTGGGCGATCGGTGCGGCAACTTTGGTAATGCCGGTGGTAGGGTCACCAACGATGGCGATTACATTATCGCGGCTGATGAGCTTCTGGGTAACGGAAGCGCCTTCCTGTTTGTCGCCGCGGTTATCGGCTTCGACGATCTCAATCTTTTTACCCAGAACGCCGCCGGCTGCATTCAGGTCTTCTGCTGCCATCTTCATCCCTTCCAGAGTCGGTTTGCCGAACATGGCAACGTCACCAGTCAGTGCGCCAAGGAAGCCGATTTTGATGGTGTCGGCGGCAGCCTTGGGTGCTTCAGCTGTTGGTGCTCCTTCTTTCTTTTTGCAGCCAGCAGTTACGGACAGGGCCAATACAGCGGACAGCAACAGTACGGTACTTTTTTTAACGTTCATGTGTGTCTCCTTCCTTGGTGGGGTGTGATGCCTTTTGAGAACAGCTAATCAATGGAGATCTCCGGAGTTATATAAACCCCGGAGATCTGAAAGTACTGTTAGAAAGAAAACTTGGCGATCAGCTTGACGTCGTAAGGATCGTCAAGGTTTGAAGCAAAGTAATCTCCCAGCACAACATAGCCGGCACGAGCACCAACTGTGACGGATGGGATGATTTTGTAATTGGTTTCAAAGTTGACTTCAGTACCGAGGTAGTCGCTATCGTTAGGGCCGGTACTATCGGATACAGCAGCAAAACCGATATTGGCGCTTCCGGACAGTTTGGGGGTGAAGGTGTAGTCGTAGCCGACTGACCCGAAAATAACACCCTGATTGTAGTTGTTTACATCATAGACGATGGCATTGTCGATGGTGGTGGCATTCTTGTCGCGGCCGAGAATGATCATCTCATTGTCATAGAAAGCTCCACCTTCACTGGTTTGTGGGGTATAGAGGGAATTATTTCCACCGGCGGCATAAAGGAGTTCGGAACGAATCGTTCCGCCAGCCAGCGGCATTCTGGCTCCCAGGTTGAAGGCATAGCCTTTTGCTTTCTGAGTGTTGGACAGATCGCCGAACTGGGCTAGGGCAAAACCGGTGAGGGTCAGCGGGCCAACGGTGGTCTCGGCGTTAAGGCCGAGTGTGTGGACCTTTACGTCATTAGCAGGATTTGGCGTTGTAGTAATTGTAGGAGCTAAGCTGTATATAGCTGTTCCGTCATTAGAATTGTAACCAACAATGGTTCCATTATTAGTGATGCTAGTTGTAGAACCATTGCTGCGATCGTCGGAGATGTAGTAATAAGCTGCGCCAACCTTCAGGTCTTTGGAAACGCTGTACTTGCCGTCAAGCGCGAACATATCCTGAGCGTTTTTCCCGAGCGTCCCGCCGTTGTCATTGAAGCGGAAGAAGCCTGCTGTAACGCCTGCATTTGCATATTCATGTGAAAGCAGGACGCCGGCCATGTCGGCGTCAAAGATGATCCCTTTGAAGGCATCAGTGTTACCCATCATACCGATCTTTGCATTGACCTTTTTTGGCAGGTTCAGGTCAAGGTACAGGTTCTTGGTTTCAAGGTTGATGCTGTCAGCGCCGATTGCTCCACCACTGCCACGAGTATTCGTATAGGAGCTGTTACCCCAGTAGTTGTAATCAAGCTCGAACTTGGTTACCAGTTTGACATCGTCGGTTGCCTTGGCGATGTAGCCGAGACGCACGCGTTGGACAAAATAATTCTCTGTAGGCGCGCTCTTCTGTAAACCGTTAAAGTTTGAAGAATAACCGTCATTACCAGCTGCGCTGTAGTTCGAGAGGTCGTAAAACGACGTGAATGCTCCGCTGAACTGGTTCTCCAGAGCCATTGCCGGTGTTGCGACTGCTGCGGCAAGGCCCAAAGTTACGAGCGCCGCCAATACGTTACTGCTTTTCATGTGTTACCTCCAATATAAAATGTCCTGCTTTGTTGAAATACTCCCGCCAATACGGGGGAGCTAAAGAATCTGGCTTAAAAACAGCTTGGCCCGTTCATGAGTCGGGGCGGTAAAAAAATGTTCCGGCGTACCTTCCTCAACAATTCTGCCATGATCCATGAATATGACCCGATCGGATACTTCGCGGGCAAAACCCATTTCGTGGGTGACAACAACCATGGTCATCCCTTCAGTTGCCAAAGTCTTCATGACATCGAGCACCTCGCCGATCATTTCCGGGTCAAGCGCCGAGGTTGGCTCATCAAACAGGATCGCCTTCGGGTTCATCGCCAGTGAGCGGGCAATGGCGACTCGCTGCTGCTGGCCGCCGGAGAGTTTTGCCGGGTAGGAGGCAGCCTTTTCAACAATATTAACCTTGTGCAGCAGCTCCATGGCAATTTCTTCAGCATCTTTTTTGCTTCGCTTGCGGACAACGCTCTGGGCAAGGGTAAGGTTTTCAAGCACGGTCTTGTGGGGGAATAGGTTGAAAGACTGGAAAACCATGCCAACTTCCTCACGCACCTTGCAGATATCGGTCTTCGGGTTGCTGACATCCATCCCGTCAACGGTGATCCGGCCGCGGTCGATAGTCTCAAGGCAGTTGATGGAGCGAAGGATGGTGCTCTTCCCGGAACCGCTAGGGCCGATGATAACCACCTTCTCCCCGTCACTGACCGTGAACGAGATATCATCCAAGGCCTGGAAGGTGCCGTAGAACTTTGAAACACCGCATACTTCTATCATGGGGCGGCTAGCGGCCATCATTCAGTCGTTCCTCCATGAGGCTGATAAGTTTGGAAAAGAAAAGGGTCATTATCAGGTAGATCAGGGCGATGACGGTGTAGGTCTCGAAATAGTTGAAGGTTTCCGAGGCGTATTCGCGTCCGCGGCGAAGCAGGTCGGATACCGCCAGGATCGAAACCAGTGATGAGTCCTTCAGTAGGGCGATGAATTCGTTGCCGATCGGCGGGAGCACGACTTTAAATGCCTGGGGGAGAATGACCTGCCGCATCGCCTGCTGGCGTGACATCCCGAGAGAGAGCGCCGCCTCCATCTGCCCTTTTGGAATAGACTGGATGCCGGCCCGGAAGATCTCGGCCATGTAGGCACCATAGCAGAATGCCATGGCGATGATGGCGCTGAGCATGTCGGGAATCTTTACGAAACGCCCCAGGGCATAGTAGATGTAGAAGAGCTGTACCAGCAGCGGTATGCCCCGAATGACCTCGACGTATAACGATGCAGTTCCGTTGATAATGCGGTTGCTTGATATTCTTCCCAGCCCGGCGATCAACCCGAACATGATCGCCAGAACGATTGCACCCAGTGTAACCTTGAAGGTGATAAGGATGCCATCCGGGACGAACTTGAAGATCGCCATATACTGGTCAGGTCGGCCGAAGGCCAGAAAGAGACAGAGCACAATTGAGCCAAAAAAGGCGATGCGCCAGGCTGTAAACAGTCCGGCATCGTTTTTGTGGGGTATTGCGGCACCGTCACCGACATCTATCGGTGTATGTGTGGATTGATTATCGAGCATATAGCGTAGGAAGGGGCGGGTCAGATTAACTCTGGCCCACCCCTTGTTCCTTGGTTACTTGACCCACTGGGCGTGGATTTTGGCGTCGAGTTTCTTTGCCTTAACAGCCTTTATGCCTTTGTTGAGGAGGGCAACCAGCTCTTTGTTGCCTTTCTTCACGACAATGCCGTAACCCTCTTTGGTAAACGATTTGCCGACAATTTTAAATTTTTCTTTGTACTCTTTTTTCTTCAGGGCGAAGTGGGCGGCAACCGGTTCGTCACAAACAACACCGGAGATGCGACCGGCAGCCATGTCTTCAAAAGCCAGGCCGATTTCATCATAGGTTTTCGACTCGACGCCGGCAACTTTCTTCACTTCCATTGCGCCAGTTGTGCCGATCTGTGAGCCAACTTTTTTACCCTTAAGGTCTGCAATGGTTTTAGAGGTTCTGTCGGTTTTTGGTACAACCAGGATCTGGCCGATGCTCGTATAAGCATCGGTGAAGTCATATTTTGCCTTGCGCTCATTGGTTATGGTGACTGAAGAGATAATGGCATCGTACTTGCCTGAGTCAAGTCCGGCGAAAATGCCGTCCCATGCGGTGTTTTTAAATTCTACCGTGACACCGGCCTCTTTGGCTACAGCATTGAGGAAGTCTATGTCATACCCGACGATCTTTTTGTTTGCATCTACCATCTCCATTGGAGGCCATGTAGCATCAGTTGCAACCTTTATGCTTTTCGGGGCAGCGATGGCTATTGCGGATAGTGAGGCTACCAGCAGGGCAGCAACGGGTAGTAAACGAAAAATCTTCATGCGTTATTCTCCTTTTTAATGACATTGAATTATTAAATGGTATGACAAGAATGGTGTTTTATATAAATACAAGCTTGAATGTCAATAAAAAACATTTTTAGCTGGCTGGAAATAAGTTCTATTTTTCTTGTCAGGGTAAATATAAGCCGGTACAAAGATGCATAAAAAAGGTTGACCATTTAGATTGTTTGTCCGGACTGAATCCATATGAACAGATACAAAGCGGCTATTCTGCTTCTTACGACAACTTTTTTCTGGGGCGTCACATTTACGGTAGTCAAGCAGGCCGTCGAGCGTGTTGATGTCTTTGTGTTTTTAGCACAGCGATTTGTCCTCGCCTTTGCACTGATTCTCCCTATAGGTTTATACAAGGGAAAGAGAATAGATGGTGCGACAGTTATCAGGGGAAGTATTATGGGAATCCTTCTCTTTGGGGCATATGCCTTCCAAACTGTTGCACTTCTTTATACAAGCGCTTCCAATACCGGGTTCCTTACCGGGCTGAATGTAGTGATGGTGCCTCTGTTTGCGGCGTTAGTGCTCAGATATCGGGTTTCTGCTGGCGTCAAGTTTGCCGTTGTTCTTTCGGTAACAGGATTACTGCTGCTATGCGGGAACGGTTCCTGGGAACTTAACAGGGGGGATTTGCTGGCTGCTGTCTGTGCGGTCTGTGTTTCATTACACCTGATATGTACAGGTGAGTTCGTGCGCCGGAGTGATTTCTATTGGTTGACAGTGGTTCAATTGGGTGTTGTTGCTCTTCTTAGTTATACTGGGGCGCTTATACGCGGTAAAGAAGTAATGGTGTGGTATCCGCATTTGGCTGTCCCGCTTTTGGTCTGCTCGATTATTGCAACTGTTTTTGCCTTTTTAGTACAAACGTCCATGCAGCGATATATCAGTCACACCAATACGGCACTGATCTTTTGCACGGAACCGGTCTTTGCCGCTCTGTACGCTCGGGTGATTCTCAATGAGCGTCTTGGCGTGTACGGTTACGTGGGAGCGATCTGTATCATGGGGGGCATGCTTATTTCCATTTTACCGGATAGAAAATCCGCGGCAAAAGATACGACTAAATTAGTGGTTAATGAAAGTACGTGATAAACAGCTACTATTACAGGCAATAGTAGCAATACAAATGTTTCAAGCTGAAAAAATAAGATGTAGTGCAAGTTTTGTATTGACATAAAATTAATAAAAAGAGTATAACTGCAATTCCTCTCGAAAGAGGAGTAGTAAACGCTGCTGATCTGAATGGAGCTGTCGGTGAAATTCCGACCCTACAATTATTCCATTCCCATCCGAAATATTATCAGAGCGTCCAACAAGATTTGCAACCTACATGCATAAATTAGTAATTGTCGTTTTGTAACAAATAATCAATTGTGTTAAAGCAATTCACAAAAAAATACCACAAACAAATAAAAAAGATTGACAAATATTCTACTGTTTTGTTAGCTTGCGGATTCGCTCCTGTTTGGAGCAGTTTTGATATTTTTGTATCTGGAGAATTTGACGACTATGCCAACAATCAACCAGCTGATCAGGTCAGGTAGGGAAAGTAAAAAAGATAAATCAACAGCGCCGGCACTTAAAAGCTGTCCTCAGAAGCGCGGTGTCTGTACAAGGGTTTATACAACCACACCTAAAAAACCTAACTCTGCTCTCCGTAAGGTAGCCAGGGTTCGTTTGACTAATGGCCTTGAAGTAACTTCATATATTCCTGGAGTTGGTCATAACCTTCAGGAGCACTCTGTTGTTCTTATTCGTGGCGGTAGAGTAAAAGACCTTCCGGGTGTCCGTTACCACATCGTTCGTGGTACGCTTGACTCAGTTGGCGTGAAGGGTCGTTTGCAGAGTCGTTCCAAGTATGGCGCTAAGCGTCCGAAATAATACTGAACCTGTTTAACTGAGGGGATATATATGCCGAGAAGAAGAGAAGTACCCAAAAGATTAATTCTGCCTGATCCAAAGTTTAACGACAAGGTAGTTGCTAAGCTCATTAATACTCTTATGCTTGCAGGCAAGAAAAGTGTCGCCGAATCAATCATGTATGGTGCGCTTGAGCTTGTTGCGCAACGGGCAAACGATGAAGCGGTAAAGGTGCTTAAGAAGAGCCTTGACAACATTAAGCCTACGCTGGAAGTTAAGTCTCGCCGTGTTGGTGGTTCTACCTATCAGGTGCCGATCGAAGTTCGTCCTGAACGCCGTATGTCCCTGGCAATGCGCTGGCTGATCAAGTATTCAACCGCTCGTAGCGAAAAAACGATGAAAGACAAGTTGGCCGGTGAGATTCTGGACGCTTTTAATAATCGTGGTTCCGCAGTAAAGAAGCGTGAAGATGTCCACAAAATGGCCGAAGCAAACCGTGCCTTCGCCCATTATCGCTGGTAATAGTATTATTCGTTTTTGGAGGATTCAGTGCCCCGTTTAGCACCGTTAGATAAATATAGAAATATCGGCATCATGGCGCATATCGATGCCGGGAAAACAACTACGACGGAACGTATCCTTTATTACACCGGAGTATCTCATAAAATAGGTGAAGTCCACGAAGGTACCGCGACAATGGACTGGATGGAGCAGGAGCAGGAGCGCGGCATCACCATCACGTCGGCTGCTACTACCTGCACCTGGAATGATCACCGTATTAACATCATTGACACCCCTGGCCATGTTGACTTCACAATCGAAGTTGAGCGATCACTGCGTGTACTTGATGGCGCAGTTGCAGTCTTCTGTTCTGTCGGTGGTGTAGAGCCTCAGTCGGAAACAGTATGGCGACAGGCTGATAAATACGGCGTGCCCCGGCTTGCTTTCATTAACAAGATGGATCGCGTTGGCGCCGACTTTTTCCGTGGCGTCCAGATGATAAAAGATCGCTTAAAGGCCAATCCTCTTCCTATACAGTTGCCGATTGGTAAAGAAGAAAATTTCAAGGGGATTATTGACCTTGTTACAATGAAAGCAATTCTGTGGGATGATGAAACACTGGGTGCAACTTTTCGTACAGAAGAAATCCCGGCTGAGCTGCTTGCTGAAGCTGTAGAATACCGCGAAAAAATGATCGAAGAAATTTCCAGTCACGATGACGCTCTCATGGAGAAGTATCTTTCCGGTGAGGCCTTGACTGAAGCAGAGATAAAGGCTGCAATTCGTGCCTGTACAATTGCCATCAATTTCTGCCCGGTTATATGCGGTTCCTCATTTAAGAACAAAGGTGTACAGAACCTTCTTGATGCCGTTGTTGACTACATGCCTTCTCCAATGGATATTCCTTCCATTAAGGGTATTGACGCCGACAAAGGTACTGAAGTTGAGCGGCACGCTTCTGACACTGAGCCTTTTTCTGCTCTCGGTTTTAAAATTATGACCGATCCTTTCGTCGGCCAGTTGACATTCTTTCGTGTCTACTCCGGCGTTGTCCAAGCCGGTTCTTACATTTATAACTCTACAAAGGGCAAACGTGAACGCATCGGACGTATCCTTAAGATGCATGCGAACAAACGTGAAGAGGTCAAAGAGGTTTACGCAGGAGATATTGCAGCCGCTGTCGGCCTGAAGTATACAACTACTGGCGACACGCTCTGCGATGAAGATAATGCCGTAATTCTCGAATCAATTGAATTCCCTGAACCGGTTATTTCGATTGCTATCGAACCTAAAACCAAAGCTGAACAGGAAAAACTCGGGTTTGGCTTACAGAAACTTGCAAGTGAAGATCCTTCCTTCCGCGTTAAGACGGATGAGGAAACTGGTCAGACAATCATTTCCGGTATGGGCGAATTGCATCTTGAAATTATTGTCGATCGTTTGATGCGTGAGTTCAAAGTCGAAGCAAATGTCGGTAAACCACAGGTTGCATACCGCGAAACTATTACTAAAAAAGTTAAGGTAGAAGGTAAGTTTGTCCGTCAGTCTGGTGGACGCGGTCAGTATGGACACGTGTGGCTCGAAGTTGAGCCGCAGCCTGAAGCTGGCAAAGGGTATGAATTTGTTGATGCTATCAAGGGGGGGGTTGTTCCCCGCGAGTATATCCCTGCAGTCGACAAAGGCATCAAGGAAGCGCTTGATAACGGCGTATTAGCAGGATTTCCTGTTGTTGATGTAAAAGTTACACTTATTGACGGTTCCTATCATGAGGTCGACTCATCGGAGATGGCTTTTAAAATCGCAGGTTCAATGGGTTTTAAAGAGGGTTGTTCAAAGGCTGGCCCGATAATCCTCGAGCCTATCATGTCTGTAGAAGTTGTTGTTCCCGAAGAGTATATGGGTGATGTTATAGGTGATCTCAACTCCAAGCGTGGTCGTATAATGGGTATGGACTCTCGAGCCGGTGCCCAGGTTATCACTTCCATGGTCCCACTTGCGCAAATGTTCGGATATTCAACTGATCTCCGTTCTGCTACGCAAGGGCGCGCTACATATGCAATGACCTTTGACCATTATGAGCCAGTACCGAAATCGGTTGCTGAAGAGATAGTTGCAAAAGTAAAGGGTTAATCTAACTCAAATCCGTAACTCAGGAGGGCCTTTTTCATGGCAAAAGCAAAGTTTTTACGTAATAAAACTCATGTAAACATCGGTACGATTGGTCACGTCGACCACGGCAAGACTACTTTGACTGCCGCGATAACCAAAGTTCTGGCCGGCAAAGGTCAAGCTGAGTACAAGG
>JAQUIG010000079.1 GCA_028683435.1 Desulfuromonadaceae bacterium | reverse complement strand
AAAATATCATTTTGCAAGATCTTTCGCCAGTTTTTCAGCCGGTTTGCGGTAATAAGCGGTGGGAGGAGCGGTGTGGACAACTGTATTAAACGCCGTAAGAGCTTTTTCTCTCTCACCTACCTGCATATGTGTTATCCCGAGACGATAGGAATAAAAGGGGTCGTTAGTGAGTTCAATGAGGCGGGATAGAGCTTTTACAGAACCGGGATAAAGCTCTTTTGGAGTTGTTTGTTTCGACATAAGTTGTAGATTATCAATTTTAAGAACTTTTACCAAGAGTTCAACCTCATGCTTACCTGGATCAGTCAAAGCTTGATTCATTAAATTTCTTGCACCAGAATAATCTTCATTGTTTATCATTACACTTGCCTTGCTAATTAAACCATATTGACGATTAATAAGATCTTTAGGTAACTGAATTGAGGATATTACTGAATTTGCTTCCTTGTTTTCACCCTTGGCATATAGAGCATTAGCTATCTCATTTTGAGCCGGCACAAAATCGGGTGATTTTTGTAACGTATCCTGAAAAAAAGCTAAATTATCCTGCCAAAGTATAGTGCGACTGGCGGTGCCGTGGATGGCAATACCAGCAACGAGGGTCAATATCCCGGTTATAATAGTTTGATACTGCATCCGCTTTTCCCAACGATAGATAGCAAACGTCAATCCCATAATAAAAAAAGCAGAAGGAATATACATATAACGCTCTGCCAGTGGCGTCCAAGTTTGTTTAAGCAATGGAATCATCAGCGCAGATGAGCTAATTGCAGCGGCACAAACAAAGAAAAAGGATGTTAAAGTTCGACGAGTCAGAATCCATAACACAAATACAAATAAAAGTATTCCAAGCGGGATATAGAGATCAGAGACATGCATGATCCCAAAATTGAGAGGAAATGGTATGAACAGTTTTTTTAAATAGAAACCTGCTGCCTTAAAGACAAGTCGGAGATTAAGTAAAAGGCCCACACTCTTCTCGCCGCCAACATGGATAAATACTTGAGAGACGCCCGCATCACTACGAACAAACGCCCCGGTACGAAAAGCAAAATAAGAAGCACCAGCAAATAAAAAGATAAGTACATGCGGCAGGTTGCTGATAAAAGTAATTCTAAAGGAGGATCTGGTATCCTCACTATTGGAAATATAAAAAGGAAGGATCATCGCTGCCGGCAGAAAAAAGATGGCCGTCTCCTTGGCAAGGCAGGCAATCAGCATAGACAATGCAGCCAACGCGGTTAACAGATAATTTGACGTTTGTCGAAGCAGTAACCAAACTGAAAGGAACAGAAAAAAACCAGCCAATAAATCAGTCCGACCGGCAATCCAAGCAACAACTTCAGTATTAAGAGGATGAATAGAAAAGAAAAACGCCGCAATAAACGGAACCATAACAGACCGGATTCCTTGCAACATGGCACCTTTGCGAGCGATTGCAAACACCATTAAAGTGTTTAAAAGGTGAAAAACTACGTTTTCCAAGTGCATAAAACTCTCTTCAAGCCCCCACACATATTTATCCATCATGTATGATACAATTAAAATCGGTCGATAATAGTTTCCTCCTCCTGATGAAAAGATGTTTCGTAACGAAAAATTGTCAGTATTTAGCAAATACGCATACATTCCAGGGTCATCAATTGAATTTAACGGCGCAAAAATTGTGGGATAATATATACTCAGCACAATTAATACAAGCAATAGCCTACTAGCAGTTGTAGTAATATTGATATTCATTGTTTAGAATGGATTGTTTAACTTAAAAGGGAAAAAAGCGGGATGCCTAGACATCCCGCTCTCTGGACTATTAAATTATCAAATTACATAGTGGTCCACGTATCATCACCGGTAAACACAGTTTTGTCAGTAGTCAATGTAAGAGTTTCACCTGTTCCTTTTGTAGTAACTGGCTTGGAATAAATTGACGTACTGTCATTTGCAGATCCAAATACTTTAGTGCCGGATTTATGCTGAGCTACAAGAGAATAACCTACGTCACTTGATTTTGCTGCCAACATAACTCCTGTAGAAGTTTTGGCAACGCGTGACTTATCGTCACTCGTTCCAGCAGTAGTTCCCTTAAAAGCATAAAGACTTAAGCCTGTTTTAGTATTATCAAGGGAAGCAGGGTCCGCAGCAAGGGCAGCAGAAGCAAACATTGATAAAGCAGCAATTGAGATAATAAACTTTTTCATAAATTTCTCCTTAATAATTAATTATCGTAATTAAGAGCGCCAGGATATTCCTGGTTGTCTGCCATAAAGGCTTCCAAGCCGGTTTTAACGTTTTTCACATCCGAGTTAGAAGCCGAATTGTAGGCTTTTTCCCGATACGACGAAAACTGCGGGATGGCAATGGCTGCCAGGATACCGATGATCGCGACGACGATCAGCAGTTCGATCAGGGTGAAACCTTTTTTGCTACGAAGCTTGTTAAACATAGTGTTTCTCCTTTCATGGTTTGTGCCCTAAAATCAGAGCTTGGTTGTAAAGTCAGCTCATCTATACGCAATATCAAGACCAAGATCAACTAATTTTACAACTCATCGTAATTATACAAAAACAAAGCCTGCCCCCACACTGCCTGTCTCATTCCAACCCAATTTTGGTAGGAGGTGGTGACAAATTGTGTCACTCACAAATCTCGTCCTTTAACGCAAGGGCGCCAAGTTAAAATCAGGTCAGATTCTTTAACGCAAGGACGCCAAGGCGCAAAGTCGCAAGGGAAAATCAAATGCAAGGCAGAATCTTTTATTGGTTTAACCATAAAGCTTTTCGCCTTTCCTGGCGTCTTCGCGCCCTGGCGTCTTTGCTTTAAAGCCTTTGATTCGTATATTATCTTTGTAGCCTTCATGAATTAGATTTACAAGCCTATACAATCAATTTTACTGGACCGGCCTTTCAAATAACGACATACTGCCTCTCCTGCACCGTTGGACAACTAAATAAACTAATCAGTCAAAAAGAGAGCCCCCATGACTATAAAAGCATTTTCCTCACTTCACCTGAAACCAACTATGCTCAAAAACCTGGTTTCACTCGGCTATGCCGAGATGACACCCATTCAGGCCCACGCTTTGCCGCTGATTCTCGCCGGCAAGGACGTAATCGCCAAGGCGAAGACCGGCAGCGGCAAGACCGCCGCCTTCGGTATCGGCCTGTTGACGAACCTGGATGTATCCTCCTCAAACGTGCAGGCGCTGGTGCTCTGCCCCACCCGCGAACTGGCCGACCAGGTCGGCAAAGAGCTGCGCCGCCTGGCCCGTTTTACCGACAACATCAAGATCCTGACCCTCTGCGGCGGCGTCCCCTTTGCCCCGCAGCTCGGCTCGCTGGAACATGGCGCTCATGTTGTGGTCGGCACCCCCGGCCGCCTCCTCGATCATCTGCGCCGCGGAACTCTTCATCTCGAATCCCTGCAGACGCTGGTCCTCGACGAGGCTGACCGCATGCTCGACATGGGTTTCCAGGAAGAAATAGGCGCAATTATCGCCGCCACCCCGCCAAAAAAGCAGACCCTGCTCTTCTCCGCCACCTACCCTGCGGCGATTACCGAGCTGAGCGCGAACCTCCAGCACGAACCGGTCGAGGTGAGTGTCGATGAGACCCACGACGAAAACGCGATCGAGCAGGTTCTCTACGAGGTGGCCCCGGATGAACGGACAACAGCTGTAGTACGGCTTCTCAGGCATTATCGTCCCGAATCGACCCTGCTCTTCTGCAACACCAAAATGGAGTGTCAGGAGGTGGCCGCTGCCCTGGCCAAGGTCGGCTTCGCGGCACTGGCTATCCATGGCGACCTGGAACAGCGGGAGCGCGATCAGGTGCTGGTGCGCTTTGCCAACAAGAGTACGTCGGTGCTGGTGGCTACCGATGTGGCCGCGCGCGGTCTCGATATCAAAGATCTCACGGCGGTTATCAACTATGAGCTGCCGCGCAACCCGGAGATTCATACCCACCGCATCGGCCGTACCGGTCGCGCTGGAGAGCAGGGGCTGGCGTTGAGTCTGATGACGGCGCATGAATCCCGGAGGGTGGAGGCGATCGAAAGCGCTCTCGGCTGCAGCATGACTCGGGGGGATCTGGCCTCGCTGACGACGACGAACAGCACGCCACCGGCGCCACCCATGGTGACGGTCTGCATCGACGGTGGCCGCAAAAACAAGCTGCGTCCCGGTGACATCCTCGGCGCGCTGACCGGTGAGGGGGGAATAGCGGGAAGCGAGGTCGGCAAGATCGACGTGCTGGATGGCAACGCCTACGTGGCGGTATTCAGGGCAAGCGCCGACCGGGCACTGGCCTGCCTGCGCGGCAACAAGATCAAGGGGCGCTTCTATAAAACCTGGAAAGTTGAGGGGTTGTAAATCAGAAGCAGGGAAAGCATGTCTAAATTCATCTTACTCCATGAAAACACACATACAGTCAAAGACTTTAACGCAAGGATGCAAGGACGCGAAGATACGAGGGAAAAGCAAAAAAAAATATGAATCTTTCTTGGTTTAAAACCTTTAAGTCTTTTAGACTTTCCTTGCGTCTTTGCGTTAATAAATTTAAGTTTCAAATCAGAATCGCTTCTGATGTAACTGTTTTGCAAACTGGCGGAAGATTGGTGCTAATCAGATAAAAAGGTGGGAACAAAAGGGCCGGTTCTGGCACCGTCACTCCGCCATCTTGTAGCGGAATATAAAAACCGCAGCGACAAACGCCAGCAGCGCCGACAGTGAAACCTGCAGTGCCGGTAGCGGCAGCACGTCTCCGGCAATCAGGGCGCGGCGGGCACCCTCAAAAAGTGCGGTGGTCGGCAGTGCCTGCACCCAGGAAATGAGTGACGGCGGATACGAAGAGAGCGGAAAAAACAGCCCGGACATGAAGATCAGCGGCATGATCAGCACCGCCTCAACCTTGCCGATGGTCTCCGGCTTGTCCATAACCGTGCCGCTGATGATCCCGGCGCAGGAGAAGAGCGCCGAGCCGGGAATCAGAAACAGCAGATACTGTAATAGATGCTCCAGCGGAAACCGAAACGGGGTAATCGCAAAGATCACGACTCCGACGACACACCCCTTGATGATGCCATGGGTGAAGCCGGTGAAGATTTTGGCAATGACAATTTCGGATACGGAAACCGGCGTCACTCGATACGATTCGATGGTAAACTGAACCCTTCGATGGAACCAGAGACTCCAGACACTTTCATTGTAGGCGGCGTTGACGGCGGTCATCGTGATCAGACCCGGCGCGATAAAGAGGCTGTAGGGTGCTCCCTCCACCAGGCCGATATAACTCTGCATACCGATACCGAAGGCCAGATAGATGGTCAGCGGATAGGCAACCACCGCCACCAGTTCGGAGATGATGCTGCGGCGCAGAACCTGCATGTCGCGCTGCCAAATTGCCAGAGAACCTCGTAACATCATTCCCTCACCTTCTCGCCGGTTAACGAAATAAAGACCTCTTCCAGCGTCCTCTCCTTGAGCAATATGCGCCGGATTGCTGCTCCGTTCAGAGCGGTGACGATTTCTGAGAGGCACTCCCAGCATTCAAGTGTTACCGTAACTTTATCTTCTATCTGTTTGATATCCATGACACATGGCATTGAACCGAGCAGCGCTGCATAGTGGCCGGCACCCTCCCCGGCAAAATCGATTTCATAGACGGTAGCCCCGCTCAAGCGATCTTTCAGCTCCTGGGTGCTGCCGATGGCGATCAATCTCCCGTGATCCATGATGGCGATCCGGTCGCAGAGCTGTTCCGCCTCTTCCAGATAGTGCGTCGTCAGCAATATCGTCATGCTGCCGGCCAGAGAGCGGACATACTCCCACACCGCCCGGCGCGACTGCGGGTCAAGGCCGGTGGTCGGTTCATCGAGAAACAGCACCCGAGGCTGATGCACAAGCGCACGGGCAATCACCAGGCGTCGCTGCATCCCTCCCGAAAAAGTGTCGGGAAAATCCTTCTGCCGCCCCGCCAACCCCATAAGCTCAAGCAGTTCATCAATCCGGCGCTTGTACAGCCGCTTTTCCATGCCGTGCAGACGGGCGTGCAGTTCCAGGTTTTCACGGGCGGTCAGATAGCGGTCAAGGCTGTTCTCCTGTGAGACCACACCGATCATGGAGCGGATTTCTCGTCCGGAAGTCAGGATATCCAAACCTTCGATGGAAGCATCACCGCGGCTCTGCCGCATGAGTGTTGTCAGGATGCGAATCAGGGTTGTCTTCCCGGCGCCGTTGGGTCCAAGGAGGCCAAAAATGGAACCCCGCTCTACCTCAAGATCGAACGAGTCAAGTGCGGTAAGCTGGCCATATGATTTGGCAAGGGAGCGGGTGATTATCGAAGTTGTCGGCATATCAGATGATTCCATGGAGCGGCCCGCCGGGGGCGGCAAGC
>JAQUIG010000045.1 GCA_028683435.1 Desulfuromonadaceae bacterium | reverse complement strand
CCTCACCCAGACGCTTGGCCCACTCGCGCGCCCCGGCGCTGTTGTAACATACGTGCCCGTCAGGGACCGGTACACCAAACTTTCTAAGAATAGCTTTTGCCTGGTACTCGTGGATATTCATGTGAAACTCCTCGAATTATTTTAGAATTCATCAATATCATCTTGCAATTTTAGCGGTCAATGCCGGTACAAACTGCATCACATCCGCCACCACCAGCACATCAGCAATTTCTCCGATCGGGGCGTCCTTGTCCTTGTTAATCGCAATGATGAAGTCGGACTTTTTCATCCCGGCAAGGTGCTGGATTGCTCCCGAAATACCGCACGCCACATATAACTTTGGAGAAACCGTCTGCCCGGTTGTGCCGACCTGGTGGTCGTGGGCAATCCATTCGGCATCGACAACCGGACGACTGGCCCCAAGTTCACCGCCCAGCGCCTTGGCCAGGGCGGCAATAACCGGGACATTATCCTTCTTGCCGACGCCGCGTCCGGCAGAGACGATGACTTCAGCTTTGGCAAGATCAATCTCTTTTTGTTCGGCAGGTTCATAGCCGATGAATTCGAGCCTCCCACCGCCGTCCGCAGTCAATTTCCGGACTGTCGGAGTTCCGCCAGGCTCCGCAGCAGTGAAGGCTCCGGCCTGAATCGTCACAACAGTTCTGCTTGTCGCAGATTTGACAGTGCGGCGCATCTTGCCGTTGCATGCCCCAACTTCAAAACTGCCGTTATCCTGAATTCCGATTACTTCTGAAATCTGGGCGATCTTCAAGCTTGCGGCAATCCTCGGTGCCAGATCCCAGCCGTATGATGAGTGCAGAAATACGATGTAGTCAGGGTTCTCTTGCTGCACGGTTTCAAGGATCAGTTTTTTGTGCAGGTCGGGGTTGTATTCACCGCAGGTGACTGCATCGGCGAGGTAGAGCGTGCCGTTGTAGGCCGGCAGGCTGTTTTCATCCCCCACCAGCAGCATGGCGGTTTCTGCTCCCAGCTTTTCGGCAAAACCTGAAAGTTCGTACGTCGATTCCAGTAGTTTTCCTTCGCGGTACTCGCCAATTAATAATGTTTTCATAATGATCTCCTATCTCAACACCGCAGTTTTGTCTTTGAGTATCGCTAACACCTTTTCCACCAGATCCGCAACATCACCTTCAAGGACGATCCCGCCACCTTTTTTTGCCGGAGGGTGGAAACTTCCCGTAGCGACAAGAGCCTCCTCTTTGAGCATGTCGGCGACCGGAATAACGACAATTTCTTTTCTCTTGGCTTTCATAATGTTGGGGAGGGTCGGGTAACGCGGAATATTAAGTCCCAGTTGGCAGGTAACAAGAGCAGGGATTTTCAGTTTAACGACTCCCTTGATCCCCCCTTCCAGCTCTCGTTTCGCGGTGATAGTGCCGTTGTCGTAGTCGAAACCGACTATTGTCGTAGTACAGGCGAAACCGAGTTGTTCGGCAATTGTGACGCCAACCTGGGCCGAGCCGCGATCCTGCGACTGCATACCGGTGAAGATGACATCGAAGCATTTGTCTTTTGCATATGCCGCTATGATTGAGGCAATTTGCCATGAATCCTTGCCGGATGCGGCAACGTCCTGAACATGGACGGCGTTATCGCATCCCATGGCGAGGGCTTTTTTGATCGTTTCGACAACGCGGTCAGGCCCGATCGAGAGGACGGTCAGTTCCGTTCCTTCACCGAGCTTTTCGCGGAGCTGAACAGCCTGTTCCACCGCATATTCGTCATATTCATTCATGCGGAACGCGAGGTCGGTTTCGTTGTACCAGACACCAGCAGCGTCAGGTTTGAAGCGGGACTCCAGGTCAGGGACCTGTTTGACACAGACAAGTAGTTTCATGTTGTTACCTCCTGAAAATTTCATTAAGCCGCTATCCGTTCTGCCACTATTTCAGCCAGATCCCTTACCTGCAGTTCTCCTTCCGCCCCGCCAGTTTTTATACCGTCCTCGAACATGGTCAGACAGAAGGGACAGTTGGATATCAGCAGTGGGGTGCCGGTGTCGACCGCCATTTTGATTCTGGCTTCGCTGATTTTACTTCCGAGTTTCTCTTCCGCTATGATGCGGCCGCCGCCTGCACCGCAGCAAAAGCTGTCGTAGCCGTTTTTATCCATTTCAGTGATTGATCCGCCTGCTTGCATGAGGATATTGCGGGGCTGCCCGATTATGTCCATGTAGCGGCCGATATAACAGGAATCGTGATAGGTGAAACTGAACGGTTCAGGCGTCAGCTTGAGTCTGTTGGTGTCCATAAGGGTGTTGATGTAGGTGCTGTAGTGTTCGACAGGGACATCTAAACCGAGGTCTTTGTAGTCGCGTGCCAGAGTGTTGAAACAGTGCGGGCAGGTGGTGACTATTTTTTTAACGTTATACGCTTTCATCAGTTCAATATTTTCAGCTGCAGTCATCTGGTAGAGGTATTCATTGCCCAGTTTTCTGACCGGTTCACCACAGCACTTTTCTTCCTTGCCGAGAATACCCACTTTTACTCCGGCGGCGGTGCAGATCTTTATGAAGTTTCTGGCAATAGCCTGATTGCGTTTATCGAAGGAAGCGTAGCAGCCGACAAAATAGAGGATATCTACCTCAGCATCCTGTTCCATCAGAGAGAGCTGCAATCCTTCCGCCCAGTCACCACGTGCGGCATACGCGAGACCAAAGGGATTCCCGTTGACTTCAATGTTGCTGACGGCGGTGCGAACTTCATCGCCCGGAAATGCGCCCTCCATGAGTGTCAGGTTGCGGCGCATCTCGATGATTTTGTTGACGTGTTCGATGTTGGCCGGACAGATCTCCTGACAGGCGCGGCAGGTGGTGCAGGACCAGAGGGCATCCTGGCTGACTGTTTCGATCAGGTTGCCGGCGGGGTTGCCGACAGCCAGTTCGCCGATCTGTTTGACGATGTTCATCGGGGAAAGCGGCTTATCGGTTGCATACGCCGGACAGCGATCCTGACAGCGTTTGCAGGATGTACAGGCGTCGGCATCGAAAATATCTTTCCAGGTCAGGTCCTGTATGGTAACAGCGCCGAATTGTTCGATGGTTTCGTCTTCCATGTTGATGGTGGCAATGCTCCCTTTCGGTTCAAATGGGGCCAGGAAGGCATTGGCACTGGTAGTAAATATATGGCGCAGTTTGGTGTAGGGGATAGCGCAGAAGAAACCGAGCACCAGAGCGAAATGAGACCACCAGAGAATCGTGTGAACCGTGAGCAGGGTTGCGGTCGGCACTGAGGTAAAAAGCTGTCCAACCAGCAGGCCACCGGGCGAGAAGATGGCCAGAGCCGGATTCTGCTGCAGCTCGGTAGCTGCCATGCGCACCCCTTCAATCAGGAACCCGGTGACCAGAATCGCACAGAGCAGCTGCAGTACGATGTAGTCATCGCGTACGATCTCCAGTCCTTTGGGCTTAATGACAAAGCGGCGAATGAAGAGTCCGGCCAGCATGATAATTGAGAGGATGCCTGCTACATCCAGCAGTAATGAAAAAACTTTGTAAAATTGCCCCGACAGGAGGTTGAACTGAAACAGTGGCGTTAAGAGGTCGGCCTGAATCATGACCAGCAATGTTCCGGCAAAGAGGACCAGGAAGCTCCAGAAGAATATGGAATGGTACAGGCCTCCATCGGTGACGCGAGATATTTTTGTCTGGCCGAAAACTTCCAAAAGCATGCGCTTGATCCGCTCGTTATAGCGGCTGAATCGGTCAAGCGCCTTGCCCTGACGCCAGACAGGCACACGTTGCCAAAATCCCCAGACCATTACCCCGATGGCGGCAAAGGCAAGTATATACATCGGCAGAACAATGCCGTGGCCGATGTTCCAGTAAATTTGGCGGGTAGCTTCCATAGTTAGCCTCGAATGTGAATTAAGAGAACATGCTTCCTAATTACTTTAACTTGACGTTCATGTCAAGTAGAAAGAGTGATATTGAATTCCAGCGAGAGTGTTTAAAGATCGGAACAGCGCCGATGGTCGGATTAGTATGCTTTGGCAGTATAAATATACCATGGATGACGTTTCAGAAAAGCAGCAGATGCAGTACCCCGCGAATAAATATCCCTGCAGCCGCCCCGGCTATTGCCGGCCTGACAACCGACGCAGACCTAGCACCTGCGGAAATCAATACCGCAACCCCGACCAGATCGCATGGGTTGGTGAGAAAGCCTGCCATGCGGTTAAGTTCCCTGGTAGTTATGGCACCCTCCTTCAGTAGATCAAGGGTAACCCCCATCATGGCTGTACCGCCTGCCAGATATTTGGTAGCCAGTGGTAATACGGCGACAGCCGGGAAACCGATCAGTGCGAAAAGGGGTGATAATACCGTCTCTACGAGAGCGATAGCACCGGTGCTTTTGAGGACGTTTACCAGGAAAATTGCCAGAATTAAAATTGGAATGGCACCGAGGATGACCTGAACAGCTTCCTGGCCACCGACAATCATCAGGTTGAGAGTTGTGCTTTTGCGCTGTTTGTCAGCGGTGACAACAAACTGCCCGCCAGGGGAGCCTTCGTTTTCCGCCGAGCGGGCGAACAGGTAATAGGTCAGGGCTGCTGCCGCCAGTCCGCCTGCAAGCGAGGTCAACATAATAACACCAAGGTTCAGCCCAACCGCCACCATGGGAAAAACCACGTTTGCCTGGGACATTGTAAAGATCATGGCAAGCGTTGCAGCAATCCGGCGCTTGGAAGTACCGTCCTTCTCCATGATCGCCAGAGTTGCAAGCGGCGCGGCAAAACTGACAAACAGCAATTGCATGATGGCAAACGCCCCGGCGCCGGGAACACCAAAAATCCGCAGCACCGGCTGCACAATCCGTGCGATCAGCGCCAAAACACCTCTCGCTTCAACGACCTTCATCAGCGCCATCATGATTACCAGCACCGGCAGCAGTACATACAGCGCCAGCTCCAGCGCGGTTCTCCCTGACAGCAGCACGATCTTAATAAACTCTTCCAAGACACAGCCCTTTAAAATACAAAATTCATGATTTTTTTGTCTTGGGAATAAATATTTCGTCAGGATCCAACAGCTCATGAACAAGTCGCAATTCATCCGTAGTTGGGGGAGGAGTTTCCCCTTTAACCCGCGAAATATCGAGATCAAACTGACACTGCGTCTTTATTGCATCAGGTGTTGCGCCCGGATGACAGGTATCAAGATACATGTGGCCATCCTGCTCATCGAAACGGAATACCCCAAGAGTACTAATGATGGCCGATGGTCCGCCACGGTACGCGGCTCCGTATAGTTCCCGCCGGTGGACAAACTCTCCCCCCGGCCATTTTTTTACCCGCCAGCCGGGACTGGTGATGTAGCTGACATTTTCAACGAAACGCCGCTTTTCATGCACCATGATAAACACTGTGCGCGAAGCAAACGAATTAATGTCCGGATTGCCGCCGCTGCCGGTCAAACGAAGCTCGGGATTGAGATAATCGCCGATACAGGTAGTGTTGACGTTGCCGTACCGATCCACTTCCGCCCCGCCGAGAAACCCCAGGTCCACATAGCCCCGCTGCGCGATGCTGAAAGCGTCGTACAAACCGGATGAGCGGGAAGCCCCCATTTCACAGCGGGCGTCACCGACCGACGTTGGTATCTCCGGCGGCCTGCCGTCAAGAGTGCCGGCTTCAAAAATCAGTTTCAGGTTTGGCGCGTGGGTTTGTTGCGCCAGCATGATGGCAACCATCGGCAAGCCGGTGCCGGCAAAGACTATTTCATTATCCAGGACCTCGTGTGATGCGGCGCAGCAGAGCAGATCGGCCAGACCATACTCTTCGGGCGATGCGTAGACACTCATATCAGTTTCCTCCCTTTTTCTCGCGGGGGCTATAGTTCATGGCGGTATTCGCGCGCAGCTCCAACATCCTGGGCCAGCCCAGCTTCTCCAGGTAGCTGATATGATCGAGCCCGTGAATCCACTCCTTGGCAAAGGCGTCATACCCTTCTTGCGTGCGGGTATTCGTGTAAAATTCTTTGAGAAACGCGCCATCCACGTCATATTTGCCGAACATGCCGGTCGGATGGGCGCCAAACGGGCATTCCAGAATATGATCAACCTCAAAGGTAGCGATGGTATTCTGGTCGGCATTGCGGCGCAGATACTCTTCCGGAACGATCTCCTCGGCCATAACGATCGTGATGTCTGCGGCCCTGGCTATTTCCGGGTCGGAGTAGTACTGGCCATTTACCCGCACAGTTCCCTCTTCACCTACCTGCTGAACACATAGTACGGCGATGTCGACCTTGGCCGCCGGGACAAGCACCAGGGAGCCGGCGCCGTAAAAAGGGTCTTCGGTAAACTGATATTTGTGCTTCGCAATACGCGTGCCGTCCCGCAACCCGGCACGCCCCAGCATATCGTATTCAGGATTATGGATGTCGGTTCCCAGCGAGGTTTGTGTAATTGCATACGGTGCTCCGCTGGCGGCTGCGGCAAAACGGAACAGCATCTCGGCATGGCTGTAATCTTCGACAACAATCTTTTTCTCAGCGACCTTGCGCGAAAGGTTAGCTCCGTATTTACCATACAGTTCATGGCCGACCCAGCATGATTCCCAGATATCTACACACCCGGCTCCAACCAGAAATTCAGTTTCAGAGCCCCCCTGAACTTCTATCAGATGCAACCCCCTGCGAGACTGACGGATTAATTCGTAGACAATTGCCATCGGCCTGCGCCAGATGGTAAACCCGGAAAAAGTGAGGCTGGAGCCATCCTTGATGATTTCGGCGGCTTGTTGCAGGGTAATCCGTTTACTGTTACTCATGCCGACCCCCTTGTTAGTTGATATTTCTCAAAATTTCACGTGAGATGATCACCCGCTGAATTTCGTTGGTTCCTTCATAAATCGACGTAATACGGACATCACGGGCATATCGTTCCAGCGGAAAATCCTTGGTGTATCCATAGCCGCCCAGCATCTGCAACGCACTGTAGCAGGCTTTATTAGCCGCTTCGGTGGCGAACATCTTGGCCATGGACGCCTCTTTGGCGAATGACTTGCCGGATTCCTTCCGGTAGGCGGCATTCATCAGCAGCAACCGTGCGGCCTCAAGCTCAGTGCAGCCATCAGCGATCATCCATTTAATTGCCTGAAAATTGCTGATCTTCTGCCCGAACTGACTCCGCTCGGATGCGTAACGGGTCGCGTAATCCATCGCCGCCAGACCGACACCAAGCCCCAAAGAACCGATGCCGATGCGGCCACCTGTCAGTTCCCCGACCGCGATCCGGAAACCGTCATTCAGCTTCCCCATCAGAGCCGATGTGGGGATGCGACAATTATCGAAGATCACCTCATTAGTGGCGGAAGCGTGCTGCCCCATCTTTTTTTCTTCCTTGCCGACAATCAAGCCCGGGGTACCGGCCTCTACCAGAAAACAGCTGATCCCCTTTCCCTTGGAGGCATCTCTGTCAGTCACCGCCCAGACAACAAATACTCCGGCATAGGGAGCGCTCGATATGAATATTTTGGAGCCGTTAAGGACATACTCTTCACCATCTTTGACCGCCTGGGTGGCCATGGAGGAAGGATCGGAGCCGGCCCCCGGTTCGGTCAGGGCAAATCCGCCCGCGGCATATTCTCCGGAACAGATTTTAGAAATATACTTTGTTTTCTGCTCTTCGTTGCCGACTGACTGGATGACTTCGCAGACCATATTGTTAACCGAAAGTGTCACGGCCGTGGAAGCGCAGGCCCGGGCTATCTCGGTCATTGCCACGCTGAAGGCGATCACCCCGGCCTCCGTCCCGCCGTACTGCTCTTTCACGTTCAAACCCATAAAGCCGAGATCCGCCAGTTTTTTAAGGTTTGCCAGCATCGGAGTCCGATCATCACCCTGGTCAAGTCCGGCTGCCACCGGTTCCAGTTCCGCCTTGGCAAAATCCCGGGCGGTCTCCTGGATCAATTTTTGTTCTTCTGTCAGATCGAGATACATGTATGCCTCCATGTTTGCTTTGACAATTAATTAACAGGTGGTGCCGCTCTCTGCCCGGTTACGGACGCTGAGTGTTCTTCCCCATGGGCAAACCTTTATGCAGATGCCGCAAATGGGCTTGTCAACTCCGGCAAGATTTTTGAATTCATTGACCAGTTTGTCGGCGCATTTCTGAAAATCGAGCGCCTCGTCACGTGACTCGTAGTGAAATTCGGTATTGACGTTGCGTATGGCCTGGGCAACACAGGCATCTGAACAATTACGACATGAGCCACAGCGGTTTTTCAGAGGGGTGGCAGGAGTAAGCGGAAGATCCGTCAGAATCGTAGCCAGTCTGACTCTGGGTCCAAATTGCGGTGTTATGATTAAAAGGCTTTTCCCTTGCCAACCCAACCCTGCGGAATTTGCCACCGCTTTCGCTGAAAGATGGGATGTATAATTATTCATATCAAGCGGCTGAGAAGCAGGAATCGGAAGGGCCATGCCGCCCGCCCGCTCGATTTTTGCGCTCAAATGAAACGAGATGCGGTCAAGCTGCTGGTTTGCTGTCTGATAACAGCTGGAATACAAAGGGGTCGGGCGGTCCACTAACTGTTCAAAAACGGCAGAGGGTAGTTTGACTGCAATAGAAATGGCAACCTTGAAACCAGAGAGCAGATCGGCTGGAGTTGTTTCCAGGCCGGTCAATACTGCACAATCGGCAATGCCGACCAAGTCAGCCCCCAAGGAGAGCGCTTCCTGTTTTATATGAGATGTCAAATCAAGCATCATCATCTTCCTCCTTTATCTTGCTACCTTTGATAGTCAGCGCCAGCACAAACCGATAAAGGACATCGGAGATAACAGCTTGAGCAGGCGAGCAGTTTCATAAAGCCACCCTTTACGACAAGAGCGCCTTTGAGATAACGACCCGCTGCACCTCATTGGTGCCTTCATATATTTCGGTTATCTTGGCGTCACGGTACATCCGCTCGACTTCGTAATCACAGATAAATCCATAGCCGCCATGGATCTGGATCGCTTCCTTGGTGACAAAGGTAGCCGCTTCGGATGCAAGCATCTTGCACATTGCAGATTCCATGGTGTAGTTCAAATGAGCATCCTTCATCCAGGCCGCCTTGTAGGTCATCAGCTTGCTGGTTTCTATCTTGGCATACATGTCCGCCAGTTTAAACTGGATTGCCTGTAATTCACTGATCGCCTTGCCGAATTGCTTGCGCTCCTTCGAATAGGCCAGCGCACGCTCAAAGGCCCCTTCGGCTATACCAAGAGCCTGAGAGGCGATGCCGATTCTGCCGCCATTGAGGGTGTCCATGGCGATCTTGAACCCCTGCCCTTCCTGTCCCAGCAGGTTTTCGGCGGGAATGCGCACGTCATCAAGGGCAAAGGCGGTGGTATAGGTGCCACGGATTCCCATCTTGTTTTCATGCTTTAATATGACAACGCCGGGAGATTGCAGGTCTACGATAAAGGCGGAAACGCCTTTGTGCTTGAGTGATTTGTCATGGGTGGCAAACAGCACGCCGGTCCCGAGGTAGCCGCCGTTGGTAATAAATATCTTGGAGCCGTTGACGATGTATTCGTCGCCCTCTTTTTTGTAGCTGGTCGTGATGGCGCCGGCGTCACTCCCGGCATCCGGTTCGGTCAGCAGGATACAGCCGATTTTTTCTCCCGTGTTCAAGGCGGGAAGCCATTTCTTTTTCTGTTCTTCTGTGCCGAAGGTGTCGATCGGGCCGCTGGCAAGAGAGGTGTGGGCAGAGATAAGCACGCCGCTCGAACCGCAGGCTTTAGAGACCTCTTCAATGACGATGGCGTATGAGAGCATGTCGAGTCCGGCTCCCCCGTATTCCTCGGGAAGGTAGCTGCCGAGAAATCCCATGTCTGCCATCTTGCGCACCAACGCATCGGGAATCATATGCTCTTCGTCTATCTTCATGGCAATCGGCTTGATCTCTTTGTTGACGAAATCACGTACTGACTCTTGAAGAACCTTGTGATCCTGACTTAGTTCGAAATTCATTGTTTACCCCTCCGAAATGAGATTTATGAGATACGCATTCAAACCTCTTATTTACCTTTGAATGCCGCCGAACGTTTTTCGAGGAAAGCCCCCATCCCCTCGCGCTGGTCGCCTGTCGCGAAGAGCACACCGAACAGGGACGCTTCATAGCGAAAACCGTCCTCCTTCGCCATGTTGAGGCCGTTGACAATGGCATCTTTGGCATACCCGACACCACGCGGGGCTTTGCCGGCGATTTCCCGCGCGGTTTCAAGCGCCTTTGGCAGAAGCTCTTCAGGTGAGAATAGTTCGTTGACGATCCCCCATACGTAAGCTTTTGCGGCAGGTATGATCCGCCCGGAAAAGATCAGCTCACTGGCCCTGTTCGGGCCGATCAGCCGCGCCAGATTTTGGGTGCCGCCAAATCCGGGGATGACGCCAAGGCCTACCTCGGGGAAGCCGAATTTGGCTTTTTCGGAGGCATAGATAAAGTCACAGGCGAGAGCCAGTTCCAGTCCGCCGCCCAGCGCATAGCCGTTAACTGCGGCGATGACCGGCGTGTGCATTCTGTTTATCAGCAGCATCAGACGCTGCCCCCTGCGGGCAAAATCATGCGCCTCAAAGGAGGAGAGCTCGGCCATCTCTTTGATGTCGGCCCCGGCAACGAACGCCTTTTCACCTGCGCCGGTGATGATTATCACCTTGACCGCTTCATCCAGGTCAAGTTCATAGAGCGCGCATTCCAGCTCCGCAATTACTGCGCTGTTAAGAGAGTTCAGCGCCTCGCGGCGGTTGATGGTTACAATCGTTATACCGTCATTGTTTTCAACCAGCAGATTCTTGAATTCCATGTAACCCCCCTTAATAGGTGTAAAAACCGCGACCGGACTTGCGCCCCATATACCCCGCATTGACCATCTTCACGAGCAGAGGACAGGGACGATATTTGGGATCTTTGAAACCGTCATAAAGCACATTGGCAATTGCCAAAACGGTATCAAGGCCGATAAAGTCGGCCAGCGTCAGCGGCCCCATCGGCTGATTGGTGCCGAGTTTCATACCTTTGTCAATATCCTCGGCGGTTGCGATGCCTTCATAGAGAGCAAAGACCGCCTCGTTGATCATCGGGATCAGGACACGATTGACGATAAAACCGGGATAATCCTCGGACACCGCCATCTCTTTTTCCAGTTTTGCGACCAGCCGGGAGGTTAAAGCGAAGGTCTCATCGCTGGTGGCGTGCCCGCGGATGATTTCAACCAGTTTCATGACCGGCACCGGATTCATGAAGTGCATGCCGATAACCTTATCGGGACGACCGGTAACTGAGGCGATTTTTGTAATCGGAATGGATGAGGTGTTTGATGCGAGAATTGCACCGTTCTTTACAATCCCATCCAGTTTTCTGAATATCTCCAGCTTGAGAGCCTCGTTTTCAGTTACCGCTTCGACGGCAAAGTCCACATCTGCAAGATCGCTCATATTTTTGGTAGTTATAATTCGGCCGACTGTTTCGTCTACCAGCGACTCCGGAATTGCCCCTTTTTTAGCCTGTCTCTCCAGATTCTTGCGAATGGTGTCAACCGCTTTTTGTAACTGTGTTTCTGATATATCGAAGAGAACGACAAAATAACCGAACTGCGCAAAAACGTGTGCGATACCGTTACCCATCTGACCTGCGCCAAGAACTCCAATTTTTGTAATCATTTTTTTCCCTCTCTATATTCTTTCAAATATCACTGCTACCGCTTCGCCGCCGCCGATGCAAAGAGTGGCTAATCCGTAGCGCTTGTTTTGACGTTGAAGTTCACGTACCAGCGTAGCCGCCAGGCGGGCGCCGCTGGCGCCAATGGGATGGCCTATGGCACATGCGCCGCCATTGACGTTAACCTTTTCCGGCGGAATATTAAGCGCCTTAATCGCCAGGAGCGTAACCAGAGCGAACGCCTCGTTGATTTCAAACAGGTCGATGTCATCCAGGGTCAATCCCGCCTTGGTAATGACTTTTTCAATGGCGCCGATCGGGGCATCCGGGAAATTGTCGGGATGACGGCTTTCAGTGGCGCTGGCAATTATGCGCGCTTTGGGAGTGAGGTTGTATTTTGACAGCGCCGCTTTATCAGCAAGGAGCAGCATGGCCGCACCGTCGCTGATGCTGGAGGCATTGGCCGCAGTTATGGTTCCGTCTTTTTTAAAGACCGCTTTTAAGGTGGTAATTTTGTCGAAGTTGACTTTAAAAGGTTCTTCATCATCACTAATAACGGTTTCTGTCCCACGCACGTTTTTGACCACCGGGACAATTTCATCCTTTAGAATGCCGGACGTGATTGCGGCCTGGGAAAGCCGGAAGGAACGGATTGCAAATGCATCCTGCTCATCGCGGCCAACACCAAAATGAGCTGCGCTCTTCTCGCCGATTTCACCCATGTGGACACCGCTGTACGGGTCGGTCAAACCGTCATACACCATCAGGTCAATGATCTCACCATTCCCCATGCGGTACCCGTTGCGCGCTTTTTTGAGAAAATAGGGAGCCATGGACATATTTTCCATCCCACCGGCGATAACAACCGACGATTCCCCCAGACGGATAGAATCAGCACCGAGCATGATCGCCTTGAGACCGCTGCCACACACCTTGTTTATGGTAAGAGCATGCACAGAATCTGGAATGCCTGCTCCCCGCATCGCCTGCCGGGCCGGTGCCTGGCCAACGCCGCCACCCAGCACCTGCCCAACTATTACCTCATTAACCGCTGCTGCGGGGAGTCCCGATGCTTCCAATACCCCTTTCATAGCAACTGTTCCAAGGATAGTGGAAGAAATATCAGCAAGAACTCCACCGAACGCTCCGAACGGTGTCCTTTTTCCTTCAACAACATAGACATCAGAACTCATGTAAACCTCCGTAGTAAATGTGGCATCAATCTATATTTCGCTTACGTGTATGTCAATACAAAATGTAACAATGTTTTTGTATACGGCAGGCGCACCATTTCAGGATATTTTCCCCTTACCGGGGGAATGTCTACGTGAGAATTTTGCCAGGTTAAAGCGGGTATAGAAATCAATCGGTATATCAATGAAATGCGAGGCATTACAGCTAGAAACACGCAAAGCAGAAGTTACGGTAAAAACGTTATACCATCCGGAATATCGGTCATCTTAATCCCGCCTTCCGGTGAGACGGCAAAGGTATTTTCGATCCCTATGACACCTTTGCCCGGGAGGACAAATTTTGGTTCAATAGCGATGGTCTGACCAGACTGTAGCGGCACTTTGAATCCTTGGGCAATGACCGGAAACTCATCCAACTCCAACCCTACGCCATGACCAACGAAGCGCGCCTGCTCACCCGGCATCCCCATAAACGAAGACCCAAAACCGCCCTGTTCTGCCATTTCAACCGCCTTGAAAAAAAGTTCCTCACAGATTGCCCCCGGTTGCAATTCACTCTGAAGATAATTCTGGATATGAAGAGCAAGGTTAAAAGCACGCTGCATTTCCGGGTCAAGAGTTCCAATCACAAAAAATCTGGTCATATCGGTGATATACCCATTAAACACACCGGTAAAATCTATCATTATCGGAGTGTTACGTGGAATCAACTCCAAAGATGCTCCTTGGGGAGAAGCGTTGGAGAGCCCTTTACCGGTCACGGCGCCATCAAAAAAACCATAGGTTGCGGCACCGGATGAAAGCGTAAGTCCGCCGAATAATTCCTGATTATAGGCGCGCATGCGCACATACCCTTCATGTCCCGCCTTACGCAGGTGATACTCAAATTCTGCCGCCAGATCAAGTTCGCGCATCCCTTCTTTCAAAAAACCGGGGACCTTCAAAAATATTGAGGAAAGGGCATCACCGCTTGCTTTTATCTGTTGCAGTTCAAAGGTGGATTTTACAGAGCGGACTTCACGATTGATCGGTGATATGTCAACAAACTCACGTCCCGCCAAAAGTTTGGCATAAAAATTCAATTGCTGTACCGGTGCGACATCGTAGGTAAAGCCTATTTTAAGCGCTTCCGGGGGGATTACGGCGGCAAATTCTTTACTTGACGGGAACGGGCGAATATCGTCGACAGGACTTTCAACCCCGGCACGGGAAAGGCTTTTGCGAACCATCAGGATCGGATTACCGTCAACCGGCATCCAGAGGGTGGCATTCTGACGTGTTCCGCTAAAATAGTACACATCAATGGGAAAAATAAAAAGTGCGCCATCCAACCCCTTCCCTTTGAGCTGTTTCTGCATGGTGCTGATTCTATGGTTTGATTCTTCACGGGTAACCATATATTCCTCCGGTAGTTGATAATTTTCTTACTAATTATTCTTTTATTTCCACTCGTTAAAAAAAACTATTTTTTCCAATAATTTGCGGGGACGAGGCTTTGGTTCCTGATCCGGATAGTCTGTATTTTTTCCATTTCAACCGGACTGTCCTTGTATTTACGGATACTGCGTCGATCACGAATAACTTGAAATAACTCCATTATTTTTGACTCCACGTTCTAACAATAACGTACACAATGTCGGCGTGTACGTTTGGACAGACCTCATCTGATCGGCACGGCATCCGGTAGAATCGGAATCTTTTGTAATCGCTTGTAGTAAAAGTTCTGGCCGTATAGTGCGGCAACCGGGTTGTGGCCGGTAACGCGATCTTTGGTGACCATGGTCGTCACGGGTGCGGTTGAATATTTTGCGAACAGCATGTCATGACCGACGCAAAGCCCGACGATGATATTCATTTCGGTACCATACTCCGCCAGAATACGGGCCTGGGCGATCGGATTACAGGCCGGCTCAAAGGTGCCGGGACGGATTTTTTCATGCTCCGCGACACCAACATCAAGCTTGTCAATGCTCCCTGATTTGCAGCAGACGCTGTACGAATCAAACCCCTGCGCCTTCAGTATCAGATCCAGTTGCCGCGTCTCTTCAAGCAGACCGATGCAGGTGGCAATGCCGATCTTCTTCCATCCCATCAGCTTGGCGAGCGCGACGGTATCCTCAACCCTGTTCCACCTGGCGCAGACAGCGTCAGAACCCTCTACCTTCTCGTAACAAAGGCCCTCCACAATGGAGGCCACCTTTGCAAGCCTTGCATCCTCACTATCACCCTTCAATTCACTAAAGGCCTCATCCACTATGCTCGTATGATGATCACTCGGACAGTTCTTTGGTCGTGGCGGCCTTACAGACGGCTCACTCCAGCAGTTAGTCGTGCCTTTCGTGCGAAAGTTGGTGCTGCAGTTGCCGCAGCTTACGGCTGGTTTTTCTTCGTTTATCAATGGCATGTCTGCTCCTTTTTAGTGTACTCATGTACAAACAGGATGTAATTTATTGATATTCCTACATGTTTCTTCGGTAACGCCCACCCACCTCAAACAGCGCCTGGGTAATCTGCCCCAACGAAGCATATTTGACCGTCTCCATCATTTCCGCGAAAATATTATCCCCGGCCATGGCAACGACCTTCAGACGTTCCAGTGCCTGCAACGCCTCAGCACGATTTTTCTCCTGGAACTCCTGCAAATTGCGAATCTGCTGCTCCTTCTCTGCAATAGTGGCCCTGGCAAGTTCGCCCGTAATTCCGAATCCCTCTTCGTCAGAGCGGGGATTGAGAAAGGTATTGACCCCGACAATAGGCAGATCGCCGTTGTGTTTTTTATGCTCATACAGCATCGATTCATCCTGAATCTTGCTCCGTTGATACTGGGTTTCCATGGCCCCCAGAACGCCGCCGCGATGATCAATCCGTTCAAATTCGATCATGACCGCCTCTTCCACCAGATCGGTCAGCTCCTCAATAATAAATGAGCCCTGGATCGGGTTTTCGTTCTTTGCAAGACCGAACTCCTTGGTGATAATCATCTGAATTGCCATGGCCCGCCGCACGGATTCTTCGGTGGGGGTGGTCACCGCCTCATCGTATGCGTTGGTATGCAATGAGTTGCAGTTATCATAAATGGCGACCAAGGCCTGCAGGGTGGTACGGATGTCGTTGAAGTCCATCTCCTGGGCATGCAGCGAACGCCCCGATGTCTGAATATGGTATTTGAGCTTCTGGCTGCGGTCATTGGCGCCGTATTTTTCCCGCATTGTCACGGCCCAGATGCGCCTGGCCACCCTGCCGATGACGGTGTATTCAGGGTCCAGGCCGTTACTGAAAAAGAACGAAAGGTTCGGGGCAAAGTCATCGATATGCATCCCTCTGGATAGGTAATATTCCAAAAAGGTGAAACCGTTTGAAAGCGTCAGAGCCAACTGGGTAATCGGGTTGGCACCAGCCTCCGCAATGTGGTAGCCACTAATGGAAACCGAGTAGTAGTTGCGTACCTTTTCTTCAATAAAATATTGCTGGATGTCCCCCATCATCTTCAGGGCAAAGTCGATTGAAAAGAGGCAGGTATTTTGCCCCTGGTCTTCCTTGAGGATGTCTGCCTGCACGGTGCCACGGACGTTTTGCAGCGTATCCGCCTTGATCTTCCGATATTCGGACTCATCCGGCCCGCGCCCCTGTTGTTCCGTAAAGCGCTCGACCTGTTGATCAATGGCGGCGTTAAAGAACATGGCCAGCATCATCGGCGCCGGACCGTTGATAGTTATGGAGACGCTGGTTGACGGGGCGCAGAGATCGAATCCGGCAAACAGCTTCTTGATATCGTTGATAGTGGCGATCGACACCCCGCTTTCGCCCACTTTGCCGTAGATGTCAGGCGGATAGTCCGGATCAGCGCCGTAGAGGGTGACACTGTCAAAGGCGGTTGAGAGCCGCTTTGCGCCATCATCCTGGCAGAGGTAATGAAATCGTTTGTTGGTTCGCTCCGGGCTCCCCTCACCGGCAAACTGTCGTTTCGGATCTTCCTCGGCCCGTTTGAATGGAAACACACCAGCGGTGAACGGGAAAAACCCGGGTAAATTCTCCAGCATAAGCCACCTGAGAATATCGCCCCAGTCATCAAAACCGGGGACAGAGACCCTGGGGATTCGGGTGCCGGAAAGGCTCGTGGTAAACAGCTCGGTGCGAATCTCTTTATCGCGAACCCTGGTGATCAGGGCTTCCTGACGATATGACCGTTTCAGCTCATCCCAGCAGGACAAAAGCTGGCGAGGCTCTTCGTGGAGTTTGGCATCATTGGTCTGCGCGAGACACGCCATTTCCAACGATGCGGCCGAACCCTCCTCCACCATCCCTTGAACCGCTTTCAGCTGGTACAACGACCTGGCAACAGCGCACTGCTGAATAACCGTCTTGCGATAACTACGGACAGTTTGGGCGATTTCTCCCAGATAATGGATACGATCAACCGGAATAATTGTCTTGCCCAAGCTGTCATGCTCCCTGATAACGAGCCTCGATTGCCAAGCGCTCCCTTTTTTCTCGTTCAGTTTGCCAAGCAGTGCGAGATACAGCACCGATGTCCCCGGGTCGTTAAACTGGGACGCGATCGTGCCATAGACCGGGATCTGTTCGTCCGGGACATCGAACATGACGCGGTTGCGCCGATACTGTTTCTTGACGTTCTTCAAGGCATCTTCTGACCCTTTACGGTCAAATTTGTTAATGGCGACCAGATCGGCAAAATCAAGCATATCGATCTTTTCCAGCTGTGTCGGGGCGCCGAATTCAGAGGTCATCACATAGAGGGACAGGTCGCAGATAGTGACGACCGAGGCATCTCCCTGGCCGATGCCGGAGGTTTCAACCACAATCAGATCAAAACCGGATGCCCGAACCACATCGAGCGCATCCTGAATCGCCGCGGAAAGCTCGGAGTGTGAATCCCGCGTTGCCAGCGAACGCATGTAGACCCGTTTGCCCGTGATGGAGTTCATACGGATACGATCACCCAATAGCGCGCCGCCGGTTCTCTGTCTGGATGGATCAACCGCCAGGATGGCGACGCTCTTTTCAGGGAAATCATGCAGGAAACGGAGTACCAGTTCGTCACTCATGGTGCTCTTGCCGGCGCCACCGGTGCCGGTAATCCCCAGGACAGGCGTCGGTTTCCCCATCACTCTTACTCTGTCACGCAGTTTGCCATACCCATCGTCACTACCACTGTGTACCGAATCCTCGGCAAGGGTGATGATGGTATTGATAGCGCGAATATCCTGGTTTTCCAGCTTTGCCAACTCTTCTTCCGGGTCACGCCCAAGACTGAAATCGCACTGTTCAAGCATGCAGTTGATCATTCCCTGCAGACCCATGCGCCGTCCATCCTCAGGTGAAAAAATCTTGGTGACTCCGAACGCCTCAATCTCCTTGATTTCTTCAGGTATGATCACGCCACCGCCACCGCCGAAGACCTTGATATGACCGGCCCCACGCTCGCGCAGAAGATCCATGGTGTATTTGAAGAAGGCGACATGCCCCCCCTGATAGCTGCTGATGTTGATGCCGTGGGCATCTTCCTGGATTGCCGCGGTAACAATTTCATCAACAGAACGGTTATGCCCCAGATGGATGACTTCAGCGCCTGATGCCTGAAGAATCCTGCGGATGATGTTTATCGAGACGTCGTGTCCGTCAAAAAGACTGGTGGCGGTCACAAAACGTAGTTTATGTTTCGCTTTGTACGACTCTAAAGCATCCTGCATGATGATCTCCTCTACGACTCGATTATTCCTGTAAAGTGAACTCCCAGGCACACCAGTACTCTTCAGGATGCGGGTCCGGCGGACAGGCGATGCAACGGGTGCTGATGCGTGGATCGATGGTCCTCGCAAATTCGCCATATTCCACAATTCCAACCGATTTGCAGGGGTGATCCGCCAACCCTTTGCGCTTGCGTGCGGATTGCACCCGGCAGTCAAGCATTTTGAAAACGGCTCGTGTATCCGTCACTTCAGAACTTTCCTGCAGGTTCAGGCGTGCATAAAATCGATGTTTAAGGCATTCAGTCAGCGCAGGAATTCCCCCTCCGGGTTTTATTCCGAGGCGATCCATGATACGTTTTGCTTCAATGACGGTAAAGTATCGCCACGCCTCTATGTCGGCATCCACGGCCACATCAATGCCATAACGCTTCTCAATCGCCTGGAACCAGAGACCGTCATGGGCCAGCCAGTTTTTCGCATCATCGACAATAATCTTGACCAGTTCTTCCTTGCTCAGGGTGTACAGAAGGCTGATGCCTTCATCGCCGGCACGTTCTGCGTTTGACATAACTATTCTCCTTTACGGCTGTTCACAATTTCAGAGTTGAGTGTTGTTCTATTTTTCTATTTTTTCCGGTAAGCGCACAACCAAAACCGGAACTTTGCTTAGCTTTACAACCTTTTTAGCTGTGCTTCCGATTAAAGGGCTAAACAAAAAACCGTGCCCATGAGTGCCCATTACAATTACATCATAATTCTCTTTTTTGGCTAGTTCGGTAATTTCTACTTCGGGCAGACCGTAGTTGACAAAAATGTCATCGATCATATCTTTGTAGTCAAACTCGATATTTTGCTTGTTTTCGAAGTGTACCAATTGTGAATTTATTTTTTCCGCCAATTTGATTTTAGCCGTCTTGAAATCTTCAGACCGCATCTCAATATTTATGTTGTGTGTCAGTTTTTCATAGACAGTGATAATGGATATTTTTGCATCATTACTTAAGGCGAGGCTCAAAGCATAGCCAAATGCGTGGTTAGCGCTCTCGGAAAGATCCGTTGCATACAGTATTTTTTTAATTTGCGGTATCATTATTAGCCCCCTGTTTTATGGCGTATTTTTATTTTCTATCCTACAAGTCCGGGCAAAAACGTCACGATAGACGGGAAAATGTAGAATAGTATCATCCCCGCCAAAAACAGCCACACCATCGGCCAGGCGCCGGCATAGACATCATCCATGGAGAGCTCCGGCGCAGCGCCTTTCAAGGCAAAAATAGTATAGCCGAACGGCGGACTCAGACTCCCGAGGGTCATGTTGATCAGAAACAGCGTCCAGAACCAGATCGGATCAAAATTATAGACCGTAAGTAATGGATCATAGATCGGTATGGCAACCAGCATAACGGCAAACAGATCGATGAACATGCAGAGAATAAACGGGATCAGCATCAGCACAAAAAACGTCGCTATACCCGATAGTTTCATCTCGGTTGCCACCGTTACGAGCCCGCTCGTTGCCCCGGTAAAGGAAAGCAACTGCCCGAAAAGCATGGAGGTTGCAATGATGATCAGGATCATCGTGCTGACCGAGCAGGTACCCAGGAGTGCTTGGTAAATCATCTTGAATGACAACTTCCTGAATATGGCCGCCGCTATTAATGAACCGACAACACCGGTTGCTGCTGATTCATTGGGCGTGGCAACCCCCAACAGGATCAGCCCCATAACTGAAAAGATGACCACGAGGAACGGCAGCGTCCGGACCAGTGCGGTCATGAACTCCTTACCGCTTGCGCGCGGTTTAACAATAGCATCGCGTGGCGGTTCAAGGGTGGGATCCCGAAGGATTCTGATATAGGTATACGTTATCATCATCGCAGCCAGCACCAGCCCAGGGAGAATACCGGCGATGAGCAGTTTGGCAATAGACGTGTCTACCATGGAACCGATCATGACAACAAGGAGACTTGGCGGAATGATCGGTGCAAGGCTTGCCCCCCCCAAGATCGCACTGATGGAAAGTTTTCTGTTGTAGCCTCGCTCTTCCATAATCGGCATTATGGAGCGGCCAAGCATGGCTGCTACTGCCACTGCCGAGCCGCTTAAGGCTCCGAATACCGTCGCAAGGACCGTTACCAGGACGTAATGGCGCCCACGAACATTGCCAACCATCTTGTCGATAGAATCGATAAGGATCTCAACCGCATTTGACCTAAACAGGATCTCCCCCATCAGAATAAACAGGGGTATTGCCATCAGGGAATCCTGGGTAATAGTATTGTAGAGGCTGTTCGCAAACATCCCGAATCCGGTGGCCCCCATCAGCATGAAAACGCCAAGGGCATTAACAACCAGAAATGCGATAAATACCGGCATACCTGTGGCAAATAACAGCAAAAGTACGATTATGGAAAGTGTTAACGTAGTGCCCCAGTCCATGAAATATCTCCTATTCTTCGATTTGTGGAGCGGGTTTCAGCCCTAAGCGTAAAAACTGGATGCTGCTCAGCAGGAAGCCAAAGGGAATAACCACCGATATCCACCATTTGGGAATAGGTCGTACCCAGGTTGTTGTAATTCCGTTGCACAACTGCCGTAAGGTTTCAGTCCCGGAGATATAGAACGCCAGCAGGCAGGCCATAAAACTGATGATGGCAAGGATTCTGCCAAAGATTTCCCTCCTGCGCCGGGGCATCCTTTCGAGTATGACCGTTATTGCGACGTTGCCGTTGACTCTGGTTATTTCCGGGAGCGCAAGCATGACGGTAAGGGCAAACAACCACTGGTTCGCGTCACTGGACCAGGTAGTCGGTGCATTAAAAAAATAACGCATCACCACTTCATTAATAACCAGGCAGAGCATTGAGGCCATTGCCAATCCGCTCAGATTGTAACTCACCTTTGTCACCTGATCGAGAATACTGGCCATCCTGTGAAGGATGGCCAGTGAGGGGTTATTGCTGCTTGTTGCTGTCATCTTAACATCCCTTTTTTAACAGCCAGCTGCTGGAAGCTTTTGGCGGAAGCGCCAGAGGTCTGTTCCGCCATCTTAAAGAGGCCGTCATTCCAGTATTTTTCAACATTTTTTGCATCATCGGCATTCATGTTGGTTACTTTCATCCCTTTGCTTTTAAGAAAGACCATTTCACCATCAATCATTTTCTTGAAAAAGGCATCGCTATCCAGTTCGGTCTGCTTGCCCGCCTCATCGATCCATTTTCTCTGTTCAGGTGGCAGCGAATTGTATTTTTTAAGGTTCATGGTGATCATCATGGAGATGGAGCCAAAAACCGGACGGACCATGTAGCCGGCAACTTCCTGCCATTTGAAGTCCTTGACACCCACCAGAGTCCAGGCAGCACCATCAATAACGCCCTTTTGCAAAGCGGTGTAGACCTCTCCGCCAGCCATGGTGACCGGCGAACCACCCAGTGCCAGGATGGTATTCTGAAGACTCGGGTTACTGCGCATCTTCATGCCTTTCAAGCTCTGCTTCTGGCCGTTCAGAGCATTTTTCGTAATAAAATGGTAGGGAGCCACCGGAGGAAGTGCAACAAGCTTCATGCCCAGTTTGTTGTATTCCTTGTCAAGGAGATCAAACAGGCCGGATGTTCTGCGCTTGACCGGATCTGCAATGGTTGCATCCATGGCGACACCAACACCGATTGTTCCGGCATGGTAGGTCGCATGGGTAAAGTTAAGATCAAATACTCCCGATTGTACCGGCTGGAACTGTTCAAAGGTGGGAATAACATCGGGCCCGAACTGCTTGATTTTCAGCTTTCCACCGGATTTTTTTTCCAGATTTTTCTTGAAATTGTCGGTAGCGCCTACGTTAAAAATGAAGTTTGGTGCATAAGCAGACAACAACTTCAGCTCTGTTGCAAATCCATTTGACGCAAATGCCAGAACCGTAAACAGAACAACTAACAATCCCTTATTCATTTTCTTCTTCATTTTAATGCCTCCATTCCTGGTTAATGCTGCCGCCCCATTAAACCCTTCATCCTAGCATAAAGACGAGGGAGCCTGACTTCATGATCCCTTATACGGCTGAAAATTTCTGAGAAGACACCTTGCTGTTTGACGTTTACGCACAGATCATTGGTGCTAAATCTACCTCAATGGTATAAGCACCCAGTAGGCCTGTTTTTAAATGACAACAGTCGTTTGGTTAGCACTGCATTGTGTACTAAATATATTTCTTTGACGTTAGTGTCAATATAAAAATTAACATCATTATGACAACACCATGTAATTTGAATTTATACTTTTCTAAGTATCGGGTATTTTTGATATATTTCTTATATAATGGCGTTATTTTCAGCAGGTTAATATGATTAATATACGTTTTTGATATTATTTTATTGACGTTAACGTTATACTTTCAAGTATTGAAATACTATGCTGCTCAATCGGCATACCTTTGAGAGGGTAATATGGCTGCAACGACAGAAGAACATGGCGATATCATGCCAATAGGTGAGCTTTGTAACGAATTGGGAATTTCTACGAGGACTTTGCGTTATTGGGAAGAAGAGGGGATTATAGAAACTGTTGAACGGCTCGACAGAGGTAACCGGGGCTATACTCCGTATATGGTCCGCAGGGTCAAATTTATCCTTAAATTAAAGGATTTGGGTCTTACTATTAAAGAGCTCAAGAACCTCTATAGAGTCTATGGAGAGGCAAAAAAAACCGACCAATTGATTCCTGAACTTGTCAATATTCTTGATGTGCATATTGATATGATTGATGACAAGGTTGCGAAACTCTCTTCCCTGCGCAAGGAAATTGTTGAATATCGGCAGCGAATGTCAACCAAGTTACGTGAATCGATTTGAGGTTGGCCGTCGTCAACATACGGACACCCCAAATATTCTTGACAATATAAAGATACTTGCCTTATAAGTGTAGTTGACATTAAGGAGAAGTATGAGATTAAGTAATGAAAATCATATGCAGATAAGTGACTTGGCGGAAACGTTAGGCATCACGACAAGGACAATCCGGCTCTATGAAAAGATGGGGCTCGTAGAATCTCCCAAGCGGACAGAGGGCAAAGTACGGTATTATGAAAAGGAAGATATCAAGCGTTTTAAATTTGTACTGAAGGTAAAGGAACTGGGGCTTTCTCTTGAAGAGATGAAGGAGCTGGCCGACCTGTTTGACAAGGAACAGAAAATTCCTGAAAAAATCATGCCGCGCCTGATAGAGCTGCTTGGCACGCATTTAAACAGCATCAAACAGAAGGTTGCGACTCTCCAGTCTCTTGAAAGAGATATCACGGCATATCGTCAAAGGATAATTGATGAATTCAATCTGCTCAAATAGTAAAGCATAAAACAGATTACAAGACTGTTTCAATGCGATTTCTCCCAATCCCCTTGGCCCTGTACATGGCTTTGTCTGCACGGGCAATGGCATCGTTTACCACCTCACCCTTACGATATTCAGCAAGCCCTATAGAAACGGTAACCTTGAAGCTGGTATCAATATCCGGAAACGTAAGACATTCGATATTACCACGTACTCGTTCTACGGCGTTTAGCGCCCTTTTGCAGTCCGTTTGCGTCAGCACGACCAGAAACTCCTCACCTCCATAGCGGCCGCAAAATTCGGTCTTGCGGAGGGTTTTATCCATCATGGCAGCGACCTTCCCCAAGACCATATCACCTGCCAAATGACCATATATGTCGTTTACCTTTTTGAAGTGATCTATATCCATAAGGGCAATGCAGAAGGTGGTATTTGTCTCCGTTGGCCAAGTAGCTGCCTTCAGCTGTCGGCACCAGCAGCATGTCGGTGGCGTAGATGTCGGCGCCATGTTCCTTCTCCGACAGGCCGAAGGCGAAGATCTCCCCGTCATTCAGCAACTGCGCCGCTTTCCGCTTCAGCTCTTCGTTGCCGCTCATCCAGATCGGTCCGAGGCCAAGGATCGTCACCTGCCAGGCGTACCAGTAGCAGAGGCCGTAAAAACCGAGCACTTCATTGAAGGCGCAGAGGCGCGAGGTATCCCAGCGGCAGTCAGTGTCTCCATAACCGGTCGGGGTCAGCAGTGTTGCGAAGATCCGCTCACGCTTCACGAAGTCGAGAAAGTCGGCATACCAGACGCGGTCAAAATCGTCCTGCTTGAGTTGTTTCTTTCCCTTGGCCTCAAAAAAAACGACCGTCTTACGTAGGATTGCATTTAATGTCGGATCGGGATGGGTTTCTGCCAGCTGTTTCGGGTTGAGCAATACCATGGGTTACTCCTTGATTACCGGTATGTACTTGCTACCAGAATCGTGAAAAATCCGGTTTTCTCCGCTGCATGAAAGCCTGCAGCGCCTCGGCCGCTTCAGGTGACTTCAGGCGGACCGTGAACTGTTTCCCCTCTTCAGCGATGGTTTCCCGCAATTGTGGAGCATAGTCACGCTTTAAGAGCTCCTTGGCCAGACGCACGGCGGCCGCCGGTTGGGCTGCCAACTGCAGTGCCCTGTTCCGGGCAACCGTCAGAACATCTCCGTCCGGGTAGACTTCGGTAATTATCCCAAGGCTCCGGGCCGTGTCGGCATTAAATACCTCACCCAGAAGCAGGAGTTCGGCAGCCCGCTGGTGTCCCATTATCCGTGGGAGGAGAAGCGTTGAGCCGGCCTCAGGGCAGAGCCCCAGATTAACGAACGGCATCTGGAAGGTGGCACTTTTGCCAACATAGACCAGATCGCAGTGCAGCAGCATCGTAACGCCGATTCCTACCGCCAGGCCATTGACCGCAGCCACCAGCGGTTTGCGCGTTTCGCTGATCGCGCGGAGAAACTGCATGACCGGACTTTCCGGGCCGGTCGGTGGTGCAGAGAGAAAGTCGGCCAGGTCATTACCGCTGGTAAAGCACTCTTCGCCACCGGTGATCAGAATTACCCGCACGGCATCATCACGGTCCGCCGCCCTGAGACCATCCGCCATGGCCTGGTACATGCCGAGATTCAGGGCATTTTTTTTGTCCGGCCGGTTGATGCGGAGGGTAAGAATAGAGTCACTTGTTTCGCTCTGGATCTGATCGGAACTGTTCATATCGATAGGTGCCCCTTTATTGGTAACTGTCATGCCATCGCCTTGATGCTCTCGGGCAGCGGCATTGGTACATTCTTGATACTGTCAAAGCAAACCATTGTCGTGCGTGCGGTGGCGTAGGTTTTCTCATGACCGTCATGGACCCGATACTCCAGATCAAAACTCGAACGCCCCGTTTTGGCTAACCAGAGCGTAACAATGACCTCGTCGTAGAGCGTGATCGGGATCTTGAAGTCACATTCCGCCCGTGCGACGACGGTAAAAATCCCCTGTGCCGTGACCTCTTTGAAGAAATCATGAAACAGTTTGACCCGCGCCGTTTCCAGATAAGTGAAGTAGACAGCGCTGTTCACATGGCCATAGGCGTCAAGGTCGGAAAATCTCAGCTCGATAGAGGTGGAATAGATTTGCGCCATTTTCTGCTCCTTGTCGGTTATGATTGTGTCCGGAGCCATTCCAGAACCTGCGGGAAATGGTCATGTACGGCTTCCCGGCTAATTCTTGCCAAGCATCCCGCTCTTAAGGTCCTTGTCGGCAGGCATCGGTCCCAGATATATTCCAAGGATACCCCTGACCAACTGCTTTGATGTGATTGTTCCCATAGCCTGGTTATTATGTTTGTAAACCACCACACCATCGCCGCCAAGAACCAGATCTACCGTATCGCCACGCATAAAATCGCGACGGAACAGAGCGAGAAATTGTTTTGCCACAGCGGATTCGTCCATGCGGGTGTTTGTGAAACCTTCTCTGATTGCCTCGGTAATTTTTTTTCTATCTACCTTGCTGTGCAAAAAGTTTAGCCGGATTAATTTATCGGACGGATCAGCCATCACGTCGGCCGCCACAGACATCGGCTTGGCGGTGTAGAGCGAACCGATATACACCTTCACCCACCATTTTGTGCGGATTCCATAACCGTTTAGCTGAAGCGGCCGCTCATTGACGATCACAGTCGGCTCAATAGCAGTGCCGGCCACCATAATGGCCGCAGCCGGTCCCGCCAGCAACATCGTCAGCATTAACGCAAAAAGCACTTTTTTCATGATATATTCCCCTTAGTAGTTCAATCTCAGCCGATCTCGCAACCGGCGGTAAAACCTTGATGAATGGCATCTAGCACCATGGCCGGTTGAAACGCGTCCCCAACGACACGAAACGGAATGCCGCTTGCTGCTATAACTTTATGCAGCGAATTGTTGGAGCGTGTGCCAACCGCAAGCACTACAGATTCGGCGGGAATCTCTTCGATACTTCCTTCGCTCACGATTCTGACGCAATCTGCAGTAATCTCAACCACTCTGGCCGTAGTACGGC